>JAVXRI010000039.1:0-47340 GCA_036643775.1 Pseudomonas sp. | reverse complement strand
ACGCGGGTTGCTCATGGCACCTCCTAATTGGCCTCAGTTTAAGGCAAAGAGGTGTCTACGAAACCCGGGGCGATTCATTGCCATTCGCGGCTCCAAAAAAAGCAGTCGACAAGGCCATCAAAGGTCTCTCGCTGCACAAGTAAATCTCTGACGCTTATCTACCACGCACCGTACCCACTTCAGACTTGGTTTCCGGGATAGGTACGGGCGGTGATTTTCTTCCTGAGTTAAAAATGCACACATCACACATTTACTTGAGTCCCCTGGAGCCAGCATGAGCGAATCAACACTGGTGGCTTTCTGGGCCTTTTCACTTCTCTTTGTCTTCACGCCCGGCGCTGACTGGGCATATGCGATCTCGGCTGGAATTCGCAACCGAGGCGTTGGCGCTTCCGTTCTGGGGTTGCTGGCAGGGTATGTGGTACTGACCATTCTGATTGCTCGGGAGTGGGCGTACTGATCGCCGGCAACCCGGTTCTCATGGCCATCCTCACCGTAGTTGGCGCCATGTACTTGGCATGGCTGGGCTATGGGATGCTGCGCAATCCACCTGTTCCGCATGCTGATAGCGGAGCCGAAAACGGGGGCAGCTGGATGACTTGGTTCCGGCAGGGCGCGCTTGTCAGCGGCTTGAACCCCAAGGCGTTCATCTTCTTCCTCGCCTTCTTGCCGCCGTGGACGTCTGAAGCTGCTACCTGGAGCATCCCCACTCAAATCCTAGCCCTCGGCTTGGTTTATACCGCGAGCTGCTCGGTGGTCTATTCAATGGTGGGCTTCGGGGCGAACAAGGCGTTGCGAACCCGTCCCAGTGTTGCACGGCTCGTAGGAAGAATTTCCGGCGTGATCATGATTGGCCTGGCCGTGATGTTGGTTAGTCGAGAATTCTTCTAAGACTAGAAAATTGGAGTAAATATGCAGACTTTGCTCAGATACTTTGTGCGTCCAGCCAAACGGAAAAGCGATATTTTGTTTCTGATACTCGCAGTGATAGTAGGTGGAGGAGCCGGCCTGCTGATGACTGAAAAAATTTCAATCGCTGTCGGCCTTCCGTTCTTCTTGTTCACGACTCTCTTGCTGCACTTTACTTGGCGAACGCCAATGAAACACGGTGCGAACGCTTAACAGAGGGCCGTTGTAATTTGCTGTTGGGTGCTGGTCATACCTGGCCAAGCATTGTCAGGCACTAGCAGCAACAAGAGCGTTCGCTTCGGGTCGATAAATGCCGTTCGCGAGTGTCAGCTTCTGGCCGAAAGCAGTCTATAGGGGCTATTTATATAGACCATCGCTAGGGTTACTGGAGTCTAGCTTGAATTTACTGCAGGCTAGGGCTGCGCCAGCTTGGGGCCGCCTTCGACCCAAAAGCTGACACTTGGTAGAACGCCTTTTTTCATCGGTTCCCAATCGGAAGCGTCGTACTGCGCCCCAGACTTGGCCAAAAATTCGGCCTTGTGCAGGCTTTTTCGTTCTGTGGGCGCAAATGATTGAGTACTAGACTATTCGTCCTGCTGACTCGAATTCGAATACTCGAACCAGACGAACTGTTTTCCATCGCTTTCCAGGCATTCCTGAGCGCAAATATTGCCCTGTGCTAGACACGCTTGAATCGATTTTTCATCACCGGCAGGGACAACGACACGAACCGTTTGGAGGCCACTTTGAAGTCCATGGGATATCAATCGGTCGGCAATACGTGAAAGAAGATCGGGGTCTGTCTGGCTCTCGGATAAGTTGGCGCAGGCGTGTCCTACGTCAGCAACCTGGAGGGCGTCCTTTTCGAGTACCAAGCTTGCGATTCCGACCCGGTCCGGTCCGTCCGTGAATACGTCGTAGAAGTAAACGGGGGCCCCGGTTGGTCTGAAAATTTTAACCGATTGAGGATGAAGTTCGAAGCCTTGCCCGTTGAGTATTTGTGGTGCTGAGTAAACATCATCTGCAGACAGCTCGCGAAGGTCATTACCTTTGACAACGGTCATAAAGATCCCTCTCTGTCCAGTGTTCAATGCTTTGCCGACGTTTTGGTCCACCTAGAATAGATGATGATTTACGAGTTCGCCGGCCGACTGTTCTTGGCCGAAAACCGCCTTTGACCACCTCCCCCTTGTATCCCCACCCCAACCCCGCTACCCTTCCCCACGTCGCTGTAAATCCAGCGACCGGGTTTGGTAGCCCAGGTGATATCAAGGCGCACAAGCGTCCTATCCGAGCAGTTGGCGCTTTTTTTGTGTCTGCTGTTTCGTGTTATGGCGGCTGTGCGTAGGGCGCACTTGTGCGCGCCGGTTTCCTTGATTCCCGGTCTACCAACCTGCGTACAGCCGCCACCCATTCGTTTGGTAGCGATTTGTGGCGGCTCCATCAATCAAGGAGCAACACAATGACAAAACCCGTTCCTGACCCTCCACTCGCCACCAAAACCAGCACCACCTTCGGCTCCTGCGATGGCAGCCACGATGCGCTGTTCGCCGTGCGCCCCGGCGTGTCTGCCGAAGACGCTCTGGTCCACGCCAGCATCCTGCTAAAAAGTGCTTACCGGACCAACGCTCACGCCTGTGACATGGTCGATGCCGAAACGCGCGAATTACTCTGGGCGACTGAACAATCGCTGGAAATGAGCCTCGCGCTGGTGGAGGCGTTGCTGGATGAGGTTGAGGCGCGTGCTGAGACGGCTGCGGTGCTGAGACGTACTGTGCAGGCGAGGCAAGTGCCTGTGGAGTGAGTTGTTTAGCTGGTTAAGGCCGCAGATGCGGCCATCCGGTGAATTGGGTTATCGCGGGGCAAGCCGAAGCGTCGCACCGCCGCTCCCACTAGCAAATGCCGTGCGAAGGTCCGCAATGACCTGTTCGACCGATTGACCCTGGATTTGCGGTGGATCCGGGCGTTCGCAAAACTCTCGCCACACGAACAGTGTCAGCTCTGCGCCATCCGTCAGGGGTACATCGCTGTCTATCGAGCCGAAGGTCTGCAGTGCCCTGTATCTCTCATCCTCCCAGAACAACGCTTCTACCCACGGGTAGACAGGAATGAAATGAAAGTGGATGGAGTGGCCGGGGTCGTGGCCAAAGCGGCCTATATACAAGCGTTTGGGCTGCAGTAAGTCTTCGATGATTTTTTGCGTTTGGGCAAGCAATACACCCAGCTCTGCCTGTGCCTCGATCGGTAGCGTGGAGAGCGAGTTTGTCTGCGCCTTTGCACTCAACATCAAGTACCCGGGCAGCGCGCTGTTCATACGATGATTGAGTACCCAGTGCCGGGTTTGGTGAATGATGAAGCGAGGGGGTATGTCCATATACGGGGGCCTTCAGTGAAGTCTGCAGCAGCGTATTAAAGTGGAAATGTCAGCTGTTCGATAGACGCCGCAATCACTCCCGAGCAATCTTGTTATTTGCCAAAGCTTCGGGCAGGGTCCATACCACTGACATCTCTGCGAAAGGAGTCACCCATGTCCAAGCTCTATCCCAGCATCGATCCTGAGGGGCTGGTCGAGTACTCGGTGGTCTACACCGACCGCTCGCTCAACCACATGTCGCAGGCATTTCAAGGCGTGATGAGGAACATTTCCAGCACCCTGAAACAGGTCTACAACGCTCAGGCTGTAGCGGTGGTCCCCGGCAGCGGTACATTCGGCATGGAGGCGGTGGCGCGTCAGTTTGCCACCGGCCAGCAATGCCTGGTGATTCGCAACGGCTGGTTCAGTTATCGCTGGAGTCAGATCCTTGAGATGGGCAACATCCCGGCGGCCACCACGGTGTTGAAAGCCCGACCGGTCGAGTCGGGTCGCCAGGCGGCCTACGCCCCGCCCCCGCTGGACGAGGTGCTGGCAGCCATTGAGGCGCACAAGCCGCAGGTTGTTTTCGCTCCCCATGTTGAAACTTCATCAGGGATTATCCTGCCCGACGAGTACCTGCGGGCCGTCGGCGACGCCGTGCATGCGGTGGGTGGTTTGTTCGTGCTGGACTGCATCGCCTCAGGCACGCTGTGGGTTGAAATGCACAAGTGCGCAGTCGACCTGCTGATCAGCGCACCGCAGAAAGGCTGGAGCGCCTCCCCTTGCTGCGCCCTGGTGATGCTCAGTGCCTTGGCCCTCGAGCGCATCGAGCAGACGCAGAGCAGCAGCTTCGCCTGCGACCTGAAAAAGTGGCTGCAGATCATGCAGGCCTACGAACAGGGCGGACATGCCTACCATGCGACCATGCCCAGCGATGCCCTGGCGCGATTCAACGAAGTGATGAAAGAGACGCAAGCCTACGGTTTCGACAAGGTCCGCGGCGAACAACAGGCGCTGGGCGATCGGGTGCGCGCACTGTTGACCGGCAAAGGTATCAAAAGCGTGGCGGCGGCCGGCTTTCAGGCCCCTGGCGTCGTGGTGAGCTACACCGATGATGCCGATATCAAGAGCGGCAAGAAATTTGCCGCCCACGGCCTGCAGATCGCCGCCGGCGTGCCGTTGCAATGCGACGAGCCTGCCGACTTCCAGACCTTCCGCATCGGTCTGTTCGGGCTCGAAAAGCTGCGCAATATCGAGCGTACGGTCAGCACCCTGGAAAAGGCCCTGGACGAGGTGCTGGTGAGCTGAGCGCTCAGCTTGCCTAGATAGGGAACGTCGTCCAACTGGGCTTGGCGTACTGCTGGAGGAGTGGCAATGACAACAATCGATGGGAAATCCCGATTCGAAGCAAAGCTGCTTCGTCCAGCACAGCCTGGAGATGACACGCCGTGGGCGTTCGTCGTACTGCCAAGAGACGCCAGTGAACAGCTGCCGAGGCGAGGAAGGACGACGGTTGCGGGCACCCTCAATGGCCTCCCTTTCCAGGCAACCCTTGAGCCGGATGGTCAGCTGAGCCATTGGCTGCAGGTAAGTACAGCGTTACTCGAAGCCGCAGGTGCGGCCGTTGGGGATGTCGTTACGCTAGAGCTGACCCCTGTGAAGAAGGAGCCCGAGCCTGACATCCCTGCAGATTTTCAGCAGGCATTGGCAGCCGCGCCTGAGGCTCGTTTGGTCTGGGACAGTACGACGACTCTCGCACGCGTAGACTGGATACACTGGATTACTTCAGCCAAGCAACTGAGGACGCGCGCAAAACGAATTGGTGATGCCTGCGATATGCTTGCCTCCGGTAAGAAGCAGGTGTGCTGTTTCGACCAGTCCGGCTACTACAGCAAGGCCTTCCGTGCGCCCGATGCAGATGATTTTTAATGGAACATTCCGTTGCAGCGAGTCGGGAGCAGCCGGTTGAACCCACAGCCGAAAGCCGCCCGTGATTGGGTCTATTGCGGGGCCTTGGCCCGCGAATTTCTGCACAGTGGCAGTAAACCCAAGCGGCGCGGTGTAACAGGGGGATCGCGAATTCAGGATTTTCGGCCGCTACGCGCCCGATCGCTGGCAAGGCCGGCTCCCACATTGAGCTCTGCCGAGCACAGATTGGCAGGTGGCAGACCGTTTCTGGCGTCCCCCACAGGTCCGGCTCCAGCGTGACGTAAGCCGTCAGACCAAAGCGCTGAACCCACGGGTGGCGTGGGTTCAGCGGGAGGAACAGAAAGCAGCCTCAACGCTCCATGACATAGGTCCCCGGTGCAGGACACAGCGGCCGGTACTTGCGCGAGCCGAGTTTCTTCGGCGCCGGCAGGCTGTCGCCCGAGCGCTGTCCGATCCATTCGCGCCAATGCGGCCACCAGCTACCTTGTTGACGTTCACCGGCACTCTCTAACCAGGTTTCCGCAGCCTCGGCAGCAGCAGGCGCCGCGTAGTAGTACGACTTGGGGTTGCCCGGCGGGTTCACCAGGCTCTGCAGGTGGCCGGCGTTGGACAGCACGTAGGTGGTGTCCTCGCCAAACAGCCGGGCGGTGCCGTAGCAGCCCTGCCACGGGGTGATGTGGTCGGTGGTGCCGCCAACCACATAGGCGCCCACCTGCACCTGGGTCATGTCGATCGACTCGCCAGCAATCTCCAGGGTGCCCGGGTTGCTGTAGGGGTTCTGCTGGATCAGGTCGAGGTAGTCCGCGTGCAGTTGGGCCGGCAGCCGTGTGGTGTCGTTGTTCCAGGCCAGGATGTCGAAGGCCGGCGGCTTGTTGCCGAGCAGGTAGTTGTTGACCCAGTAGTTCCAGATCAGGTCGTTGGGCCGCATCCAGGCGAACATGCTGGCCATGCCCTGACCACTAAGCACGCCCTTGCGCCGGGAGCTGGCCTTGGCCGCACGCAGCGCGGACGGGGTGGTGAACAGCCCGAGGGTGGTGTCGCCCAGCGCCGAGGGCATGTCGAGCACGCACACGGCCCAGCTGGTGTTGGCCACCTTGTGCCCTTCGCCACGGGCCGCCAGCCAGCCCAGGTAGGCCGCCAGGGTGATGCCGCCGGAGCAGGAGCCCCACATGTTCACATCCGGGCTACCGGTGATCCGCCGCGCCACGTCCACTGCCTGGTCGAGGCACAGCGCGTAATCGGACAAGCCCCAGTCGCGATGCTCGCGGGTCGGGTTGCGCCAACTGATGACGAAGAGGTTCACGCCGCTGTCCTGAATCCACTTGATCAGGCTTTTCTCCGGCGACAGGTCGATGGCGTAGTACTTGTTGATTTGCGGCGGCGACATCACCAAGGGCCGGGCATAGACATTTTCGGTGGTGGGCGCAAATTGCAGCAGCTCGAACATCTCGTTGCGAAACACCACTTCGCCCTTGGCCGTGGCGATGTTTTCGCCAACCTTGAATGGCGTGCTGTCGACCTGTTTCGGCAGCCCGCGGTTGTGCAGCAGATCGTCGCCGAACTGGCGCATGCCCCTGGCCAGGCTCATGCCACCGGTGTCCACCAGCTTGCGCAGCGCCGCCGGATTGGTCAGCGGCGAGTTGCTCGGTGCCATTGCGTCGGCCAGCAGCGCTGCGACGAAGCGGGCGCGGTTCTTTTCCAGTGGGGCAAGGTCGGTGGATTCGATAAAGCGGGTCAGCTCACTCTGGCCGGCCAGGTAGCTCTGCAGCAGTGCGCGCAAAAAGGCGTTGGATTGCCAGGCCGGATCGGCGAAGCGCTTGTCCTTCGGGTCTGGTGCGATGCTGGAGTTGCCGCCGACGATGCCGCGCAGTTGCTTCAGGTAGCCACCCAGATGAGCGCCAGCTTTGAGCGGCGACTTGCCCACGGCCTTGAGCAGGTAGCCGGCCGAGCTGGCCAGGTCCGCGGCGCGCACGCTGACCAACGGGTTGCCGGCCAGGGTCTGGTTGGCAGCCGTGCCGATCAGCTCTTGCTGCTGAGTGTTTTCCGGGAGATCGCCATCCTTGCGAGCACGACGCTTGCGGGCGGTCGCCGGGGGGCGCTGGGTGGGAGTTGCGGTCTCGCTGGATTGGGTGGATCTGCTCATGGCGGCTCTCGTATTTCCGGGCGCGGTGTTGTTGTGCCCCCACTCTAGGACAGCAACAGCTACGGTCGCCTCTCATCCCACGACAGCGAATTTTCATTTCATGACAAGGGTGTCGTGGGACGACCAGCAGTCCAAGCCCTAGACCGCTGCATTGAGTGCCGAGGCGGCCAGTTTGGCTACTTCGATTCTGCAACCTGGTTCGGCATTGTCTTCAAGCATCCAGGCTGCCGACAGCCCTGCCCAGGCGAGCACCCATTGCAAAAGCCTGCGCCGATCAATACCCGAAGCAGCTGCGATGAGCTCGATCCGACGCGCGAAGACGCCCGGTGCTAGTGCGCTTGCGCCGTCGGGATTGCACAGGATGTTGGCGTAATCAAAACCTCGTTCGCCGTATAGCCCCTTGGGGTCGATGGCGAGCCATCCGCACGGGCCGAAATCCAGCACGTTGCCATGATGAATATCGCCGTGCAGTACTACGACATCGCGTGGAGTCGCCAAGAGCTCGCGTGCAGTCTCTGCGCTGTGCTCAAGGATGCCGCCGTGAGCAGCGGCCGCGCTCCATAGCCCTTCGAACCATTGCCCTAGCGGAACCAGCTCGGGGATCGGCTTGGCACGCGGCGCATGCAGGCGCGCAGCTACCGCACAGAGGATGCGCGTGGCCTCCTCATCCCGGCCAGCGTTGACCATCTGCGTGAGCGAAGCCGAACCTTGGGCGCGCTGCATCAGCAAGGCCCCACCTTCATGGGCGAGCACCGGTGCCGCCCCCTCTCCTTGCCACCAGGCCATGAGCAGGTTGCCTGCCAGCTCTTCGGGTTCTTGCGAGATTTTCAGCATGGCGGGCATGCCGTGCTGGCGAACGGGCAACAGGTTGCCGTTCAACGAGGCAAACGCTGCCCCGTCGACAGTCAACGCCCAGCGTTTCAGATAGTGATCAAACATGGCTACATTAATTCAGGCAACATTAGGTTAAAGCGTGACACGTTCAATACAGCCGTTCCAGGAGTGTTCCATGCAGACGATGACTCGATCCGAGCGTATCCCGATGTGCCCAGTGTGCGGCGCTCCCCTTCGGCTTGCTGAGAGCACAACGATCTCTTGGGACGACAGCAAGAAGGAATTTCTGGTCAAAATTCAGGGTGAGTGTTCACCATGCGGCTTCCACGAAGAACTTGCATTGAAAAGCCTCCCCGTGTTGATTGCCACCACGTCCAGCTGCTCGTGTGGGGCGACGCTCACCTTGAAGAATCATGCCTTCACCTTATCTGGAAAAGAGCTTGATTTCACTGCTTCGTACCAGTGCACAAGCTGCACAAAAAACGAAACGACAACGATGCAGAAGTTCTTTGCAGCAGTCAGGTCTGTCTGGAAGGACACTACGTCGATTGAAGTGGGTC
Source organism: Pseudomonas sp. (assembly GCA_036643775.1). Classification (GTDB taxonomy): domain Bacteria; phylum Pseudomonadota; class Gammaproteobacteria; order Pseudomonadales; family Pseudomonadaceae; genus Aquipseudomonas. The sequence continues at coordinate 38,612 of JAVXRI010000039.1, read as the reverse complement.
CTGGCGGTGTGAAGTACTCCAAGGAGAGCTCATCGAAAAGCGCCCCCTGATCCGTCTTTCCTGTGAACTGCCCGCAGCTGTTATGGCGGCTGTACGCGGGGCGCCTTCGTACGCGCCAGGTTTCCTGATTCCCGCAGATGCGCCATCATTGCTTCAATGGCAAACAAGGAGTCACTCATGAAAAAGACGGTAAGGATTGCCAACGAGGCTGATATCAGCGCCATTTTCAACATTCGCACCAGCGTTGCAGAAAACCACCTTTCCCACGATCAGTTAACGGCCATGGGCATTACCCCTGAGTCCATACGCCAGGCGATTACGCAGGCACCCTGCGCCTGGATCGCAGAGGTCGAGGGTGTCCCGGTGGGGTTTTCCATGGCGGACAGTGAGGAAGGATGCGTGTTTGCCGCCTTCGTTCTACCCGAGTTCGAGGGGCATGGATTAGGCCGTCTGCTGATGGAGAAAGCTGAAGCCTTCCTGTTCCAGCGCCACCCACGCATCTGGCTGGAAACCGCTGAGGCAAGCCGTGCCAGTGGTTTCTATCGAAAGCTCGGCTGGCTGGCGGTGGCGACGTTGCCGGAGGGTGATGTCAGGTTTGAAAAGTGCTTTAAGTAATTCAGTGGTGACAGGCTGCAAGGGCGCGCCACTGATTGCTTGGTGGCGCGCCCCGCCGTTACAGCCAATGCCCCTTAGAATTGCCCGCGCAAGCTGACCATGAAGCTGCGAGGTTCACCGTACAGGTTGCCGTAGCCGGTTGACGACACCGTGCTGTAGTAGGTTTTGTCGAACAGGTTGTCGCCATTCAAGGCTACCGACCAGTGCTCATCCAGGTCGTAACCGATGCGCATGGAGTACACCGCGTAGCCGCTTTCGACGAACGAGTAGTCCAGCGAGGTACCCGCCGGCGCCCCCATCGGCGTGACCGAACCCGACTCGCTGTGCTCGCTCTGGGCAATCACACCGGCGCCGACGCTCAACGCTGGCAAGCTCTGGAAGCGGTAATCGCTCCACAATTTGAACAGATGACGCGGGGTGTGGGTGCTGAAGCGGGCGTCACCGTCACGCTTGTTCTCGTTGGCGTTGAAGGTATAGCCCATCGACACCTGCAGACCCGGCGCCACCTCGCCATTGAGTTCCACTTCGAAGCCCTGGCTCAATTGGTAACCGTTGCCCACGAAGCAGCACGACGTCACTGCACCCCACTCGCGCGGGAAATTCGGGTCGGTCTGCCCCTCGCCCTTTTTCTCGATCCGGTACAGGGCGAAGCTGGCCAGCAGTCGGCCATCGGCCATTTCGCTCTTCACGCCGATTTCGTAGTTGGTGCCAGTCAATGGCTCCAGCGCTTTGCTACCCGGCGGCGGGCCCTGCAGCAGCGTTGCCTGGGATTTGTAGATCTCGGCGTGACTGGCGTACACGCTGACCGTCGGCGTCAGGTCATAGACGATGCCGTAGTAGGGCACGAACTGCGGGTCTTCTTCGACAGACGAGAGTTTCTCGCCCGTTGCCCCGACATATTCGGTGTCTTCCTTGAGGGTGTAGCGACCGCCCACGATCAGCGAGAGGTCATCCACCGGGCGGATGCGCAACGAGGTGTAGGAGCCGACCTTTTTGACATCGGTTGAGGTGTCCGGAAAGTTTTCCGCGGTTGGGTAGTAGCCCGGCAGCGTCGGTGAAAACACCGAATCCGCATACAACTGGTTCCAGTAGCTGCCGCCCTTGCCCTCTTTCTTGCTCGCATCCACGCCTACGGTCAGGTCGTGGCTGTGGCCGAACATCTCGAATGCGCCCTGCAGGTTCAGATCGAGTGTGGTTTCGGTGGTGCGGAAGTCATGCTGGTTGTTCCACCACACGCCACCCTCGCCGGTAACGGGATCGATCGGGTTTTCCAGTTCAACGACGTTCTGCGCGTTCTCGTTGATGTTGTGCCGGACGTTGGCCACGGCCTTCCAGGAATCGTTGAGTTGCTGATCCAGGCGGGCGAAGACGGTGGTGCTTTCTATGTCGTTCCAACTCCACGGCGTGGTCAGGTTGGTACTGCGCGGCAAGCCGAGATCACTGCCGTCGGAGTAGCGCCCCAAGGTGTTGCGCACACCGTTGATGTCGTCGCGCTGGTGGCTGAAGCCAAAAAACAGCAGTGAGTCTTCAGCGGCGTCGAACTCGAACGAGGCGTAGTTCAGGTTGCGCTTCTTGTGGTTGTAATCAACGAACGAATGCTTGTCTTCAAGTACGCCGACATAGCGACCACGCAGGCGCCCATCCAGGCCCAGCGGGCCGGTGACATCGAACTCGCCGCGGTAGTTGTCCCAGCTCCCGGCAGAGGTCAGGGTTTTCACCTGGGTCTGCGCCATGGGCCTTTTGTACATGAGGTTGATGACCCCGCCTGGCTCACCGGCGCCGTAAAGACCGTCGGCACCGCGCAACAGACCGACGCTGTCGAACTGTGCCAGGTCTTCATAGCGGCTGCTGTCGAGCATGGTCGAGGTCGCGCCGCCCTCGTAACGCACGTCGTTGATTTCAAACCCACGCGACACGTAGGTGTTTTTGGCCCACGCCTCCTTGCGGGTGACACCGGTCATCTGGTTCATCACCTGGTCCATGGTCTTGAGCTGCTGGTCTTCCAGACGCTTGTTGGTGATGACCGTGACCGACTGGGGGATTTCGCGCAGCTTCTGCGGCCCCTTGCCACCGATCGCAGTCATTCCGGGGGCATAGCTGCCGGAGTTCTCGGTGTTCTCTGCCAGGTACTCGCCCTCGATGCTGGTAGCCGAAAGCTCCAGGCCACGCGGTTCTTCAGCAGTTTCCTCGACAACAGCCTCCCTGGCTGGGGTTTCTATGGTTTCTGCCCTTCCTGGGCTAACCATGAATGCAGCGGTAAAACCTAAGCACACGTGCAACGGAAGCGGTTTGAACCGGGAGGAATGACGGGGACGCATGGGAGATCCGAATGGTAATTATTATCGAATGCGAATTATTTATATTTGCGCCTAGTTTTCAAGCTAATTTTTACAAATTGTTTTTGGCCTGATTCATGCGCCAATTCGCTCCCGCTCGCGGCGCTGTTTTTGCCCACGTAAAACCTGCAAAATGGCCGGTTTCCCGGAAAGGACCTCCGCCATGCAACGCATCGTAATTTTGGGCAACGCCGGAAGCGGGAAATCAACACTTGCCAGAGCACTGGGCAAACGCCTCGACGTACCCGTAGTGCACCTGGACAAGCTGTTTTGGGAACCCGGCTGGGTTGAACCCGACGCCGAGGAATTCCGCGCACGGGTCAAACAGGCGGTTGCATCAGACGCGTGGGTTTGTGAGGGCAACTACTCACGGCGAACCTTTGACTTGCGGCTGCCCCGAGCACAACTGGTGATCTGGCTGGATACCCCGCGCACTACCTGCTTCAGGCGGGTGATTGTGCGCAGCGTGCTGAACCGGCCACGCACCGATATGCCGGCCGGCTGCAGCGAGAAACTGGACAGGGCGTTCCTGACCTTTCTCAACTTCGTGTGGACTTTTGACCGTGACTACCGCCCCTCCATCGAGGCGATGCGCCTGGCCGTTGGCCCCCATGTGCCTGTGGTTCATTTGCGCGGCGCCCGGCAAATAGCCGAGTTTCTACGCTCAGCCACCCAGACGGCTTCCCACAGCAGCGAGTCTGCCTAAACCTGTAGGAGCTGGCGGCAGCCTGCGATCGAGCGCAAAGCGCTCGCAATCCAGGCACCGCCGAACATCCAGGCTGTCGCTAGTGCTTGCCGGCTGCCAGATAATGCGCAACCAACGCATTAGCGTGCCCATGCCCCATACCGTGTTCAGCCTTCAGCCAGGCAACCATCTCCATGTGCTTCTTGCCACTGACTGTTTTAAGCAGCTCCAGCCAATGACTGATCGGCTGCCCGTACTTTTTTTCAATCGAAGGAAAGTACGATGCGGGGCCTTTGACCTTTGTCTCTTCGCTCACGGTGCACACTCCTGTTTTATCGGTATCAGCGATATTCCGCATACGGCTTGAGCGGATTCACCGGCAACGGCAGGTTGCCCTGCCACGGATCAAAACTGTAGCGCAGGTAAAGCAACGCACGATTCGGCGAGTAGTCTTCGCTGCGTTGCAGGGTAAAGCCGCCACCCAGCACCCAATGATCGTCCAGACGCCGCTCGACCATGGCCTGGGCCAGGTAACCCAGGCCCTTGTTGTCGTCGCCGCTGCGCACTTCGTTGATATTGCTGCTCAGCAGCGGGCCATATTGATTGACGATATCGTCGTTGACCGATGACAGCGGGAACGCACGTTCATCATCGCTGCGCGCCCAGGAGTACCCCACCGAGCCTTCCAGGTACACCGACCAGTCGGGATTGCGCCAGGCATAGCTGACCGGCACACCGAACGACAGGTAGCGCTGCGGGCTGTAGTAGCCGCCCTGCCCCAGGGTGTAGCCACTGAGGTTGCGGTCGTAGTGCCAGGTCATGGCCGTGGCACCGATGCGCAGCTCTTCGTCGACACGGTTGATCAGCCGGTAGTAGTAACCGCCCATGACCCGCCAGCGCTTGTTGTCTTCGACGTTCTTGCCTTGCAGCCAGTGGTAACCCAGGCTGGCCCACACGCCATCATCCAGGCCGCGGTCGCGGCTCAGGCCGAGGGTCAAACCTGTAGCCGTTACCCCACCCCAGCTGATGTCGGTACGCGGGTCCTTGGCGCCTGCGTACGACAGCAACGAGTTGTTCATCGGCCGCCGCGAACCGGTCAGCGTCCAGCCGATGCCGTGGGTCTTGCCGTCGAAGGTGACGCCGCCCAACAGGTTCTGCACTTCAAAGCCCATGGGTGAAGTGCCAATGTCGGCGCTGATCCCCTCGCCCTGCCAGCCTGCAGCCAGGGTGACGCCATCGGCGGTTTCCGTGCCACCGGGGCAACCGCTGGGAATAGCACCCGCCGCATTGCTCCCGCGCAACGAACAACTGCCAAAGGCTTCGTGGTGCTGGTCGTTGGCGTCGGTATCGAAGCTGGCCGCCCGCAGTGACACCTGCTCGACGCGGGCAAAGCCGAGGCCATTACCGACCGGCATCTGCGCGTGGACCATGGTGGTCGAGGTGGTCAGGTCGGAAATGCCCTTGGCACCATCGTTGTCGCGCCAGCCGTAGTCCTGCTGCACGGTCACGGTCGGGCTCTGCCATTGATAGAGCTTGTCGACATCACTGCGCAGGCTTTGCTTGAGCCAGTCATCCTCGTCCTTGGCGCGGCTGGCACGGGTCAGGGCGATGTCATCGCGTGGGCTCGCTTGTTCGGCACTCAGCAACTCGGCATCGCGCATGGCCAAGGCGTAGTAGTCCAGCGCCTGGTCGGCCTGCTCGCGCGGCACCATGCGCGCCAGATCGCGGTACAGCAAGGCGTCCGGCGTGGTCTTGCGCCGGGCCACATCGGCCAGCAACACCCGCGCTTTGTCGCGTTCGCCCACGGCTGCCCAGGCATTGCCAAGACGCCGGCGGTCGTCGACGCGCTCTGCGGGGATCTGCAGATCATCCTGCTGCAGCGCCTGCCGCGCGGCGGTCAGTTCGCCGCGCTCGATCAACACTTCGATGTGCCCCAGACGTGCTGGGGTATCACCCGGCTGCAAGGCCAGCATGCGGGTGTAGTAACCGTCAGCGGCACTCAAGTTGCCGGACTGTCGCGCCCAGCCAGCCAGTTGCTGCAAGTCGCCCATCTGTTGCGCGACGGGTTGATTGCCAGCCAGTTGGCCTTCAAGCACGGTCATGGCCCCGGCAATGTCGCCGCTGTCGGCCAGTGCCCGCGAGCGGTCGAGAACCACCTGACGCTGCAAGCGCTGGTGCAAGGCCTGCATGCCATCGTTCCAGCGCGTGGCCGGTAGCTGAGCAAGGGTGTCCAGCCCGGCCTGACTGCGCCCGTCGGCCTCCAGGTACAAACCATGGGCGAAACGCGCCGTCGGCTCCTGGCCCTGACGCGACAGCAAATCGGCGAACACCGCATCGGCCTGGGTGCCCTTGCCCTGCATGCGCAAGGCCCGGGCGAGGTCGGCAGCCAGCCAGGGATCATTGGCCGCAAGCTGGCGCGCCTCGGTCAACTGACGCTCGGCAGTGGCCCAGTCTTCACGCTCCAGCGACTGCCGGGCCTGGCCGCGCAACAGCTCCAGTTGCGAACCCGTGCCCGACGGCCCTGCGCCAGACGTGGCAGCCCACTGCCGCTGCTTGGCCGGCAGGCTGGCAACGTAGCGTGAATGGCGCGCCGGTGACTGCGCCTGATAAAGCCGGGACAAGGCCCGCACGGTGTTTTCGTTACCCGGCTGCAGGCGCGAGGCCTGCAAGAAGTACTGCTCGGCACGCGGCAACTGATTACGCGCCATCGCCACATTGCCCAGGCCGAGCAATGCCAGGGGCTCCTTGGGATCGCGTCGAGCCGCCTCTTCGTAGGCCTGTTGGGCGACGTTGTAGTTGCGTGCGTTCAGCGCCTGGCGACCGCGTTGCATCAGCAGCCAGTATTCGGTGGAAGCCAGCAACTCGTGCCATTTGCTGAGGATGTAGGTGTCCTGCTCTTCGGCGACGGCCTGTTTGAGCCAGTCAACCGCTTCCTGACGACGCCCCTGACGCGCCAGGGCCAGGCCCAGATAGCCCTTGAGGGTGGCGTCTTTCGGATACGCGGCCAGGGCTTGGCGCAGGTTGCGTTCGGCGAGCGCCGGGGTGCGTTTCTCCACCAGCATGCGGATACCCAGCTGACCGGCACGCCAGGCCGGATCGCCGGTGAGTTTCTGTTGCCCGGCAAGCAGCTCCTGTACTTGTGCTTCGTGAGAATCCCCCGGGTAGCGTTGAAGAAACGCCTGCCATGCCTTCACGCTGGCATCGCTGATCGGCTGCTTGCTCAGGTAGGCGAATTCCAGACCGGCCGCGAGGTTGCGCGACTGGCTCTCGCCGGCCATGCGCTTGACCACGGCCAGGGCCTCGTCGTTGCGCTTGGCGCGGAACAACTGCTCAGCGAGAAACTGCTGCAGCTCGGGGCTGCCCTGGTACTGCTTGTCCAGGGCATAGAGGTGGTCAATGGTGGTCGGCAACTGATCGGGCAAGCGACTGCGAATGCGCCAGTACTCCAGCGCCAGCTCCAGGCTCGGCGGCTCGCCTTTGCCGAAGGCCGCTTCATAACGCGACAACGCCTCATCAAAGCGCCCGGCAGTCGCCAGCAGGCGGATCTGCTGCAGGGTCTGCTCGCCCTCCCCGCTGTTCATTTCCAGCAAGCGGGCCATCTGGCGGTCTTGCGGGCTGTCCGGCGCCAGGCGATGCAAGTCGCTATAGAGTTGCCGGGCACGGTCGAGTTCACGGGTACGTACGGCCTGACGAATCGATGCCGCCAGCGCGTCGAGGTTGTTCGGCTCCAGCAGGCGCAGGCGCGCCAGGGAGTCTTCCACCAGGCTCTCGCGGTGCGTCGCTTCGCCCAGGCGGATCTGCTGCATCAGCCATTCGCGCTGCTCGCCACGGTCGGCCGGCTGGGCCAGCAGCGTCAGCGGTACCGCGCTCAGGCACAGCAATGTGGTCAGTTTTCGCATTGCGCTTTTTCCCAGCCTGGAACCAGTCTTCCTTTAGCGTCGAATCGATAACGACGTTCATCCCATCCCTGGCCGAACAGGCTCAGCACCCGGTTGTAGTAACCACTGGCCGGCGCCTGCTGCAAGCGCTGGCGCTGCTGTTGCAGGCCACCCTGCTCCTTCAGCGCCGCCAGCATCGGCAGCAAGGCAGCGGAAAAACCCACCGGCCCCTGGCCGTTGCCCTCGCCACTGTCGACGTTGACGGTTTCCGGCGGCACACCGCGTTCGAGGGTCAAGGCCACCATCGGCCGGTAGCGCTCAAGCAGCGCCTGACGGCCGCTGGCGGCCGGATCGAGCATGCCCAGCCACAGATAGACGCGGATGGCGTCGTAGCTGCCCTTGGCGCCGTTGACCGGGTCGCTGACCAGGCTGCCGTTATCGCGCACGGCTAACCAGTCCGGTGCCAGTCCTTTGGGTGCACTGTCGAGCAGCAGCTTGCGGCTGTTGCGTGCCAGCTCTTCCCACAGCGGCGCCAGTTCGGCAAAGCGGTCGAGCACCTGCGGCGGCAGGTAGCTGGTGTTCAGCCGGGTACCCTGCGCGGTGACAAAGCCGCGGTCGCCCGGCAGCAGCATCACCCCGACACCTGGTAGCGGGCGCACAGTCTGCGCGGCAACGCGCCAGAGCACGTGGATGGCCAGTTCGCGGTACTCGGCCACGGCCCACAAACGCCCGGCTTCAAGCAGGCTGTAGGCCAGCCACAGGTCGGCATCGCTAGCGTTGTTGCTGTCCAGTACGCGCCAGCTACCTTTCTCGTCCTGCCCCCATTTCCACGCCGGTAGCTGCTTGCTCAGGTTGCCAGCGGCGAGGTTGTTCTCGGTCCAGTTGAGCAGGTGCTTGAAGCGCTCGTGGTCGTTCGCCACCAGGGCGAAGAACAGCCCGTACGTCTGGCCTTCGGAGGTGGTGATACGCCCTTGGGCCGGGTCGATCACCCGCCCGTCAGGGCTGACCAGCTCGCTCTTGAACTGCTCCCAGGCCGGCCAGCAACTGGCCGCTGCAACCGACGCGCACAACCACAGCGCGCCACCGAGCAGCCACTTCGACGCAATCATTCCTTGCCCTCAAGCAGACGGCGACGCGCCGCCCAGGCCAGCAGTCGCCAGGCCACAACACCCAGCAGGATAATGCTCAGCACCGCGCCCAGGGCCAACAGCACCGGATGGTAGGAGAGCTTGACCCAGAGCATCATCCACCACGGCAGACGACCGACGAAGTAGGTATCGCCGACGTAGTGGCTGCTCACACCGCTGCTGCGGATCAAGCTGACCGAACCGCCGATGTGGTCATTGAGCTTGCCGGGATCGGTCAGTGCCTGGCGCAACAGGCGGTAGTCGCCCTCGTCGCTAGCCAGCAGGGCAACAATGCTGCGTTGCGAGTGAAACGGCGACTGCATGCCGGTGATTGCCGCAATCGGTGCCCGTGCCACCACGTCCACCTGGCTTGCCGGCGTGTTGCGCACGTCTTCGCGCAGGCGCTGCACGCTGCTGGCGTCCAGCGGCCAGGGCGAACGCGCCTGGCGCAGCCAGTCACGCGAACGGTCGAGCAACAGGTTGAGGTCGCGACCGTTGCCACCGCGCAGGTCATCGGGCAGCGGGCCGAGCACCAGCAGGTCGGCGTCGGCCTTGGCTGCCGCTTTCCAGTCATCCGCCAGCTGCAGCCCGAGCGCCGGGTAGCCGATGCGCGAGGCCATGCCGGCAACCAGGTCAAGCATGGTGCCCAGTTGCAGTTCGTTGGGCTTGCCCGGCATCAGCAGCAAGGTCTGCGACAGGTCCGCCATGCGGCTGAACGGGAACGCGCTGCGCGAGAACGCGCGCAGGTCCGGCATGGCGATGTAGTGGTAGTAGCCCGACAGGTCGATGGTCGAGTTTTCGTCGATAGCCGCCTGCACGTCCGCGGGCAGGAAGGTCTGGCACTGACCGTTCTGGGCATTGCCGACCTTGCTGGCGAAGCTGAAGTCGTAGCGCAGTTTGTTGCGATCTTCGATCTTCGCTGCTGGCACCAGGGTCTTGTCAGTCAGCGTCGAGCTGTCGGCAGAGAACACCCGGGTACGCAGTTCCTGCAAGGCGGCGCCCATGCCATCGGAACCGGGCAATGGAATGCTGCCGACAAAGTGGTCGTTGAGACGGATGGTCAGGCGTGATTCATCGGTGACCACCGGTGGCGTGTAGCGATACAGGGTCTGCACGGCAACCCCCTGATTGCGCCAGACGAACAGGTCAGGCGGCAGGTTCAGCGACAGTTCGATCGGTTGCGGTCGCAAGCCGTTGACCTGCAACTGCCCCGGGTAGTCGAGCAGTTCGGCGAAACGCACCGGACGGTCGGTGCGCACCCAGTTCGGCGCATCGTAGGGTTGACGCGGCTTGAGTTCCTGAACCGCCTCCACCGCCACCCGCGAACCACGGAACAGGTCGGTGCCCACAGCCAGCGCCGAGGCTGCCTTGACCAGGTCCTCCTCGTTGCGCCCGAGCACCAGCAGCACCTTGCTGTAGCGGTTGTCCGGGTGGGTGATCTGCTGGATCACCGGCCCGTCGACCGGTGGAAACTGCTCAGGGTCGGCGAGAAACGCCGGGCGCCGGTCGTTGGTGGCGAAGACGATACTCGGCAGCGGTTGTTTGTCGGTCTGCGCCGGCAACTGGTTGTAGAGCACCGGGAAGGTCGCCATGCGCCATTTCGCCTTGCTGCCGAAATACGAGGCAAGGATCGCCGCGGCCTTCTGCTCGCCCAGCCCCGGACTGCCCGCGAAGACCATCGGAATGCTCAGCTGGTCGGTGTCGCGCGCGTCGAAATAAGGCAGCGGGAAGTACGCCAGGTCGTTGTCGGTAATCAGTGCCTGCTCATCGACACGAATCACGCTCTTGCGGCTGACGTTCAACCACAGCGAGCTGTGCGCCGGGTCTTCGCAGATATCGGTGTAGTGGCCGACGAACTCCACGCGGACGCGGTTGAAGTCCTGCACCAGCTTCGGATCGAGGGCCATGCGCTGCTGACGCGGCTGGCCGATGTCGTCGGCGCTGATCGGCACGACACCCATCAGTTCGTCGTTGAGGTACACCCGCAGGTGCGACAGGCGCGGCACCAGCGCCGGTGACGGGGTGAAGTTGAGTTCCAGCTCGACGCTGCTGGCGAGGCGGTCGCGGCGCAGGCTGAACTCGATCTGATCGCTGTTGCGCACGCCCATCAACAGGCTGTCGCTACCGCGCCCGAGGTTCTCGAAGGTTTGTGCACGCAACCAGTGAGGCACTTCTGGTGCGGCTTGAGTGACCACTGGCTGCTCTTCGGCGGCCAGCGAAAAGGGCAGGCCCACAGCAGCCAACAGCAAGGCCAGGGTCAAGGGAGACAGGAACGAACGCTTCATGTCGTACTCTTCATTGAGTCAGTGGGAATGGGACGCGGCATGCGCGGGAAGAAGCTCAGCAACCAGCGCGCCAGGGCAATGATCGGCAAGGCCGGCAGGCGCACCCAGGCCGGGGCATACTCGATGACCCGGTAGTAGCCCGTGGCGCCCAGTGCCAGCACATCGAAGAAACTGCGCAGGGGACGGTCCGGCACATGGCTGTCGCCCCAGCCGAGCCAGTTGTCGGCGCGGGCGAAGGTGCACTGCACGTAGTCGATGCGTTGTTGCACGCTCAGCTCCGCCAGGCTGATGCCGACCTGGCGGTCGATACTGCGCATGACCCGGCCGGGGAACACGAACTCACGCCCTGCCCGCTCCAGCAGCAACTGCACCGGGGTGTCCGGTGGCAACGCGCGGGCGGTTTCCAGCTCGATCCCGGCACCGCCGTCGGAATAGTCGTAGAGCAGCCCCGGATAGAGGTGGCCGTCGGGCAAACGCAAGGCGGCCGGCAACTTCACCGGCACGCGCTGGAAGCGGCGTACCTGGCGGACTTCGGCGGCAACCGCGAGGGCCGCGCCGATCAGCAGCAGGTTGTAAATCACCCACAGCGAACTGACGATCACCGTGCCTTGCTCGTTGCTCGGCCCGTAGACAAAGCGCCACACTGCGAAGCCCAGCCCCAGCACGTTGAACGCGGCCAGCACCAGGTAAGGCCGGGCGATACGCCAGTCGAGACGGTCGCTTTCATTCATGCCGCCTTTGACCGTTACGTCGAAGTTGCCGCGCTTGGGCGAGAACAACGCCACCAGGGTCGGGCGCATGATGTACCAGGCCAGCACCGACTCGTAGACTTCGCCCCAGAAGGTCTGCCGGTACGGTCCCTGGACACGGGAGTTGACCAGGCTGGCATGCAGCATGTGCGGCAATACATAGAGCAACAGCAGCACCGCCGGCGCGTAGATCACGTAAGCGTGCAGCAGCAGGAACGCCAGTGGCGCAGTGAGAAACACCAGCCGCGGCAACCCGGACAGAAAGTGCAGCATGGCGTTGGTGTAGCACAAGCGCTGGAACAGGCTCAGGCCCTTGCCCAGCAACGGGTTGTCCAGGCGAAAAATCTGCACCATGCCCCGTGCCCAGCGAATACGCTGACGCACATGGGCCGCCAGGCTGTCGGTGGCCAGGCCGGCGGCCAGCGGAATGCGCATGTACGCCGAGTTCCAGCCGGCGCGGTGCAGGCGCAAGGCGGTATGGGCATCCTCGGTGACGGTCTGGGTGGCGAAGCCGCCGATGTCGTCCAGCGCCGCACGGCGCAGTACCGCGCATGAACCGCAGAAGAAGGTGGCGTTCCACAGGTCGTTGCCGTCCTGGATCAGGCCGTAGAACAGCTCGCCTTCGTTAGGCTTGCGGCGGAACGAGCCGAGGTTGTGCTCGAACGGGTCGGCGGAGAAGAAATGGTGCGGTGTCTGCACCAGGGCCATTTTCGGGTCCTGGAGAAACCAGCCGACGGTCAGCTGCAGGAAAGCCCGCACCGGAATATGGTCGCAGTCGAACACTGCGACCAAGTCGCCGGTCAGTCGCTCCAGCGCGTGGTTGAGGTTACCGGCCTTGGCACCACGGTTGTCGTGACGGTCGATGTAGCCCACCCCGACCTCTTTGGCGAACGCGCGAAACGACGCGCGGGCGCCGTCATCGAGGATGTACACCTTGAGTTTGTCACGCGGCCAGTCCAGGCCGAGAGCGGCCATGACCGTGGTGCGCACCACCGAGATGTCCTCGTTGTAGGTCGGGATCACCAGGTCGACCGTTGGCCACAGGCGCCGGTCTTCCGGCAGCGCCAGCACCGGCCGGCGCAACGGCCAGACGCTTTGCACGAAGCTCAGGATCAGCACCAGCCAGGAATAGGTCTCGGCCAGCAACAGGATCATGCCCAGCGCCAGGTCGAGGTCATTGGCCCAATGCAGGGTCGAGGTATAGCGCCACCACAGGTAACGGCACGAGATGGTGATCGACAGAATGATCATCATCAGGGTCGGAAAACGCCCGGGCATATAGCGCATCAACATCGCCATGGCGCCCAGGGTGAGGACAAACACCAGTTGTGCATAGAGGTTGAAGGGCGAAGTGATGCACAGCAGCGCAATGACCATCCCGACCACCGCCAGCACCCAGTAGAACAGGCGCTCGCGGGTTGACCCGCTGGCCTTGATGCGGCGCTGGGTCTGCGCCAGCGCATCGCTACGGCCGATCAGCCGCGGCAGCTTGCGCATCAGTCCAACCAGCGGCAAGCGTACCCGTTGCACTCCGGTATACAGCCCTTTACCCAGGCGTTTTGCCCAGGTCACACCACGGCCACGTTTAAGATCGACACCCCGCGCCGGGCGTGCCGGCCGCAGCAGCAACAGCCAGAGTGTCTGCACCAGGCCGCGCAGCGGATCGCCCAGGCTCGGCCGCTTGTCCGCGAGCTGCGGGTAATACTGACGCCAGTTGCGCAGCAGCCGTTGCCACTGGGGCGAGTCAAGGCGCAGGAACACCCAGGCCAGGGTGGCACCCAGGCTGAGCACGAGCGCCGTGAGCGGGCGGGCGCCACGTTGGCGATAGGTGCGATAACGGCTCATGGGCGAGGCTCCCCCTGGGCCAGCAGCCAGGTCGCCAGGCTGCGTACGTCATGGCTGGCCAGCGAGTCGGGTGCGTAGTAGCCGACCGGACTTTTCCACGCCAGCGCGCCGGCCAGGGCCTCGTCGCGGTGGATCACCTGGGGAATCAGCTGCGCGTGGCGTTCGCCCCAGAGCAGCAGCAGGTCGCGCTGCAACTGACTGATCGGGTCGAAACGATTGACCAGCAGCAGGTCGTCGCCCGCCCCTTCGGTACTCAGCAATGCGTGGCAGGCAGCATCTGCCTCCAGTACCCGGATGCGCGTCACCGTCTGCGGCAGCAGCGGCAAGCCCGGTTGTCCACCCGGCAACGTCGCGGGCAGGTCCAGCAGGATCCAGTCGAAATGCGTCAGCAGGGTTTGCAGGCGTTGCGGCCATTCCTGCGGCTGGGCACGTTGACGCTGCTCCAGCGCGCTGAGCGCATCAGCCGGTAGTTGCCCGAACGGCAGCAGGTACAGACCCTCCAGCACTTGCAACAAGGCCTCGTTCCAGGCCCCCTCTTCGTCCTGATCGGCAACAGCCCAGCCCGGTGTCGAATCCAGGCCCAGGTTGAAGTGCAGGCGCAGCAGGTTGCGCGGGTGCAAATCCACCATCAGCACCCGCTGCTGCAACGTATGCAATGCATAGCCCAGTGCCGCCACCAATGAGGTGCTGCCGACACCGCCACGCAGGCCCTTGAGTGCGACCACCGTCATAGGTGCGGCGCCTTGTGATGGGCCTGCACCTGGTCTGGCTCACTGTCGCCCGACCAGCCCTCGCTCTCGGCCAGCAACGGCCAGCGCCGGCAGGCGGCCAGCAGCTCGCCTTCGCGGCTGATGTCCTGATACGGCATGCTCTCGTCGCCCAGACGCTGTTTGAGCTGGGCAATGTCATCGCTACGCAGCTTGCGGTCGTCCTGAGTCATATCGCCTCCTCTCATTCTCACTCTGGGTAAAGCATCCATTGGGTCTGCCCCTTGATGCGCACATAGGGCCTGCCCTGGAACTCGACCACCGCAGAATCGGAGTTTTCTGAAACCGCCGGGGTAGTCGGCAGGTCGTGAATCAGCGCCGACAGGTCGAGTGCACCGCCCTGCTGCGCATACAACCGGGCAATCAGCTCGGAAACCGCCAGGTAGCTGGCCGGCGTGGTCACGTGCAGAGGACCCTGCTGGTCGTTCTCGCCCATGTTGATCAGCTTGATCGCCGCCGGTACGTGAGTGATCGAGCGCGACGGAATCTCGCGCATTCCGGAAATCTGCATGCGGTCACCGTGCACGGCAGCGCCATGCTCGGGCACCAGCACCAGGACCACCCGCCGACCGCTTTGCTGAACGCTGTCGATGAACTGGTCGATGTCGTCGAGGAAGTTCTTCGCGCGTTCCTGGAAGGACGCACGTCGGGTACTGCCATCGGCATTGGTGATGCGGTTGCCGTCGTGCAGGGTGATGGTGTTGTAGAACAACGACACCGCCGGTTTCTCTTCCTTGATACGGTGCGCCCACCAGGCTTGCAGCACGTCATGGTCGCGGGCGATGTTGGCGCCGTCGTAGGACTTCAGCGCAGTAGGGAATTCGTCGCTGCTCATCAACGGCGCAGGCAGGTGCTGACCGGCGAGGAAGGTCATGTATTTACGCGTGATCGGGCCGTTGTGGTTGAGCATCAACTCGGGGCTGTAACCGAGCTTGGCGAGGTTGTCGAACAGCATGCACTGCTCGTTCGCCGGCTCGTACAGCTTGATGTGATGCGGCTGGCCACAGCTGGCGCGGAGCATGCGGATGGCCGCCGGGCCGCTGTAAGAGGTGGCCGAGTTGAAGCGGTCGAACACCACGTTCATGCGCCGGAACAAGGCGTTGTCGCGCATGCCGGCGTCTTCCAGATCGTCCCAGGCCAGCGAGCACACGTTGAGCACCAACAGGTCGAAAGGCTCGGCCGCAGGATTGCGCTCAGGGAAACGGGTCATTTTGCCCGCCTGCTCGCGGTAGAACTGATCCAGCCAGGCATCAATGGCCTTGCTTTCGGCCAGCGGGCTGCTGGCGCCCTGAGTAGTGCCCGCCTCCTGGACGACCGACTGCACCGGTGCGCTGATTGCCGGTAGTGCGCCAGCGAGGTACACCCACAGCAGCAACGCGACGCTGACCAGCGTCAGGCGCACCCACGGGGCGATGAACAGGTAGGCCAGGCCGATGGCCAGCAGCACGCCGAGCACGTCCCAGTTGACGAAGCGCCCGAGCAGGTCGATGACATAGTCGACCGAGAACGCCAGCACTTCGGACTGTTCGAACAGACGGCGGATCGGTGGGTACCAGGTGTCCTTGTAGAGCAACGCGGCCCCCAGCGGCACCGCAACGACGTTGCGCAGGCGCGGCAGCCATGGCCCCGGCAAGGGCAACAGCAGCCCGGCGGCGAGCAGCAGGTTGAGCAAGGCGTGGAAATCCAGCAGGCCCATCCATAGCAAGACAAATTTGGCGAGGAAATACAGGTTCCAAAGCCCCAGCTCCGGCCATTTCAGGACCGGCGCTGTGGCGACCGCGTCACTCATGGACGCCCTCCTTTTCGGCATCATGATTAATTCGTACGCCCCGCGCGATCAGGTGGCGTGGCGGCAAGCGGCGGTTGAACCAGGTAAAAAGACGCTGTCCCAACAGGAACAAGGCAATCGCCAGCGGTGCCGTCAGCAAGACCGTCAGGCCGATGACCCACAGCAGTTCGTTATAGGTCATTGACGCGTGTCCAGTGATTGCAGGGAGACTTTCTGCGGCTGTAGCGGCCGCAACGCTTCGGTGTCCGGCTGTGCGTCAACCGGGTCCAGCGCCAATGCATCGACCTCGGCAACGACATCGGACTGGAACTGCGGCATCGCCAACACCTGCGACGGCAGCACGCTTTCATAGCCTGCGAGCACGTTCTGCCAAGGCAGACGGAACACGTTGCGCAACGCCGCATCGACCAGCGAAGGGCTGCAGGCGAACAGGAACAGATAGGGCACGTCCCCGGCAATGCAGGCGATATCGCCATAGCGGCGCAGCTGCAGCTGTTGCAGCACCACAGTCGGACTCAGCGTTGCCAAGGGCTGCAAGCGCAGCAACTGGTGGCGTACTTCGGTGCCGACGGTGTTGTCGGTCATCTTTTTCACCGCTGCGGCAAAGGCCCGTGGCGACAGGCTGCCGCGCACCTGCAATGGCTGCAGGCGTGCCAGCAAGGTCGAAGGTTCGGCGGCCAGTGGCCGCTGCCAGCGGTGCCCCTGGATGGAGCGCACCAAGGTCAGGAAACGCAGAAATGGCGTGCCATGCGGCACCACCAGGTTAGCGCCACTGGCCAGCAGCAACTGCTCTTCATGCTGACGCAGGCCCTGCAACATCTCGCGCACCACCAGCCTCACCGAACGCCCGCAATGGCTGCGCAACTGGTACAGGCGGGTGGCAAGCGCATTGACATCCTCGGTGCCGCTCAAGGCAAAGATCACCGTTGCTGCCTGCGCATCCATACCCCGTTCCAGCAACGCGTCGGGGTCATCGAACAGCTGCCATTGCGCAGTGGGCGGTGTCTCTCCCCCCAGCACCGCCGTCTCTGCCAGCACCTGGCGCTGGTCGTTGGTAGTCGGTGCGGCGCGCTCATCATCAGGGCGAGGCGACACGCGGAACCCCTTGCCTTCGTCGAGCAGGAGGAAATCATGTGGCCCGTTCACACCCGACTCGTTACTCCAGAAGTGCACCAGCAGATGCCGTGCCCCCTGAGCGATATACACCTGAGCCAGGCCGGAAAGGTTGTCGTTGTGGCGAACCAGAATGTCGATCAGCGCAGGCGGCGGTGTGTCACCGACCACCAGCAGTGTACTGCCCACCGAGCGTAGCCAGTCCTGGGCCCGGGAACACCACAGCGCCAGAGACTGCGCCACCAGTTCGTCCCAGCCGGTATGAGGCACGCGGATCAGCCACAACGCCTGTTCGCCGCCGCGCACCCGCGGTACGTCCTGGCGCAGTGCCTGGATCAGGCGCAGGGGCGACATCCTGGGCAGGTCGAACAGGGTCAGGTGTCCTGGTCCGCAGTTATCGGGAATGCTCTTGACCAGGTCGCGCGAGGCGCCGGCCGCATTGACCAGCATGGCCCGCGCCGAAGTCGGCAAGCTGCTCAGCAGTTGCGTGCACAGCCTGTCTGCAGTATCCGGCGACTCGCAGGCCAACCAGTACAGTCCACCGATGCGCATTTCGGCGTGTCTGTCGGGAAGACCGGGCAATACCGGTGTCGACGCATGCAATGGCCACCTCCATGAGGGCATGGTAACTAGAGTCCAATCAATCGGGCGCGCGTTTTACGAAAATACGTGCCGGACACGCCTCGATCCTGTCGAGGGTGCTGGGGTTAAATAATGAACGGGCCTGCAGCAAAGACTTTAGACCCATTTCTACGGGTCGTAGGACGTTTGCCCGGCAGCAGGAAAAAATCCTGAAGCGGCTGCACACCCTGCATCAACAGGGTGTGCAAAAAATGGCTATGTTCTCTTGCTCGCCTTCCAACGGCGCACCACCAGTTTCTCGAGTTCGACTGCGAAGAAAACCAGTACGCCAATACCCAATGCCAGCATCCAGTTACTGAATGACAGTGGCACGGTATGGAACGCCGTCTGCATGAAGGGCGCGTAGGATAACAGGCACTGCAGCAAGATCAAACCAAGTGTGACCGTGAGCAACGCACCGTTGCGCAGTAACGCCATGTTCAGCGAGAACTGATCCTGCAGGCGGCAGTTGAACAGATAAGCCCACTGCGCCGTGACCAGGGTATGCAGAATCATCGTGCGGATGTGGTCGGTGTCCTGGCCGTCGGCGACCATCCACGCCTCCAGCAGGAAGGCCGCCGCCGTCAGCAGGCAGCCCACGAACAGCACGCGCCACACCGCATAAGCGTTGAGAATCGACTCGCCGGCTTTCCTTGGAGAGCGGCGCATCATCCCCGGCTCGCCGGGCTCGAACGCCAGGGCGAAAGACAAGGTGGTGGACGTGGCCATGTTCATCCACAGGATCTGCAAGGGTGACAGCGGCACCACCGCCCCCACCAGCAACGCCATGACAATCAACAGCCCCTGGGCCATGTTGGTCGGCAGGATGAACAGCACGGTTTTCTTCAGGTTGTCGTAGACCCGGCGCCCTTCGCGCACGGCATTGGCGATGGTGGAAAAGTTGTCGTCGGTGAGCACCATGTCGGCCGCTTCCTTGGTCACCTCGGTGCCCTTGATGCCCATGGCGATGCCGACATCGGCCTGCTTCAGCGCCGGGGCGTCGTTGACGCCGTCGCCGGTCATGCCCACCACCTGGCCGTTGGCCTGCAGCGCGCGCACCAGGCGCAACTTGTGCTCCGGACTGGTACGGGCGAACACCGAATACTGCATGGCCAGCGCCTTCAGCGCGGTGTCGTCGGTCTGTTCCAGCTCCTTGCCGGTCATGGCCCGCAAGTCGTTGCCCATGCCGAGCATACGGGCGATGGCGACGGCCGTGTCCGGGTGGTCGCCGGTGATCATCTTGACCTGGATACCCGCCTGTTTGCACATGGCGATGGCCTCGATCGCCTCGGGCCGTGGTGGGTCCATCAGCCCGGCAACGCCAAGGAAGACCATGCCCTGACGCAGGTCCGCGTGATCGATCTCGCCACCCGTGCCGCTTGCGGGCCGGTAAGCGGCCGCCAGCATGCGCAAGCCGTGCTCGGCGATGTGACTCATCTCACGCTCCCAGTAAGCACGGTCGAGCGGCTCCGGGCCGTCGGTGCCCAATTGCTGCTCACACATGTTCAGCAGTACATCAGGCGCGCCTTTGAGGTAGATCAGGCGCTCGCCATCCACATCGCAACGTCGGGCCATGTACTTGTAGGCCGAGTCGAACGGAATCTTGCCCAGGCGCCGCACCTCCACCGGCGCCAGGTCCGCTTTGCGCGCGAGTACCTTGAGCGCACCTTCGGTCGGACCGCCGACCACCGTCCAGCGCCCTTCCTCATCACGCTGCAAGCTGCTGTCGTTGCAAATGTCGACGGCGCGGATGAAGGCGGCCAGGTTCGGGTGCGCGGCCCAGTCCAGCGTTTCGCTGGCACCGGCCAGGGTGATACGACCACGCGGCTCATAGCTCTCCCCGCCTACGCCGTAGAACCGGTTGGCGGTGAGCACATGCTTCACGGTCATCTCGTTCATGGTCAAGGTGCCGGTCTTGTCCGAACAGATCACGTTCATCGCGCCCAGGGTTTCCACCGTCGGCAGCTTGCGGATGATCGCCTTGTTGCGCGCCATGCGTTGTACGCCGAGCGAGAGAATGATCGACACAATCGCCGGCAGCCCCTCAGGCACCGCCGCCACCGCCAGGCTGATCAGCGACAGCGACAGCTCGCCCAGCGGATAGCCGTGCCAGAAGAAACCGATGATGAACAGCAGCACCATCATGCCGATGATCAGCTGGAAGATGCGCTTGCCGAGCTCAGCAATCTGCCGCAGCAGGGGCGTCTCGGTTTCGTCCACCGTGGCGATCATGCGGTTGATCTTGCCCAGCTCGGTGGCAGTACCGGTCTCGATCACCACGCCCTTGGCATTGCCGGCGCTGACACTGGTACCAGAAAAGGCCAGGTTGGTACGGTCGGCCAGCTGTGCCTCATGGTCCAGCGCTTCGGTCTGCTTGGCCACGGTGAGCGACTCACCGGTGAGCATCGACTCTTCCACCTGTAACTGGTGCACCTCGAACAGACGCACATCGGCGGGGATCTTGTCGCCGGGGCGCAACACCACGATGTCGCCCGGCACCAGCTCGCTGGCATCGATCTCCAGCTTCTGGCCATTGCGGACCACGCGCGCGCTGCTGCTGAGCATCCCGCGCAAGGCAGCCAGAGACTTCTCGGCCTTGTTCTCCTGAAAGAAGCCAATCGCGGCGTTGATCAGCGCCACAATGATGATCACCAGGGTATCGGTCCAGTGCCCCATCAACGCCGTGGCCAGGGCGGCCGCGAGCAGAATGTAGATGAGCACGTCGTTGAAGTGGCGGGCGAAACGCAACCAGATCGGGTCGACGGCTTTCGCCGGCAGCGCATTGGGCCCCAGACGCAGCAAACGCGCCCTGGCTTCTTCAGGGGCAAGGCCGGCGACGCTGGTTTGCAGGTCGGCCATGGTCTGGTGTGCGCTTTTGCGATACCACGGCTGTGCCGTGCTGCTGGTGGGGCTGCGCGTTTGCGGTTGCAATGATCCCATGGCGTGCTCCCGGCGTTGGTCCTGAGGTGGATGCCAATTCTGCGCGCTGAGCGCCAGGGGGACTTGATGCAGATCAGCAGTGCAGGACCACTGTGCCGGTAAAAGGACTGTGATGTACTTGTTCAATGGCTCGGAGTAGGATCGTTTTCGTCCTGCATAGCCTGAGCAGTACCGTGAAAACCCAGAGCCACTTCGAAGCCCCGCACGATACCCCCGCTCAGCACCTCAAGCCCGACCTGCGGGTTGCCTTCGTGCTCATCGATCAGTTCACCCTGACGCCCGTGGCCGGCTTCGTCGACTCGCTGCGCTTCGCTGCCGACCGCTCGTTCGACAGCCGGCAGATCCTTTGCCAGTGGGACTGGCTGAGTGTCAGCGGCGAGCCGGTGACCGCCAGCTGTGGCCTGCCCATCGCCCCGACCAAGCGCCTCGACCCGGATACCCACTACGACTATGTGGTGCTCGCCGGTGGGCTGTTATCCGGGGTGATGAACCCTGCCCCCGCGCTGCTCGACTACATCCATCAACAGCATCAACGCAAGGTACCGATCATCGCGCTGTGTGCGTCCTACTTCACCCTGGGCCTGGCGGGTTTGCTCAAGGGCCGGCGTTGCGCGGTGCACTTCACGGTGCGCGATGAATTCGCCGCGCTGTTCCCCGAGACCCAGATCGTCGTCGACAAGGCCTACGTGGAAGACAACGGCATCTTCACCTGCCCGGGTGGCACGGCGTTCGAACTGGCAGCCGAGATCATCAGCCGTCACTGCGGCAAACGCCGGGCGCAGAAAGGCCTGGAGTACTTGCTGGTCGATGACGAGGAAGTCCAGCGCAGCACGGGCGCCGATGTGGCGCATGTCTACCAGGACCCGCTGGTGCAGCGCGCCATCGACTACATGCGCAAGCATCTGGACAGCCACTGCACGCTCAAGGAACTGGCTATCAGCCTGGATTGCAGCGAACGCCAGTTGCATCGCGCCTTCCTGGTCAACACCGACCAGCCGCCCGCCCAGTACTGGCGCAAGCTGCGCTTGCAGCAGGCGCGCAAGTTGCTTAGCGACACCAGCCTGCACGTGACGCAGATTGCCTACGCCACGGGCTTTTCCGACGCTTCGCACTTCATCCAGCAATTTCGCAAGTTCTATGGCGAGACGCCGCATCTGTTTCGCAAGATCCGCCATCAAGCCGAACGGCTGGTAAGGCCGTAAGTCAGCGTACGTAGCGCGGGTTGGTTTCCGGTGCCCAGAGCTGGCAGACCACCGCACCGATGACCAATGCGGCCACGCAGGTGCCGATAGCCACTGACGTGCCGAAGCGCTCCATCACCACCGGCAGCAGGAAGGTGCAGGACGCCGCGCCTATGCGGCTGGCGGCCACCGACAAACCAACGCCGGACGCACGCAATTCAGTGGGGAACAGCTCGGAGGTATAGGCGAACTCCAGCACCCCGGAGCCGGCCATGACAAAGGCAAACACGGCGAACACCCCGACCACATAAACCGCCGGCATCCCGCTCCAGGTAGCCAGCACGAACAGCGCAATGGCGTTGATGGTAAAAGTGCCGATCAGGAACGCCCGGCGGGTCAGCAGATTGATGAGCATCAGCCCGGCAATCGAGCCGGCCAGCAGAAAGATGTTGTAGACCAGGCCACCGGTGTAACTGTCTTCGACCTTCAGCGCCGAAAAAATCCGCGGGATGAAGGTGCTCATGGCGAAGTACGGAATCACCTGGCAGGTGTAGAACACCGCGCCCACCAGGGTGTTACGCCGATGCTGGCGGCTGAACAACTGGCTCCAGGAGGCTTTCGTCACGCCCTTCTCGACCGTCGGCAGATCACCACCGCCGAGACGATCGATCACCTCGCGCGCTTCCCGCTCGCGACCTTTCTTCATCAGCCACAAGGGTGACTCTGGGGTGCCTTGGCGCACCAGCAGCACCAACAGCGAAGGTACCGCGCTGCTGAACAGGATCCAGCGCCAGGCATCGTCGCCCATGGACTGCATGACGTAGCCGATGATGTAGGACACGGTAAAACCGAGGGTCCAGGCCACCGCCATCAAGGCCAGCAGTGGCCCGCGAAAACGCCGCGGCACCAGTTCTGCGACCAGCGATACACCGACAACGAAATCCGAACCCAGGGCAAACCCGAGCAGCAGGCGTAGCACCAGCAGCTGCTCGGCGTTCTGGGCGAAGAACTGCGCCACGGAAACGACGCAAAACAGCGCCATGTTCCAGCGGTAGATGTGCTTGCGCCCAAAGCGGTCGGCGATCGGCCCGGTGAGCAGGCTGCCGAGGAACAAACCGATCAGCGCGGCGCCCCCGAGCAGGCCCAGCGACAGCGCATCCAGGCCCAGCGGCGTGGTCGCCAGACTGATGGCGATACCGATGATGCCGAGCACGTAGCCGTCACAGAACTGGCCACCGACACCACCGATGGCCGCCTTGATGTGCAGGGGCCGAACGGGAGATTCATCGAACGAACGGGTACTGGCTATGTCGACGTTTTGCATGACCTACCTCTTGTTGTTTTTATAAGGGGGTGATCGGTGATCAGGATGCGTGCGAAACGAATGCGGTAACGTTGTCCAGCGCTGTATCCATCAGTCCTTGGGTGGCCTCGGCGCTGCTCCAGGCGATGTGTGGATTGAGGATCAGGTTGTGGGTGGCGGCCAGGTGCAGCAACGGTTCGTCGAGGGTGATCGGCTCGTTGCTCACCACATCGAGCGCAGCGCCGCCGATCTGCCCGGTTTCCAGGGCATGGATCAGGTCGGGCTCGTTGATCACCGCGCCGCGTGCGGTGTTGATCAGCACGGCGTCATGCTTCATCCAGGCAAATTGCTCACGACCGATCAGGTGACGGGTGTGCGCGGTCAGCGGGCAGTTGATCGAAACCACGTCGCTGCGGCGCAGCAACTGCTCCAGCGACAGGTAGCGCTCACCCTGGTAGTGACCATCGCGATCGAAGAAGTGCACCTCCATCTCCAGGCGCGCAGCCAGTTCCGCCAAGCGCAGGGCGATGGGGCCATGACCGATGATGCCGAGCACCTTGCCGCGAATGTCGCGGATCGGGTAGTCGAAATAGGTGCTGTTCAACGCGCGCTTGCCAGTGCGCACCTCCATCAGCAACTGGTGATAACGGTCAACGTTGCGCAGCAGCGCAAAAATCATTGCCAGCGCATGTTCGGCCACCGCATGGGTGCCGTAGCCGGGCACGTTGCTGACATGAATACCGCGCTGCCGGCAGTAATCGAGGTCGACCACGTCGGTGCCGGTCATGGCCAGGGAGATCATCTTCAGCGATGGCAACTGCTCGAGTTGCTGCACCGAGATCGGTACGCCGCTGGTGATGGCGATGGTCGCGCCAGTCAGCCGTTCGACCATCTGCTCGGGCGCGGTATAGCCGTAAAGACTCCAGCGGTGGGGGAATGGCAATTCCTTGATCAGCACGCTTTCGGCGAAGCCATCACGGTCGAGGAACACGACGTCATGCAGCATGGGCACCTCCTGTTGTTTTTATTCTTCAATCAGCTGACGGCGCAGGCCTGGATTTCCAGGCGGTATCGGCTGTCCGCCAACGCTGCGCCGACGCAGGCACGCACCGGCGGATTGGCGCGATCGACCCAGGCGTCATAAACCTCGTTCATGGCGTCGAAGTCGGCCATGTCGGCGAGCCAGATCTGCACACGGGTGAGGTGGGCCTTGCCGACCTGGGCCATGGCCAGAATGTCTTGCAGTTGCTGCAGCACATCGCGGGTCTGGGCAGTGATGCCCTGGCTCAGGTCGCGGGCGACGATGCCCGAGGTTTCGATCCTGCCTGCGCTGATGACGCATTGGCTGTAACGGGCGTTGCCGCCCAATCGTTGTAGGTTCACGCCAACCTCTCTTGTCATTGTTATGGGGGCTGTACGGCTGCGGTGAGGGACTTCGAGGAAAAGTCTGTGGCCAGTCGCAGGCATGCGGCTAGGAAGAAAATGACGATAAACAGGAGAAATCTGCAAAATTAAGAAATACGTTCAATATTTACTCTGAGTAAAAAATACTGTTGTTTTTTTACAGGCTTGGGGATAGCTTCGACGGCATAAAAACGACCGTCCAGGAGATCAGCATGACCTCGATGCCAGACGCGCCAATTAGCCAGACCGTGCAGCGCACTAGCGCCCCGATGAAGTTCCCCGCCGTTGCACCGCTCAAGCGCAGCTTCTGGCTGCAGTCCGCTGAACCTTCATTGCAACCTTCGCCTGCCCTGCAAGGCAGCCATTCGGCGGACATCGTCATTGTCGGCGGCGGCTTCGTCGGTTTGTGGACGGCGTTGACCCTCAAGGAGCACGAGCCCGATTGCCGGGTCATGGTGCTGGAGCAGGATGTCTGCGGAGGTGGTGCCTCGGGGCGCAATGGCGGATTCGTGATGTCGTGGTGGCCGAAGATCCAGTCACTCAGCTCGTTTTGCTCCCCCGAGCAGGCGCTTTTTCTGGCCCGGAGTGCAGAGCGGGCGATCGGTGAACTGGGCGAGTTTTGCCAGCTGCACGGCATCGACGCCGCTTTCAAACAGAAAGGCTGGCTGTGGACTGCCACCTGCGAAGCGCATATCGACGCGTGGAACGGAACCCTGGCAGCCTGCAAGCGCGTGGGTGCCGAGCCTTTCGAGCGCCTGTCACGCCAGGAAGTGGCCCGGCGCACCGGTTCGGACGTGCACCTGGCCGGTGTACTCGAACGCAGCAACGCCACCGTGCAACCGGCAGCGCTGGTGCGCGGCATGCGCAGGGTGGCGCTCGAGGCCGGCGTCGAGATTTATGAAAACACCGCAGTTCGCGAAATTCAGCCGGGGCGTCCGGTGCAGCTTGTCACTACCCATGGCCGGGTTGCCGCCAACAACGTGGTGCTGGCTACCAACGCGTGGTCGGCTGCCATCCCTGAACTGGCGAAACTGTTTGTCCCGGTCGGCAGTTCCATCGTAGTCACCCAACCCATTGGCGAACGCTTGAACAGCATGGGCTGGAGCGGTGCCGAAGCCATCACTGATTCGCAATTGATGGTCGATTATTACCGCACTACCGCGGATGGCCGGATTGCCTTTGGCAAGGGCACGGGTTCGCTGTCATACGGCTCGCGCATGGGCAAGGTGTTCAGTGAAGACGCCGTGGGCATCGGCCTGACTACCGCCGACCTGCGGCGCACCTACCCCATGCTCGACGATGTCGAGGTCAGCCATTCCTGGTCCGGCCCGATCGACCGCACCTACGACAGCCTGCCGGTGTTCAACCACATCAACGGCTGCGACAACATTCATTACGGCATCGGCTGGAGCGGGAACGGCGTAGGCCCGAGCCGCCTTGGCGGACGCATTCTGGCCAGCCTTGCGCTGGGCAGAAGCGATCAATGGAGCAACTGCGCGCTGGTCGGCCGCCGCTGCAAAGCCTTCCCGCCGGAGCCGGTGCGCTACCTCGGTGGGTCGATGGTCCGTGGTTCGGTACTGCGTAAAGAACGCGCGGAGCTGAGCAATAACAAGGCAAACCGGCTCGACGTGATGATGGCCGGCTTTGCCCCTGCTGGTCTCGAAGACAAATCCTGAGGAAAGCCCATGTCCCCTGTACTGATCCGTCTTGAAAACGAAAGCCAATTCTCCGCGCCGGAGCCTGCGGGTCTGCCTGTCGGCGAGCCGGTGCCGATGACGCGCACCGCTGTGCACCAGGACATCGCCGGGCAGAACGTCTCCAGCGGCTTCTGGGAATGCTCGCCCGGCCGCCTGCGCCGCGCGGTGATGCAAGCCGAATTCAGCTACATCATCGAAGGCAAAGGCAGCTTCACCCCGGAAGGTGGTGAAACCGTGCATTTCAAGGCAGGTGATTCGCTGTACTTTGCGGCCCACACCCATGGTGAGTGGGAGATCATCGAGAAGGTGCGCAAGACCTACTTTATTCTCGGCTGACCGTGCCTGAAGCCAGCACCACCTTGTAGGAGCTGGCCTTGCCAGCGATGCAGGCACCGCGCAACAGCTGACACCACAGCGACCCCATCGCCGGCAAGGCCGACTCCCACACCAGGAACCTCTGGCGCTTGGCAGCTGATATCATTGGAGCATTTACAACCCGAGCAAAAAGATGAATCGCCAAAAGAAAATAAAGCAACTGCTGAAGGCTCACGCCAAAAAGGCCAGCGCCAAATTGGCACCGAAAAACAAGCCTAAATACATCAGCAAGGCAGACCGCTTGAAACTGGAGGCCGAACCCAGTCCCGACTCAAACACGCCTGCCGAGTGAGTCGCCCCTTGTACCGCTGTTCATAAGGCCCGACTACAAGGGCAGCGGTCGATCGACAATCACGTTTTTCATCACCAGGGTAGAGGTCAGCCGCTGAACATTCGGCAGCTTCGACAACTGCTCGTCATACAGCCTCTGGAAGGCTGGCAGATCCTGGGTGACGACCATCAGCAGATAGTCCGGATCACCAAACAGCCGTTGCGCCTGGATGACATACGGAATGCCGGGAAGCGCCGCCTCAAAGTCGGCAACCGCTTGCTGATGCCCTTCGCGCAATGTCACAAAAACAATCGCCGAAAACGTGAAGCCAAGCTCAGGTGCAGACAACTGCGCCCGATAGCCGACGATGACACCCGCGTCCTCCAGCGCCCTGACGCGTCGATGACAGGGGGACAAACTCAGCCCTACCCGTTCAGCCAGGTCTGTCAGTGACTGACGACCATCCGCCTGCAGCTCAGCAAGAATCTTGCGGTCTATCCGATCCATATTGAAAAACCTTCTATCAAACAAGGCATACCGTAGAACATTAGAAAGATACTACCACTCCCCTTTCTTTATCCTTCTTTCTAACAAGCTGAAGTGCCACGACGGCGCCCGGCAGCATTGATGAAGGAAGGTTTCTCGTGACATTAAGCGCACTCGCGGCGTTCTGGGCCGTGTCATTTCTGTTTGTCATCACCCCCGGTGTTGACTGGGCCTATGCCATTTCGGCGGGCGTGCGCGGACGATTCGTCGTGCCAGCCGTGGCAGGCCTGCTGTCAGGCCATATTGTCGCCACGTTGATCGTTGCCGCCGGGGTGGGCGGCCTGTTGATGAACGTGCCTTTCGCCCTGACAGCACTCACGCTGGCCGGCGCCGGCTATCTGCTCTGGCTCGGCCTCAACATGCTGCTGTCACCTTCGGCGCCCGCACAAGGCGCAGCCGCCGAAACCGGTACCTGGTCGGGTTGGGCCGCGAAAGGACTCTGCGTCAGTGGCCTGAACCCGAAAGTCATCCTGCTGTTTCTCGCCCTGCTGCCACAGTTCACCAATCCCCTGGCCGCCTGGCCTGTGCCAGTGCAGATTCTCGTCCTTGGGATGCTCCACGCCTTCAGTTGCGCAGCGGTGTACCTTGCGGTCGGGTTCGGCGCCCGAGCCGTGCTCAGTACGCGACCTGGGGCAGCCTTGATGGTCAGTCGTCTTTCGGGGGCGGCGATGATCGTGATCGCCCTGCTCCTTGCGGCCGAGCGCCTGTTCGCGTTGCGCTGACGTAACGCCCATGCAGTGCAGCTGATGACCACCCATCAGCCAGATCCCGCGCCCGGAGCTGGCCACTAGACTTCACAGGGGGGATGAAATCAACGCACCTCATATCAGGAGATCTGTGATGAACAGAGCATCTTGTCTGGCGTTGGTAGTGGCGGTAGGGACAATTTCAGCGTGCGCGAGCAGAACCGAAATTGTCGATGTCCCCCTCGATGCTACCCCGCAAAACGCAACACATATCGCTCGAGCCACCCTCAGCCCGGTGGGCAACCACACCGGCATCGTGCTCACCGTCGGTGGTGTGCCCCACGACCTGGCGATTCCCAGCCGCCTGGTCAGCGCCATTTACCCAGGCTCCTGCCAGCAACTGGGCGCACAACCGGCGTACGAAACCCGTCAGGCCAACAGTGTCGATTATCCCTCGATGGCGCCGCGTACCAAACTCTGGGCCCAGGCGCCTGTCGCGCTGAGCGAACTGACCAAAGGTGACTACGCCCTGCTCGTTCGCACCAGCCCGGCAGACGGCAGCCGCACGCTGTTCTGCGGCAATATCAGCGCTGGTTAAGAGCCAATCAAGCAGGCTGTCCGGAACCGTGGCCAGTGCTGTCGCCCCAGGCCACGGTGACGCCTGCACTAACCCAGAATTTGCTGTACCTCGCTTTCGCGCTTGAGCCTCGGGCATGAAAGGCCGTAGCATTGAGAACGATTCACAACTGCATTTTGTATGCGTCATGGCAGCGAGGCCCGTCGTGTCACCATCTCCCGCAGCAACGTCGACTTCACGCGAAGGTATTGACGCCCTTTATCGCGATCATCACGCCTGGCTGCTGGCTTGGCTGCAACGGCGTCTGCAATATGGCGATCATGCGTGCGACGTGGCTCAGGACACCTTCATGCAGGTGCTGGGACGTCCCCAACAGATTATCGGATTGCGCCAGCCAAGAGCTTGGTTGAGCAGCGTGGCCAGGGGGCTGTTGATCGACCGTTTCCGTCGTCAGAAGCTCGAAGCGGCCTATCTGCAAGCGTTGGCACAACTTCCTGAGCCCCAGGCTCCCTCGGCCGAGCGCCAGTTGATGTTGTTGCAGACCTTGATGCAGATCGATGCCCTGCTTGATGGGCTACCGCAAAAAGTACGCATGGCCTTTCTGCTTTCACGGCTAGAGGGCATGAGCTACCAAGACATAGCCAGCCATCTTGGCGTGAGCCTTAGCAGCGTCGAGAAGTACATGGCCAAGGCTATTCGGCATTGCTACCGGATCACGCTCGAATCATGACCGACAAGATTCTCGACCAGGCCATCCAATGGCTGGTGAAGCTCGAGTCTTCGCAGCATGCGCCGCAGATGTGCGTAGCCTGTCTGGCGTGGCGCCAGGCCAATCCGCAGCATGAGGCGACCTGGCAGGCCCTGCAGGAAGCGCAAACCTGCTTCACTCAGGCCCGGGAGCTGCCCTCGGGCGTGGCCATCAATACGCTGGGCAACCCGGATCGGCGCAATGCCCTGAAAACCTTCACCCTCGGCCTTCTTGGCCTAGGCATGGCCGGTGGCACCGTGCAACAGTCACCCTGGCGTATCAGCCTCGCCGATTACAGCACAGGCATCGGCGAGCTCCGTCGGGTCGAGTTGGCCGATGGCACTGAACTGCAACTCAACAGCAAAAGTGCTGTTGATGTGTATTTCAACCAGACCGAACGTTTGATCGCGCTGCGTGAAGGTCAGGTCTATGTGAAGTCCGGCCACGACCCACTGCAACGCACACTGTGCGTGAGCACAGCACAAGCCCGGTTCCAGGCACTGGGCACTACCTTCGACGTTTGCCAGGAAAACGGCCATACGCGATTGAGTGTCGATCAGGGCACGGTCGCCATCCTCGCACCAGGGCGTGCCCTGGCCCGCGCCGAGGCGGGAGAGCAGTTTCTGATTGATGCCTCAGGCCCTCAACGCCTCGACCGACCGACGTTCGATGGATCGGCTTGGATTCGCGGCCTGCTGATCACCCACAACATGCCTTTGCTGCAGTTGGCCGACACCTTGGCCCGCCAACGCACGGGCTGGGTCGGCTGCGACCCGGCAGTGGCCGGGCTGAAAATTTCCGGGGTGTTCCAGCTCGACAATACCGACAACGCCCTTCGCACCCTCACCCACACTCTGCCCGTACGCCTGATCTGGCGTACTTCGCTATGGGTGCGCATCGTCCCTGCCTGAATAAAGATCGATTCTCGTTTACGGGTTTTGCCGGCTCCTTCGACAAATAGGGAAAGACCTACCCAACCAAGGAGCCGCACCTCGATGGATCTGTTGTCCCGCTACCGTCCCACCTTGCTCGCCCAGGCCATTCTTATCGGTTCTGGGCTGAACCTCTGTCAGCCAGTGCTGGCAGATCAATCCAGCCAACGCTATGACTTGCCCTCTGCGCCGCTAAGCGAGGCACTTAACCGCTTTGCCGAACAGACCGGGATCAGCCTGCCCTACGATCCTCACCTGGTTGAAGGCAAGTACGCCCGTTCAGTCAAAGGGCTGTTGCCCGCAGAGATGGTGCTTTTTCTGCTGTTGGAAGGGACAGATCTGACGGCTGTGCAGGCGTCGGATGGCAACTGGTCGCTGCAACCAGTTGCGGCAGATACCGGGGCGGCGCTGGAGTTGGGAAGCACAATGATTCAGGGACAGGGAATGGGTGAGGCGACCGAGCACTCCGGGTCGTACACCACAGGCCTGACCAGTGTCGGATCGAAGACGCCAACCAGCATTCGCCAAACTCCGCAGTCGGTTTCGGTAGTCACTCAGCAGTTGATCAAGGATCAACAAATGAACGAGCTGGGCGATGCCATGAAGATGGCTCCCGGCGTGACTGTGCAGCAAAGTAATTACCGGCTACCCGTGTTTTATTCGCGCGGCTACAAGATTGAAAACATCCAGATTGACGGTGCTGCCCCTATGGCATTGGGGACAACCTCGGGAAGTTTTTATTCGAACAAGTCCTATAACCTTGCTGAGTTCGACCATGTAGAGGTGCTTCGAGGCTCTGCCGGGCTGTTTGGCGGAACGGGTGATCCCGGCGGCATAATCAACCTCGTGCGCAAGCGCCCGCTGGACCGTTTCCAACTGAACGTCGACGCCGCTGCAGGCTCATGGGACAACTACCGCACGCAAGTCGACCTCACCGGCCCTATGGGCTTCGATGGCAAGCTACGCGGTCGCCTGGTAACCAGCTACGCAGACCGGCAATATTTCATCGACAACCGCAGCACCGAACGGCCGTTGGTCTACGGCATTCTCGAAGCCGATATAACCCCCGATACCCTGCTCACCCTGGGCGGACGCTACGAGCGCATTCATGAGAACGGCACCAGCACCGACCTGCCTCGCTACCTCACTGGAGATGACCTGAAGCTCAAACGTCGGACAGGGCTCGCCACGAAATGGAGCTACCTCGATGGCCGCTCTCAAGAAATATTCGCCAAGATTGACCACAACCTGTCCGAGGACTGGAAGGTCAACCTGACCTACACGCAAACCAAAGATACCGGCCTTTCCAAGGTGTCCTTTGTCAATGGTGCAGTCGATCCGGCAGACTTCGCTGGCCCACAATGGGGAGGGACCACCAGCACCTACAGCAGCGAGCAGAAGCTTTGGGATCTTAACCTGTCCGGCAACTTCGATCTGTTTGGGCAGACTCATCAGCTGGTGATCGGTGCCGACCACCAGAAGATTGAGAGTCGCTGGCAGGGAAGCAACATGATGCCCGGCAGTTTCAGTACGCCTGTGAATGTCTTCGACCCGGAATCGACACCCTGGATCGAGCCACCTACAGACAAGCAATGGGTTGATGATTACAACCCGAACTCACAGGTCCAGTACGGCCTTTATTCAACTTTGCGCCTTAAACTCGGCGACCCGCTGCACTTGATCGTCGGCGCTAGAGCACAGCGCTACAAGTTCGATCAAACCTCACAGGGGCGGGATCTATCCACCGGCATCTGGGATATCCAATCGCAGGTCTCCATGCGCCAGGCTACCAAGCTGGTCCCATTCGGTGGGGTGGTTTACGACCTCAACGAACAGTGGTCGACATATGCGAGCTATTCAGAAGTGTTCAGGCCACAGCAAAACGTCAAGAAAGGTCCAAAACCAGGCACCACAATAGAGCCCATGGCCGGCAAGACCTATGAAACCGGCCTCAAAGGCGAGCTTTTCGATGGCAAGGTCAATACCTCGTTTGCGCTTTACTACTCGAGTCGCGAGAACCAGGCGATACAGGATGCAAACTACCCACTCGAATTCAATCGCTTCGGTGGCAGCTGTTGCTACCTTCCCCAGGGCGAAGTAGTGAGCAAAGGCTTCGATGTCGAGGTGTCCGGCGAAGTGCTGCCAGACTGGATGCTGATCGCCAGCTACAACTACAACCACAACAAGGACCGCACCGCCAACGCCAGTCTAAGTAGCATCACGCCCAAGCACACAGCCAGGTTCTGGTCGACTTATAAATTACCGGGCGCCCTGAGTGATCTGACTCTTGGCGCAGGTGTGAGTATCCAGAGTGCCACTTACGTCAGCGGTAACGCCGGCTCTATCGACACCAATGGCAACGTCGTTGTGGACAGTGACGGTTATGCGATCACCCATCCGTTCAAGTATACCCAGTCGGGTTATTCCCTCTGGAACGCCATGGCCAGATATCAAATCGATGAGCATTGGTCGATGACTTATAACGTCAACAACCTGTTCGACAAGGTGTATTACCAGACTGTCGGCTCCTCGAGTGGTGGCAACTATTACGGTGACCCGCGCAATCATATGCTGACGCTGCGTGGCGAGTTCTGGTAACGGCCGAGCCGGCGGCAGGTTTGCCGGCCTCTTTGCGGAGCCGGCTCACCTGAAGCCTCAGTTGAAAGCTTCAACAGGCGGCGACAGGAAAAACGTAGCAAAACGCAGCCCCACCACCAACCGCTGCGCAGTCAGTTCAAACAACTCGGCCAGACACGGCAAATCAAAGTGCGCGGTCATCCGCTCGGTTGAATCCCAATACCCGGTGACCACCCACGTGTCGCCCGGGTTGTTCGCACAGGTCAGGCTATACGCTGTGCAGCCTGAGAAGCGATTCAACTTCAGCAGCAGCCCTTGCAATCTCACGCGCAGGGCTGCCGCCGAACCGTTGGCCGGTTGAATCTCGACGGTGTTGATGGCAACGATACCCATGGACGTTTGCCGCTCACTGCGCCAGCAACTGGCGCGCCAACGCCAAGCCGTCTGCTCTGCTGTCGACGACGAGCAATGGGTAACCCCAGAAATACTCGAACTTGACCGCAAACAATTTGGCCGCTTGCTGCTTTATGATGTCTGGCTCAATGTGGATCTGCGCTTTGACGTATGAGCGCAAGGCGCTTTTATGGCGTTTCATCCAGAGTGATAACTGCTTTTGCTCTTCATGACTATGTTCGGACTGTTCCTGGTCCGCTCGTTCCTCGTCCAGAAGCACGAAGGGTTCTGCACGCGCCAGTAATGCTTCGAACGCCGTGAATCCCTCATCGTCGGTGTGAATGCCAGATGTGCCAATCTTCATCCAGACCATCGGGAAGCGTGTGGAATCTATAACCATTTGACCCGTCCTCTGTATTGAGTAGTACGCGGCACCGACTGAAAACAGGGCGCCCGAAATGCATCTGCACGATACCCAGCTCAGCGGGTTTACGTCATTGCGAAATCCGGTCACACTATTTTTCATTTCGGCCAAGTACTGTTATCGGCTACAGAGGCGGCGTTCGTGGAACCTATTACCTCTGACGACCCGTCGTTGTCGTGGGACGTCGACAGCATTGCGCGCCAGGTCACGGCGTTGAATGCCTCGCGGGTTGCCAAAGACTGGGAGCACGCACCTCACCACCATCGCAAAGCGCAGTTGATCTATTCGGTGCGCGGCATTCTTAACTGCGAGGTGGAGACCGGTGTGTGGATTGTTCCGCCGCAATGCGCGGTGTGGATTCCGGGGGACATGCGGCATTCGACGCGCGGCTCGGGGGAAACCGAGTGCTATTGCCTGTTCGTCGAGCCGGACGCGATTGCCGGTCTGCCAACCGTGTGCTGTACGCTTTCAATACCGCCACTGCTGCGCGAGTTACTGCTCAAAGCGACAGGGTTTGAACAGCTGTACGCCGAGAACGGTGCACAGGCACGTTTGATCGCCGTGTTGCTGGATGAGTTGCGTGAGGCACCCGTCGAATATCTGCATTTACCGATGCCGCAAGACCGGCGCCTGCGCCAACTGGCGCAACTGCTGCTTGCTGACCCTTCGAGCAAAACGTCGATGACCGAATGGGCCAGGCACATTGGTATGAGTGAACGCAGCATGAGCCGCCTGCTGATGCAGGAAGTCGGCATGAGCTTCGGGCGCTGGCGCCGACAGCTGCACATCATTCTTTCACTGCAACGCCTGACCAAGGGCGAGAGCGTACAGACGGTTGCCTTGGAGCTGGGTTACGAAAGCGCCAGCGGCTTCGTCACCATGTTCCGCAAAGCGATGGGCAAGCCACCGGCGCGCTACTTGTTCGAGCGCGAAAGCGGTGCTGGTGATAGCGCTCCAGGAGGCGGCATCGTTCTCACGCCTTAGTGGCCGACCTGTTTCGGACCGAATAGGTAGCAAAACCCCAAAAATCGATTTGCAGGAGCTTGGTATGGACACCGATACAGTCAAACGAATCATCGTCGTTGGCGCCGGCATCGTCGGCGCCTCGCTGGCGTATCACCTGGCCAGAAAAGGCGTGAGCGTCACCTTGGTTGAAGGTGCGGGTATAGCGTCCGGGGTAACCGGTTGCTCATTTGCCTGGATCAATACGTCCCACAGCTTGCCTGATCCGGTAGCGCAATTGCGCCGTGCAGCCATTCAGGAATACCGCCGACTTGAAACCGAGCTACCCGACTTGAAGGTGCGCTGGACGGGTGCGCTATCGTACGGTGTGCGTCCCGTTGCGGGCCTGCCAGCAGCAGAAGTCGTGCTGTCCACAGCGCAGATACTTGACCTTGAGCCGAACCTCAAGCATCCGCCGCAACAGGCCATGTACCAACCCGAAGAAGGTGCGCTGGACGCAGTGGCTGCAACCCACGCCTTGATCGCAGGCGCCCAGGCCCATGGGGCGAAGGTCATCACTCAGACCGCGGTTATCGGGTTCGCTACCCGGGGTGCACAGGTGACAGGCGTCGAAACCGCCAACGGCATCATCGATGCAGATCGGGTCGTACTGGCCGCAGGCACCGGTATTGCGCAACTGACAGAGAAGCTGAACATATCTCTTCCACTGTCTGCCTCCCCCGCCATATTTATTCGCTACACATCACAGCCCACCCTCGTGCACACCCTCATCTCCAGCCCCGAGATGGAGGTAAGACAGGACGCGGATGGAGCGTTGCTTGCAGCGGAGGACTACCTGGACGCGTCAGCGGAAAACCAGCCAGCCGCCCTCGCCCTACGCACCGCCAGGGCCATCCGCAATGAGCTTGATGGGGTCAACTGCCTAGAGGCGGAACGAGCCTGCGTCGGCCTTCGGCCAATGCCTGACGATGGCGTGCCGATCATTGGCTACCTACCGAACATCGGTGGCGTCTATGTCTGTGCGATGCATCCCGGTGTCACCCTCGCGGCGATCGTGGGGCGCCTTGCCAGCGAGGAGATAGTCGACGACCAGCCATCTTCAGCACTCAGCCCTTGCCGCCCGGAGCGTTTTTTCCACGCCCCGGGCGTCTAGGCGTTCTGTGCCTGATCGCCCTATTCCTTGATCCGCGCCCACGCTCTACGCTGGCGCACTTTATTTGGGCCAGGTCGGTCGGGTAATCGACACCGGGGTTCATGATGCCGATTTGCGCCATCTTGCCAGCGGCGTAGGCCGTCAGGCCCACCTGGGCTGCTGGTACATGGCGCGATCGGAGGTGGTCAGCACTACCCGCGCGGTGGCGCTCGCAGCGCTCTTAGCTGGACAACGCCGCCACTTTGGCCCGCGCCTGGTGCAGCTTTTTATAGCTGTCGATCAGCCGCAGGTGACGATCAAGCCCTTCCAGCTTCATGCTGGTCGGCGTCAAGCCGAAGAAGCGCACGCTACCGTCCACGGAGCCGATCACCGCATCCATCCGCTCGTTGCCAAACATCCGGCGGAAGTTGGTCTCGTAGTCATCCAGCTCCAGGTCGTCGTCCAGCGCCACTTCGAGCACCACATTCAAGGCCTGATAGAACAACCCGCGCTCGACGGTGTTGTCGTTGAACTGCAGGAAGGTTTCCACCAGCTCCTTGGCTTCTTCAAACTGCTGCAAGGCGACATGAATCAGCAGTTTCAACTCGAGAATCGTCAACTGGCCCCAGGCCGTGTTGTCATCGAATTCGATACCGATCAAGGTCTTGATGTCGGTGTAATCGTCCAGCTCACTCTCTTCCAGACGCTCGACCAGCGCGCGCAGATCGGTTTCATCCAGGCTGTGCAGGTTCAGAATGTCTTCGCGGAAGAACAGCGCTTTGTTGGTGTTGTCCCAGACCAGATCCTCGATCGGGTAAATTTCCGAATAGCCCGGCACGAGAATGCGGCAAGCCGTTGCGCCGAGGTGCTCGTACACCGCCATGTAGACTTCTTTGCCCATGCTTTCGAGGATGCCGAACAACGTCGCGGCTTCTTCGGCATTGGAGTTTTCGCCCTGACCAGAGAAGTCCCACTCAACGAACGGGAAATCGGCCTTGGCACTGAAGAAGCGCCACGACACCACACCGCTGGAATCGATGAAGTGTTCAACGAAGTTGTTCGGCTCCATCAGTGCATGACTTTCAAAGGTCGGCTGAGGCAAGTCGTTCAGGCCTTCGAAGCTGCGGCCCTGGAGCAATTCCGTCAGGCTGCGTTCCAGCGCCACCTCGAAGCTCGGGTGCGCCCCGAATGAAGCAAATACACCACCGGTACGCGGGTTCATCAAGGTCACGCACATGACCGGGAAGTCCCCGCCCAGCGACGCATCCTTGACCAGCACCGGGAAGCCCTGCTCTTCCAGGCCCTGAATGCCGGCGAGAATGGCGGGGTACTTGGCCAGAACCTCCTGCGGTACATCAGGCAGGGCCAACTCACCTTCGAGGATTTCGCGTTTTACCGCGCGCTCGAAGATTTCCGACAGGCACTGCACCTGCGCTTCGGCAAGGGTATTACCGGCACTCATGCCGTTGCTCAGGTACAGGTTTTCAATCAGGTTGGAGGGGAAATACACCACCTCGCTGTCCGACTGACGTACGAAGGGCAGCGAACAGATACCACGCTCGATATTGCCGGAGTTGGTGTCGTACAGGTGCGAGCCATGCAGCTCGCCCTCGGGGTTGTAGATCTCCAGGCAGTAGGCGTCGAGAATTTCTGCCGGCAGTGCATCTTTACGGCCAGGCTTGAACCAGCGCTCGTCCGGGTAATGCACAAATGCCGCATTGGCGATGTCTTCGCCCCAGAACTGATCGTTGTAGAAGAAGTTGCAGTTCAAGCGCTCGATGAACTCGCCCAACGCCGAGGCCAGGGCGCTTTCCTTGGTCGCGCCCTTGCCGTTGGTGAAGCACATTGGCGATTGTGCATCGCGGATATGCAGGGACCAGACATTGGGCACGATATTGCGCCACGACGCGATCTCGATCTTCATGCCCAGGCCGGCCAGAATCGCCGACATGTTGGCGATGGTCTGCTCCAGCGGCAGGTCCTTGCCGACGATGTAGGTGCTGGCGTCGGAGGCCGGGTCGAGCATCAGCAAGGCCTGGGCGTTGGCATCCAGGTTGTCGACTTCTTCAATGACAAATTCGGGGCCGGTCTGCACGACCTTTTTCACCGTGCAACGCTCGATGGAGCGCAGAATGCCCTGGCGGTCTTTGGCGGAGATATCCGCCGGCAACTCGACCTGAATCTTGAAAATCTGCTTGTAGCGGTCTTCGGGATCAACAATGTTGTTCTGCGACAGGCGAATATTCTCGGTGGGAATACCGCGCGTCTGGCAGTACAGCTTTACAAAGTAAGCCGCGCACAGCGCCGACGAAGCCAGAAAGTAATCGAACGGACCGGGTGCCGAACCATCGCCCTTGTAGCGGATAGGCTGATCGGCGACCACCGTGAAGTCATCGAACTTGGCTTCAAGTCGAAGGTTGTCGAGAAAGTTAACCTTGATTTCCATGCGGGATTACCATCATAAGCAGCAAAACGATTTGGCCGCCATTATCCGGTTTTTCGCCCCGAAGTCTTGTGCTTTCGCCAGTGTCCGCCCACTGGCTGTGAGCTTATCCATTTGCTGTGGCGCCGCTGCCGGCCCCTTCCGCCCTTACGGCGGCCTACTTTTTTCTTGGAAAAAGTAGGCAAAACCGCTCGCTCCTGCATACGGCCC
>JAVXRI010000038.1:0-47485 GCA_036643775.1 Pseudomonas sp. | reverse complement strand
TCGCAGATCGTCATCAACGTCGGCTCCGCCTTCCTCAACATGTCGGTGCTGCGTGCCTGCATCGATACCGGCGTGGCCTACCTGGACACCGCCATCCACGAAGAGCCGGGCAAAATCTGCGAAACCCCGCCCTGGTACGGCAACTACGAGTGGAAACACCTCGAGGAATGCCAGCAGAAGAACATTACCGCCATTCTCGGCGTAGGCTTCGACCCGGGTGTGGTCAACGCTTATGCGGCGCTGGCGCAACAACAGTATTTCGACCGCATTGACTCGATCGACATTCTTGACGTCAATGCCGGTTCCCATGGCAAGTACTTCGCCACCAACTTCGACCCGGAAATCAACTTCCGCGAGTTCACCGGACAGGTGTGGAGCTGGCAGAACAGCCAGTGGACCAGCAACACCATGTTCGAGGTCAAGCGTACCGATGACCTGCCCGTGGTAGGTTCGCAGAACCTGTACCTGACCGGCCACGATGAAGTGCATTCGCTGTCGAAGAACCTCGACGTGCCGAACGTACGCTTCTGGATGAGCTTTGGTGAGCACTACATCAACGTCTTCACCGTGCTCAAGAACCTTGGCCTGCTCTCCGAGCAGCCGGTCAAGACCGCTGAAGGCCTGGAAGTGGTGCCGCTGAAAGTGGTCAAGGCCGTGCTGCCTGATCCGTCCTCGCTGGCTCCGGGTTACACCGGCAAGACCTGCATCGGTGACCTGGTCAAGGGCACCAAGGACGGCCAGCCACGTGAGGTCT
Source organism: Pseudomonas sp. (assembly GCA_036643775.1). Classification (GTDB taxonomy): domain Bacteria; phylum Pseudomonadota; class Gammaproteobacteria; order Pseudomonadales; family Pseudomonadaceae; genus Aquipseudomonas. The sequence continues at coordinate 46,731 of JAVXRI010000038.1, read as the reverse complement.
TCATCTACAACGTGGCCGACCATGAAGAGGCTTACGCCGAAACCGACAGCCAGGGCATTTCCTATACCGCAGGCGTGCCGCCGGTGGCGGCAGCCTTGCTGGTCGCTCGTGGTGAGTGGGACGTGCAGCGCATGGCCAACGTCGAGGAGTTGCCGGCTGAGCCGTTCCTCAAGACGCTGGACGTGATGGGCCTGCCGACTCGCATCAAAGACGAGAACGGCGACCGTCCCTGGAACTGATTGATCGGTAGCTTGCAGGTTGCACCTGAGCGGGATTGACACAGCGACTGTGTCAATCCCGTTTTTGTTTTGGCGGCCGCCTAAAAGTGCCGCACGGCGCCCATGGTCACCAGGCCAGCCAGCCCCAACAGACAGATGATCGCAACGGCGTAGGCAATCGTGCGCCACGGTTGCCAGCGCGCCAGGTAGGCCACTGTGTGCGCCAGGCGTGCGGCGGTGAACAGGACCATCAAGCCGGCGGTGAGCAGTGCCGGAGGGTTGAACACCAGGCACAGCCCTCCGAGGACAAAGAACAGCGGGATGTTCTCAAGGTCATTGCCCCAGGCTTGCGCTGCCCGGCTGACTTGCGGCAACTCCTCTGGGCTTGCCTGGCGCCCGACAAAGCCGGCGTCCTCGGTATTCTTGAAGGTCAGGCGGCTGATGCGATAGAAGCCCTGGTAGCAAGAAATTGCCAGCATCTTCATAAAGAGTACGACTACACACAACGCAAACACGGCCAAGATATCGTGCATGTTCATTCCATTGACAGCGGGGGAGCGTGATCATCGCCCAACCCGCTGTGCCGCGTACAGACTCAGCCTCATTCGTGATTGATATCCCGGTCTTTGGTTTCTGGCAGGAAGAAAATACCGAGGATCGCCGTCATCACCGCGATCACGATCGGGTACCACAGCCCATAGTAGATATCCCCCGTAGCCGCAACCATGGCGAACGCTACCGTAGGCAGGAAACCTCCGAACCAGCCGTTGCCGATGTGGTAGGGCAGCGACATCGAGGTGTAGCGGATACGCGTCGGGAACAACTCCACCAGCCAGGCGGCAATCGGGCCGTAGACCATGGTCACGTAGATCACCAGGATGGTCAGTAGCAGTAACACCATCGGGTAGTTGGTCTTGGCCGGGTCGGCTTTCTCGGGGTAGCCGGCGTCCTTCAGGGCGCTGCCGAGGGTCGCGACGAAGGCATCATTCTGCGCCTTGAAGTCGGCAGCCGGCATGCCGGAACCCTCGAAGCTCTGCAGTACTTTGTCACCGATGCGGATCTGCGCGACAGCGCCAGGTTCGGCTTTCACGTTCTCGTAAGGAATCGCCCGTTTCGCCAGCACGTTTTTCGCCAGGTCGCAGGAGCTGGTGAATTTGGCTTTGCCCACCGGGTCGAACTGGAACGCGCATTTATCGGGATCGGCGATCACTGTCACCGGGTTCTTTTCCTGGGCAATGAACACGTCAGGGTTGCCGTACTCGGTCAGTGCCTTGAAGATCGGAAAGTAGGTCAGCGCGGCGATGATGCAGCCGGCCATGATGATGCCCTTGCGGCCGATGCGGTCGGAGAGGCTGCCGAACAGGATGAAGAACGGCGTGCCGATCAGCAGCGAGCCGGCAATCAGCAGGTTGGCGGTTTGCGGGTCGATTTTCAGCGTCTGCAGCAGGAAGAACAGCGCGTAGAACTGACCGGTGTACCAGACCACTGCCTGCCCGGCGGTACCGCCGAGCAGGGCCATGATCACGATCTTGAGGTTGTCCCAGCGGGCGAAGGATTCGGTCAGCGGCGCCTTGGAGGCTTTGCCTTCGGCCTTCATTTTCAAGAACACCGGCGACTCACTGAGTTGCAGGCGGATGTACACCGACACGATCAGCAGCAGGATCGACAGCAGGAAGGGAATCCGCCAGCCCCAGGCTTCGAAGGCTTCGGTGCCGAGGATCGTGCGGCAGGTGAGGATCACCAGCAGCGACAGGAACAGGCCCAGGGTCGCAGTGGTCTGGATCCACGAAGTGAAGTAGCCGCGCTTGCCTTTCGGTGCATGCTCGGCCACATACGTTGCTGCGCCACCGTACTCGCCACCCAGCGCCAGGCCCTGCAGCAAACGCAGGGTGATCAGGATGACCGGCGCCGCCACCCCGATGGTCGCGTAGCTGGGTAACAGACCGACGACGGCGGTGGAAATACCCATGATCACGATGGTGATCAGGAAGGTGTACTTGCGCCCGATCATGTCGCCCAGACGCCCGAACACAATGGCGCCGAAGGGGCGCACGGCAAAACCTGCGGCAAAGGCGAGAAGGGCGAAGATGAACGAGGTAGTCTCGTTGACGCCAGCGAAGAAGTGCTTGGCGATGATCGCGGCGAGCGAGCCGTAGAGGTAGAAATCGTACCATTCGAAAACGGTGCCCAGGGACGAAGCGAAAATGACCTTGCGCTCCTCCTTGGTAATCCCGCGGGTGGGTTTGCTACCGGTGGATGTAGTGTCGATTGCCGCCATGAGTGTTCTCCGACGTGTTCTTATAGGCCGGAGTACCCACGCGCGCTACCGCACCCTGGCCCTGGGGGTGGCGGTCTGGCACTGCTGCAAGGCTTCTTCAAGCATAATCATGTTTTTCCGGATATCCACTTTGAGCGTGTAGGAGCGGATTTATCCGCGATGGGGCGCGTAGCGGCCCCCAAAATGGGCCTGCTACGCAGGCCATCGCGGATAAATCCGCTCCTACAGTTAACCAGGTGACAGACAGTTGCTCCTACACACAGAGCGCGAAGCGCTCGCTAACAACGCTTAGAAACTGTAATCCACGGTGGCGAAATACGAGCGCGGCTCGCCCATGATCCACTGCTGGCCACTGTGTGCGGTGGCAGCGTAGCGGCGGTCCAGCAGGTTGTTCAACTGCAGTCCCAGTCGCACATCGGGCAGCACCTGCCAGCCCAGGTTGGCATCGACAACGGTAAAGCCGGGCACGCTTTCGCTGTTGGCCGTGTTGGCATAACGCTCATCGACATAGCGCAAACCCATGCCGGCATCCACGCCCTGGCCCAGGCCTTTGCTCACCCACAGGTTGGCGGTGCGCCGCGGTACGTTGCTGGGGCGGTTACCAGCGCGCGAGACTGACTGGCCACCTACTGTCTGGTCGAAATCGTCATATTTGGCACGCACCACCGAGGCGTTGGCCGACACATGCCACTGGTTGGCCAGAGCCAGTTCCAGCGTCGCTTCCAGGCCATCCGAGGTCTGCTGCCCGGCCTGCTGTTTCTGGTGAGTAATCGGATCGTCGACCAACAGCTTCTTCTTGACGATGTGATAGGCCGCCAGGGTCCATTCGCCACGACCTTCCCAGAACAGCTGCTTGAGGCCGAACTCCGTCTGTTTGGCTTCGGTCAGGTCGAAGTTCTGCTGGGTCGGGTTGAGGGTGATCAGGTCGCTGACACCGTCTTCGCTGGTGGAATACTGACCATACAGCGACAGTTCATCGGTCACGGCAAACACCAGACCGGCGCGCCAGTTACCACCGCTGAGGCTGCGGTCGGTGCGGCTGTCGTTGACCAGGTTGTCGCGGTCGATATGGTTCTGGTCACGGCGAATACCGGTTACCAGCGACCAGCGCTCGGACAGTTGCGTACGGTTTTCGGCGAACAGGGCAAAAGTGCGGGTCGTGCTCTGGGTTTGTGGGCGGGTCGGATCCTGGCTATGGAAATAGCCGGGGGCCGGGTTCCATGGATCGATGAAGTCGCCGCCGATGTCGTTGTACGGTGAGTTGCTGTCGATACCGAAACGAATGCGGTTGTACTCGGCGCCGACCACCGTCTTGCTGGCCAGGCCGAACAGCGAGTGGTCGAAGGTAAAGCTCTGACGGTCGCCGACCTGTTCCTGGTCGTGTTTGATCTCCAGGTAACTGCCGCGCTCCAGCTGCCCCAACCCGCTGTTCCAGGTGTAGTCTTCGGCGTTGCGCCAGTGGCGGCGGCTCTTGATGTAGTACAGCTGGTTGCTGGCGCTGACCGAGTCGCTGAGGGCCCAGTCGGTGTTCAGGCGGGTCCATTCGTCGTGGTAGCGCTGCACGTCATCGCGCACGTTGTAGTTCTTTTTGCGCAGGCTGTCGCGGTAGTGGCCGTCAATCAGCGGGGTGCCGAAGTAATTCATCGGCTCGGCGTCGCCGCGCTCGTGGGCCAGGGTGAAGCTCAGGTCGTCGCTGGCGTCGAAGCGCAGGGCGGCGCTCATGGCCAGGTTCTTCGAATCGCCGCGATCCACCCAGCCGTTGCTTTGCTGGCGGTTGAGGGTGACCCGGTAGCTCAAGCGATCGCTCAGCGAGCCGCCGCTGTCCAGGCCCAGTTGCTGGCGATCATAGGAGCCGTAGCCGAGGCGCAGGTGGTTGCGGATATCGCCGGCGAAGGGTTTTTTCGGGATCACGTTGATCACCGCGCCGGTGGCACCTTCACCGTAAAGCACCGAAGCCGGGCCGCGGATGATATCGATACGCTCGACCATCCACGGATCGACCGGAAAGGTCTGGGTGCCGGCGCCGGTGTACATGCGTGAGCCATCGAACAGGGTCATCACCGAGCCTTGCCCCTGGAAACCACGGGCCGACAGCGCGGTATTGCCATTGCCCGGGGTCGCCACCGAGGTGATGCCTGGCGAACGGGTGACGGCGTCCTGCACGGTGAGGTTGTTGCGCCCTTCGACGACCTCGGCACTGATGCTGCTGGTACTGGCTGGGGTGTCCATGGCGCTGAGGTTCAAGCGCGACCCGGCCGGCAGCGGGGTCGCCAGGCTGATCGGTTCGTTGTCGCTGCTGCTGGTGATGGCCGTCGAGGGCAAGGCCAGGGCCGAGGTGCCGGTTTCAGCGGCAAAGGCTGGCAAGGAGAATGCCAGGCAGGGGGCCAGGGCATTGGCCGCCAGGGTATGAAGCTTGGGGTAACGGGACATATCGATCCACAATCTGCTGGAAGGTATGGAGCCCGGAGGGAACAACGCATGAAGGAATTGCGCGCGCAGGCGCCCGCAAACCGGCCTGCGCCCGCCCACCGCGGGGTTGCCAAACGAAGCTTCAGGCCGGTCTCCGGGCTTGCGAGGGTCATGAACGCCTTCACCTTCCCATGCCGCAGCACAGTGGTGTTTCGAAGGCTTCGCTCGCTTACCGTTGCGGGGGCAGCGCCGGACTAGTCACGTGCAGTGACGCACCGGCTTCCCGTTTCACCCTGCGCACGACGGCGCAGGACACCTGAAACTGGCGCGCATCTGAACATTGAACGCCTTAGTCGTCAATGAGTTGCGCACTTTTGCAGCCCATCGCCGGCAAGCGAAGCGTCGCACCGGCCGGCGATGGGGGCAGCGAAGATCTCAACGTCCACGCTTGCGCGAGACCACCGCCTCGATGTTCTTGCGCCCGATCAGCATGGGTTGCTGTTGCTGGGGTTGTTCCAGCCACTTGTACATCACCAGGCAGTCCACCAGCCCCAGGTGCGCATGCCGATAGGCCCGTGGCAAACGCCCGACCACCTCGAAGCCAAGCTTCTGCCACAACGCCACAGCCGCCTCGTTGCTCGACACCACCGAGTTGAACTGCATGGCCAGAAAACCCTGCTCGCGGGCCAGTCGTTGCGAGTGTTCGCACATCAGCCGGGCGACGCCGCGCCCGCGTGCGGATTCGCAGACCATATAGCCGCAATTGCTCACATGATTGCCTGGGCCGGCAGCGTTGGCCTTGAGATAGTAGGAGCCAAGCAGCTCGCCATCTTCTTCGGCCACCAGGGTGTACAGCGGCGATTCCAGCCACAGCTGACGCGCCTGGTCCTGGCTCAGGGCCGGGTCGAAGGCATAGGTTTCGCGGGCCGCGACAATGGCCTGGAAGGTCGGCCAGAACTGTTCGAAGTCGGCGGCGGTCATGGGGCGGATGTGGATCATGGAAGTTCCCGGTAAGCCGTGGGTCGATGGTCAGGCTTTTAGATATAGATGAACACCAGCACCAAGGCTGCCACTACTGCCCATTTTTCCAGGTAATAGCGGGTGCGGTTGCGCTTCTTCAGCGCCTTGCCGCGTTCGCGGATCTTGTAGATGCGGGTGAACAGGCGGTTGATGCCGCCAGTCTTGTCGCCGGCATCGTTCGGCGCTGCGGCCGCGGCCATGACGCTGCGGCTGAACCAGCGGTTGAAGGCGGTGGCCCAGCGGTACTTGAGCGGGCGCTCGACGTCGCAGAACAGGATGATGCGGTTGTGCTCGGTCTGGTTGGAGGCGTAGTGGATGTAGGTCTCGTCGAAGATCACCCCTTCGCCATCACGCCAGGCATAGTTCTCGCCGTCCACGCAGATGTAGCAGGCATCATCGTTCGGCGTGTCCAGGCCCAGGTGGTAGCGGTAGGAACCGGCATACGGGTCGCGATGGCGTACCAGCTTGGAACCCGGCGGCAGGGTGGCGAACATCGCGGCTTTGACCGTGCCGATGCCTTGCAGCAGTTCGGTGGTGCGCGGGCACAGCTTCATCGCCGAAGGGTGGCTCTCGCCGTACCACTTCAGGTAGAAGCGCTTCCAGCCGCTCTTGAAGAACGAGTTGAAACCGACGTCATCGTAGTTCTGCGAACTCTTGATTTCGCCGACATGCAGCAACTGCTGCGCTTCAGCGCGGATTTCCTGCCAGTTGTCTTGCAGCGGCTTGAGTTCGGGGAAGCTTTCGACCGGCAGGTAAGGCTTGGCCGGGAGCTTGGAGAACAGGTAGAGAAACACGTTCACCGGGGCCAGGAAGCTTGAGTGGTCGCCCAGCTGGCGGGTGATTTTGTGCCTGACGCGCCCACGAAAATGGACGTAGGCGATTGAAAAGACAAACAGTAGAACAAGGAATACTTTCATGGGCGGATACTTGTCGATGTGGCGATGCGCCATGGCATGAGCTCGCCAGCATAAACAATCACGACCGGGGTTTGTACAAAATGTTACGGCTTGGACGGCAGACATTAGTCACAGACGCAAAGGTTTGCGTTGAGCGATTTGCGCTGAGTCCCTTACTTGCGGGCCACTTTACCCCCGGGCACATGCAGGTACGACATCACGCTTTCGGTCAGCTCTGTCGCCAGCTTCACAGCTTCCTTGTTGCGTGCCATGACCCCGGCTACCAGGCCTTCGATCAGCGCCAGCACGGCGATGTTGGAACTGGTCAACACCGGATGATCGGCAGGCGCGAACAATGTGTGGCGGGCGATCGGCGCCAGCGGCGAGGCCGGCGAGTCGGTGATCGCCAGGACCGTGGCACCGCGCTCCTGGGCAAAGCGCGACAGCTGCAAGGTGTCCTGGGAGTAGCGCGGTAAAGCGATGGCCAGCAGCACGTCCTGATCGGTGATTGCGGCCAGGCGGTAGGCGGCGTTCTCGTTGCCGCCTTCCATGCTGATCGCACAGGCGTCGGCGCAGAACGGCACCAGCGTCGAAGCCGCCAACCCGGCCAGATACACGCTATTGCCGAAGCCCAGCACATACACCTTGCGTGCCTTGATCAGACTGCTGACGAAGGCCTCGAAGGTTTCGGCCTGGTTGATGCTGCTGGTGGTGGCCAGATTGCTGCTGGCGCTCTGGACCTGTTCATGCAGGCCGAAATCGCCGCCAGGGCGCTGGGCCAGTTCATTGCGCAGTTTGTCCACCGGCGAGACCATCTGCTGCAGGGTCGCCACCAGCTCGGTTTTCATGCCGCTGTAGCCACCCAGGTCGAGGGCTTTGGCCAGGCGATTGACCGCCGCTGGCGAGGTGGCAGTGGCCTGGGCCATCTCTTCGATGGTCAAGGTCGCGGCCTTGAGCGGATGGCGCAGGATATAGTCGGCCACCTTGCGCAACGACGGTTGCAGTTCGCTCAGGCTCTCCGACAACTTGCGCATGACCGGCGAGGCGTAGACGGTGGTGTTTTTCGAATTGCTCGACATCCGGCGCGAAGCTCCCTGAAAGATTGGCCGTAGTGTATCCCAAGGCATTCCCCGGCGCGCAGCCGGGGAATGCCAGGAGCGTTTACTTGAGGCTGCCAGCGAGAAACTGCTGCAAGCGCTCGGACTGTGGCCGGGCCAGCACCTCTCGCGGGTCGCCGCGCTCTTCGGCAATTCCCTGATGGAGGAACAGCAACTGGTTCGACACCTCCCGGGCAAAGCCCATTTCATGGGTGACGACAACCATGGTGCGGCCTTCCTGGGCGAGGTCCTGCATGACCTTGAGCACTTCGCCGACCAGCTCCGGGTCGAGCGCCGAGGTGGGTTCATCGAACAGCATCACCTCTGGCTCCATGGCCAGGGCACGGGCAATTGCCACGCGCTGCTGTTCGCCGCCGGACATGTGTGCCGGGTAAGCATCGCGGCGATGGCTGACGCCGACCTTGGCGAGGTAATGCTCGGCTTTTTCGCGGGCGTCCTTGCGGCTCATGCCGAGGACATGCACCGGTGCTTCCATGACGTTGTCCAGGGCGCTCATGTGCGACCACAGGTTGAAGTGCTGAAAGACCATGCTCAACCGTGCGCGCAGACGTTGCAGCTGGCGCGGGTCGGCGGCGCGCAAACCGCCACGCGGGCAGCTGCGCAGTTGCAGTTGTTCGCCATTGACCAGGATCTGTCCGGCATTGGGTTGCTCAAGCAGGTTGATACAGCGCAGGAAGGTACTCTTGCCCGAGCCGCTGGAGCCGATGATGCTGATCACATCGCCGGCTTTGGCGTGCAACGACACACCCTTGAGCACCTGGTGGGTGCCGTAGCTTTTATGCAGGTCGTGAATTTCCAGTTTGTTCATCAGTCGGTACTCGGTGGTGTCAGTCGCTGAGCAAGCGACCCTGGCGAATGGGAGTGCTGCCGGCGACCTTGGCCAGCCACAGGCCGGGCTGGGCAAAGCGCAGGCGTTCGCGGGCGTAGAGGATGCCGTCGGTAGTTGCCCTGACGATGCTGTGGCGATCGCTGAGCGGATCGATGACCTCGAACAGCGGATCGCCGACTCGCACCTGGGCCCCCAGTGGTTGCAGGTAGCTGACCACGCCGGGGTGCTCGGCATAGGCGTACTGAGCGCCGGCAAACGGCGTTGCCTGGCAGCAGTGGCTTGGCGCATCCGGCCATTGGCCGCTGATAAAGCCCTGGTCGGCGAGGTAGCCGAGGATCTGTTCGGCGCTGGCCTGGCACAGCTCGCGTTCGGTGTCGGCCATGCCGCGCAGTTCGATGGTGGTGGCGACACAGGCCAGCGGGATCTCGGCCTCGGGGAAGAAGCCGGGCAGTTTTACCCAAGGCACGGCACAGGCTTCATCGAAGGCATTGCCGCCGGCGTCTTCGGCCAGCAGGGCCGCCTCGGCACCTAAACGTGCCGCCAGCGAGCGCAAGCGCGGCCAGTTCTGCGGCAGTGCGTAAAGCAGCATCACCGACTCGAAATCGCAGTGCAGGTCGAGCACCAGGTCCGCGTCGCAGGCGTGCTGCAGCAGCAAGCGGCGCAGACCATCGAGTTCCGACTGGGCTGCGGGCAGCTCGGCAAGGAGGTCGAGCATGGTTCGGCGAATGGTCGCCACGTTGGCTTCGCCGTCGCTGCCCAGTTGTCCCTCTAGACGCTCGACCAGCGCCTCGGTCAATGCCGGGAAGTCGCGGTTGAAGTTCTTGCCGCTGTTGAACTCGAAACGGCCCTGATGGGTAGCCTGGAACATCTGGCCGATGCCAATCGGGTTGGCCAGTGGCACCAGCTTGATCACGCCGTTGAGGCGACCCTGGGCCTCCAGCTCGGCGAGACGCGATTTCAGTTCAACCGCCACGCGCATGCCCGGCAGTTCGTCGGCGTGGAGTGACGCCTGGATATAGACCTTGCGCGCGCCGCTGCCGAAGCGGAACAGGCTCAGGGTACGCTGGGTGCCGCAGGCACTCCACGGCAGAATATGCTCAATGTGCTGCATGGAAGCTCCTTAGTGCTTGCGCGGGGCCAGGTAGGCCAGCCAGCGGCGCTCGGCCAGTTTGAACAGGCGCACGAGCATGAAGGTCAGGACCAGGTAGATCAGCCCTGCGGTAATGAACGCCTCGAAGGGCAGGTAGTAGCGGGCATTGAAGGTTTTTGCCGCGCCGGTGATATCGACCAGGGTGACGATCGAGGCCAGGCTGGTGGTCTGCAGCATCATCAACACTTCATTGCTGTACTGCGGCAGGGCTCGGCGCAGCGCCGAGGGCAGGAGGATGCGCCGGTACAGGGTGAGGCGCGACATGCCCATGGCGCGGGCGGCTTCGATCTCGCCACGCGGGGTGGAGCGCAGGCTCCCGGCCAGCAATTCGGCGCTGTAGGCGCTGGTGTTGATGGCAAAGGCCAGGCAAGTGCAGAAGGTCGCGCTGGACAGGTAAGGCCACAACGGGCTCTGGCGCACCGCCTCGAACTGGGCCAGACCGTAGTAGATCAGAAACAGCTGCACCAGCATCGGCGTGCCGCGGATCACATAGGTATAGAGCCAGGCCGGGTAGCGCAGCAGGCAGGAGCGCGAGACACGCATCAGTGCCAGTGGCACCGCCAGCAGCAGGCCGCAGCCCAGGGAAATCAGCAGCACTTTGAGCGTCAGCAGAATGCCGTTCAGGTACAGCGGCAGGTTCTGCCAGATCAGGTGATAGTCGAGCATCATCGGATTGATCCCCTTACAGCTCGGCGGCTTTGAAGCCGACCGAATAGCGTTTTTCCACACCGCGCAACAGCACCAGCGACAGACTGGTCAGCAGCAGGTACAGCGCTGCCACGGCGAGGAAAAAAGTGAATGGCTGATGGGTGGCGTCGGCGGCGTTCTTGGCCTTGAACATCATGTCCTGCAGGCCGATCACCGAGATCAGCGCAGTGGACTTGGTCAACACCAGCCAGTTATTGGTAAACCCCGGAATCGCCAGGCGTACCATTTGCGGCACGCTGATCCGCCAGAACACCTGCAGGCCGCTCATACCGTAGGCCGCACCGGCTTCGGCCTGACCCTTGGGAATGGCCAGGAACGCCCCGCGGAAGGTCTCCGAGAGGTACGCGCCAAAGATGAAGCCCATGGTGCAGACCCCGGCGATAAAGGGATTGATGTCGATGTACTGCTCGTAACCCAGGGCCAGTGCCAGGCGGTTGACCAGGTCCTGACCGCCATAGAAGATCAGCAGAATCAGCACCAGGTCAGGAATGCCGCGCACCACCGTGGTGTAGACCTCGCCCAGCGCTGCCAGCCATTTCACCGGTGATAGCCGGCAGGCCGCGCCGATCAGGCCCAGGCTGATGGCCAGGGCCATTGCCATAAGGGCCAGGTTGATGGTCAGCCAGGCGCCATCGAGAATGCTCGATCCGTAGCCGTGAAGCATGATGAAAGTCCTCGCCAGCCGGGCTTATTGGCCGTAGATATCGAACGGGAAGTATTTGCTCTGCACCTGTTGGTAGGTGCCGTTGGCGCGGATCGCGGCGATGGCGGCGTTGAGCCGGGCCAGGTTGGCGCTGTCGCCTTTGCGCACGGCAATCCCGGCGCCACGGCCGAAATAGTGCGGGTCGCTGATATCCGGTCCGACCAGGGCAAAGCCCTGACCTGCGGGGGTCTTGATAAAGCTTTCTTCGGTGTTGACGATGTCGGCGAGAGTGGCGTCCAGGCGACCGGACACCAGGTCGAGGAAGGCTTCGTTCTGCGAGGCATAGCGCACCACTTCGACACCCTTGGGTTCGAGTTGCTCGGTGGCGAAACGGTCGTAGGTCGAGGCGCGCTGCACCCCCACTTTGCGCCCCTTGAGGTCGACGACCGGGTCCTGGATCTGGCTGCCGGCCTTCATCGCGAACTTGCCGGGGGTATGATAGTACTTGTCGCTGAAATCGACCGATTTCAGGCGGTCTTCAGTGATCGACATCGACGACAGCACGGCGTCTATCTTGCGCACCTTCAATGACGGAATCATTCCGTCGAACTCCTGGATCACCCACTGACACTTGACCTGCATCTGCGCGCACAGGGCATTGCCGATGTCGTAGTCGAAGCCGGCAAGGTCGCCTTGCGGGGTGCGGTAGGAGAAGGGCGGGTAGGCGGCTTCGATGCCAAGGCGCAGGCTGCCTTCGTCGGCCTGGGTCAATGCGCTGCAGGCACAGAGTGCCAGTGCGCCTAGAAGTCCGGTCTTGTTCATATTGTTGACTCCGGTGGGTGGGGCTCAGGTGCATCTAGAAATGACATGTTTTATTTCATAAATCAAATTCGTGAAAATAATAATATCATCAAGGCGACTGACGGCTACCGGCATGCAGCGTTAGACTGGACGCCACGACGGTCGAGAAGGGAGGGCAAGGCATGGAGCAGGGCATTCGCGAAACGGGTGAGCCGTTCAAGCGGCTGTTTTTCGCCGTGGACTGCACGCCGACACAGCGCCGGGCCATTGCCCAGTGGCGTAGCGAACTCGGTATGGATAATGGGCGGCCGGTGCCGTCGGCGAATTTCCACCTGACCCTGATGTTTCTAGGAACCGCAGGCACCGCACAATTACCCGCGATTCTCGCGGCGGCTGCGGGGGTGAAGGTGCCCGGCGAACCGTTGACCGTGGAGCTGGACCGTCTGGAAGTCTGGCGCCAGGCCAAGGCCCTGATGCTGGCCCCCAGCCAGGCGCCGGTGGCCTTGCGGCAGCTGGTTTATGCCCTGCAGCAGGCGCTGTTGCCCCTTGGTTTTGCCGAGACGCCAAGAGAATACCGCCCGCACCTCACCCTGTTTCGCGACTTTCACGGCCCGGTGCCGGAAGCATTGGAGGCGCCGCAGTTCAGCCTGAAAGTGCGGCATTTCACCTTGTTCGAATCGCGCCGGGGACGTTATTGGCCGTTGGCGCACTGGCCGTTGCAAGCAGGTCATTGAGATGATGGGAGGTAGTGGCTAGTCTGAAGGCCTTTTCTGTCAAAGGATGACAACGGATGAAAAAGCCTTACCTGGCCCTTGCAGCGCTGCTGGGGTTTGCCGGCTACACCGCCTTCACCATGCTCCATGCCGAGCAGTCACTGATTCAATTCGGTCTGCAACTGATGTCCAGACCGGACACCGCCCAGGTCGTCATCGACCTGTACCTGCTGGCGGTGCTGGCGTGTGTGTGGATGTACCGCGATGCTCGCAGCCGCGGCCGTTCGCTGGCCGCTGTACTGCCGTATTTTCTGCTGACGGCGGTGTTCGTTTCGGCAGGGTCGTTGCTGTACATCGTGGTCAACGGTTTTCGGCGCTGCGACTCTGTAGCGGGGCACACCCGCTCCCACACCTGCCCCCACAGCCCTCTGCGAAAAATCGCGAAGTTGTAGGTGTTTTCTGTCAGACCGTTCTGAATCATACTTTCGCCGCCGTTGCTCTGTTGTGCCGGGCTCTTTGTGGCCCTAGGCTGCTGCCGTCATTGGAAAATCCAATGATGCGGATTTAGCAGTCCGATTGTGCATCCAGAGTTCAACGGAAACCGCTTAATGGCGGCTGTACGTGGGGCACCTTCGGGTGCGCCGGTTTTGCTCTAGGTGCCCGGTCTGCTAACCCGCGTATAGCTGCCACCCTTCGTTTAGCAGCGAAGCGTGGCCGCTCCACCGCACCTTCGGAGCACGTCATGAAAAAGCTCGTCCCCGATCCCCCAAGTATCGACCTTTCCAACGCCACCACCGCCAACACACCGTTCGGCACCAATCGCATGTTCGCTGTCTGCGCCGGTATCCCTGCCGAAGAAGCGCTGCTGCATGCTTGTCACCTGCTGCAATGCGCCGAGGCTACGGTGAGCGATGCGGTCGAACACCTCACGCTCAACGACCGCTCCCTGGTCTGCGGTGCGGGCCAGCACATCGAAACCGCGCGCGCGCTGATTGATGCCGTTCTTGATGGTGTGGGTGTGAAGCGGATTTTCATACCTCAGTAGCCGGTCGCTGCCTGTGGCTGACTTGCAGCCCGGAACACTGCAAACCTGTAGGAGCGGATTCACCGGGACGCCGGACCGCCGCGATGGCCTGCGTAGCAGGCCCATTTTTGGGGCCGCTACGCGCCCCATCGCGGATAAATCCGCTCCTACAACTGCGGCGTGTACTTCACGCTGAACATGAAGTTGCGCGGCTCGCCGAAGTTGTTGTTGCCACTGAGCTGGTTGTAAGCCGCCACGTAGTAGCGTTTGTCGAACAGGTTTTTGCCGTTCACCGCCAGGCTGACCTCAGGCGTCAGCTGATAGGCCAGGCGCGCATCCCACACGGCATAACCTGCCACGTCGTAGGTAGACTCGTAACCCAGGGTGTGGCTTTGCGCGGTAAAGCCCAAGCCAGCGCTGACCTTGCTCCAGTCCCCCGGCAACTGGTAATCGCTCCACACCCGCAGCATGTGCTTGGGCGTCCAGGTGCTGAAGGTTTTGCCTTCGTTCTCCGGGTCGTCCAGGTATTGGGTGGTGTTGTAGGTGTAGCCGACAAACAGTTGCAGGCCGCTGAGTACCTCGCCGCTGATCTCGGCCTCGATGCCCTGGCTGCGCACCTTGCCCGCGGCGGTGGAACAGAAGCCGTCGCAGCTCGGGTCCTGAATCGCGCGGTTCTCCTGGTCAAAGCGGAACACTGCCAGGGAGGTGTTGACCCGCCCGTCGAACAGCTCGCCCTTCAGGCCCATTTCGTAGTTGCTGCCGATGATCGGCTTGAGCGTCGAGTCACTGGCGTCGCGTTCGGACTGCGGCACGAAAACGTCGGTGTAGCTGGCGTAGACCGCCCACTCACGGCTCAGGTCGTAGACGATGCCGGCGTAGGGGGTAACTTCGCCGGTCTCTTTCAACGTGCTTGGCACATTGACCGTACCAGCACGGTTGGTCGGGGTATAGGTAGTCGAGTCATAAGTCTGGTCGAACCAGCTGACCCGCGAGCCAAGTACCACCGTCAGTGGTTCGGCAAGCTTGACCCGCCAGCTGCCATACAGACCTTTCTGGCGTGAGTCGTAGGCGCTCCCGGTGCCACGGCCGCTAGGATTGGCCAGCAGGCTGTCGTAGTCGATGTCAGGGCGGTGGTGGTCGATATCGAACACGCTGTCGCCGCTGGCATTGAAGGTGCGGGCGAAGAGGTCATCGGTGGTCAGCTTGGAGTAGTTGCCGCCGAGGGTGATCTCCTGCTCCAGGCCCAGGCCCTGGAAGCTGCCGACCACATTCATGTCGACACCCACTTTGGTGGAGTCGAAGTCCGTCACCCAGTCGGCATACGTCACACCGCTGCCATCGAATTCCAGGCCGTCGCCGGTGGACTGCACGCGCTGGTGGGCGGAGGTGTTGGTTTCGCTCATGCGCACGCCGGCGATGCGAAACTTCCAGTCGTCGTTGAAGCGGTGTTCGAGGTCGGCGTAGAGGGTAGTGACGTCGATTTCCGAGTGGTTCCAGCGCGAGCCGGTGAAGGTCGAGCGGGGCACGTCCACCGGGCTGCCGTCGGCGTAGCGCGGCAGGCCGCGCAGCATGGGGCGCGACTCGGCATCGGAGCGGCTGAATGCCAAACCCAGGGTGGTGTCTTCGCGCAGGTCGAAATCCAGGGCACCGTAGAGCGAGTGGGTCTTGCTCCATTCGTAGTCGATGAACGAATCGCTCTGGTCTTCATCGGCGACAAAGCGTCCGCGCACGGTCCCAGCGTCGTTCAGCGGGCCGCCGGCATCCAGTTGCAGGCCATAGTGATCCCAGCTGCCGGCCTTGCCGGTGATGGTTACGGTTGGCGCGCTCTGGCCGCGTTTGCGCACCAGGTTGACCGCGCCACCCGGGCTGCCAGTGCCTTGCAGCAGCCCCGAGGCGCCGCGCAGGACCTCCATGCGGTCGAAGAAAATCAGGTCCTGGGTTGCCCAGTTGCCCAGCGAGTAGGTGTTGCGCGGGATCGGCACGCCGTCGTACTGCCAGTCATCGATCTGAAAACCGCGCGAATAGATGATCAAGCCTGGGCCCACACCCTGCAGGCCGACCAGGCCGGTGGTCTTGTTGACGGCATCCTTGAGATCGACGATGTCCTGATCGTCCATTTGCTTGCGGGTCATGACCGACACCGACTGGGGGATTTCCTTGAGCGTGTGAGTGCCCTTGCCGATGGTGACTGCCCGTGCGGCGTAGGAACCCGAACCCTCGGTGGTGGCGCCCAGACCGCTGTCATTGATGCTGGTGGCGCCCAGTTCCAGGGCATCGCCGGCATCGATGGCCGGGAACACGCTGAAATTGCCCTGATCGGTCACCAGTAACTGCAGGCCACTGCCGGCCAAGGCCGTTTGCATCGCCTGCGCGGCACTCATGCGGCCGGCGACCGCCGGTGCCTGCTTGCCCTGCACCAATGCAGGGTCGAGGGAGACGATGCGTCCGCTCTGGCTGGCAATGGCATTGAGGGTGCTGGCCAGGCTGGCGGCGGGCAGGTTGAATGACAGCGTCTGTTCCTGGGCCGAGGCGCCAGTGGCAAGGCAGGCCATGGCAACGGCCGCAGGAAGGGCGTGGGACCAAGGGTTGAGCACGGAATACTCCTGATGAAATAGGGGTGTCAGGAGATAGGTGCGACGAGAAATGAAAACCGGACACAAATACGATTGATTTTCATAAATAATTTTTCAAGACGGATTTTTCGCCCGGATCAGGGTCAGCCACGGGCTGTAGTGCTCGACCTGTACCGGCAGGGTTTCGGCCAGGGCGGCGAAGGCACGTTGCGGTTCGTCGAGGGGGAAAACCCCTTGCACGCGTAGTCCGCGTACCTCCGGTTCGACCCGGACAAAGCCGCGGTAGTAGGGGCGCAGCGCCTCGACTACTGCTTGCAGAGAGTCATCCAGCACATTCAGACGCCCGTTGAGCCAGTCGGCGCGGTGGCGCTGGTCATCGTTCAGGGCTTCGATGCGCTGCGGGTGGAGCAGGGCGGCGCGGCCTTCCGGGATATCCAGTTCGGCGCCATTGGCCAGCCGTGCCCGGACTGAATGCTCAAGCACCACCACGCGGGTGGCCTGCGCTTCCTGGCTGACCAGAAAGCGTGTGCCCAAGGCGCGTACATCGCCCTGGGCACTGCGCACGCGCAACGGGCGTGCCGGGTCGGCGGCGACCTGGATCAGCAAACTGCCCTGACGCAGGATCAGCAAGCGTTGCTCCGCGTCGAATTGCAGGTCGACCGCGCTGCCGGCATCCAGGCTCAGGCGACTGCCGTCGGCCAGGGTGAAGCTGCGCCGCTCGCCGCGACCGGTACGCATATCGGCTAGCAGTGCTTCGCCCATCTGGCTGCGCACACCCAGCCACAGGCCGCCGCCGAGTACACCGAGGGCGGCAACGCTGCGCAACAGGTCGCGGCGCGAAGTCGTCGGTTGCAACAACACCCGGCGCGCTTCTCCGGCCTGGCCCGGGGCCCGGCGGTCGAGGCTGCGCACCGTCTGGCAGGCGCCGCCGAGGCGGTCTTGCAGGCGTTTCCAGGCCTGCGCGTGAGCGGGGTCACTGGCCAGCCACAGGTCGAACTGCGCCTGCAGCGCGGCGTCGGTATTGCCCGCGCTAAGGCGCACCATCCAGTCGATGGCGCCTTCGGCGGCAGGGTCCAGGCGCGACTGGCTCATGGTGCCAGCTCGCTCAGGTAGCACTGCTGCAAGGCCTGTTTCATGTAGCGGCTCACCGTGCGCTCGGACAGTTCGAGCTTGCGCGCGATGTCCACATAACTCAGCCCGTCCAGCTGGCTGTAGAGGAAGGTGGCCTTGACGATCAGCGGCAAGCCGTCGAGTACCTGGTCGATGCTTACCAGGGCTTCGATCAGCAACAGTTGTTCTTCCGGCGAGGGCGCCAGCGGTTCGGGCAGTGTCGACAAGCGCTCAAGGTACGCCAGCTCCAGTTGCCGGCGACGGTGACGGTCGAAGATCAGGCGGCGGGCGATGGTCGAGAGGTAGGCGCGCGGTTGCTGGATACTTTCCGGGTCGACCTGGGCGGTGAGCATCTGGCAGAAGGTTTCGGCGGCAGTGTCTTCGGCGTCGGCTCGGTTACGCAGGCGCTTGTGGATATGCTGCAGCAGCCAGCGGTGATGATCGCTGAAAAAGAAGCCCAGTTTGCGGGTCGACGGGTTTTGCACCGGTGGCTGTCCAGACGTTAGTGTAAATCGTTCTCAATGCTACCTGTCTCTTGTCCGACAGTGCAATTGTTCGATTCACACAACAGCAAAGGGGCCGCATCGGCGGCCCCTCGGGTGGTGCATCAAGCAATCGGGATCAGCGGGTCGGCGGCGGCCAGCGCAGTCGCGCGGTCAGCTGCTGGCGGGTAGATCCAGGTGGTGTTGATCTGGGTCTTGAGGTCTTTGGCTTCTTTGCGCAGCAGTTTGACCTGGCGATCCCAGCCTTCGGTGTACACCGCACCCCAGGCACCCAGGTCCAGGCAGGTCACGTACTTGGGCTGGCTGTAGGGCGTGGGCTCGACGCCGAGCAGGTCGGCCGCGACGTTATTGCCGCTGTGACGGCCGAGGACGATGGCATGCTGGCAGGACATCACGGCGAAGTTGCCCAGTTCGTCGGTGGCGGCGTAGGCCACGTCACCGGTGGCATAGACATGCTCCTGGCCTTTGACCTTGAGGTGACGGTCAACATGCAAGCGGCCTTGCCCATCACGTTCGCCTGGCACTTGTGCGGTCAGCGCGCTGGCGCGCACACCCACGGTCCAGATCACCGTGTTCGCCTCGATCCGCTCGCCATCGGCGAGGGTCACGCCGCCGGCATCCACGCCCGCTACCGAGGCATTGACCCGCCATTCGACGCCCAACGCCTCGGACGCTTCGATGATGGTCGGGCTGATGCCTTCACCCAGGGCGGCACCGATCTTGGCGCCACGATCGACGATGATCACCCGCACCTTGGCGTCGGCGCCGAGAATGGCGCGCAGACGGCCGGGCATTTCGGTTGCGGTTTCGATCCCGGTGAAGCCGCCACCGGCAACTACCACGGTATTGCGTGCAGCTGACTCAGGCAACGTGGCCAGCGACTTGAGGTGCTGTTCCAGGCGCGCTGCGGATTCGATCTGGTCGACATCGAAGGCGTGCTCGTTGAGCCCGTCGATATTGGGGCGCCACACACCACTGCCGGCCGCCATCACCAGGCGGTCGTAGTTGAGTTCGCTGCGCTGGCCCTGGGCGTCGGTGTAGCTGACGCGTTTGCCGGCGACGTCGATCTGCTCGGCGGCGCCCTGGATGAAGGTCACGCCGACCGCTTTGAACAAGTCGCCCAGAGGCGCTTTCATCTGATGCACGTCAGGCTCGTAGAAGCGCGGACGAATGCGCAGTTCGGCTTGCGGGGCGAGGACGCTGATGGCGACATCGTTGCGGCCGTGCTGGTCGAGCAGGCGGGCTGCGCTCAAGGCGCTCCAGACACCACCAAAACCTGCGCCGACAATCAGAATGTGCTGTTTCATGGGTTGCTCCACAGAAAAGAGATTGTTGTGTGAGCGGGGGTGTTGAAGGCAGCCTTGACTGCGCCGAACAACTACGACTCTATTGGTCGTAGTTGTTCGGCGCAAGTATTTTTTTCTGTAGGGGCGTGCAGCGATCCGCGTAATCTTGGACGCGGACCGCTCTGTTTCTGGGTTTTATCGCACTGGAAACGGTTCTGGTTGGCAGCCGGAAGCCGATGAGTGGCAGGAGATGGTGACGGCTGGATCGCGGAAAGCATGAAAACACTGTTAGTATTTGCGACAAAGTTAGTCGGAGATTGTCATGTCACTGTATAGCGCCGGGGTGGAGTACGGCATCCATTGCCTGGCCTTCCTGGTCGATGAGCTGGGTGATAGCCGTGAAGCCAGCGTGCGCGACCTTGCCGAGCTGCAAGGCGTGCCGCAGGAATACCTGGCCAAAGTCTTCACCAAGTTGGCCAAGGCCAGGCTGGTGGTCGCGACCGAAGGCGTGCGCGGCGGCTTCAAGCTGGCCCGGCCGGCGGACGAGATCAGTGTGCTCGACATCGTTACGGCCATCGACGGGCGCAAGATGATCTTCGAGTGCCGCGATGTGCGTGATCGCTGCGCGCTGTTTGACGGCTCGCCGCCGAGCTGGGCGCAGGAGGGCACCTGCTCCATTCATGCGGTGATGCTGACGGCGCAAAAGCGTATGGAAGAAGCGCTGGCTCAGCAGACCATCCTCGATATCGCCCGGCGCGTAGGCCGCAAGGCGCCCCCCGAGTTCTCCGCCCAGGTGGTCGACTGGATGAATGATCGCCGTGCCGGCAAGGCGACCGGCGATATCCCGCTGATCGACGTCAGCGAGTAGCCGCTGTTTGTGGGAGCCGGCATTGCCGGCGATGGCCGCATAGCGGCCCCCATTACCGCGCCGTACCGTTACGCGGCTTGTAAAAGAGAAAATCCCCGGTCTCGGTGGTCTTCACATAGGTCCGCGCCCAGTCTGGCGACACACGCCGGTCATGAAAGTACAGCGCACCGCGGGTGCGGTCATCCAGTTGCCGGTTCAGGGCTTTGCGCGCGATTTCCTTGGCGATGGCATAGCGGTTTTCTTCCTGGACCGAGTCCGAGCGCCCGTCGCACCACCAGGAAAACTGGCAGTTACCGGTCTCCGAGCCCTGCTTGACCACACCACAGACCGTATCGGGAAAGCCGTTGTGACCGAGGCGGTTCATCACCACACTGGCCACCGCTTCCATGTCCGCTGGCTTGCCGCCTTTCGATTCCCAGTAGATGCTGCGCGCCATGCAGGTAATGGCGTCGTCCAGGGCCGCCGCGCCGGCCGGGTCCACCGCCTGGACTTCGCTCTGGGTGATGGCTTTACTCTTGGGGGCCGGTGGGGCGTCGGGTTGCACGGCCGCTTTCTGCTCCAGCACCTCGGCTTTTTCTTCGGCCACCTGGGCTTTCGGTTCGGCGGCCAGCACCAGGGGCGTCGAGAAGGCCAGAACAAGGCAGGTTACAATCGTTGGCAGGCGCATACGGGACCTTTGACAGGTGAGGGAAGTAAAACTTCCCGTTACAAGGTCGACCGCACGGCGCTCAAAACATTCCAGCTGTTCGACGACGGGTGACTTCGCGCATCATGGGCGCGGTCCGTTCAAGGGAGATATTCATGCGTGTCCTGTCATCCGTTCTGCGCCTGGCCAGCCTGCCGCTGGCCTTGGCCCTCGTTACAGTAGCCCAGGCCGATGAGCCGGCGCAGCTGATCGACTCGATCAACAGCTACCGCAGCCAGCCGCAGAACTGTGGCGGGCAAGGGACGCTGGAGCTGCCACCACTGGCCAGCGATCCGCGCCTGGTGCTGCCGGCCACCGGCACTGTCGACCTGCGCACGGCGCTGGCGCAGGCCAATTACCCGATGGTCAATGTCCAGGCCATCACCCTCAATGGCCCCCGGGACGCCCAGGCCGCCATGCAAGCAGTGCGCGAAAGTTTCTGTCAGGTGGTGCTCGCCCCGCAGTTCATTGATATCGGCGTGAGTCAGCAAGGTCGCGATTGGCGCATTGTCCTGGCGCGGCCGCTGCTGGCCGGCAAGCTGGGTGACTGGCAGGCCGAAGGCCAGAAGCTGTTGACGCTGATCAACAGTGCCCGCAGCCAGCAGCGCCAGTGTGGTGGCCAGACCTTTGCAGCCGCCACGCCGCTGGCCTGGAACGCGGTGCTCGCCAGCACCGCCGAAAGCCATACGCGGGCCATGGCCAACCAGAACTTCCTCGACCACCGTGATCGCGATGGCCGCACGCCCGGTGACCGGGCAGAGCTGGCAGGTTATGCCGGCCAGCTGACCGGCGAGACCATCGCTGCCGGGCAGGACACCCCGCGCAAGGTGGTCGATGGCTGGCTGGCCAGCCCTGGCCATTGCACCAACCTGATGAACCCGCAGTTCACCGAGATGGGCGCCGCCTATGCGGTCGATCCCAAGAGTGATGCCGGGATCTACTGGACGGCCATGTTCGGCGCGCCGTAAAGGCGGATATCAGCTGTAGTGCAGGTCCGTGCGCTTGAGCAGTTGCTTGCAGCGCTCGGACAAGTGCACCACGCGCAGGTGCTTGCCGTTGTTGCTGTAGCGCTCGCGCAGAGTCTTGAGCGCGGTAATCGCCGAGTAGTCGACGAAGTTCAGGTGCTGGCAATCGAGGGTCACCTGGGCCGGGTCGTTGGCCGGGTCGAACTGGTTGAGAAACGGCGTGGTCGAGGCGAAGAACAAGGTGCCGTGAACCCGGTACAGTTTGCTGCCGTCGTTCTCCAGGTGGCTGTCGGCGTACAGTTCGCGGGCTTGCTGCCAGGCGAAATTGAGCGCGGCGATGACGATACCGAACAGCACGGCGGTGGCCAGGTCGGTGAACACTGTGACTACTGTCACTGCGATGATCGCCAGCATGTCGTTGGCCGGCACTTTGTGCAGCACCCGTAGCGAGGCCCAGGAGAAGGTCTGCTGCGCCACCACGAACATCACCCCGACCAGCGCCGCCAGCGGAATGCGCTCGATCAGCGGCGAGAGAAACAGCACGAACATCAGGATCATCACACCGGCCACCACCCCGGACAAGCGGCCGCGACCGCCGGAGCTGAGGTTGATCGCCGTCTGGCCAATCATCGCGCAACCGCCCATGCCGCCGAACATGCCGGAGGTCATGTTGGCCACACCCAGGGCCACGCACTCGCGGTTCGGGTAGCCGCGGCTTTCGGTGATTTCATCGGTGAGGTTGAGGGTCAGCAGGGTTTCCAGCAGGCCGACCAGCGCCATCAGGATCGCGTAAGGGGCGATGATCTTCAGCGTCTCAAGGTTCCACGGAATGTCGGGCCAGCTCAGTGCCGGCAGGCCGCCGGCAATGTGGGCCAGATCGCCCAATGTGCGGGTCGGCAGGTCGAGCAGGTACACCCCGGCACCGACGCCAAGGATCGCAACCAGCGCGGGCGGCACGCTGCGGGTCAGGCGCGGCAATAGATAGACAACTGCCATGGTCAGTACCACCAGGCCGATCATCAGGTACAAGGGGTTGCCGCTGAGCCAGGCGCCGTCGTGCTTGAAATGCTCCAGCTGGGCCAGCGCGATAATGATCGCCAGGCCGTTGACGAAACCGAGCATCACCGAATACGGCACCATGCGCACCAGCTTGCCCAGGCGCAGCACACCGAAGGCAATCATGATCAGCCCGCCGAGCAGCACGGTGGCCAGCAGGTACTGCACGCCGTGCTGCACCACCAGAGCAACGATAACCACAGCCATGGAGCCTGCCGCGCCGGAAATCATCCCCGGCCGGCCACCGAGCAACGCGGTGAGGGTGCAGATGATGAAGGCGCCGTAGAGCCCCATCAACGGATTCAGGTGTGCCACCAACGCGAAAGCGATGCACTCGGGGACCAGGGCGAAGGACGTGGTGAGTCCGGCCAGGATATCGGCACGGATAGAGGTTGTTCTCATGGAGGGGAAGGCTGCCGGCGAAAAAGGGTAGGATGCTACGGAAGTTCGTGGCAGCGGACCAGTGTTCAAATGGAGGTGAACCGATGAAATTCGTGGTGGTTGCTCAGCATAGAAGCGAGTACCCAGAGCCCATTACCTTTGCCAAGGGCGCCGAGTTGGTCGTTGGCGAATGTTATGCCGGTGAGGAAGGCTGGGATAACTGGTACTTGTGCAGTACCCCCGGTCAGCAGGACGGCTGGGTGCCCGGTCAGGTGATCGAGCGCCTGGACGGCAACCGGGGCAGAGCACTGGAGGATTATTGTGCCCGGGAGCTGGATGTTGATCCGGGTGACAGCCTGGTGGGGGGGCGGCAGTTGAGTGGCTGGGTGTGGTGTTGCAGGGGCGCCGATGGTGCGACCGGGTGGGTGCCGCTGGCTGCGGTACAGCCGGTAATTTAGGCCGACCCTATCGCTGGCAAGGCCGGCTCCCACACTGGATCTGCATGCAGGGCCACTTGTGGGAGCTGGCCTTGCCAGCGATGAGGTGCACAGCGGCCCCGTGTCAGGCCATTGCCGCCAGCATCAGCTCCAGGTTCTGCACTGCCGCCCCGGAGGCACCCTTGCCGAGGTTGTCGAACACGGCGGTGAGCAGCACCTGCCCATGGGCCTCGTTGGCAAACACCGCCAGGCGCAGATCGTTGCTGTCGTTCACTGCTTGCGGATCCAGCATTGGCGCGACCTCGCCATGCTCCAGCGCCGCCACCTGTACATAGCGCGAGCCATGGTAATGCTGACGCAGGCAGTCATGCAGGCGAGCAGCAGTCACTCCGGCCGGCAGCAGGCGGGTCTGCAAGGCAATGGTCAAGGCAATGCCCTGACGGTAGCTGCCATAGCTGGGCACGAACACCGGCCGCTCTGACAAACCGGCATGCTGCTGGATCTCCGGCACATGCTTGTGATCCAGGTTCAGGCCGTACACCAGCACCCCTTGGGTCGCTTCTGCCCCAGGTGTTTCATGACGCTCGACCGCGGCACGGCCACCGCCGGAATAACCCGACACGGCATTGACGGTCAGCGGGTAATCAGCGGGTACCAGCCCGGCGCTCACCAATGGCCGCAACAAGGCAATCGCGCCGGTGGGGTAGCAACCGGGATTGCTCACCCGCTTGGCCTGGGCGATGCGCTCGGCCTGTTGCTCGTCCAGTTCTGGCAACCCGTACACCCAGCCTGCTGTAGTGCGGTGCGCGGAGCTGGCGTCGATCACCCGCACATTCGGGCTGACGATCGCCGCCACCGCTTGCTTTGCAGCGTCGTCGGGCAGACACAGAATGGCCACGTCGGCACTGTTGATCGCCTCGGCGCGGCGCTGAGGGTCTTTACGCTCGCTGTCGGGCAGGGTCAGCAAGCGCAGGTCGTCGCGCCCCTGCAAACGGGCGTGGATCTGCAGACCGGTGGTGCCTTGGTCGCCATCGATAAAGACAAGAGGCTGGTGCATGGTGCTCTCAATGAATCAGGACTGGGAGTGCCTATGCTCGCGCCGATCTGGACGAAAGAAAATTTGAATATCATGATGGGTACATTCATAAATTCTGAACGATAAAAGCCCATGCGTGAAATCAGCCTCGACCGCCTGCGGACCCTGGTGGTGATTGCCGACCTTGGCTCATTCGCCCAGGCCGCTCGCGTCCTCAACCTGGCGCCGCCCACGGTCAGCCTGCACATTGCCGACCTCGAGGCGCGCATCGGTGCACCGCTGCTGACGCGCAAGCGCGGGCAGATCCATCCCACGGCGATAGGTGAAACCCTGCTTGAGCGCGCGCGTCGGCTGCTGGCCGATGCCGAACAGGCGCTGGATGAAGTGCAACGTCAGGTTCAAGGCCTCAGTGGTCGCGTGCGCCTGGGGGCGTCGACGGGGGCCATCGCCCATTTGTTGCCGCAAGCACTGGATATTCTCGGCGTGCGCCATCCCGGCATCGATGTGCAGGTGCAGGTGCTGACTTCGCGTGAATCGCTGGGCCGTCTGCAGGACGGTACCCTGGATCTGGGGCTGGTTGCGCTGCCGCAAGCAGCGGTCAAAGGCGTGCAGATCCAGCCCTGGCGCCGTGACCCGATCATGGCGTTCATCCCCAGCAGCTGGGCGCCACCGTCGCGCATCACCCCCGCCTGGCTGGCCAGCAGGGCGTTGATTCTGAATGACAGCACTACGCAGTTGTCACGGGTGACCAGCGAGTGGTTCGCCACGGCGGGCCTGCAGCCGGATGCGCGCATCCAGCTCAACTACAACGATGCGGTCAAGAGTCTGGTGGCGGCTGGCTATGGCGCAACGCTGCTGCCTCATGAAGCCCGCTCGCCGGAGCTTGACCCGCGCCTGTGCATGCGTCCATTGCGCCCAGGGCTGTGGCGTCATCTGGGAATAGCCAGCCGCCAGGGGCAGGTCGAGCAGAGCAGCGCGTTTGTGTTGCAGGTGTTGCTCGAACTAGCCGAACAGGACAGTCGCTAGACCAGTCGCACCCGGGCGCCACGTTGCTGCCAGGCGCGCTCGCCCAGGCGTTCCTGGACAAAGGCCTGGGTCTTGCGCTCCAGTTGGTCCAGGTGACGGTCGCGTTGTTTCTCGGCATCGACCATGGCCCGCTTGCCATGCTGCTGAAGCAGGTAGGTATGGATCTGCTGCACTTCAACTGTGCGGTAGATCGGCGCCACGTCGAGCACTGCGACCGTACCAGCGCTGGCATGGTCGCGGGTGTTCATCAGCACCTGTGGTCCGCGTGCGGCGATGACGGCAAAGCCCATGGCCTCGAAGTACGCCACCTTGTTCACCGCACACGCGAGTTCGGCATGGGGGTAGCGTGCGCTCATCTGCGCGAGCATGGCCCGGGCGATGCCCTGGCGGCGGTACTGGTTGTGCACGGCAAGGTAAGCCACGCTGCAGGCCTGGGGGTCGTCCTGTACGGGAAGGTACAGGAGAAAACCGGTAACGGTCTCGGGATCGCGCGGGTCGGTGGCCACGATCAGTTCGACGGACAGGTCGCGAGATCCGGCCATGGCATCCAGGTACAGATGCACCTCAAAGCCGATGGCGTACTGGTAGAGGTTGTACAGCGGGTTGCTCGGGGTGATGCCGACAGCGCTGATGTCGGTCAGGTAATCGACCACCATCTGCAGGATCTGGCTCTTGATCGACTCCTCGGGCGGGGCGACAAAGTGGGTGAGGGCGAACATGAGGGGGCGAACTCCAGACGAAAAAGCGTGGAGCCAGTCTACAGGTCTGTAGGAGCGGATTCATCCGCGATGGACTGCGTAGCAGGCCCATTTTTGGGGCCGCTGGGCGCCCCATCGCGGATGAATCCGCTCCTACACAGGGTTAGCCCTGCTTTTTGATGATCGCATCGGCAATGCTTGCCGGCGCCTCGGCGTATTTGGTGAACTCCATGGTGTAGCTGGCGCGGCCCTGGGTCATGGAGCGCATCTGCGTGGAGTAGCCGAACATCTCGCCCAGCGGTACCTCGGCCCGCACCACTTTGCCGGCCGGGCTGTCTTCGCCTTCCTGGATCAGCCCGCGGCGTCGGCTCAGGTCGCCGAGGATATCGCCCTGGTACTCCTCGGGTGTTACCACCTCGACTTTCATCACCGGCTCCAGCAGCACCGCGCCGCCTTTTTGCGCCAGTTGTTTGGTGGCCATCGAGGCGGCGACCTTGAAAGCCATTTCGTTGGAGTCGACGTCGTGGTAAGAGCCATCGAACACGGTAGCCTTAAGGCCGATCAGCGGATAACCGGCCAGTACCCCGTTCTTCATCTGTTCTTCGATGCCTTTCTGGATCGCCGGTATGTACTCGCGCGGCACCACGCCACCGACCACCTCATTGACAAACTCCAGGCCTTCCTTGCCTTCAGCGCCCGGTTCGAAACGTATCCAGCAGTGGCCGTACTGGCCACGACCACCGGACTGACGGACGAACTTGCCTTCGATTTCGCAGGTGTTGCGGATTTTCTCGCGATAGGCCACTTGCGGCTTGCCGATATTGGCCTCGACACTGAATTCGCGCTTCATGCGGTCGACGATGATGTCCAGGTGCAGCTCGCCCATGCCGGAGATGATGGTTTGCGCGGTTTCTTCATCGGTACGCACGCGGAATGACGGATCTTCCTGGGCCAGTTTGCTCAAGGCGATGCCCATTTTCTCCTGGTCGGCCTTGGTCTTGGGTTCCACCGCCACCGAGATTACCGGGTCAGGGAAGTCCATGCGTTCGAGGACAATCGGCTGGTTGATGTCACACAGGGTGTCGCCGGTAGTGACGTCCTTCATGCCGATCAGCGCGGCGATGTCGCCGGCGCACACGTCCTTGATCTCGGCGCGCTGGTTGGCATGCATCTGCACCATGCGGCCGATGCGTTCCTTCTTGCCCTTGACCGAGTTGAGCACGGCGTTGCCGGAGCTGAGCACGCCGGAGTAGACGCGGGCGAAGGTCAGGGTGCCGACAAAGGGGTCGGTGGCGATCTTGAACGCCAGCGCCGAGAACGGTTCGTTGTCGTCGGCGTGACGTTCCAGGTGTTTGTCTTCGTTATCCGGGTCGGTACCGTTGATCGCCGGGATTTCCGAGGGTGCCGGCAAATAGTCGATCACCGCATCGAGCATCAGCGGTACGCCCTTGTTCTTGAACGACGAGCCGCAGATGGCCGGGACAATTTCATTGGCCAGGGTGCGTTGGCGCAGGCCGGCCTTGATCTGCTCGTTGCTCAGTTCCTGGCCGTTGAGGTACAGCTCCATGAATTCATCGTTGGCCTCGGCAGCGGCTTCAATCATGTGTGCGCGCCACTCATTGGCCAGGTCCTGCATATCGGTCGGAATCTCTTCTTCACGAAAGCTGGTGCCCTGGTCATCTTCGTTCCAGTAGATGGCCTTCATCTTCACCAGGTCGATCTGGCCTTTGAAGTTTTCCTCGGCACCGATGGCCAACTGGATCGGCACCGGGTGGTGACCCAGGCGTTTGTCGATCTGTTTGACCACGCGCAGAAAGTCGGCGCCCTGGCGGTCCATCTTGTTGACATAGGCCATGCGTGGCACATGGTACTTGTTGGCCTGGCGCCAGACCGTCTCCGATTGCGGTTCCACGCCATCGGCGCCGCTGAACACCACCACCGCACCGTCGAGCACCCGCAGCGAACGCTCCACTTCAATGGTGAAGTCGACGTGACCGGGGGTGTCGATGATGTTGAAGCGATACTTGTCGGGAAACTGCTTGGTCGAGCCTTGCCAGAATGCCGTGGTGGCCGCAGAGGTAATAGTGATCCCGCGCTCCTGTTCCTGGGCCATCCAGTCCATGGTCGCGGCGCCGTCGTGCACCTCGCCCATTTTGTGGTTGACCCCGGTGTAGAACAGGATGCGTTCGGTGGTGGTGGTCTTGCCAGCGTCAACATGGGCAACGATGCCGATGTTGCGGTACAGCTCGATGGGGGTGGTGCGCGCCATGATGGGTCACCTGTGTTCGATACGTCAGACGATGAAGAGGGTTCTCCCACGGTAGCAGAAGTGCGCCGCTCTGCACGCCTTGCCATGGCTGAACCAGGATCATCCATGCTGTGTGTAACCATCGGTTGTAAAGGCGCTGGCGGCTGACGCTTAATCGTTCTATCCGCTTGCCAATGGAGTACCACAATGCCGCTGGAAAAAACCGTTAACGCCTGGTGCCAGACCCATCCACTGATCGCCGATCTGGTGGCGTTGCGTGCAACCAGCTGGTTCAACCCGCAGCTTGCGCCGAGCGTGCAGGCCCTGGCGGATGTTCCACTGAGTCGGCAGGACGTGCGTGAGGCCAGTGAGCGTTTACAGCGTTTCGCGCCGTTCATTCAGTCGGCGTTCCCCGCAACAGTGGCCAGCAACGGCATTATCGAGTCGCCATTGCTGCCACTGCCGGCCCTGCACGGCGTGTTGCGCACCGAGCATCAATTGCCTGACGGCGGGGCGTTGTGGCTCAAGGCCGATAACCTGCTGCCGATTTCCGGCTCGATCAAGGCCCGTGGCGGCATCTATGAAGTGCTCAAGCATGCTGAAGACCTGGCGCTGGCTGGCGGCTTGCTGAAACCGGGCGATGACTACGCCAAACTCGACAGCGAAGCGGCACGGGCTTTCTTCGGCCAGTACAGCATTGCCGTGGGCTCTACCGGTAACCTCGGCTTGTCGATCGGCATCATCAGTGCACGCCTGGGCTTCAAGGCTACGGTGCACATGTCGGCTGACGCCCGGCAATGGAAGAAGGACCGTTTGCGTGCCCATGGCGTCGAGGTCCGCGAGTACAGCGCCGACTACAGTGTGGCGGTGGAGCAGGGGCGGCGGGAAGCCGAGGCAGATCCGCAGTGCCATTTCGTCGACGACGAGAATTCGCGCAACCTGTTCCTCGGTTATGCCGTGGCAGCCGAGCGCCTGCAGCGTCAGTTGGCGCAGCAGGGCATTACGGTGGACGCCGAGCATCCATTGTTTGTCTACTTGCCTTGCGGCGTGGGTGGTGGCCCTGGCGGCGTGGCGTTCGGCCTGAAGCTGGTGTTCGGGGATGCGGTGCACTGCCTGTTCGCCGAGCCGACCCATTCGCCGTGCATGTTCCTCGGGGTGTACACCGGGCTGCACGATGGCGTTTCGGTGTATGACTTCGGTATCGACAACCAGACCGCCGCCGACGGCCTGGCGGTGGGCAGGCCTTCGGGGTTTGTCGGACGGGCGATGCAGCGTCTGATCGATGGTTACTACACCATGGACGATGCAACCCTGTACCGCCTGCTGGCGCAGTTGCAGGCGTGCGAGGGTTATGAACTGGAACCGTCGGCGCTGGCGGGGGTACCCGGAATGGTACGGGTCCTGCAGGAACAGCAGGGCTATCGTCAGCGCCTTGGCCTGAGCGAGGCGCGCATGGCGCAGGCTACCCATCTGGTCTGGGGCACGGGCGGCAGCATGGTGCCGCGGGAGGAGATGGACGCTTATCTGGCCAAGGGCCGTACCGTGCTGGCCGGACAGTGAGCATGCTCAACCTGCCACCGCGCCTCGGCGCCCGCCTCACGGGGGCACAGTTTGCCAACCTGCACACCTTTGCCGTGGCCGCGCGGCACTTGAGCTTTACCCTGGCAGCTGAAGAACTGTGCCTGACCCCGAGCGCCGTCAGCCATCGTATCGCCCGCCTCGAACAGGCGTTGGAACTGCGCTTGTTCGAGCGCCTGACCCGGCAGATACGCCTGACCGCAGAGGGCGAACGGTTGTACCGACTGGTACAGGGGCTGGTGGAGGACCTGGAAGAAGCCCTGCAACCGGATTCGACGTCCACCGTCAGTGGCGCATTGACCCTCTACGCCCGGCCATCCATCACCCAGTGCTGGCTGGTGCCACGGCTGGCGGACTTCCAGCAGCGTTATCCGCAGATCAGTCTGGATATTCGCACCGGCAACGAGCCGGTGGATTTTCGCGCCCGACACATCGACCTGGCGCTGCTTTATGGTGATGGTGAGTTTCCAGGTCTTGCCAGCGAGTTGCTGATGACTGAACAGGTGGCACCGGTGTGCAGCCGCCAGTATGCCGAGCGCCATGGCCTGATCGGTGCGCCGCAACGGTTGCAGCAGTGCACGCTGTTGCATGATGCTCTGGCCTGGGAGCATGCGGCGTTCGACGCCGAGTGGCAGCGCTGGGCGCGTCTGCACGATGCGCAAGCGCACTTGCCGGGCGGCGGGATGACCTTCGACCGTGCTGATCTGTGTGCGCTTGCGGCGAGCAATCACGTGGGCGTGGCGATGGGCCGTCGGCAGTTGGTCCAGCCGTTGATTGATCAGGGTTTGTTGATCTTGCCGCTGGGGGATTTCGAAGCGTCTGCCGGGCAGGGTTACTACCTCGTGCATCCACCACGTGAGCCGCTGCCGATGCGGGTTAGGGTGATGGTCGAGTGGTTGCGTGAGTGTGCAGGTTGAGGGATTACGAGCGCTTCGCGCTCGATCGCCGGGTAGGAGCGGATTTATCCGCGATGGCCGCGTCAGCGGCCCCCTGGTTTCCACTGCCTGTAAGCCTCACGCATACACACCGCACAAGGCCGATACCCCGCCGCACGGGCTGTTTCAGCATCAAGAAAGAACACCCGATGTTTCACATAACCACCCCGAGCAATAACCCGCAACGCCCCCGGGCAATCCAGGCGCCCATAAATCTTGCTGCGCCGATGCCCGCCAAACTGCCCCGGCTGTTCGCTCAGGTACTCGACGCCATCGGCACCTAACAACCGCCAAGCCCCCCTGCTCATGCGCACACCCTGCGTTCGTGCGCCAGCAACCAGCGCTTGCGTTCAATACCACCGCCATAGCCGGTTAGCGCGCCAGTACTGCCGATCAGCCGATGGCAGGGAATGGCCAGGCTCACCGGGTTCAACGCATTGGCCAGTCCCACTGCCCGGGCTGCCGTGGGGCTGGCGATCATCGCGGCGATCTGGCCGTAGGTGCGGGTGGCGCCCACCGGGATCTGGCGCAAGGCCGCCCAGACACGCTGTTGAAACGCCGTGCCGCCAGCGCTCACCGGGACGTTATCGAGGGCATGCAGATCCCCGGCAAAGTAGTCCTGCACTAGAGTGCTGAACGGCGTTCCGGTGGTTTCACGCAGCGTTAGCGCCGCACCGTAGCGTGTGTGCAGCAGTTTCAACAGGCGCCTCTCGGGCTCGTCGAACTCCAGCCCCACCAGGTGCTGACCGTCGCTGACAATCAGCACCTGGCCGATCGGGGCTGGCAACGAAATACGCTCAAGCACGAGCTCACAGGAGGGCATGCTTCAATCCTCGTTCGACACGGTTTGTGTCCGTGCACTTTAAGGATTGAACAGCCCCGCGTCACCCCGCTGCTTGCGCTAGAACTCAGAACCAGCGGTCGTTGCGCTTGCGTCCGCGGCTCAGGGCCGGGAGGATCAGGCCGGCAAGCAGACCGGCACCGGCGATACCGCCGCCGTAGACCATGTAGCGCATCAATACCTGTTTGTTCTCATCGCCCAGGCGTGCCTGGGTGCTGCGCAGCTCCGACTGGGTGTCGCTCAGCTCGGCATTGAGCGCCTTGCTGCGCGCTTCCAGTTCCTCGATCAGGGTTTTGCGCGAGTCGAGGGTTTCCTGCATGCCTTGCACGCGGGCTTTCCAGCTGTCGTCGATAGTCTTGAGCTGCTGGCTCAACTGACTGACCTGCTCGGTCAGTTGCGGCACACGTTCGGCCTGGCCGGGGACCGGCTGCAGGTCGCTGCTGGTGATCCAGACGATATCGCCGGACTCACCGCGGACCTGGCTGTAGTTGCCCTGGGTATCGAGCAGGGTGACTTTCTGCCCGGACTTGAGGTTGCCGACGATGCGGTGGCCGTTGGTAGGCCCGCTACGCACGAAGGTGGTCAGGCTATCGCTGACCCAGCGCTCGCTGCTGGTGGGCGCTTCTTCGGCCTGTGCAACACCGCTCAGGGCAATCAATGCACCGATCAGGCCGAAGGCAAGTCTGTTGCGCGGGCGCAGGGAAGAAGAGAAAACAGGGGCAAGCGCCGCAGGAACAGGACGAGAGATAGGCATGATGGTCTTCGCGTGAAGTAAAAATTAAAAGCCCGATGACTGGGCCGGTGAACACGGGCGTGCACGCAAGCCGCCAGCAGAAAGACCACTTTTCTGCAGGCAGGTTCACTGAAGGGGGTAGGAAAATGGCAGCAAATGTTGCGGGCACTGGCTGTGCCCGCAACGCAGGGGAGGGTCGGAATCAGGTCACGACGCGGTAGCAGGGTACGTATTCGGCGCCACCGGGCAGCTTCATGCGGTGCTGGGCGACGAAGGCTTCCAGCAGTTTGCCCAGCGGGTGCAATACCGCCGCATCGCCATGAATTTCGTACGGGCCTTGTTCTTCGATCAGGCGGATACCCTTGTCCTTGACGTTGCCGGCGACAATCCCGGAAAACGCCCGGCGCAGGTTCGCGGCCAGTTCGTGGGCGGGCAAGTTACGGCGCAATTGCAGCCCGGCCATGTTTTCGTGGGTCGGGTCGAAGGGGCGCTGGAAGCTTTCTTCGATCTTCAGCAGCCAGTTGAAATGGAACGCGTCGTTGCGCTCGCGGCGGAACTGCTTGACCTCTTTGAGCCCCTCGACCATTTGTCGGGCCACCTCGGCCGGGTTGTCGATGACGATCTGGTAGTAGTTGCCGGCCTCGTCGCCGAGGGTGGCCTGGACGAAGGCATGCAGCTGTTGCAGATAGGGTTCGGCGCTTTTCGGCCCGGTGAGGATAACCGGGAACGGCAGGTCGCGGTTGTCCGGGTGCATGAGGATGCCGAGCAGGTACAGGAACTCTTCGGCAGTCCCGGCGCCACCAGGGAAGATGATGATGCCGTGGCCGACACGTACGAACGCCTCAAGACGTTTTTCGATGTCCGGCAGGATCACCAGTTCGTTGACGATCGGGTTGGGCGCTTCGGCGGCGATGATGCCGGGCTCGGTCAGGCCCAGGTAGCGGCTGCTGCTCATGCGCTGCTTGGCATGGGCAATGGTCGCGCCTTTCATCGGGCCTTTCATCACCCCCGGACCACAGCCGGTGCAGACATCCAGTTTACGCAGGCCCAGTTCGTGGCCGACCTTCTTGGTGTACTGGTATTCCTCGGTGCTGATCGAGTGGCCGCCCCAGCACACCACCATCTTCGGCTCAACACCCGGGCGCAGGGTGCGGGCGTTGCGCAGCAAGTGGAAGACGTAGTCGGTGATGCCCTGGGAGCTTTCCAGATCGATGCGCTGGCTGGCCAGTTCGCTTTCGGTGTAGACGATGTCGCGCAGGGCGCTGAAGAGCATTTCGCGGGTGCTGGCGATCATCTCGCCATCGACGAAGGCGTCGGCTGGAGCATTGAGCAGCTCCAGGCGCACGCCGCGATCCTGTTGGTGAATGCGCACCTCGAAGTCCTTGTAGGCTTCGAGGATGGTCTTGGCGTTGTCGACATGCGCGCCGGTGTTGAGGATTGCCAGCGCGCACTGGCGGAACAAGGTGTACAGGCTGCCGGAACCGGCTTCACTCAGTTGCTGTACTTCACGTTGAGACAGTGTTTCCAGGCTGCCTTTTGGGCTGACAGATGCATTGATAACTTCACGTTGGGGCATTCTGGGTTTCCTGTGAGCGGGTAAACGTCCATCTTCTGAATACCACCATACCGACAAATTGTCGCAGCAACGAGTGCCTTGTCAGTCAGGACCGCTCTAAAGCGCATGGATCAGCTTTCCAGCCGACGGCGTGCAAGGCTTCAAGCAGCTGTTCGGGCTTCAGCGCCAGGGCTTGCTGGCCATTGGCTTGCAAGTCGCTGGCGGCAAGCATCGCATTGAGGATAGCTTCCTCCACGGCATCGGCAGCGGCGCTGAACAGGGCGGATATATGGTCGTTATTGACCATCTGCACCGTGGTAGTCGGTTCGCCCGGACGGCCGACGTTGGTTACCGGCAAGTCGCTGTTGCCCACTGAAAAGGCCACGAAGATATCGCCACTGGTGTCCTCGGTGCCGCCGCCGACCCGTGCCAGGCCGACACTGGCGCGCTGCGCCAGGCGCGTGCACTGGTGGGGCAGCAGCGGCGCGTCGGTGGCCAGGGTCACGACAATCGAGCCCATGCCGGCCTCGCCGATGTTTTCGCTGCCATGAAACGGCGAAGGCAGCTCGCTCAGCACCTGGCCGACAGGATAGCCGCCCACCCGCAGTGCTTCGCGCACGCCATAGTTGGCTTGCACCAGGGCGCCGACGGTCCAGCCACCGGCCTCTGCGCTCAATACTCGCGAGGATGTGCCGATGCCGCCCTTGAATTCGTGACAGATCATCCCGGTGCCGCCGCCTACGCAACCTTCGCTCACCGGCCCGCTGCGGGCATCGGCCAGGGCCGCGTGGACGTGTTCGGCGGTGACGTGCTGGCCCCAGATGTCATTGAGCACGCCATCGTAGGTTTCCAGCACCGTGGGCATGCACCAGTAGGTGCGTTGCTTGCCCAGCTCGCGTTCGGCAGCCACCAGCGCATCGCGGACCACGCCGACGCTGTGGGTGTTGGTGTAGGCAATCGGCGTGGTCAAAAGGCCTGCTTCGCGAATCCACTCCAGGCCGGTGGCGTCACCGTTGCCGTTGAGTACATGGACACCGGCAAAGCACGGTTGCAGGTGCGCCGGTTGCGGCCGTGGCTCGATCACGGTGACGCCGGTGTGTACCGAGTGTTCGCCGTTTTCGCGGTGGATCGTGTGATGACCGACACGCACGCCCGGTACATCGGTGATGGCGTTGTAGACGCCGGGTTTGCCCATGCCAATACGGATGCCCAGCTCACGAATACGCATTGCTTCACTGCTCCAGCGGAAAGGTTCGAAGGCCGCTCATTGCGGTGCCTGCCTCGGGATCATGCCGCACATGACAAACGGGGCGGGCGACCGCACTATTGCGTGCCGGTGTGCAGAGTCTAGGAACTCGGCCCGCCGTTGGCGATTACCCCCAGTCGTTACCCCTCAGGAGTTATCGGTGCAGACGCTATTCGAAGCAGCCGCCCATCATCACGGGCTGGCCAAGGTGATAGAGCAGTTGGGGCGGCCAGGATTCTGGCACCAGACCCTGACGTTGTTGAACCAGATGCTGCCGTTCGACAACGGTCTGGTGATCTTTGCCGAGAACGACTGCGCACCGGTGGTGCTGGCCGAGTTCGACCGCGGCTTCAGCGATACACCATCGCCCATGCCCCTGTACCTCAGTGGTCTGTACCTGCTCGACCCGTTCAACCAGGCCATGCAGGACGGCCTGGCCGACGGCGTCTACCGCATGGAGGAGGTGGCGCCGGACGAGTTTCGCAAAAGCGACTATTTCCAGAACTACTTTCGCTCGGCCATTGGCGAGGACGAGCTACAGTTGATCCTTAACCTGGCGCCGGGGCAGCGGTTGGCGATCTCCCTCGGTGCCAAGCAGCGCTTCGAGACCGCACACCTGGGTCAGATGACGCTGTACGCGCCCTGGCTGCTGGCGCTCTTGCGCCAGCACTGGCAGTTGCAGAACCCGACCCAGGACAACGGCACTCAGGTCACCCCGGTGGAGCGCGCGCTGGAGCACTTCGGCAGCGACACCCTGTCGGCCCGCGAACTGGAAATCGCCCGCCTGGTGCTGCGTGGCAACTCCAGCAAAGCGATTGCCAAGCGCCTGAGCATTTCCCAGGAAACGGTGAAAGTGCACCGCCGCAACCTGTACGCCAAGCTGGGTGTTTCATCACAATCGGAGCTGTTCAGCCTGTTTTTGCAACGGCTGACTCAACAGGAAACACAGGAGTGAATGATGCTGCGAATACTGGGCAAGGCTTCATCGATCAACGTGCGCAAGGTGGTGTGGACCTGCACCGAGCTGGGGCTGGCATTCGAACGTGAAGACTGGGGCTCGGGCTTTCAGTCGACGCACAGCGAGGCTTTTCTGGCGCTTAATCCCAATGCCATGGTGCCGGTGATCGAGGATGGCGATTTTGTGCTGTGGGAGTCCAACAGCATCATCCGTTACCTGGTCAACCAGTATGGCGGCGAGCATCTGTACCCGACGGCGGCAAAGTCGCGCGCGCGGGTCGACCAGTGGATGGACTGGCAGGCGACCGACCTCAACGGGGCCTGGAGCTATGCCTTTCTCTCGCTGGTGCGCCAGTCGCCCGCGCACCAGGACCCCGAAGCCCTGGCGGCGGCCTGTCGCAATTGGGCGCGGAACATGAGCATCCTCGATAACCAGCTCGAACGCACCGGTGCCTACGTCAGCGGCGAGGCGTTTTCCCTGGCCGATATCCCCATTGGCCTGTCGGTCAACCGCTGGTTCCAGACGCCGCTGGAGCGTCCTGCGCTGCCAGCGGTGCAGGCCTATTACGAGCGTTTGAGCGAGCGCGAAGGCTACCGTCGGCATGGGCGCAACGGTACACCGTAAGCACTATTGGTCCAGCGCGGTGAGGATCGCATGGGCCACCTTTACCCGTTCGGCATTCGGGTAGTTTTTGTTCGCCAGCAGCACAATGCCGATGTGTTTGGACGGTACGAAAACCACGTAGGCACCGAAGCCGTTGGTTGAGCCGGTCTTGTTCAGCAGCGTGTTGTCTTGCAGCGGCTGGGCCGGTTTCAGCCAGTTGACCCGGTGGGGTTCGAGGGTCATCGACGTGGAGTTTCCTGCCAGCAATTGATCCAGGGTCAGCGGGTAGCGGTACTGCTCCCAGCCCAGGCCCTGGGTCATTTCACCTACGCGGTAATAACCGGTCTGGGTTGTGGCCATGGCCCGCTGCAACGGCGCACTGAGGCTTTGTGGCTGCAGGTTGGCGTCGACATAGCGGAGCAAATCGGCGGAAGTGGTTTTCAGTCCGTAGGCCTCGGCATCCAGCGCTCCCGGACCGACACGCACCGCTTTATCCTCTTTGTCATAGCCTTGGGCATAGTTGCCCATTTGTGCCGCAGGCACTTCGACGAAGGTGTGTTGCAGGCCCAGCTGTGGCAGCAGCTGTTTTTCCATCAGTTCGACAAACGGGGTGTCCTGGCTTTTTGCGGCCAGGTAGCCGAACAGGCCCAGGCTCGGGTTGGAATACAGCCGATGCGTGCCAGGGGCATAGTCGGCTTTCCAGTGGCGGTAGTAGTCAAGCAAAGAGGCTTGATCCTTGACCTCATCCGGGAACTGCAAGGGCAGGCCGCCAGCGCTGTAGGTACCGAGGTTGAGCAGGGTGATGCCATCGAACGCAGTGCCCTTCAACTGCGGCCAGTGCTTGCTGGCCGGATCGCTCAGCGACAGCTTGCCGTTGGCCTGGGCCAGGGCGGCGAGGGTCGCGGTGAAGGTTTTACTGACAGAACCGATCTCGAACAGCGTATCGGCGCTCACCGGCTGGCCGGTCTGTTTCGATGCCACCCCGTAGTTAAAGTAGTGCTGCTTGCCGTTGACGCTGACGGCTACGGCCATGCCGGCAATAGCCTGCTGCTGCATCAGCGGGCGCACGGCGGTGTTCACCGCTGACTCAAGCTGCGCTTCGGGCAGGGCGCTTGCGACGCTCTGGCCGGTCGCCAGGGCAAGTGTTAGAGCTGCCAGAATCCCTGGCTTGACCTTGGTTTTTTGGTGCATCATCGGGCAAGGTTCCATATGCGTGGAGGGTGGTGAGCCTGGCTGCAGCAGGGACCGCCAATCTAGGTAGTTTGCCGCTCCGTGACAAACGATGATATTTCGCAGCAGCCATTAGAAAAATTATGGAGTCCTGATGATCCGGCCGCATCTGCCGCTGAATGCCTTGCGCGCCTTCGAGGCCTCGGCGCGGCACCTGAGTTTCACCCGCGCAGCGATCGAGCTGTGCGTGACCCAGGCCGCCGTCAGCCATCAGGTCAAAAGCCTTGAGGCTCAGCTCAAGGTCACACTGTTCAAGCGCCTGCCCCGTGGCCTGATGCTGACCAGCGAGGGGGAAACCCTGTTGCCGGTGCTGCGCGAATGCTTTGACCGCATCGCCCAGGCACTCGACCGTTTTGAAGGCGGGCACTATCGGGAGGTACTGACGGTGGGCGCCGTGGGCACGTTTGCCGTCGGCTGGTTGCTGCCGCGTCTGGCGGATTTCCAGGCCCGCCACCCCTATATCGATCTGCGTCTGTCGACCAACAACAACCGTGTCGACGTCGCTGCCGAAGGGCTCGACTACGCGATCCGTTTCGGCAGTGGCGCCTGGCACGGCATCGAGGCCGTGCCCTTGTTCGAAGCCCCGCTGTCGGTGCTCTGTACGCCGCAGATCGCGGCGCAGCTGCAGTCACCGGCGGACCTGCTGCAACAGACCTTGCTACGTTCTTACCGTACTGATGAGTGGACCGAGTGGTTCATTGCCGCGGGCGTAACTGGCGCAGTACAGCCGGCGCGCACCGTGGTCTTCGACTCGTCGCTGGGGATGATGGAGGCTGCGCAGCAAGGGGTGGGCGTCGCCCTGGCGCCACCCTTGATGTTCGAACGGCTGCTGGCCAGCGATGCCATTCGCCAGCCCTTCGCGGTCAGCATCAGCACCGGCAGTTACTGGTTGACGCGCCTGCAGTCGCGGGCCGAGACCACGGCGATGTTGGCGTTCAAGGCATGGTTGTGCAGTGCCACGGCCGCTGAAACCCTTCTATAAACCCTCGGCCCGGACCCGAAAGAACGCCCCCGGCGGCAGCCCGAACTGCTTGCCGAACACGGCGATAAAGGCCGACACCGAATCATAGCCGCAGGCCAGGGCGACATCGGTGACCCGCTCTCCACGCTCCAGTGCCGGCAGCGCGCTGAGCAGGCGCATGCGCTGGCGCCAGAGACGAAAGCTCAGGCCGGTTTCGCGCTGGAACAGACGGCTCAGGGTCTTTTCCGACACGCCCGCCTGGATCGCCCAGTCGCCCAGGCTGGTTGGCGCATCGGGCTGTGCCTGCAGGTGGTTGCACAGTGCGCGCAGGTGATTGTGCCGGGGAAGCGGCAACATCAGTTGTTGCTCGTCAGCCATCGCCAGTTGATCGAGCAGCACCTGCACCAGGCGCCCGTCGGCGCCCTGAGGGTCATAGTGCACCGGCAGCTCACTGAAGGTACGGATCAGTTCGCGCAACAGCGGGTTGACCGCAATCACCCGGCACTGTGTGCCAGACCAGGCAACCGGGGCGTGTTGCAGATAGAGACTGCGCAGGCAGGTGTCGCCCGGGCAACTGACCCGGTGCTGGACTTGTGCCGGAATCCACACGGCGCGTTGCGGCGGCACCAGGTAGAAACCGTTATCGGTGTGCACTTGCAGCACACCGCCAAGGGCATAGGACAGCTGCCCCCAAGGGTGCGCATGGCGGTAGCCGAGGACGATGTTGGGCAAGCTCTGGACATGGCCGTAGAGCGGACGCGGCAGCTGGCTAAGGTGTTCGAGTGCTTGCGGCTCGGGCAGGGTGGTTTGTCCGTTTGGCGACACTGGCAGGGTTCTGGCGTTAGTGAAGAAAGTGCAAAGACCTTATCGTCTGCCGCGCCACAATAACAAGTCAGGAGCGACCATGAAGTACCTGCGCATGCTGTTCGACAATTTCACCCTGGCCCTGCTCGGGGTAATCCTCGTTGCCACCTTGTTGCCCTGTGAAGGCAGCGGGGCGGTGCTGTTCGGCTGGCTGACCAACCTGGCCATCGGCCTGTTGTTCTTCCTGCACGGCGCCAAGCTGTCGCGCGAGGCGGTAGCGGCAGGGGCCGGACACTGGCGCCTGCACCTGCTGGTGTTTGCCTGCACCTTCGTGATGTTCCCGTTGTTGGGCATGGCGCTCAAGCCACTGTTCCTGCCGCTGGTGGGTGATGAGCTGTACCTGGGCGTGCTCTATCTGTGCGCGTTGCCAGCGACAGTGCAGTCGGCTATCGCCTTCACCTCGCTGGCACGTGGCAACATTCCCGCAGCGATCTGCAGCGCCGCTGCTTCCAGCTTGCTGGGCATCGTGTTGACGCCGTTGCTGGTGGTCTTGCTGATGGGCGTGGAGGGCGACAGCGGCTCAAGCCTGGACGCGGTGATGAAGATTGTCCTGCAGTTGCTGGTGCCCTTTGTCGCCGGGCAACTGGCGCGACGCTGGATCGGCTACTGGGTGGCGCGTAATGCACGCTGGCTGAAAATCGTCGATCAGGGCTCGATCCTGCTGGTGGTCTACACCGCGTTCAGCGATGCGGTGGTCAGCGGCCTGTGGCATTCGGTGGCGCCTTCACGGCTGGCCGGGCTGGCGCTGGTCTGCTGCCTGTTGCTGGCCGTGGTGCTGTGGTGCACGGCGGCCCTCGGGCGCTGGCTGGGGTTCAACGTCGAAGACCGCATCACTATCTTGTTTGCCGGTTCGAAAAAGAGCATGGCCACCGGCGTGCCGATGGCTCAGGTGCTGTTTGTCGGCGGCGGCATCGGCGCGATGATCTTGCCGTTGATGATCTTCCACCAGATCCAGCTGATGGTCTGCGCCGTGCTGGCCCAGCGCTACGCGGCGCGCGCTGGAGAGCCTGCGCTCAGAGCAGAACACCCTTGACCGGTTGCAGCTGCGCCGGCGCTGAATCGCCGGAGAGCTCGCGTACAGCGATTTCCAGATTACGGCACATCGCGTCCAGCGCCAGGTCGTTGGGCTGGGTGTCGAAGGGATCGGCGATCTGGTCACCCAGTGCATCCAGGCCAAAGAAGGTGTAGGCCAGCACACAGACGGCAAACGGGGTGAACCAGCCGATGCTGTCGACCAGGCAGAACGGCAGCAGGAAGCAGTAGACATGCACGATGCGGTGCAGCATCAGAATATAGGGGTAGGGGATCGGCGTGTTCTTGATCCGTTCGCAGCCACCCAGCACGTAGGACAGGCGGCTCAGTTGCTGGTCAATATTGGCCTGGAGTACTTCGCCACCACCGGCGTCACGCACCTGGGTCATGAAGCGCTGACCGACGATGCCGAGCAGGCGGCTGGCCGGGGCATCGCTGCTGGCCAGCAGGGTTCGGGTCGGGCCGTCGAGCAAACGCTGCAGATCGGCGCTGGCGGGGGTGCCGCGTAACTGGTCGCGCAGTACATAGGCGAATGCGATCAACGGATCGAGCAGCGCGCGGCGCTGGCCAGCGTCGAGGCCGGGCAGCAGGCTCAGGGTTTGGCGAGTCAGGTTGCGGCTGACGATCAACAGCTCGCCCCACAGCGTGCGTGCCTCCCAGAAGCGCTGGTAGGCCACGGTGTTCCTGAAGCCGAGGAAGATCGCCAGGGTCAGGCCCCACAAGGTAAAGGGCGTCGCGGTGAGGATGACCTTGTACTCGAACAGGGTGCCGTGGGTGGCAACCACGGCCGAGCTGATCAGCACGGTGTACAGCAC
This sequence comes from Pseudomonas sp., assembly GCA_036643775.1. Lineage (GTDB taxonomy): Bacteria > Pseudomonadota > Gammaproteobacteria > Pseudomonadales > Pseudomonadaceae > Aquipseudomonas. The sequence goes on along the minus strand of JAVXRI010000038.1, from coordinate 4,701 downwards.
TTTGCGCCAGATGGCCGGAATGATCGAGCCCTTGAGCGAGAACAGCAGGACACGGATGGAGGGTTTTTGCGGCTGGATGATCATCAAGGCAAACCTAGAACAGTGGCGCGAGAAGTTGCGCGCAATACTGTAGGGCAAAGGCCCGCAGGGTTACAGCTCGACGAACGTGGCACGTGACTTCATGTCGTTGTCCGTTGTTGAGAGCTGCAGCACCCGACGCGCTGAAACAGCGACGTCGGGACATTGCCTGACTCAAGTACTTTTGATTCAGATTCACTCGTGGCAGCAGTGGGACTTGTCGGCCTTGGCCCCCTCGTAGCGGTCGTGATGGCGCACCCAGTCCATGGTGCCTTCTTCGTTGCGCCCCTTGGGCATCAGGTCGAGGAAGTTGTAGGCGCCGACCAGGATATCCAGGCCGCGGGCGTAGCTTGAGTAGGTGTGAAAGAGCGTCCCGTCAGTGTCGCGATAGAACACGCTCAAGCCTGGCAGCTCGGTTTCGTTGCCCGAGTAGGGTTCGTAGTTGTACTGACTGCTGCCGTCGTCGCTGACGCTGACGCCGAACTCCCGGTTGAACGGGCTGCCGTGGGACGAGACCCAGGGGAACTTCCAGCCCATGCGCCGCTTGAAAGCCTGGAACTGGGCAAACGGCGCCTGCGACACGGCTACCAGTGCGACATCGTGGTGGGCCAGGTGCAGGTTGGCGCCGTCGAAGTGGTCGGCGAGGAACGAGCAGCCACTGCAACCTTCGCTCCAGCCGTCGGCGAACATGAAGTGATAGACCAATAGCTGGCTGCGCCCGGCGAACAGGTCGGAGAGGTTCAGGTGCCCCTGGGGGCCTTCGAAGCTGTAGTTCTGCTCGATCCGTACCCAGGGCAGCGCGCGCCGGGCTCTGCTGAGTTCGTCACGCTGGTGGGTCAGGGCCTTTTCATGCAGCAGCAACTGTCGCCGGGCACTGAGCCATTCGCTGCGGGAAACCACTTGCGGGTTGCGGTCGTTGTCCATGGTTACGCTCCTGCGGGGGGAATGTATTCATGGTCGTCCGGGCAAGAGGGGATTCGACAGGGTTGGCGCAACAGCATTAGCGGGCTGATGAGCGGTCGTTCAGGGCATACGCCCTAATCGATTCAGCTGGCGATTTGCCATTTTCTCTTCAGCTTCAGCGTTGTCGCTGAAGGTTGATAGGCCTACTATCCATAGGCTTATGAAAAATAAGCCTAAGCTTATAACCAGACTTATAACAAGAGAATGGAGCCCGTGATGATCCCACTGGATCGAATCCTGATGAGCAGCGTGCTGCTCTTTTCAGTTCCCGCAGCCCTTGCCGCAGACGGTCAGAAAATCTTCACCCAGGGCGGCCAGAACCCCGCCGCGATGGCGTGTCTGGGGTGCCATGGTGTCGACGGCAAAGGCATGGCCGCAGCGGGTTTTCCGCGCCTGGCCGGGTTGCCCGCCGCTTACCTGAGCAAGCAGCTGCACGACTTTCGTAGCGGCAGTCGCAAGAACCCGATCATGGAACCCCTGGCCAACGCCCTCAGCGATGAGGAAATCCAGGCGGTGACGACCACCCTGGCAGCCATGCCGAGCGACGCCGTGGCAGATAGCCGCAGGCAACAGATGGCGGCGGATGCCACGCAGAAGCTGGCCTTGTACGGCGACTGGAATCGCAAGATTCCCGGTTGCGTGCAATGTCATGGGCCGGGCGGTGCCGGTGTGGGTGAGCACTTTCCGCCGTTGGCACATCAGCCCGCCGCGTACCTGGTGGCGCAACTCAATGCCTGGCGCGACGGCAGCCGCAGCAACGATCCCAACCAGCTGATGGTAGGAGTGGCCAAGGCCATGAGCGATGAGGAAGTGAAGGCGCTGGCTGATTACTTTGCCAACCCTGCCAGCCAGGAGGTCAAGCCATGAAGTCACTCATGTTCGCCGCCCTGGCCCTCGCGCTGGGCAGTGCCCACGCCGCCCCGATTGCCATGGAAGACCAGTCGCAGCTCAAGGTCCCAGCGGCTGCTGGTGCCCAGGGTTTTGCCCCGCCAGCTGAAAGTGAACTGCCGGACAACGCCTTCGGCAAGATGGTCCGCCAGGGCCACGCGCTGTTCGTCGACACCCGGCGACTGCTGCCGGACAAGGTCGGTAATGGCCTGAACTGCAGCAACTGCCACCTCGATCAGGGGCGTCTGGGTAATTCGGCGCCGCTGTGGGGCGCGTATCCGATGTACCCGGCGTACCGCAAGAAAAACGACAAGGTCAACACCTTTGCCGAGCGTATCCAGGGCTGCTTCCAGTTCAGTATGAACGGTAAGCCGCCGGCGGCAGACAGCCCGGAAATGACCGCGCTGTCGGTGTACGCCTACTGGTTGGCAAGCAAAGCGCCGATTGGCGTGGAAACCCCGGGGCGTGGTTATCCCGAGGTGGCGCAGCCGGCTCAGGGCTATGACTTCAAGCGCGGAGAGCAGGTTTATCAGCAGCAGTGCGCGATTTGCCACGGTGCTGAAGGTCAGGGCCAGAAAGTGGCGCAGGACTACGTGATGCCGCCGCTCTGGGGCAAGGACTCGTACAACTGGGGCGCAGGCATGCACCGGATCAATACCGCGGCCTCCTTCATCAAGTACAACATGCCCCTGGGCAAGCCCGGCACCCTGAGCGATCAGCAGGCCTGGGATGTTGCCGCCTACATCAACCGCCATGAACGGCCCCAGGATCCGCGGCTGGTGGAGGGCTCGATCGAGAAGACGCGGGTCAAGTATCACGCCAATGACGGGGTCAATCTGTATGGGCAAACGATAGACGGAGTGCTGATCGGCAAGGGCTCGTTGTAGAGCCTTCGGTGTCGGTGGGAGCGCCGCTCTCACCGACAGTTCCCGGCGTTGTACAGGCGTGATATTTACCTTCCCCGGGAACTATCTACACTAGGATTTCTCTATCATGGCATCGGCCAGCTGATGGGGGGCATTGTAAGGTGACCGCCGCCTGATTAGACTGCGCCGAATTTCGTACGCAAAGCCCTTGTTAAGGACGTATATGATCAAGAAATGCTTGTTCCCGGCAGCCGGTTACGGCACTCGCTTCCTGCCCGCTACCAAAGCCATGCCCAAGGAAATGCTGCCGGTGGTGAACAAGCCACTGATCCAGTACGGCGTTGAAGAAGCGCTGGAAGCTGGACTGAACGAGATTTCCATTGTTACCGGCCGCGGCAAGCGCGCCCTGGAAGACCACTTCGACATCAGCTACGAGCTGGAAAACCAGATCAAGGGCACCGACAAGGAAAAATACCTGGTCGGCATCCGTCGTCTGCTCGATGAGTGCTCGTTCTCTTACACTCGTCAGACCGAAATGAAAGGCCTGGGCCATGCGATCCTCACCGGTCGTCCGCTGATCGGCGACGAACCGTTCGCTGTGGTGCTGGCCGACGACCTGTGCGTCAACCTCGACGGTGACGGCGTGCTCAAGCAAATGGTCAAGCTGTACAAACAGTATCGCTGCACCATCGTTGCGATCATGGAAGTCGACCCGCAGGAAACCAGCAAGTACGGTGTGATCGCCGGTGACCTGATCGGTGATGACCTGTACCGTGTGCGCAACATGGTCGAGAAGCCAAAACCTGAAGATGCGCCGTCGAACCTGGCGATCATCGGCCGTTACATCATGACCCCGGACATCTTCAAACTGATTGAAGAAACCGAGCCGGGCAAGGGCGGTGAAATTCAGATCACCGACGCACTGATGAAACAGGCGCAGGATGGTTGCGTTATTGCCTACAAGTTCAAGGGCAAGCGTTTCGACTGCGGTGGTGCCGAAGGTTACATCGAAGCGACCAACTTCTGCTTCGAGAACTTCTACAAGACCGGCAAGGCTTACTGAGTCCTCGGTGTTGTATGAAAAAGCCACCTTCGGGTGGCTTTTTTGTGGTTGTTCACGGGGTCCCGGGAGTATGACCTTGGAAACGGACTGGATTTCGGATGGGAGCTTATCCATTTGCTGTGGCGCCGCTGATGGCCCCTTCCGCCCTTACGGCGGCCTACTTTTTTCTTGGAAAAAGTAGGCATGGAACTGTCCCATGACAACGGACGCCAAGAAGCGATACTTACATCGCTAACTTGGAGGTTCCCATGTACCCACCAAACCGCCGTAGCTACACCGACGAATTCAAGGCCCAAGCTGTCGCACTGGCTGAAACGGTCGGCAGAACCGAAGCCGCTCGTCAGCTAGAGATGTCTGTTAAGACGCTGGATAACTGGGTTGATGCGTCACGCAAAGGTCTTCCGTTGAGTTCACCAGAGCGTCAACCTGTTACCAAAGAGAGCAGCGAGCTGGCGCGATTACGGGCCGAGAATGCTGAACTCAAAATGGAGCGTGAAATCCTAAAAAAGGCGGCGGTATTCTTTGCCAAAGAGTCCAGGTGAGATACGCCTTCGTCGCTAAAGAGCGGGCTCAGTTCCCGGTGCGTTTGTTGTGCCGGGTGTTGGGCGTGTCAGCTTCAGGATTTTACGATTACCTAAACCGCCCGGTTCGCCCAGATCCAGACAAACAGATTCGAATTGATCTGCACAGGATCCATGCGGCCAGTCGAAGCACCTATGGGCGGCCACGGTTGGTCGAGGCATTGCGTCAGATACCTCATCGAGTCGGCCACAAACGGGTTACGCGGCTGATGCACGAGGAAGGTATCCATGGCAAACCCAACGCTCGCTTCAGGCCCCAGAC
>JAVXRI010000037.1:0-47484 GCA_036643775.1 Pseudomonas sp. | reverse complement strand
GTCAGCAATCGAGCCCATCTTCAATCCATGCTCGCGGGCGAACACCTCCAGCTCCGGGCGGCGCGCCATACTGCCGTCAGGGTTGAGGATTTCCACCAGCACGCCGGCCGGTTCCAGCCCGGCCAGCATGGCCAGATCAACACCGGCCTCGGTGTGGCCGGCGCGGGTCAGCACGCCACCCGGCTGGGCCATCAGCGGGAAGATGTGGCCCGGGCTGACGATATCTTCAGCCTTGGCATCACGGGCGGCTGCAGCCTGCACCGTGCGTGCACGGTCAGCGGCGGAGATGCCGGTGGTCACGCCTTCGGCGGCTTCGATCGAGACGGTGAACTTGGTACCGAAACCCGAACCGTTGCGCGGCGCCATCAGTGGCAGCTTGAGCGTTTCGCAGCGCTCGCGCGACATTGGCATGCAGATCAGGCCACGGGCGTGCTTGGCCATGAAGTTGATGTGTTCAGCCTTGCAGCATTCGGCGGCCATGATCAGGTCGCCTTCGTTCTCGCGGTCTTCGTCATCCATGAGGATGACCATTTTGCCCTGGCGGATGTCTTCTACCAGTTCTTCGATGCTGTTGAGCGCCACGCGGCACCCCCTTTCAAATCAGGATTTCAGGTAGCCGTTGGCGGCCAGGAAACTTTCGGTAATGCCGCTGCCGTTGCTCGGCTCGGCGGCTTTGTCACCCAGCAGCAGACGCTCCAGGTAACGGGCCAGCAGGTCGACCTCAAGGTTGACCCGACGACCGGGACGGTAGTCGGCCATGATGGTTTCGGCCAGGGTATGCGGGACGATGGTCAGCTCGAACTCGGCGCCATCGACAACGTTCACGGTCAGGCTGGTGCCATCGACAGTGATCGAACCTTTGTGGGCAATGTACTTGGCCAGCTCCTTGGGCGCACGAATGCGGAACTGGATGGCGCGGGCGTTATCGCTGCGCGACACCACTTCGCCGACACCGTCGACGTGACCGCTGACCAGGTGGCCGCCCAGGCGGGTGGTCGGGGTCAGGGCTTTTTCCAGGTTGACCCGGCTACCGCTTTTCAGGTCGTTGAAGGCGGTGCAGTCGAGGGTTTCGCGGCTGACGTCGGCCCAGAAGCCGTCGCCTGGCAACTCGACTGCGGTCAGGCACACGCCGTTGACGGCAATACTGTCGCCGAGTTTGACGTCGCCCAGGTCGAGCTTGCCGGTTTCGACATACACCCGCACGTCGCCACCTTTGGGGGTCAGGGAACGGATGCTGCCTATGGATTCGATGATGCCGGTGAACATGAGTCCTCCTCGAGAACAGGGCTGCGCGTAGCTAGCCTGGAATTATACGCCGGGTACCGGCACTGGGATCGCAGTGACTCGCCAGTCATCGCCTACTGCGCGCATTTCAGTGATTTTCAGCTGCGCCGCCTCACTCATGTAGTTCAGCGGCCAGTCCAGCAATGGCCGGGCGCTGGAGCCCAGGAACTTGCTGGCAACAAAGATCTGGTATTCGTCGATCAGGCCACGCTGGGCGAAGGCGCCGACCAGGCTGGCACCCGCTTCAAGCAGTACTTCGCTGGCGCCACGGGCTGCCAGCTCGCGCAGCAGGGCTGGGAGGTCGACGCGACCGTCCTCCCCTGGCAAGCTCAGCAGTTCATGGCCGGCTTCGGCATAGCGTGGATCAATCGCCGCCGCAGTCACCACCAGGGCGGGGCCGGCCTTGAAGAACGGCGCATCGAGGGGCAGACGCAAGCGACCGTCGATCACCACGCGCAAGGGTGGGCGTGCAAGGGCCAGGGCTGTGGTTTGCGGATCGAGACCCAGCTCGTCACCACGCACCGTCATCCGCGCCTTGTCGGCCAGAACGCTTTCGGCACTGGTCAGCACCACGCTGGAACGCGCCCGCAGACGTTGCACCGCAGAACGCGCGGCAGGCCCGGTGATCCACTGGCTCTCACCATTGGCCATGGCCGTGCGGCCATCCAGGCTCATGGCCAGCTTGGCCGTTACGAACGGCAGGCCGAACTCCATGCGCTTGAGGAAACCCGGATTGAGCGCTCGCGCTTCGGTTTCGAGCACGCCGCTGGCGACTTCGATGCCGACGTCGGCCAACCGTTTCAGACCCTGCCCCGCCACTTGCGGATTGGGGTCCTGCATGGCCGCAACCACACGGGCCACGCCCGCCTTGACCAGCGCCTCGGCACACGGCGGCGTGCGCCCGTGGTGGCTGCAGGGTTCAAGGGTGACGTAGGCGCAGGCGCCGCGGGCCAGCTCGCCGGCCTGACGCAGGGCGTGCACTTCGGCATGCGGCTCACCGGCACGAACATGCCAGCCTTCGCCGACAATCTGGCCGTCGCGAACGATCACACAGCCAACGCGCGGATTCGGATGGGTCGAATACCAGCCCTTGCGGGCCAGTTCCAGAGCCCGGGCCATGTAATGGGCGTCGAGTACCGCGCGTTCGTTGGACATGCTCACTCTTTAGCCGGCTCGCGGGCCAGGCGGTCGATTTCTTCGCGAAACTCGTTGAGGTCCTGGAAGCGCCGGTAGACCGAAGCGAAACGGATATAGGCGACTTCATCGAGTTTCTGCAGCTCGTTCATCACCAGCTCACCGACCACCAGCGATTTGACTTCGCGTTCGCCGGTCGCCCGCAACTTGTGCTTGATGTGCGCCAGCGCCGCTTCCAGGCGCTCGACGCTGACCGGTCGTTTTTCCAGGGCACGCTGCATTCCGGCGCGCAGTTTTTCTTCGTCGAACGGTTGGCGGCTGCCGTCCTGTTTGATCAGGCGCGGCAAAACCAGCTCGGCGGTTTCGAAGGTGGTGAACCGCTCGCCGCAGGCAACGCATTCGCGCCGACGGCGCACTTGCTCGCCCTCGGCAACCAGTCGCGAGTCGATGACCTTGGTGTCGTTGGCACCGCAGAAGGGACAGTGCATGGTGGCAGGCAACAAAAAAAGGGAGGGCCATGGTAGCGCATCCCACTGGCAAGACAAGCCAAAGGGGTTACCATCCACTCAGGAAATATGCCGCGAAGGAATTCCCCATGCCATTTCGAGCGCTCGTTGTGCTCAGTTTTGCTGCCCTTCTGGCAGCCTGCAGCAGCGATAAACCCCAGACTGCACCGACGCCAAAAGCACCGGTAGCGAGTAAAACCGCAAAATCCCTCGGCCCGTTGCCAGCCTATCAACGTGAATTGAGCGGGACCTTGCTCAATGTTCCAGCCGGTGCCGAAGTCGAACTGGCCCTGCTGGTCATCGATGACCGCGGTCGCCCGCAGAACCTGCTGGCCAGCAGCACCCTCAGCAGCAACGGCCTGGACTTGCCCTACCAACTGCGCTTCAACCCCGAGGCCTTCCCTGCCGGGGCCCGGGTCGAACTGCGCGGCCGCGCGAGCAAATCCGGACAACTGATCCTGCACCTGCCGCCCGTGCGGATTTTCCAGGCGCAAACCCAGGCCACCGGTCCGCTGCGTTTCGAAAAGGCGCCATGATGGCAACCGCGCCCTTGCAACAGGCTCTGGGCGAACTGCTCGGCGATGCCCGGCTGGTGATCAGCGATTTGCCTGAGTGCGCGCTCAAGCTGTGGCTGATCGATGCCGAGAACATGGACCGCGAATTCAGCGCCGACGAAACCCGGCGCATCCTCCACGAGCCGCCGTACTGGAGCTTTTGCTGGGCCAGTGGCCTGGCCATGGCCCGTTACCTCGACCGGCACCCGCACTGGGTAGAAGGCAAGCGCGTGCTGGACTTTGGCGCAGGTTCCGGGATCGCCGGGATCGCTGCCGCCCGTGCCGGCGCGCTCGAGGTCGTGGCCTGTGATCTCGATCCGCTGGCCCTGCAAGCCTGCCGGGCCAACGCCGAGCTCAATGGCGTGGAACTGAGTTACTCCGGGGACTTCTTCCAGGAGGCCGACCGTTTCGACCTGATCCTGGTGGCCGACGTGCTCTATGACCGGGCCAATCTGCCGCTGCTCGACGCGTTCCTCACCCGGGGCCGGCAAGCCCTGGTCGCCGACTCGCGGGTGCGCGACTTCAGCCATCCGCTGTACCAGCCTTTAGGCGTGCTTGAGGCCCTGACCCTACCGGACCTGGCCGAGCCTCACGAATTCCGCCGGGTCAGCCTGTACCACGCCAGCCGCCAGCCTTTATAGTGATGCCATTCACGGATTTTCGAGAGTCGCGATGAGCCAAGACACACCCTATGTTTTCGATACCAGCGCTGCCGATTTCGATCAGCTGGTCATCGCCAACTCCCACCACAAACCGGTGCTGGTGGATTTCTGGGCCGAGTGGTGCGCCCCCTGCAAGGCGCTGATGCCGCTGCTCGCGCAAATTACCGAGAGCTATCAGGGCGAACTGCTCCTGGCCAAGGTCAATTGCGATATCGAACAGGACATCGTCGCCCGCTTCGGTATTCGCAGCCTGCCGACCGTGGTGCTGTTCAAGGACGGCCAGCCGGTCGACGGCTTTGCCGGTGCCCAGCCTGAATCGGCGATTCGTGCGTTGCTCGAACCGCACGTGCAAATGCCGCCGCCAGCAGCGGCCGATCCGCTGGAAGTGGCCCAGGGGCTGTTTGCCGAAGGTCGTTTCAGCGAAGCCGAAGCCACGCTGAAATCATTGCTGACCGAAGACAACAGCAATGCCGGTGCATTGATCCTGTATGCCCGTTGCCTGGCAGAACGCGGTGAGCTGGGTGAAGCCCAGACCGTGCTGGATGCGGTCAAAAGCGATGAGCACAAGGCCGCGCTGGCCGGTGCCAAGGCGCAATTGACGTTCCTGCGTCAGGCCGCAAGCCTGCCGGAAGTTGCCGACCTCAAGGCGCGTCTGGCGCAGAACGGCGAGGATGATGAAGCGGCTTATCAGCTGTGCATTCAGCAGTTGTCGCGCCAGCAGTACGAAGCGGCGCTGGAGGGCATGCTCAAACTGTTCATGCGCAACCGTGGTTACGAGGGCGGCCTGCCGCACAAGACCTTGCTGCAGGTGTTCGACCTGTTGGGCAATGATCATCCGTTGGTAGGGACTTACCGGCGCAAGCTGTTTGCTGCGTTGTACTGACGGTCTGTAGGAGCGGATTCATCCGCGATGGGGCGCGTAGCGGCCCCAAAAATGGGCCTGCTACGCAGTCCATCGCGGCGGTCCGGCGTCCCGGTGAATCCGCTCCTACAACGATTAGAAGCTGGTACGCAGACCTACTTCGACACTACGCCCCGGCGCCGGCGCGATGTCACGCAGGATGGAGCTGGCATAACGCACCGTCTGGTCGGTGAGGTTTTCCCCGCGAACAAAGGCCAGCCACTGGCTCTGACCGATGTCGAAGCGATAGCCGAGGCTGGCGCCGAGGGTGGTGTAGCCATCGGTGCTGGTTTCATTGTCCGGTTTGCGGTGCTGGGCGCTGGCATGCTGCACGTCAAGCCGAGCCTGCCAGCGATCCAGTTCCCACAGCAGGCCGCTGTTCAGGCGCAGCGGGGCAATGCGCGGCAGATCTTCGCCACTGTCGAGGTTCTTGGCGCGGGTGTAGTCGCCGGACAGTTCCAGAGCAAAGCTGCCCAAGTGGTTTTGCGCCAGTTGCCAACGGTCCTGGGCCTCGATGCCATAGAAACGGGCGCGCACACCTTTGTACAGGTACTCGGGCACGTCACCGGCGTGGTCATGGTCGTGATCATGGTCGTGGTCGTGCTCTTCATCACCATGGTCATGACCGTGGTCGTGGCCTTCGCGCATGTTGCCGCTGGCCAGCAGGCCGATGTAGTTGCGGAAATGGCTGTAGAACACACCGACACTGCCTTTGTGCACGCCGTTGTCGAAGCGCAGGGCCAGGTCGCTGGAGATCGCTTTCTCTTTGCTCAAGTCCGGATCGCCGACCTCAAAGGTACCCGTGGCGACGTGGGCGCCATTGGCATACAGCTCGTAGAAGGTCGGTGCGCGTTCGGTGTAACCCAGGGTCGCGGCCAGGGACCAGATCGGCGTCAGTTCATAGACTGCACCGGAGGACAGGCTGGCAGCGGTGAAACTGCTGGCGCTGTCGGCCTGGGCAAACGCTCGCTGCCCTGGCTGTCGGGATCGATTCGGGTGTGTTCCAGGCGCCCCCCCAGGCTCAGGTTGAGGCGCTCGGTGGCTTGCCATTGTTCGAGCATGAACAGCGCCAGGCTGTTTGTATCGCTCTGCGGGACGAAGGCTTCTTCGCCAAGGGCGGAAAATTCGTTGCGGCTGACCTGGGCGCCAATCACCCCTTCCACCGGTCCCCAGGGCTGATGCCGGGCTTCGACCCGCGCTTCGTAACCTTTGTTCTTGAAGGTGGTGTGCACTTCGCCACCTTCCATTTCACGGTGCTGGTAATCGGTGTAGCCGACGTCGAACTTCAGCGAGCTGAAGGGGCCGTCGAGATCACGAAGCTCAGAGGCGAACCCGTAGTGATCCTGCTGCATGTCCAGGCGCACACCGGGTTCGGCTACAGAGCCGTAGTTCGAGTCGTAACGGCTGTAGGACAGGCCGGTATAGCCGTGATCCCAATGGTAGGCACCGCCGATGGCGCCGCCGTCCTGGCGACCGTCGCTGTTGTCCAGTTTATGCCGGCTGCCCGGATCGGCGGCATCGCGGACCTTGGAGCTGCGCGCGTAGCCGGGGATGCGCAGGTCATTGAACTGGCGGCTGTTGGCGTCCAGGTGCAAGGCGAAGCGGCCGTCACCGGCTTCCAGCTTGCCAGCGCTGCTGCGGGTAGTGTCGGCGCCACCGTAGCGCAGCTCACCGGCGCCATGAATGCCGTCGATGGGGGAGGTGGGAATACGGTTGTCGAAGCTGTTGACCACCCCACCAATGGCGTTGCCGCCATACAGCAGGGCGGCCGGGCCGCGGACGATTTCGATGCGTTCAACCGTGGCCGGATCCAGCGGCACGGCATGATCGTAAGACAGTGACGAAGCGTCCAGAGCGCCGACGCCATTGCGCAGAATACGAATGCGATCGCCGTCCAGGCCGCGAATCACCGGGCGGCTGGCGCCGGGGCCGAACCAGGTCGAGGCGACACCGGGCTGGTTGTTCAGGGTCTGGCCGAGGCTGCCTTTTTGCTGCAGGGTCAGGTCGTCACCTCCGAGCACGGTGGTGGGGGCGGCCAGTTCGCTGTTGCCCAGCGGGTTGGCGGTGATGACCTGGGTGTCCAGTTCCACAGCCTGGCTCAGCGGCGAAGCAAGCCAGACGGCGGCGGCGAGAGGGGAGAGTCGGAGGGGTAAGCGACGCATGGGCTGCGGGGTTCCTTGGCAGTGTTATAGTATTGATACAATATAACATTACCATAAACAATTAAACGTCCGCGCGCTGGCTAGAGCCTTGGCGCCCACTAGAATGTCTGTTGGCAGCACCTGCAATGTGAAAAGTCGGAAGACTTGCAGCCCGCCCCTGGGCTAAGGTGCGCACCTTTGATTCGCTGGAGCACAGGCATGACCACCGCCAACCCCAATCCGCTGCATGGCGTGACCCTGGAGCAGATCCTCACCGCCCTGGTGGAGCACTACCAATGGGAAGGCCTGGCCGAGCGCGTTGATATCCGCTGCTTCAAAAGCGATCCGAGCATCAAGTCGAGCCTGACCTTTCTGCGCCGCACGCCTTGGGCCCGGGAGAAAGTCGAGCGGCTGTACCTCAAGCTGCAGCGCGGCCGCCGCTAACGCCATGGTCCGGCGCGAGGTCGTGATCGGCCTGGCAGCCTGTCTGGGCTGGAGTGCGTTGGCGATCCAGTTGTACCTGGTACTGCTGGCGCGCTGGCAGGAGCAGGCCAGCCTGATCGGCGGCCTGGTGAACTTCTTCAGTTACTTCACGGTATTGACCAATACCCTGGTGGCGGTGGTGCTGAGCCTGGCGGCATTCGGCAGGGCTTGCACTGCGCGACGCTTGCTGCTCGCCCCTGCGGTCAGTTCGGGCGTGGCTGCCAGTATCGTGCTGGTCGGGCTGGCCTACAGCCTTCTGTTGCGCCATCTGTGGCATCCACAAGGGTGGCAGTGGCTGGCCGATGAGCTGCTGCATGATGTCATGCCGTTGCTGTTCGTCACCTACTGGTGGTGCTGCGTGGAAAAGGGCAGCCTGCGGCTCAAGCACCTGGGGGCCTGGTTGCTGTATCCGCTGGGGTATTTTGCCTATGCGCTGTTGCGCGGGGAGTCGATAGGGGTCTATCCCTATCCGTTCATCGATGTGGCCAAGCTGGGCTATGGGCAGGTGCTGCTCAATGCGCTGGCGATTCTTGTCGGCTTCATTGCCATCGGCTTGCTGATACTGGGCCTGGATCATTGGCAGGGCGGGCGCCTGGCCAAGGCCAGGACGCAACCCTGATGGTGCCTGTTACTCGTCGTCGTGCGGGTCGAGGCGCCAGTAGGCGGCAGCCTTGATCAGGTCTTCCTTGACGCCTTTTTCGTCGATCAGCAGACGCTTGGCTTTACGCGTCAGGGCTTTTTCCAGGGCAACCCAGGTGTACAACTGACCTTCAGGCAGGGCCAGGTGCTTCACCACTTCGAGCAGATCCTGCTGGTGTCGTTGTACCCAGATCACCTCCACCTGCGCCTGGCTTTCCAGGGGCTGTTGTTCCTGTGCATCCTCGATCTCGATGACTGCGAGGACCTTGCGGGTGGCCGGCAGTTCTTCCAGGCGCCGGGCAATGGCCGGAATAGCGGTTTCGTCACCGATCAGCAGATAACTGTCGAAGATATCCGGCACCACCATCGAGGCGCGCGGCCCGGCAATGTTCAGGACCTGACCGACCTCGGCCTGGGCCGCCCAGGTCGAGGCAGGGCCGTCGCCGTGCAGGACGAAATCGATATCCAGCTCACCGGCGACCAGGTCGATACGCCGTGGGGTGTATTCGCGCATGGTCGGGCGCAGGCCATCGCGGCTGAAGTCGAGGTTGTCCAGAACCGCTTGCTCTTCGGCTGAACAGGCAAACATCAGTTTGACGTGATCGTCGCTGCCGACGCTGGTGAAGCCTTGCAGTTGCGCTCCGCCGAGGGTGATGCGGCGCATGCGCGGGGTCAGTTCGGTGACCCGCAGTACGTCCAGGCGGCGATGTTTGATCTCATGATTGACGCGATGAATCGCGCGGTTTTCGCTGACACTCATTCCGGTTTCTCCGTGGAGGTCGCAGCAGACCCTGCGACGATGGCTTTGGCGGTGTTGTTGAGCAGGGTACGTACCCGCTCGATTTCTTCCGGGTTCCAGCGGCCACTGTGCATCTGCAGGGCATGACGCAGGTTGTGCACCGCTTCGTGGATTTCCTGGGGACGGTCGTGTCCGCACAACGAACGTTTACTGACCTCGATTCGCATGCGTACGCCGTCCAGGGCGATCGATTGCTCGGCCAGGGAAGCCAGGCCGGCCGGTGTGACGCTGTAGAGCTTCTTGCTGCCGTGGACCTGGCCGACGACCAGTTCACTTTCTTCCAGGAAGGTCAGGGTCGGATAGATAACGCCCGGGCTAGGGCTGTAGTTGCCGCCAAACAGGCTTTCGATCTGGCGGATCAGGTCATAGCCATGGCTGGGCTGTTCGGCGACCATCGATAACAGCAGCAATTTCAGGTCACCAGGGGCGAAGACCCGTGGGCCGCGGTCGCCACGTTCGCGGCTGTGGCGGCGTTCAGAACCGTCATGGCGGTCGCCATGGTCACGGTGGGGATGATGTTCACGCATGGAGGGCTCCGTTTGCGTTAGATGTATCTTTAGATATTACTCAAGATATATCTTAACGCAAGCATGAGAGTGAGAATATTTCTCATGAAGAGCTGTCAGGAGATGAACGGCGCTGCTGACTAACCCGTGCCCAGGCGTCTGTCACCCGCCTGAACGTTGATTTCAGCGGGCTACTTTTGTGCCACTTGTGGCGCCTTGCACAGGGTATGGCTACCCGGTTGCAAGTAGGGGGTGAGGATCGGTGCCATGCCTTTGAGTACCTGCACCGGCAGCGCCGAGGTGAACTTGAAGGACTCGGCGGCGCGGCCCGGCACGAAGGCGGTGAGGGTGCCGAAGTGGTTGTCGCCAAGGAAGAACACAAAGGTCGCTGTGCGGTTGATCGCCTTGGAGCCCAGCAGGCGGCCACCGGCTCCCCAGCTTTCAAGACGGTTGTCACCAGTGCCTGTCTTGCCGCCCATGACCATCGGAGTGCCGTCGTTGAGTTTGAAACTGCCGGACACCCGCCGTGCGGTCCCGGCATCGACCACCTGCGAAAGGGCGCCGCGCAAGGCGCGGGCAACCTCCACTGAAAGCACGCGCTGACCGAGGTCCGGATCACCCGCCAGACGCGTTTCGTAAGGGGTATCGGCAGCAAAGTGCAGGGTATCGATGCGCAAGGTCGGCAGGCGGATGCCATCGTTCTGAATGATCCCGACCAGCTCGGCCAGGGCTGCCGGGCGGTCGCCGGAGCTGCCGATGGCGGTGGCCAAGGAAGGGACCAGATGATCGAAGGGATAGCCGACGCGTTTCCAGCGCTGGTGGATATCGAGGAAGGCCTCGATTTCTACCAGGGTACGAATGCGACTGTCGCGCGCGCCCTTGTGCCGGCTTTTGAACAGCCAGCTATAGACTTCCTGGCGTTCGAACTGGCTGGCTTGCGCCGCATCCTGGAACTTCGCTGTGGGGTTGTTCAGCAGATAGCCCATCAGCCACAGGTCCAGCGGGTGGACCTTGGCGACAAAGCCCTGGTCAGGCAGGTCGAATTTGCCGGGACCGTAGGCGTAGTACATGTCGTCCAGGCGCTTGTCGGTGACCGTGTCCTGCTTGGTGGGGGCACGCTTGTTCTCCTGCAAGTCCTTTTTCAGGTGGGCACGGACGAAGGCATTGAAGGTGGCCTGGTCGGCTTCCGGGAACAGGTAGCGGTGCACGGCGGCCAGACGGATGGGGGTTATGCGCAGGCCATCGAGGAAGGTATCCAGACGCTGTTGCGAGGTCTTGTTCTGGTATTTTTTCCAGAATCTGCGCAGGTAATCGGTGCCTTCCTTGTCGGCAAAGCGTGCCAGGTACTCCTGACGACGCGGTTCGGCGTCGTCCTTGAGCAGTCTGATGCTGCTGCCCGGTGTCTGGTAGGTGCTGTAGCGCACCAGGTCACGCATCAAGCGGATAAAGGGCAGGTTGATCGATTCGCGCAGGGCGTCCTTGAGCGTGGGAATCCGACCGTTGTCTTCCTTGCGGAAGTTATTGAACACATGCATGCCGCCACCGGTGAAGAAGGCCTCACCCGGGCTGGCCGAATACTTGCGGTTAAGCGCGGCTTCGAGCATCGCGCTGATGTTGCGATCCTTGTTCTGGATCAGGTAGTCGATGGCCCAGCGGGTGATGAAGTCCAGCTCGGCGACCTCGACTTTCTTCAGGTCGGCGGCAGGTGTAGCGGCGTATTTGTCATGCAGCTCGGCGATGATTTCCAGGTAGCTGGTCAGTACCCGCAGTTTGGCGGTAGAGCCCAGTTCCAGCTTGCTGCCCTCGTTGATGTCGAAAGGCTGATCGGTGCTGTCGGTTTGCACCCGCACCCGCGAACCGTTGGCGGTGCGCTCGAGCAGGGTAAAGCTGTAGCGCACCTGGGTCGTGGTGGTTGGGGTCAGCAAACGCTCGCCAAACAGCCCGACTTTCTCGGCAACGGCCGGGTCGGCGAGGTCCTTGAGGTACTGGCTGACCTGTCCTTGCAGGTCGGATTGCAAGGTACTGGTGGCCGACAGGTCGAGGCGGTCAAGGTCATACAGTGGCCGGGCCAGGGCCAGGGACAGCCGGCTGCGGGCGACACTGATGCCCTTGTTGGTGACGATCGGCTGGATGGTGGGTTGGGCTACCCAATCGCGGTAGATCGCTTTGCTGGCCAGGGCGGCGTCGGCCAGCGGACGGTCAATGATGTTGCTGGCGGCCAGCACGCGAATGTGGCTGTCGGTGAGCTCGGCCAGTTCGTTGCGGCCCTTGGACAGAAAGTGCGAAGGACGACGCTGGGCAATCATCAGCGACAGTACCTGGCGCAGCGCCAAGCCGCGTGTGGCCATACTCGCAGGATCGCTCTCGGTCGAGGCCAGGGCCTGGTTGACCTGAGCGAAATCCGCGCCATACCAGACCCGCAACCCCTCGGCCATGCCGTGTACTTCGCCGTGCCCGGGCACGGCCGACAGCGGCACGCTATTGAGGTAGTCACGGACGATGCGTTGCCGCGCGTCTAGCGTTTGCGGGCCGCCCTGATAGGCACGCACGCTGGCGGAAATCATCTGGCGGATTTTCTCGCTGCCCGAGACGGTCAGGCCGTCTGGCGAATGACGGTACTTTTCCAGCTGGGTGGCCAGGGTGCTGCCACCGGCAGACTGGCCGGGCAGGGCAAGGTACTTGGCAACCTGACTGTAGGCCGCTTTGGCAAAACGCGGCCAGTCCACGGCAGGGTTGGCATTGGGATCATTGGGGTCGAGCAGGTCGCGGTTTTCGATAAACAGCAGGCTGTTGACGATGACTGGCGGGATGGCGTCGAAGTCCGGGTACAGGTACTGCGGGTAGTGGTATTGGTAAAGCACATCGCCCTTGCAATCGGTAATCGACAGGCCGGTCTGGATTTTCTCTTTATAGGGCACGAAGAAACCGTGCTCGGTGTAGTCCATCAAGGCAGGGGAAAAATGCACCTGCTCGCTGATCACATAATCGCGTTTGAGCAGACGCGGCAGAAACTCCCCCAGTGCGCTGTAGCCAAGGCGTTTGTCGAAGGGACCGTCGCCCGGATAAATGATTGCATCGCTGGGCCCCGGCTGCAGGGAGTAGGTCAAGGTTGAGGCGAGTTGGCTCAGCTCGCGCGACTGCAGGCGAGAGGTGTGCATTTCGTTGGCAATAGCCAGTCCCAGGGCAATCAGGGCGAGCAACAACACCAGCCAGACCAGCCGCCACCACAGACGACGTTGGCGAGGGCTTTTCGGCAATGGCGATTCTTCAAGGGATTCAGTGGGAGTTTCCTTACTCGTTGGTTCCGATTGCCACAGTGCGCCCATAGTGTTCAGCCCGGCTACGTATTTTCGTCTTGCTTGCCTGAAGCTTAGACGGTGAGCGGATTTGGTGAAAAATTTGTAAGCCTTGCAAGGCTGTTCCGAATAAAGGGTAGGACTTGCGCCTTTGGTGGAGGTTGTATTGCCCTGTTTTGGTGCTATGTTAGCCGCCCTGTTTATCACCCTGGAGAAAACACGGGGAATGCCCCTCCGTGGATGCGGTTTTTGCCGAGAGTTCTCGCCAAATATCCTGCTCTTTATAGTGAAATGCCCTGCAGTGGCCTTTCTATACTGCTCGCCCCTTTCGCTTTGCTGGCAATTTGCGTGTCAGCAGACGGGACCGCTCACAAGGTGGTGCCGGGCAAGGCAGCGTATCCAGCCTATCGGCGGTACCAGGCCTGCACGAATGGTCTATATCCAATAACAAAATGAGGTTGTATTCCTATGCCAGTCGGCAACCATCCTTCTCACGGTGAGACCGCTCAGGGCGGCCCACTCAAGCGAGAACTCGGCGAGCGACACATTCGCCTGATGGCGCTGGGCGCCTGTATCGGTGTCGGCCTGTTCCTGGGGTCGGCCAAGGCCATTGAAATGGCCGGACCGGCAATCATGCTGTCCTACATCATTGGTGGCCTGGCGATCCTGGTGATCATGCGTGCCCTCGGTGAAATGGCCGTACACAATCCGGTCGCCGGCTCCTTCAGCCGTTACGCGCAAGACTACCTTGGCCCATTGGCGGGCTTCCTGACCGGCTGGAACTACTGGTTCCTGTGGCTGGTGACCTGCGTTGCGGAAATCACCGCGGTGGCCATCTACATGGGCATCTGGTTCCCTGAGGTACCGCGCTGGATCTGGGCCCTGGCGGCCCTGGGCAGCATGGGTGCGATCAACCTGATCGCGGTCAAGGCCTTCGGTGAGTTCGAGTTCTGGTTCGCCCTGATCAAGATCGTCACCATTATTGCCATGGTCCTCGGTGGCATCGGCGTCATTGCCTTCGGCTTCGGTAACGACGGCGTAGCGGTGGGCATCTCCAACCTCTGGAGCAACGGCGGCTTCATGCCCAACGGCCTGACCGGTGTGCTGATGTCGCTGCAGATGGTGATGTTCGCCTACCTGGGCGTAGAGATGATCGGCTTGACCGCCGGTGAAGCGCGCAACCCGCAAAAAACCATTCCCCAGGCCATTGGCTCGGTGTTCTGGCGCATCCTGCTGTTCTACGTCGGTGCGCTGTTCGTGATCCTGTCGATCTACCCGTGGAACGAAATCGGTAGCCAGGGCAGCCCGTTCGTGATGACCTTCGAGCGTCTGGGCATCAAGACTGCTGCCGGTATCATCAACTTTGTGGTGATCACCGCTGCGCTGTCGTCGTGCAACGGCGGTATTTTCAGCACCGGGCGCATGCTCTACAGCCTGGCGCAGAACGGTCAGGCTCCGGCAACCTTCGCGCGTACCTCGAGCAACGGCGTGCCGCGTAATGCCTTGCTGCTGTCCATCGCCGCCTTGCTGCTGGGCGTGCTGGCCAACTACCTGGTGCCGGAGAAAGTCTTCGTCTGGGTAACCGCCATTGCTACCTTCGGGGCGATCTGGACCTGGGTGATGATCCTGCTGGCACAGCTGAAATTCCGTGCCGGTCTGAGCGAAACCGAACGCGCTGCATTGAAGTACCGCATGTGGCTGTGGCCGCTGAGCTCCTACCTGGCGCTGGCGTTCCTGATCCTGGTGGTTGGCCTGATGGCTTACTTCGAGGAGACCCGCGTGGCGCTGTACATCGGCCCGGCGTTCCTGGTGATGCTGACGGTGCTGTACTACGTGTTCAAACTGTCGCCTAAAGCGGACAACGTTCATCTGGCGCGTTCCGCGTCGTGATGTAGAAACACCGCCGGGCCAGGCGCCACACCTTGCTGTGTGGCGCCTGGCTGGCGATGAGGCTTCAGGTCGCCGGTACCTGTACCGGCCGACCCAAGCGCTTGTTCAGATCAAGCCAGGCCGCCAGCAACGCCATCAATCCCACCCCCGCAAACGCGGTCAGCACCTGCATTGACCAGTGCTCATCCGCCAGGGCATTGACCATGTCTGCCAAGGGCGCGAGCAGCACGCCTAAACAGAACACTTCCAGCGAATAACGCCCCATGCGGCAGGTTTGTCCGGCCAGCCAGTTTTGCGTCCAGCGCCCGTCTGGCAACAGCTTGGCAGTGACGTAGGCGAGCGCCAGGAAATGCAGCAGGCGTACCGGTGACAGATCGGTCTTGCTGATGGGGTACAACAGTTCACTGATCGCTGCCGGCATCCATGCGTCGTGAATCTCTGGCCAGCGCCAGGAAACAGTGATCAGGCCTGCCAGCAGTGAATAGACGGCCGCCGCCAGAAACAGCGGTTGGCGAAGCAGCGGTCGGGTTTGTGGCGCTCGTTCGCGTTGTCCGTGTATCGCTGCCGCGCCACCCAGGACGAACAGAAATTGCCAGGTGACCGGATTGAAGTACCAGACACCGTCGGAAAAATTCGCCAGGTTCCAGCCGAGTTTTGGCGCCAGCAAGTACACCGCCATCGATACGCCCACCACCGCCCAGGTATGGCGCAGCAACAGGGGCAGGACGATGGGCAAGCCGGCCAGCAGGACGATGTACAGCGGCAGCGGATCCATCAGGTTGGGTTTGAAGCGCAGCAGCAGTTCATCGGTCAGGGCTTGCTGGGGGTTGGTGATGAAGTGCGTCAGGCCCATTTCCTCGACCAGGTCGCGGGTTTGCACCTGGCTGTTGGCGTAGAAGACGATGCCCATCAGCATCGCCAACAGGAAGATATGCACCACATACAGCACCCAGGTACGCCTGAGGATCTTTACACAGGCGATCAGGTAGCCGTCGCGTTGCAGGACCTTGCCGTAGGCCAGTACCGCCGCGTAGCCGGCGAGGAATACGAAGACTTCCGCAGCATCGCTGAAACCGATGTTGCGCAGGGTGATCTGGCCCAGAGGGTTGTGCGGGATGTGATCCCAGAAGATGAAGATCAGCGCCAGGCCCCGAAAAAAATCGATGCGCGGGTCGCGTCCGTTAAACATGGCAGCGGGCTCTTGAACAGTTGGTTTAATAGTGACAGGCCGACGTCGGCATTCTCTCGTGCCACACGTCGGGCGGGGGGCAGGGTGGCGGTATTGGCAAGCAATTGCAAAAGTTGCGTATTACTTGATGTCTCAATTACGCCCTTCCCGGCGTAATGCCATCCCTCATCAAACAATGCCCTGCCGTTGGCAGGCAGGGCATTGCCAATCCTCAGGCTACCGCCAGATCCTGGGGTTCGAAACTGTCCGCGCGGGCCATCTGCCACATCCGCGAATAGAACTCGCCACTGATTTCGCCGCTGAGCAGCTCCCCCGGCTTGAGGAACACATGCATCTGTGAGAACAGCTTGATTTCGGTAGCCGAAACCCGGCGTACCAGGTGTTTGGCCTCCAGTTGCGAAGGGTGATCGAGACCCGCCGCCGCGAGCATTTCGGCCAGGGCCTTGAGGGTGCTGTGGTGGAAGTTAAATACCCGCTGGGCCTTGTCCGGCACCACCAGGGCACGCTGACGCAGGGCATCCTGAGTCGCGACGCCGGTGGGGCATTTGTTGGTGTGGCAACTCTGCGACTGGATGCAGCCGATGGCGAACATGAAGCCGCGTGCCGAGTTGGCCCAATCGGCGCCGATGGCCAGGACGCTAGCGATGTCGAAGGCGCTGACGATCTTGCCGCTGGCCCCCAGTTTGATCTTGTCGCGCAGGTTCAGCCCGACCAGGGTGTTGTGCACGAACAGCAGCCCTTCACGCAGGGGAACGCCGATGTGGTCGGTGAACTCCACAGGCGCTGCGCCGGTACCGCCTTCCTTGCCATCGACAACGATGAAGTCCGGCAGGATCCCGGTTTCCAGCATCGCCTTGGCAATGCCCATGAATTCCCAGGGATGGCCCAGGCAGAACTTGAACCCTACCGGCTTGCCGCCAGACAGTTCACGCAGTTGGGCAATGAACTGCATCATTTCGATCGGTGTAGAAAAGGCGCTGTGGCGTGAGGGCGAAATGCAGTCTTCACCCATCAGCACGCCGCGGGTTTCGGCGATCTCGCGGGTGACTTTGTGCTTGGGCAGGATGCCGCCATGGCCAGGCTTGGCGCCCTGGCTCATCTTGATCTCGATCATGCGCACTTGCGGGTTGCGCGCTTGCTCGGCGAAGCGCTCGGGGTCGAAGCGCCCCTCCGCAGTCCGGCAACCGAAATAACCGCTGCCCAACTCCCAGATCAGGTCACCGCCATGTTCGCGGTGGTAGGGGCTGATGCTGCCTTCGCCGGTGTCATGGGCGAAGTTGCCCAGTTTGGCGCCCTGGTTCAGGGCGCGGATAGCGTTGGCGCTGAGCGAGCCAAAGCTCATGGCCGAGATGTTGAAGACCGAGGCCGAGTAGGGTTGGGTGCACTGCGGACCGCCGACGATCACCCGAAAACTCGCCGGATCGCTTAACGGCGCCGGGCGCATGGAGTGACCGATGAACTCGAAGCCGGACTGGTAGACATCGATCAGGGTACCGAAGGGTTTATCCGACGATTCATTCTTGGCCCGGGCGTAAACCAGCGAACGCTGGGCACGGGAGAAGGGCAGGGCATCGCTGTCGGCTTCGAGCAGGTACTGGCGGATTTCCGGACGAATGCCTTCCACCAGATAGCGAATGTTGCCCAGGATCGGGTAGTTGCGCCGCACCGCATGGCGACTTTGCAGCAGATCGAACAGGCCGATCAGGCTGAGCACGGCAGTGGTCAGGGTGAACGGCCACAGCCATTCATGGTGCAGGAAGGGCAGGCTCGCCAGGGTGAAGAGTACACAGGCGGCGAAGAAGGCATAGCGGCTGAGAAGTGACAGGCTCATACGGGTTCCTTGCGATGGCGCGGTCAGGCTCAGGGCCTGGACAAACCCCGACCTTAGCCCGGTTGAGGTTTAATGCGCCAGCCCGCAGTGCGCAAGGCTTGAAAGCTTCATTTTGGTATCGAATCTCATTTGTATTTGCAGTGATTGGTAATGTTATATAGTATCAATCAATGTTCTTTCCCTTTCGACGAGACTTGACCATGAAACCCGGCATCCACCCTGACTATCGTCCCGTGCTGTTTCACGACACTGCTGCTGATGTTTATTTTCTGATCGGCTCTACGGTGCATACGGATCGCAGCCACCTGCATAGTGACGGCAAAACTTACCCTTATGTTGCCCTGGATGTATCCAGCGCCTCCCACCCGATCTACACCGGTCAGCAACGCAAGACGCAAGTGGAGGGCCGGGTGGCAGGGTTCAACAAGCGCTTTGCCGGGTTCAGCGCGCCGCAGGTCAAGTAGCCAGGGCCGGCACACGGATCAAACGGTCACGCAGCGCGCCCTGGTCACCGGGTTCAACCTCGGCACTGAAATGCAGCGTACCGGCAATCAGGGTGACGACCGGTACACCATCCCGGTAGAGCACGCGGTTGCCGCTGAGCGCGGGCACCTTGTTGCCCGGTAGCAGTGTGCCAAGCAGATTCAGCGGGTCACAGGCGCTGATGGCTTGCAAACCACCGTCGAGCGGGCGTCTGCGTACTTCACGC
Organism: Pseudomonas sp.; assembly: GCA_036643775.1. Lineage (GTDB taxonomy): Bacteria > Pseudomonadota > Gammaproteobacteria > Pseudomonadales > Pseudomonadaceae > Aquipseudomonas. Next base: position 28,960 of record JAVXRI010000037.1, on the reverse strand, counting down.
ATCAGCGCCACGGCTTCGGGCAGGGCGAACTGTTCACCAGCAAGACCGCTGATAAAACGCCCGCCACGGATTTCGCCTCGGGCCTCCAGGCGGTGATAGCAACGCAACAGTTCGCGCCAGCTAGGTAACCAGTCGGCTTCGCGTTCCAGCAACCGCCAGCAGATCACGCCGTAGCGGCGCAACAAAGTACGGGCGATGTGTTCCAGGCTGGCGTCACGGTTATCGGCTGCCGAGGCTTTGCGCAGCAGTGCCCAGCGCCCGGCATCTTCCATGCCGCCGAACAGGGCGCCGCGTCCGCGGCGATGACTGCGGCCCTGGCGCTTGCTGGCCGGGGTGATCAGCGCGCGCAGCCCGGCGAAGCTGTCGGCACTGACCAGACCGGCAGCCACCAGCTCCTGCAAGGCGTTCTCCAGTTCACTGGGGAGCAGGTGCGCGTCACTGACCAACTCGTCAAAGAACAAGGCACCGTGCGCGCTCAGGGCCGTGTGAACCTGTTGCGCGCGCAGGCTCAGGTCATTGCTGTCGAGGGCGGGGCCGAGGGTGCGCCACAGGTTCAGTTGCCCGCGCGGTAGCAGTACCAGGGGCGTACTGCGCAGGGTATTGGTTGCCGTACCGGGGGCCAGGCGTGCCCAGACATGCTTGCCGGCACGACAGGTCTCGTCCAGCCAGCGCGGGCTGTAGTCCCTGATCCGGCCGGGAAGCAGATCGCTCTCCCAGACAGCGGCCGCCGCTGGGTAACCCTCGAACTGTGCCAGTACTTCGTTGAGTGCTGCCGGGCCTTGCAGGCGAGTAGTGGGCGAGAGGTGTTGCCAGTCGAACAGAAAACGCATGAAATCCTGCAGGCTGACCGGTTCGATCTCCCGCCGCAGGCGCTTGACCGTGTAGCGGTGGATGCGTGCCAGCAAGTGCCGCTCACACCATTGCAGGTTCTGCTGGCCGGGACAGAAGTAACCGCGCATCACGTAACCTTCAGCCTCCAGCCGCGCCAGCGCCTGTTCGAGGTCACTGGCAGGCAGGCGCAAAGGCGCGGCGATCTGCTCCAGGGTCAGCGGCCCGAAACCACTCAGGCGGGCGCGCAGCACTTCTACCAGCGCCGCATCGCGATCGATGGGCTGATCGAAGCCTGGTAGTGCCGTAAGGTCAGGTGTCATGCGCGCATCGGGATACAGCGTACGCAGGAGTACCAAGCGCTCGCGGGCCAGCCACAGGGACTGGCTGTCGTCCAGGTGCAGGCAGCTGGCCCGACCGGCAATGCGCAGATCCTCAAGCCACGCCTGCCAGCCGGGGTTGGCCGTGACCTCATCCTGGCTGATACAGGCCAGACTCATCAGCGTCTCATGCATTTCATCGCAGTGAGTGGGCGTTGGCCAGGCTTCGCTCTCCACTGCCTGGATGGCCTCGGGATCCAGGGCGCCGAGGTCATCGCCGCTGTGCACATCGCTCCAGCGCCGACTTTGTACCGCCTGGGTGCGCCGCTCTTCCAGCGGTGCATCATCGAGAAAGGTGTAGGGCCGGGCATTGAGGATCGCCGCGGCCAGTGGCGAAGGTGCCGGCAGGTCGCGGCTGATCTGGGTGATCTGGCCTTGCTCGATGCGCCGTAGCAAGGTCAGCCAGCCTTCAGTGTCCATGGCCTGGTGCAGGCAGTCGTCGAGGGTCTGCTCGACCAGCGGGTGATCGGGAATCTGCCGTTCGCCGACGATGTTTTCCAGGCAGGCGATCTGGTCGGGGAACACCGCGGCTATCAGGTCTTCGCTTTTCATCCGCTGGATCTGCGGCGCCACCTTGCGTCCGCCGACAAAGCGCGGCAAGGCCAGGGCAACGCCTGCATTCCAGCGCCAGCGCACACCGAACAACGGCGCATCGAGCAGGGCCTGGATCAGGATCGACTCGGCGTTTTTACTCGGCAGGTAGCGCCATACTTCGTCCAGGGCAAAGCTGTGGCTGGCGGACAGCGAAAGCACGATGGCATCTTCGCTGGCGGCGGCTTGCAGCTCGAAATTGAAGGTGCGGCAGAAGCGCTTGCGCAGGGCCAGGCCCCAGGCGCGATTGATCCGGCTGCCAAAGGGTGTGTGGATGATCAGCTGGGTGCCGCCGGACTCATCGAAGAAGCGCTCCATGATCAGCGTTTGTTGCGAGGGTAGGGCGCCCAGTGCCTGACGGGTCCGGGCCAGATAGTCGAGCAGTTGTTCGGCGCTGTCAGGGGCCAGGCCGATGTCTTCCTGCAGCCAGGCGAGCGTGTCCTGCAACTGACCGGCAGATTCGCTCAGGCGCCGGTCAATCTCGCCTTGCAGGCGGGCGACCGCGAACGACAGCTCATCACTGCGCCCGGGGGCTTCACCCAGCCAGAAAGGAATGCTCGGCGGCAGTCCCTTGGCATCTTCAACGCGCACCTTGCCGCTTTCCACCCGCAGGATGCGATAGGAGGTATTGCCCAGTTGAAAGATGTCGCCGGCGATGCTTTCCACAGCAAAGTCTTCGTTGACGCTGCCGATATTCAGTCCCTGGGGTTCTAGCAGCACTGCATAGTCGGCGTTGTCGGGGATGGTGCCACCGCTGGTCAGGGCGGTCAGCTGGCTGCCGCGTCGCCCGCGCAGGCTGCTGTTGACGGCATCGCGATGCAGATAGGCGCTGCGCATCCCCTGGCGACCATTGAAACCTTCGGCCAGCATACGCAGCACGGCCTGATAATGCGCCTGGTCCAGCTCGGCGTAAGGCGTGGCCCGACGCAGGCAGTCGTAGAGCGCCTGCTCCTGCCAGGGCTGGCAGCTGACTTCGGCAACGATCTGCTGGGCCAGCACATCCAGTGGTGCCCGGGGAATCTGCAGCAGGTCCAGCTCGCCGCGGCGCACGCAGTCGAGCAAGGCTGCACATTCGATCAGGTCGTCCCGCGACAGCGCAAACAGGCGGCCTTTGGGCGTGCCCTCGACCTGGTGTCCGGCGCGTCCGACCCGTTGCAAAAAGGCTGCAATCGAGCCGGGGGAGCCGATCTGGCAGACCAGTTCGACCTCGCCGATATCGATGCCCAGCTCCAGCGAGGCAGTGGCTACCAGCACCTGCAGCTCACCGCGCTTGAGGCGCTGCTCGGCATCCAGGCGATGTTCCTTGGCCAGGCTGCCGTGATGCGCAGCCACTGCAGGCGCGCCCAGACGTTCGCTCAAGTGGCGGGTCAAGCGTTCAGCCAGGCGCCGGGTGTTGACGAATACCAGCGTGGTGCGGTGCTCCCGGGCCAGCGCGGCCAGGCGGTCATACACCAGCTCCCAGACATCGCTGGCCATGACAGCGCCCAACGGCACCGGCGGTACCTCCACGGCCAGGTCGCGGGTACGCGCGTGGCCGATATCGACAATGGCACAGTCGCGGCCCTTGCCCACCAGAAAGTCGGCCACCCGTTGCACGGGCCGTTGGGTCGCCGACAGGCCGATACGGCGCAAGGGCCGACCGCACAGGGCCTGCAAGCGCTCAAGGCTGAGCGCCAGGTGGCTGCCGCGCTTGTTGCCAGCCAGGGCATGGATCTCGTCGACGATGACCGTGTGCACACTGGCAAGGCCCTGGCGTCCGGATTCGGAGCCGAGCAACACATACAACGATTCGGGCGTGGTCACCAGAATATGCGGCGCCTGACGGCGCATGGCGCTGCGCTCCTTCTGCGGGGTATCGCCGCTGCGTACCGCTGTGCGAATGGCCAGCGGTTCAGCGCCTAGTTCAACCAGCGCCTCATTGATACCCGCCAGCGGGGCTTGCAGGTTGATCTGGATATCGTTGGACAGCGCCTTGAGGGGGGAGACGTAGAGCACCTGGGTCTGGTCGGGTAACTGACCGCTGGCCAAGCCCTGTTCGAACAGTTCGTCGAGCACCGCCAGGAAGGCCGTAAGGGTCTTGCCTGAACCGGTGGGGGCCGCCACCAGCAACGACTGGCCGCGCCGGATCAGCGGCCAGGCTTGCGCCTGAGCGGCGGTCACGGTCGGGAAGCGACGCTGGAACCAGGTGCGTACGCCAGGGTGGAATGCAGCCAGTTCCGGGTGGTTCAGGGCAGGCAGGTTCATGAGCTGTTTATGCGGTTAACCGCTCAGGCTTGCAAGGGACGTTCGTCAGGCGGGTAGGAGCAACTGTCTGTCACCTGGTTAACTGTAGGAGCGGATTCACCGGGACGCCGGACCGCCGCGATGGCCTGCGTAGCAGGCCCATTTTGGGGGCCGCGATGCGCCCCATCGCGGATGAATCCGCTCCTACAAGCATTGCGATGCGATTGTAAGGCCATCCCCAACATGTGATCCTTGCGCGCTTTCTCAGTGACGAGTCCCTCATGAGCAAAACCATCCGCATCGCCGCCGCGCTCCTGCTTGACCCTCAGGGCCGCACCCTGCTGGTACGCAAACGCGGCACCCAGGCCTTCATGCAACCGGGCGGCAAGATCGAGGCCGACGAGCAGCCGGTCACAGCCCTGGCCCGTGAACTGTTCGAAGAGCTGGGCCTGCAGATCGATCCGCAAGACGCCGATTATCTCGGCCAGTTCAGTGCACCCGCCGCCAATGAACCCGGTTTTGAAGTGCAGGCCGAGCTGTTTCAGGTGCACACTTCGATGCCCGTAGAACCTGCGGCGGAGATCGAAGAAGTGGTCTGGGTCTCGGCTCGCAAGCAACTGACACTTGAGCTGGCGCCGTTGACGCGGGACTTGATTCTGCCCCTGTACCGGCGATTAACTAACCAACCCGACTGATCTTCACTATGCAAAGGAATGCCAATGATCCCCGTTCAAGAATGGTTGCTGTTCACCGGTGCTGCCTTGCTGATGGTTCTGACCCCGGGACCCAACATGATCTATCTGATTTCACGCTCCATCTGCCAGGGGCGGATGGCCGGGATCACTTCGCTGGTGGGCGTGGTCGCTGGATTTCTGGTGCATATGACGGCGGCGGCGGTGGGGCTGACCGCCTTGTTCATGGCCGTGCCACTGGGCTATGACCTGCTCAAATGGGCAGGTGCCGCTTATTTGCTGTGGATGGCCTGGCAAGCAATCAAGCCCGGAGCGCGTTCGCCGTTTGAAGCGCGCGAGTTGACGCCGGACTCCCCGGCGAAGCTGGTGATGATGGGCTTTCTGACCAGCGTGCTGAATCCCAAGGTGGCGATGTTCTACCTGTCGATCCTGCCGCAGTTCATCTCCCCGGAGCATGGCTCGCTGCTGGCCCAGAGCCTGATGCTGGGGCTGACCCAGATCACCGTGAGTTTCTCGGTGAACCTGTTGATCGCCTTGTTCGCCGCCGGGCTGTCGGCCTGGTTTGTGCGCTATCCGCTGTGGCTGATGGTCCAGCGCTATGTGATGGGCTTCGTCCTTGCCGCACTTGCACTGCGCCTGGTGCAGGAGCAGCGCAAGCTGGCTTGAGCCTCAACGCACCGCGCTGACGCCGTCGAGGGTGGAGAACGAGGTGTCCTTGGCCGTCAGCAGGAAATCGCGCATATAAGGCGCATCGAGCATATCGGTGCGCACGGCCGCATACAGCGTGGCGAACAAGCCTTTTTCGCCCAGGCGCTTGCCCTTCACGTAGCCACGCGAGCTGTACTCGTGCAGCGCCCAGTGCGGCATACCGCAAACGCCACGGCCGCTGGCCACCAACTGCATCATCATCACCGTCAGTTCCGCCGTGCGCACCTGCGCCGGTTCGATGTCGGCGGGCTCCAGGAAGCGGGTGAAGATATCCAGGCGATCACGCTCCACCGGGTAGGTGATCAGCGTTTCGCAGGCAAGGTCCTGCGGCACGATGTAGGGCTTGCTGGCCAGGGGATGCTGGTTGGCCACCGCCAGCATCGCCTCGTAGGTGAACAGCGGTACATACGTGAGGCCAGCCAGCTCCAGCGGGTCGGAGGTCACCACCAGGTCCAGGTCACCACGGGCCAGCGCCGGCAGTGGAGCAAAGGCAAAGCCTGAGGCCAGGTCCAGCTCGACCTCGGGCCATGCGTCACGGAACTGGTCGATGGTCGGCATCAGCCACTGGAAGCAGCTGTGGCATTCGATGGCCATGTGCAGGCGCCCCGCGGTCCCCCCGGCGAGGCGGGCAATGTCGCGTTCGGCGCCACGCAGCAAGGGCAGGGTGGCATCGGCCAGTTGCAGCAAGCGCAGCCCGGCGCTGGTGAAGCGGATCGGCTTGGTCTTGCGCATGAAAAGCTGCATCCCCAGGCGCTCTTCCAGCTCCTTGAACTGGTGCGACAGCGCCGACTGGGTCAGGTGCAGACGTTCAGCGGCTTCTACCAGGCTGTCGGATTCACGCAAGGCGTGCAGGGTTTTCAGGTGGCGAATTTCCAGCACCGGGTGCTCCATGAGTAAATTTTGAGATGAACACGAATTTATTGAGTTTGTCTCATGTTAGCCAGTCTGTCGACAATAGCGCCATCTTTTACAAGGAGCACGATTGTCATGGCACTGGCCCACAACCTCGGTTTTCCGCGCATTGGCGCTGACCGCGAACTGAAAAAAGCCCAAGAAGCCTACTGGAAGGGTGATATTGACCAGGCCGGTCTGCAGGCAGTGGGCCGTGAGCTGCGCGCTCGTCACTGGCAGTTGCAAAAAGATGCCGGTATCGATTTGTTGCCGGTCGGTGATTTTGCCTGGTACGACCAGGTCCTGACTCACTCCCTGGCCTTCGGCGCAATCCCTGATCGTTTCGCCAAGACATTGGCCGGCAATGGTCTGCCGACGCTCGACACCTTGTTCGCCATGGCCCGTGGCGCCACCACCAGCTGCTGCGGCGGCGAGCACGGTCAGGCGCAATATGCGCAAGAGCTGACCAAGTGGTTCGACACCAACTACCACTACCTGGTACCGGAGTTTAGTGCCGACCAACGCTTCCTGCTCAGCTGGGAACAGTTGTTCGACGAAGTGGCCGAAGCACAGGCCCTGGGCCATGCGGTCAAACCTGTACTGATCGGGCCACTGACCTACTTGTGGCTGGGCAAGGCCAAGGGCGATGAGTTCGACAAGCTCGACCTGCTGGAGCGCCTGTTGCCGGTCTACGGTGAGATCCTCAGCCGCCTGGCGCGCCAGGGTGTGGAATGGGTGCAGATCGATGAGCCGATCCTCGGCCTGGACCTGCCTCAAGACTGGAAGAACGCTTTCGAGCGTGCCTATCACATCCTCCAGTACTCGCCGTTGAAGAAGCTGGTCGCCACCTATTTCAGCGGCCTGGAAGACAATCTGGGCTTGGCTGTCAGCTTGCCGGTGGACGGCCTGCATGTCGATCTCGTACGTGCCCCGGAGCAATTGCCAGCGGTACTCGACCGTCTGCCAACGTACAAAGTGCTTTCTCTGGGCGTGGTCAATGGCCGTAACGTCTGGCGCTGCGATCTGGACACGGCCCTGGAGCAATTGCACCAGGCCAAACAACGTTTCGGTGCCAACCTCTGGGTCGCCGGTTCCTGTTCGTTGCTGCACAGCCCGGTAGACCTGGCGCGGGAAGACAAACTCGATGCCGAACTGAAAAGCTGGCTGGCCTTCGCCGTGCAGAAGTGCGAAGAAATTGCCGTGCTGGCCAAGGCCCTGGACGCTCCACACCTGCCTGACGTGCAAAACGCCCTGGCCAGCAGCCGTGCCGTGCAGCACAGCCGTAGCCAATCGCCGCGTATCCATAAGCCGCAGGTGCAGGCACGTCTGGCAGCGGTCACTGCAGCAGACAGCCAGCGCCAGTCGGCGTTTGCCCAGCGTATCGAAGCCCAGCGCCAGCGCTTGCAGCTGCCGGCCTTCCCGACCACGACCATTGGCTCGTTCCCGCAGACCTCGGCGATCCGTCTGGCACGCCAGGCCTACAAGCAGGGCAAGCTGTCGGCCAATGACTACACCGATGCCATGCACAGCGAGATCCGCCACGCCGTGCAGGTGCAGGAGCGTCTAGGCCTGGACGTACTGGTGCACGGCGAGGCCGAGCGCAATGACATGGTCGAGTACTTTGCCGAACAGCTGGACGGTTATATCTTCACCCGTTTCGGTTGGGTGCAGAGCTACGGCTCGCGGTGCGTCAAACCGGCGATCATCTACGGCGACCTGAGCCGTCCTCAGCCGATGACCGTGGCCTGGATCGAATATGCCCAGCGCCTGACCAACAAGGTCATGAAAGGCATGCTGACCGGCCCGGTGACCATGCTGATGTGGTCGTTCCCGCGCGAGGACGTGTCGCGCAAGGTTCAGGCCGAGCAGTTGGCCCTGGCCATTCGCGACGAAGTGCAGGACCTGGAAGCGGCTGGTATCAAGATCGTGCAGATTGATGAAGCGGCGTTCCGTGAAGGCCTGCCGCTGCGCCGGGCGCAATGGCAGGAGTACCTGGGGTGGGCGGTTGAGGCCTTCCGCCTGTGTTCCAGTGGCGTACGTGACGAAACCCAGATTCATACACACATGTGCTACAGCGAGTTCAACGACGTCATCGAAGCTATCGCGGCGATGGATGCCGACGTGATCACCATCGAAACCTCGCGCTCGGACATGGAGCTGCTGGAAGCGTTCAAAGCCTTCGACTACCCCAACGATATCGGCCCGGGTGTGTATGACATCCACTCGCCGCGGGTGCCGGACACTGCCGAAATGGTCAAGTTGATGAGCAAGGCGGTCCAGCGCATTCCGGCCGAGCGTCTGTGGGTCAACCCCGACTGCGGCCTGAAAACCCGGGCCTGGCCGGAGACGGAAGCGGCGCTGGTGAACATGGTTGCCGCCGCTCGGCAACTGCGCAGCGAGCTGGCCTGAAGCAAGCGGGCGTCATGATTGAACATCATGGTGCCTACCGCTCAGCGAGTGTCATCAAACGGTCACGGTTTTGTGGCAGCGCGCTCGCATGAAAGTCATCAGACTCCCGCTCTACTGGGGATTTTCATTCTGGTGTTTCTTTCATGCGGGCGTTTTTGTTTTTTCTTGCGCTGATGATCAGCGCTTTACCTTCCATTGCAGCGTCACGTTGCGACGTCAATGTGCCCACCGAACACATCGCGCAGGCACAGCTGAACCTGGCGTACCAGAGCATCGGACGTGACGCGGATCCGGCGTTGCTGTTGGTCATGGGCCTCGGTGGCCAGTTGATCCATTGGCCCGATGAAGTGGTGGTTGCCTTGTGCCAACAAGGTTTTCGGGTGATCCGCTACGACAACCGCGACGTCGGTCTTACCCGTTGGCGCCAGGCACCGGCCAGCGCCAACCTGACCTACCAGGTGCTACGTTACAAGCTCGGCTTGTCGGTGTCCGCACCCTACACCCTTAACGACATGGCTGAAGATGGCCTGCAATTGATGGACGCCCTGCACGTCGAGCGCTTCCATGTCCTCGGGGTCAGTATGGGTGGCATGATTGCCCAGCATATGGCGGCAGTGGCCCCGGAACGGGTCGAAAGCCTGACCTTGATCATGTCCAGCTCCGGCGCCCAGGGCTTGCCGACGCCGAGCGCTGCCCTGGTGCAGTTACTGGCGCGACGCGAGGCACCGAACCGCGAAGCGGCGCTGGAGCAGCAGGCTGACCTGTTGGCAGCCTTGGGCAGCCCTCAGGTCCAGGATGATCGCCAGGCGCTGTTGCAGCAGGCGGCGCAGTCCTATGACCGGGCCTTCAACCCGGAAGGGGTCGAGCGCCAGATCATGGCCATTCTTGCCGAGCCGAGCCGGGTCGAGCTGCTCAACAGCCTGCGCCTGCCGACGCTGGTGGTGCATGGCACTGCCGATCCGTTGTTGCCGGTGATGCATGGCGTGCACCTGGCGGCGCACATCCAGGGTAGCCAGTTGAAGTTGATTCCGGGTCTGGCCCATCGTTTCCAGGAGCAGTTCAAGGTGCCCTTGCTGGCAGCGGTATTGCCTTACCTGGCAACCCAGCGGCTGACCGATGCCCACCTGGCGGCGTATTGACCCGTCAGTGCAGCTTCACCCACACACTGACCAGTACCGTCGCGGCCACCAGCCAGGCCACTGCCGCCAGCGCCAGCGACAGCTCAAGGCGCAGGCGGTCCACCAGGACATACAACGCCGCGAGATAGACGAAGTAGGGAATGATTGACCACATGCCGAACAGGATGGTGGTCTTCAAGTCTTCCAGTGAGCGGCCCTTGCCGACAATGTAATGGGCAATCAGGGCGAACGTCGGGAACAGCGGGACGAGTCCGGCGATGTAGTAATTGCGGGTCTTCGCCAGCGCGGCAAGAATCACCACGACGGCTGCGCCGAGGCAGGCTTTGAGTATCAGGTCCACGTGCTTTCTCGTGTTATTGGCCGGTCAACCCAGGCCATATTTCTTCACTTTGTCGAACAGGGTGGTCTTGGCCATGCCCAGCTCCTGGCTGGCCTGGCTGAGGTTGCCGCCGGTGCGTTGCAAGGCATCGCTGAGCAGATTGCGCTCGAAGGCCTCGACCGCTTCGGCAAAACCCAGGCCCTGGTTGGCGCTGGCACCGGCCTTCTTGAAGGCGGGCAAACCCAAGGCATAGCGTTCGGCAACGTTGCGCAGTTCCCGCACGTTGCCCGGCCAGTCATGGGCCATCAGGCGCGACAGGGTCTGGCTGTCCAGTTGTGGAACTTCGCGGTCGAAACGCAAGGACGACAGCTGCAGGAAGTGTTCGAACAGTTGCAGGATATCTTCACGGCGCTCGCGCAACGGCGGCAGCTCCAGGGTGACCACGTTGAGGCGGTAGTACAAATCGCTGCGAAACTGTCCGCTCTGGCCCAGGGCGTCGAGGTCGGACTTGGTCGCGGCAATCACCCGGCAATCCACGGGAATGCTCTGGTTCGAGCCCAGGCGTTCGAGGGTGCGTTCCTGCAGGACACGCAGCAACTTGATTTGCAGGTTGACCGGCATGCTTTCGACTTCGTCGAGGAACAGCGTGCCGCCATTGGCATGTTCGATCTTGCCGATGCGGCGCTTGCCGGCGCCGGTAAAGGCGTTGGCCTCGTGACCGAAGATCTCGCTTTCAAACAGGTTCTCGGGCAGGCCGCCACAGTTGAGGGCGACAAAGGGTTGGCCCTGGCGCCGACTGAAGTCGTGCAGGCAGCGGGCGACCAGCTCTTTACCCGTGCCGGTCTCGCCTTCGATCAGAACATTGGCCGAGGTGTCGGCAACGTTGGCGATCAGATCACGCAGGTTTTGCATGGCGGGCGAGCGCCCGATGATCCGGCCTTCGAGGGTGCTTTGCTCGGCCAGTTGCCGACGCAAGGCGAAGACTTCCCGCGACAGCCCACGCTGTTCCAGCGCGCGGCGTACCACTTCGACCAGACGCTCCGGGGCGAACGGCTTTTCCATGAAATCGTAGGCACCATTGCGCATGGCACCGACGGCCATGTCGATGTCGCCGTGGCCAGTGATCAGCACCACCGGCAGGCTGCTGTCGCGGGCCTTGAGGCGGCTCAGCAGTTCCAGGCCATCAATGCCGGGCAGGCGAATGTCGCTGACCACGATCCCGGCGAAGTCATCACCAATACGCTGCAAGGCCTCTTCGGCGCTGCCGACACCTTCGCAGGCGATGTCTTCCAGGGCCAAGGCCTGCTGGCAGCCGAGCAGCACATGCGGGTCGTCTTCGACGATCAGTACGGTAAGGGGCGCTTGGTTCATAAGGACTCGACAGATTCTGTAGGGGCATTGACCAGGGGCAGGGCGAGGACGAACGCCGTGCCGCCACTGGCAGGGTGTTCGACACTCAGGCTGCCCTTGGCCGCAGCGGCGAGGCTGGCCGACAGGGTCAGGCCCAGACCCAGGCCGTGCTCGCCCGGCTTGGTGGTGAAAAACGGTTCGAACAGGTGTTTACGGGCTTCGTCGTCAATGCCATGGCCATTGTCGCGCACCCGCAGGCGGTACTTGTCGCCTTGCAGCTCGCCTTCGAGCCACAGCTCGGGCATGGGTTGTGCCGCCATGGCGTCGAGGGCGTTGCCGATCAGGTTGACCAGGATCTGTTCCAGGCGGGTCTGGTCGATAGCCAGTTGCTGGTCGTCGAACTGGCTGTTCAGCTTCAGGTGGCAGCTGGCAATACGAGTACCCAGTACCTGCAGGCTGGCATCCACGGCCTTGGCCAGCGAGGCCTGACCGCTGTCGTCACCACGACGGGCGAAGGAACGCAGGCTGGCGGTGATCCGGCCCATGCGGTCGATCAGGTCGTTCATGGTGCGCAGGTTGGTGCTGGCGGTTTCCAGGGCACCGCGCTCGAGGAAGCGCACGGTGTTGCCCGACAGCGTGCGCAGCGCCGCCAACGGCTGGTTCAGTTCATGGGCGATGCTGGTGGACATCTGGCCGATGGCCGCGAGTTTTCCGGCCTGGACCAGTTCGTCCTGGGCATGGCGCAGGGTCTGCTCGGCATGCCGACGCTCACGGATCTGGCCCTTGAGGCGCTCGTTGCTGGCGCGCAGGTCTGCCGTGCGCTCGGTGATCTTGCGCTCCAGCTGGCTGTTGGCTTCTTCCAGCGCCTCACGGGCGGCCAGACGCGTGGCGATGACCTTGCGCCGTTCATTCCAGGCGATCAGCACAATGGTCAGCAAGGCGAAGGCCACGGCGACCAGCACACCCTGGATGATCGACTCGCGGCGCAGGTCCTGCAGCGGGGTGAGCAGGGTGAAATGCCAGGGTGTGTCGCTCAAGCGCCGGGTCTGGGCCAGGTAGGCCACCTCGCGGCGTCCGTCACCCAATTCGGCGTTGGCCGGGAAGCTCAGCTTCTCGACGCCGTCGGCAAGTTTTTCCCGCGACAAGGGTTGCAGCTCGTTGAGCGGCCACCAGTAGTACTGCAGGCTGCGCGCCAGTTGCTCCTTGGTTTCCGGGGTTAGCGGGCGCACCGACTTGAGCCGCCGTGCCGGATCACTGGAGAGAATGATGATGCCGTTCTCGTCGCTGACAAAGGCTTCCAGACGTGCCCGTTGCCAACGTTCTTCCATGTTTTCCAGGCGCACCTTGATCACCGCGACGCCGATGATCTTGCCGTGTTCTTCCAGCCCATGGGCCAGGTAGTAGCCGGGTTCGCCGGTGGTGCTGCCGATACCATAGAAGCGTCCAGGCTGGCCGCGTACGGCGTGCTGGAAGTAGGCACGGAACGACAGGTCTTCACCGAGGAAACTGTCGACATCGCGCCAGTTGCTGGTGGCCTGGACCCGACCCGTGGTATCGAGGACGAAGATTGCCCGGCTGCGGCTGCGCCGATTCAGGCCTTCGAGGTATTCGTTGACCGTCTGGCGATGTTCGCCGTCGGGTTCGGTCAGCAGGCTGGAGACGCTGTTTTCCAGTTCCAGCAGGCTGGGCAGGTAGGTGTACTTGCTGATTTCACTCTCGACGCCGCGTGCGTGCAGCTCAAGCTGGCGCTCGCCGGATTCGCTCAAGGTGCGGATGCCGTTGTGTTCGCTGATCATGAAGCCGGCCACACCCAGGCCGATCATCAGCAGAATGATCAAGGGCGGCATCAGCAGTTGGCGGATCAAACGGGGTTTCACGGCAAGGGCAGGCTTGGCTGGGCGAAAGAGCGTGGGATCGCATTTCATCACAGTGGCCTTGGTACGACCAGCATCCTCTGCCCGACGTGTAGCGGACAGAGGGTGCCGATCATCATCTCAGTGTTGCAGGATTTTGCTGAGGAAGTGCTGGGTGCGCTCATCACGAGCACTCTGGTCACCAAAGAATTCTTCTTTGGTGCAGTCCTCGATGATGTTGCCCTTGTCCATGAAAATCACCCGGTTGGCGACCTTGCGGGCAAAGCCCATTTCATGGGTCACGCACATCATGGTCATGCCTTCGTGGGCCAGTTGCACCATCACGTCGAGAACCTCGCTGACCATTTCCGGGTCCAGCGCCGAGGTCGGTTCGTCGAACAGCATGACGATCGGGTCCATGGCCAATGCCCGGGCAATCGCCACCCGCTGTTGCTGGCCGCCGGAGAGTTGTCCAGGGTGCTTTTTCGCCTGGCTGCTCAGGCCCACGCGCTCAAGCAGGGCCAGGCCCTTCTTGGTCGCTTCGGCCTCGCTGCGACCCAGTACCTTGCGCTGGGCAATGGTCAGGTTCTCGGTGATGGTCAGGTGCGGGAACAGTTCGAAATGCTGGAACACCATGCCGACCCGCGAACGCAGCTTGGGCAGGTTGGTCTTCGGGTCGGCGATCGAGGTGCCATCGACAATGATGTCGCCCTTCTGGAAGGGCTCCAGAGCGTTGACGCATTTGATCAGGGTCGATTTGCCCGAGCCGGACGGGCCGCAGACCACCACCACTTCGCCTTTTTTGACCTCGGTGTTGCAGTCGGTCAGAACCTGGAAGTCCCCGTACCACTTGTTGACGTTCTTGATGGAAATCATACGGTTATCCTTTTCTGCAGACGCTTGACCAGGAAGGAAGCGGAGAAGCTGATGACGAAGTACACAGCACCAGCGAACACCAGGAACTCGTTGGAGCGTCCGATGATGTCGCCACTGGCCCGTGCCGAGTTGAGGAAGTCGACCAGGCCGACGGTGTACACCAGCGAGGTATCCTGGAACAGGATGATGCTCTGCTGCAGCAGCAGCGGGGTCATTTTGCGAAACGCCTGGGGCAGGATGATCAGGCGCATGGTCTGGCCATAGCTCATGCCCAGCGCCTGCGCAGCACCCATCTGGCCCTTGGAGATCGACTGCACGCCAGCCCGGACGATTTCGCAGAAGTACGCCGCCTCGAACATCATGAAGGCCACGACGCAGGAGGTGAAGGCACCGATCGGAGTATCTTCGCCGGTGATCCAGCGCAGCACGAAGGGGACCGCCAGGTAGAACCAGGTGATCACCAGCAGCAACGGGATGGAACGGAAGTAGTTGACGTAAGCACCGGCGATGTTCGCCATCAGCTTGCTCGACGACAAGCGCATCAGCGCCAGGATGGTGCCCAGGGCGATACCACCGACAACACCCATGACCATCAGCTGCAGGGTCATTACCATGCCGTTCCACAGGCCCGGCAGGGCAGGAATGATTCCACTGAAGTCCATTATTTGCCCCCCACGGAGATCAGGCCGGGAACGGCGACTTTCTTCTCGACCATACGCATCAGCAACATCAGGCCCATGTTCAAGGTGAAGTAAATCAGCGTCGCCAGGGTGAAGGCTTCAAACAGGTTGGCCGAGAACTCGGCGGTCTGTTTGGTTTGCGCTAACAGCTCCATCAGGCCGATCAGCGAGGCCACCGAGGAGTTCTTGAATACGTTGAGAAATTCCGAGGTGAGCGGCGGAATGATGATCCGGTAGGCTTGCGGCAGCAGTACGTTCCAGTAGATCTGCGGCAGGCTGAAGCCCATGGCGCGGGCGGCGGCTTCCTGGCCACGCGGCAGCGCCTGGATGCCGGTGCGCACTTGTTCGCAGACACGCGCGGCGGTGAACAGCCCCAGGCAGATGACCACACTGATCAATGCCGAGGTAGTCGGATTCAAGTCCTGTTTGAACCATTCCTGCAGGCCTTCAGGCAGCAGGTCGGGCACCAGGAAGTACCAGATGAACAGCTGCACCAGCAGCGGTACGTTACGAAAGAGTTCCACGTAGCACGTGGCGATTCCCGATACCACGCGGTTCGGGACAGTACGCATGACACCGAGCACGGAGCCCAGCAGCAGCGCGATGATCCAGGCGGCGACGGCAATGGCGATGGTCCAGCCCAGGCCGGTGATATACCAGTCCAGATAGGTTTCGCTGCCAACGCCAGTGGACTTGAAGAATACGCCCCAGTCCCAGTTGTAATTCATCGGGATCTCCCCTCAGATCAGTTGTTTCACGGGCACCTTCGAGCATCCAAGGGCGCAAGGCGCCCTCGGATGAAAGGTTAGACACTAACTAGCTGGGGATCAGGACTTCTTTTCGTCTGCAGCTTTGTCGGTAGGATTGGCGATCAGCGCCTTGAGCTCGTCGCTCATTGGGAAGTTCAGGTTCAGGCCCTTAGGCGGGACTGGCTGATTGAACCACTTGTCGTAGATCTTGTTGATCTCGCCCGACTTGTAGAGGGCTACGATGGCCTTGTCGACGGCAGCCTTGAACGCCGGGTCATCTTTACGGACCATGCAGCCATAGATTTCATAGGACTGTGGCGTGCCGACGATTGCCCAGCCTTTCGAATCCTTGGCCTTGGCCATTTCACCAGCGAGCAGCGCGTCGTCCATCATGAAGGCCACGGCGCGACCCGATTCGAGCATCTGGAAGGATTCGCCGTGGTCCTTGGCCGAGATGACGTTCATCTTCATCTGCTTGTCGGCGTTCATCGACTTGAGGATACGCTCGGAAGTGGTGCCCGCGGTGGTAACCACGTTCTTGCCGGCCAGGTCAGGGAAATCCTTGTACTTGGCGTTCTCCGGCTTGCCGTCTTGTGCTTTGGTCAGCAGACGGGTACCCACTTCAAAGATACCGACCGAGAAAGCCACTTGCTGCTGGCGCTCGACGTTGTTGGTGGTCGAGCCACACTCGACGTCAACGGTGCCGTTCTGTACCAGCGGAATACGAGTCTGGGAGGTGACCAGGTTGTATTTGACGTTCAGGTCTGGCTTGTTCAGGTCCTTTTTCAGGGACTCGACGATTGCCAGCTGGATGTCATGGGAATAACCGACGGGTTTACCCGAAGCGTCGGCGATGTAGGAGAACGGGATAGAAGCGTCGCGGTGCCCCAGAGTAATGGTGCCCGAGTCGTTGATTTTCTTCAGGGTGCCGGTCAGCTCTGCGGCGGTGACTGGCATGCTGATCAAAGCGGCCGCGATGGCTGCGCCCAACAGGTGGGGAACGATACGCATCAAAATTTCCTCGACGTTGTTTTTTTTATGGAGCCGTTGGCCGGCTCTTTCGTTCAGCGAACACTGCAATGAAGCGTTGCGCATTCGGGTACTGAGTGTAGAGCATGAGTCGTGCCAAGCCCTGACTTTGATCATAACGCCGTGAAAAGACTGGGGATTAAACTTTTTTGACGCATTGCTGGCGGGGTGATTCGTCCGGGTGGCCGAATGCGGGGGAGCATGGCGTTCGGAAAACCGAACCAGGGAGCGCTACGCAAGGCCGTATCCCACAGTTTCCAATTGAATCTGTGGGAGCTGGCCTTGCCGAAAAGTCGATCAGGCCGCCTGAACGCGTGCCCGGTTCAACTCCAGTCGCTGCAGATAATCGCGCAGTGCCTGTTGTTCCGCTGCGGTAGTGAACAAGCCGAGCTTGCTGCGACGCCACAGAATGTCATCGGCGCTGACCGCCCATTCTTCACCACACAGGTAGTCCACCTCGCGGGTGAACAGGCCGCCGCCAATCGCATCACCGAGGTCCTCAGGGCCCTGTACGCCTTCAAGCAGGCGCCAGACACGGCTGCCGTAAGTCAGCGCCCAGCGCTTGGCAATTTCCGCTGGCAGCCAGCCGCAACGCGCCAGGATCGCATCGGTCAGGGCTTTGGGGGTGGTCATGTCTTCGCCACCCGGCAGTGTTGCGCTGGCCGTCCAGCTCCCACGCATCTGGGTGAAGAAGGGGGCGAGTTCGGCCATGGCCGATTCCGCCAGCTTGCGGTAAGTGGTCAGCTTGCCACCGAACACCGACAGCAACGGTGCTTCTCCCGCGCTGGAGGAAAGCGCCAGGGTGTAGTCGCGGGTCACCGCCGAAGGGTTGTCCGATTCGTCGTTGCACAGCGGGCGCACACCGGCATAGGTGTGGAGGATGTCGGCGTGGCTGAGCTGGTGGTTGAAATGCTCGTTGACCACTTTGAGCAGGTAGTCCGTCTCGCCTTCGGTGATCGCGACCTTGGCCGGGTCACCAGTGTATTCGCGGTCTGTCGTGCCGATCAGGGTGAAGCGCTCCAGATACGGGATGGCGAACACGATGCGCTGATCTTCGTTCTGCAGGATATATGCATGTTCGCCTTCATACAGCTTCGGCACGATCAGGTGGCTGCCTTGAATCAGGCGGATGCCGTACGGTGCGTCGAGCTTGAGGTCATCCTGAATGAACTTGGCTACCCACGGCCCGGCCGCATTGACCAGGGCGCGTGCCTGGATCGACTGCTGGCTGCCGTCGGCGTGTTCGAGCAGCACATTCCAAACGCCATCGACACGCTGGGCACTGACGCAACGGGTGCGGGTGCGGATGTGCGCACCTTTCTCACGGGCTGCCATGGCATTGAGTACCACCAGGCGGGCGTCATCCACAGCGCAGTCGGCGTATTCGAAACCGCGGGTGATCGCCGGTTTCAGCGGATTGCCCGGGCCGAAACGCAGGCTGCGCGAAGCACCGAGTTGCTTGCGCTTGCCCAGGTGGTCGTAAAGGAACAGGCCGGCACGGATCATCCAGGCCGGGCGCAGGTGCGGGCGGTGCGGAAGAACGAAACGCATCGGCTTGACGATATGCGGGGCCTTGGCCAGGAGCACTTCACGCTCGGCCAGGGCTTCGCGCACCAGACGGAATTCGTAATGCTCCAGGTAACGCAGGCCACCGTGGATCAGCTTGCTGCTGGCCGACGAGGTGTGGCTGGCCAGATCGTCTTTCTCGCAGAGGAACACCGACAGGCCGCGTCCGGCCGCATCGGCGGCGATGCCCACGCCATTGATGCCGCCGCCGATTACGGCGAGGTCATAGATAGCGGCAAGGGCGGGCGATGACAAGCTGGATTGCGGCACGGGTGGCATCCTCAAAGACTTTCTAACATCGAATTTGAACATTGATGTTCATTTTCGAAAATACTAGCGCAACAGAATGCTGCCTGCCAGTCACTTTCCATAGAAAATACTGATCGGATGACAATTAAATGAAAAATAACGAACATTTGCGCTGCCACCCATGCGGTGGCAGCTGATGTCTCAGACCACTTCCAGACGAATTTTGTACTGGTTGAGCAGCTGGGTAAGGGCGGGTACCGGGGCCTGGTCGGTGACCAGGCAATCGATCAGGCTGATCGAACCGAGGCGAACCATGGCGTTGCGGCCGAACTTGCTGGAGTCGGCGGCGAGAATGACCTGGCGGGCATTGGCGATGATCGCCTGGGACACCCGTACTTCCTGATAGTCGAAATCCAGCAGGCTGCCGTCTTCATCGATACCGCTGATACCGACCAGGGCGAAATCGACCTTGAACTGGTTGATGAAGTCGACACTGGCCTGGCCCACTACGCCGCCGTCGCGGCGCACATTGCCACCGGCCAGCAGCACCTCGAAGTCATCCTTGGCACTGAGGATCGAGGCCACGTGCAGGTTGTTGGTGATGATTTTCAGGTGGTTGTGATTGAGCAGGGCGCGGGCGATGGATTCGGTGGTGGTGCCGATGTTGATGAACAACGAAGCGTGGTCAGGAATCTGTGCGGCGATGGACTCGGCAATCCGCTGTTTCTCGTCGCGCATCTGATCGGCGCGCATGGCGTAGGCGGTGTTTTCGATACTGGAATCGTAGGCGGCGCCACCGTGATAGCGGCGCAGCAGATTGACCTCCGCCAGCTGGTTGATATCACGGCGGATGGTTTGCGGGGTGACGACGAATAACTGCGCCATTTCCTCGATACTGACGTAGCCGCGTTCGCGGACCAGTTCAAGGATTTGTTGTTGGCGGGGAGGCAGGTTCATGGGCGGTCCTTTTGGGCTGCCGGGCAAATTGCGCCATGATGCCGGAGGAATTGGCCGACGGCCAGCAGGACGACACCCTGCCTGTAGGAGCGGATTCATCCGCGATGGGGCGCAACGCGGCCCCAAAGATGGGACTGCTGCGCAGTCCATCGCGGATAAATCCGCTCCTACAGGAGGTAGTGTTGAGCTTTACTCTTCGTGCGGTTCCCAGTCCCGCGTGCGGTCCACTGCTTTCAGCCAGCCGGCATACAGCTTCTCTTTGGCCGTCTCATCCAGCTGCGGGGTGAACTCGCGCTCGATGATCGCTTTGCCACGCAGCTCATCCAGGCCACTCCAGAAGCCGCACGCCAGGCCCGCCAGGTAAGCAGCACCGAGGGCGGTGGTCTCGCGCATTTGCGGACGCTCGACGCAGGTGCCGAGGATGTCGGCCTGGAACTGCATGAGGAAGTTGTTGGCGACCGCACCACCGTCCACGCGCAGTTCGCTCAGGCGCTGGCCGCAATCCTGTTGCATGGCGTCGAGGACATCGCGGGTCTGGTAAGCGATGGACTCCAGTGCCGCACGGATGATGTGGTCGACCTTGACCCCGCGGGTCAGGCCGAACAGCGCACCACGGGCATAGGGATCCCAGTACGGTGCGCCAAGGCCGGTGAAGGCGGGTACCAGGTAAACGCCGTTGCTGTCCTTGACCTTGCTGGCAAAGTATTCGGTGTCATGGGCGTCATTGACGATCTTCAGTTCGTCGCGTAGCCACTGCACGGTGGAACCGCCGTTGAATACCGCGCCTTCCAGGGCGTAGGCCACTTCGCCGCGTGGGCCGCAGGCGATGGTGGTGAGCAGGCCGTGGGAGGATTGGACCGCCTTGTCGCCGGTGTTCATCAACAGGAAGCAACCGGTGCCGTAGGTGTTCTTGGCCTGGCCAGGCTCAACGCACATCTGGCCGAACAGCGCTGCTTGCTGGTCGCCAGCGATACCGGCAATGGCGATACCGCTCTTGGTGCGGCCGTAGACCTCGGACGAGCTGCGAACTTCCGGCAGCATCTGCCGCGGAATATCGAGGACGTCGAGCATCTTCTCATCCCACTGCAGGGTGTGGATGTTGAAGAGCATGGTGCGCGAGGCGTTGGTGTAGTCGGTTACGTGCACCTTGCCGCCGGAGAATTTCCAGATCAGCCAGCTGTCGACGGTACCGAACAGCAGCTCGCCGCGCTCGGCGCGCTCACGGGCACCGGCGACGTTGTCGAGGATCCACTTGAGCTTGGTGCCGGAAAAGTACGGGTCGGTGACCAGGCCGGTGGTTTCGCGGATGTAGTCCTGCAGGCCTTCACGCTTGAGCTGTTCGCAGATTTCGGTGCTGCGGCGGCACTGCCAGACGATGGCGTTGTACACCGGGCGGCCGGTTTCCTTGTCCCAGACCACCGTGGTTTCACGCTGGTTGGTGATGCCGATGGCGGCGACCTGGTCATGGCTCAGGCCTGCCTGGGCCAGGGCTTCGACCATGGTCGCGCTCTGGGTGGCGAAGATCTCCATGGGGTCGTGCTCGACCCAGCCGGCTTGCGGGTAGTGCTGTGCGAATTCACGCTGCGAAGTACCTACCACGTTGGCGTCGCGGTCGAAAATGATGGCCCGCGAACTGGTCGTGCCCTGGTCCAGGGCAATGATGTAGTTCTTCTGCTGGGTGTCTGTCATGTCGTTGGCCTTGCACTCAATAGGGTAGTTATCAGGGCAGGGCGAGCGTGGCTCGCCGGTTCGGCATCAGGATGCCTGGGTCTTGCCCTGAGGGTTGGCGTCGATCTGCGCGCTCTCGCTCTCGGCAACCGGCAGGTTGCGGGCGATTACACCGCGGTACAGGGCGGCACCAAGGCTCGCTCCCAGGATCGGCGCAAAAATCGGAATCAGGAAATAGGGAATGTCACGACCGCCAGTAAAGGCGATTTCGCCCCATCCGGCGAGGAATGTCATCAGCTTTGGCCCCAGGTCACGGGCCGGGTTCATGGCAAAGCCAGTCAACGGGCCCATGGCGCTACCAATTACAGCGATCAGCAGACCGATCAGCAGGGGTGCCATGGCGCCACGGGGCAAGCCGTTGTTGTCATCGGTCAGGGCCATGATGACCGCCATCAGTACGGCGGTGATGATTACCTCGACCAGGAATGCCTGGCCAGTGGACAGCGCCGGGTGTGGGTAAGTGGAGAACACCGCGGCCAGCTCCAGGCTGGCCTGGCTGCCGCGAATCATTTCATGGGCTTGTTCGTAATCGAAGAACAGGGTGCTGTACAGCGTGTAGACCAGCGCGGCACCACAGAAGGCCCCGACGATCTGGGCGACGATGTAGAACGGCAATTTGTGTTTCTCGAAGCCGGCGAACAGCCACAAGGCGATGCTCACTGCCGGGTTCAGATGGGCGCCGGAAACTCCGGCAGTCAGGTAGATCGCCATGCTCACGCCGACGCCCCAGATAATACTGATTTCCCACAGACCAAAGCTGGCGCCCGCGACTTTGAGCGCGGCTACGCAGCCTGTGCCGAAAAAGATCAGCAGGGCGGTGCCGAGAAACTCGGCCAGGCATTGGCTGGATAATGTTGGTTGTCGCAGAGCTGCCGTCATTCGTTACCTCGGTTTTTGTTGTTGTGAGGCGCGTGAGCGCTCGACAAAAGCCCGACAGAAATCCCCATTTCGGTCGGGCAGGCTGCAAAAAAATGCACCTTATCAGGGCATTGGCATATTCAGATTCGAAAAAATATAGACAAGAAACGATTATGTCAAAGGTCGAAAGTGAACCGGTGTTCACAAACTGACTATTGGTCTTTGGTCGGGTGCTGAATCTTTCCAGCAGGCAAACCGCCAATTGAGCGGGCACTGCAGTGGTTGGAGGGGTGGTTTTGTCCTAAAGTAGCCGGCGAAATGCTATCCACCTTTTGTTTGGAGTCTTGCATGACCCCCGCCCTGGATTTGCTGAAAAAGGTTCGCGCCGAACATCACATCCATAGTTATGAACATGATCCCAAGGCTGCGTCCTACGGGCTCGAAGCGGCTGAGAAGCTCAATCTTGAGCCGGTACGGGTGTTCAAGACCTTGCTGGCCAGCAGTGAGAAGGGTGAATTGCTGGTGGCTGTGGTCCCGGTTGTCGGTAGCCTTGATCTGAAGGGCCTTGCCCACGCGGCTGGGGTCAAGAAGTGCGAGATGGCTGATCCTGCCGCCGCTCAGCGTTCCACCGGCTATCTGTTGGGTGGGATCAGCCCGTTGGGACAAAAGAAGCGCCTGCGGACATTTATCGACCAGTCGGCTCAATCTTTTCAAACGATTTTCGTCAGCGCTGGCCGGCGCGGGCTGGAGGTCGAGTTGGCTGCGGCCGTGCTGGCGGAGCACACTCAGGCGAAATTTGCCGGGATTGCCCGTAGCTGAAGGTATCGCGGGGCTCGCCCCGCGACAGCTGAGTCAGACCGCCGAGCTATAGCGCCGGACACCGTTCTCCGGCACTGGCAGCTGTGCAGCAACGCTGCCTGGCACGGCGAACAGCACCAAATGATCCGCAGCCACTTCGATGCCCACTTCAGCACCGGTCTGATGATCGATATGGCTGGGGAAAATCGCTTCGAGCTGGCTGCCGGTCGGCAGTTGCAGGCGATAGAGGGTCGAGGCACCGAGGAAGCTCTTGCCGGTGATCAGCGCCTTGAGTGCACTCTGCGGGGCATGAATGATGTCGTCTGGACGCAACAGCACGTCAACTGCAGAGCCAGGGGTAAAGGTGTAGGCACGGTTGCCGCGCAACTCACCGAGTTCGGTTTGCACCGACTCCGGGCTGGTCAGCTGGCCACGAATGAAGTAGCCCTGGCCAATGAAGCTGGCAACGAAGGGCGTCAACGGTTCGTGATAGAGGTTGTAAGGGGTATCCCACTGCTCCAGGCGACCTTCCTTGAAGACACCGACGTGATCACTGACGGCAAAGGCCTCTTCCTGGTCGTGTGTGACCAGAATGGCACTGGTGCCGCGGCTTTTGAGAATGTCACGGACCTCGTGACTGAGGCGTCGGCGCAGCTCCACGTCGAGGTTGGAGAAGGGCTCGTCAAGCAACAGCAACTGCGGCTCGGGAGCCAAGGCGCGGGCCAGGGCCACGCGCTGCTGCTGGCCGCCGGAAAGCTCGTGCGGGTAGCGTTTTCCGAGCCCGCCCAGCTTGACCAGTTCGAGCATTTCCGCCACGACCTGTTGCTGCTTCGGGTGTTTGCCGATGCCGAAGGCGATGTTCTCGGCGACCGTCAGGTGCGGGAACAGCGCGTAGTCCTGGAACACCATGCCGATCCTGCGTTTCTCCGGGGCCAGGGTGAAGCCGGCTTTGGAGATGACTTCGCCCCCGAGCTGGATCTCACCCTCATGCACCGGCTCGAAGCCGGCGATGGCGCGCAGGGTGGTGGTCTTGCCGCATCCCGAGGAACCCAGCAGGCAACCGATGTCGCCGGCGTTGAGGTGCAGGTTGAGGTTCTGGACGATGCGCTGCTCGCCATAGCCGCAGGCGAGGTTGCGCAGGTTAAGCAGTAAAGGTTGACTCATGCGTGGTGATAGGCCGGTTCAACAAGAAATTCGAGAAGCGCCTTCTGTGCATGCAAGCGGTTTTCGGCCTGGTCCCAGGCGACCGAACGTGGGTCGTCGAGCAGGTCCTGGCTGATTTCCTCGCCACGGTGGGCGGGCAGGCAGTGCATGAACAGGGCATCGGGTGCTGCCAGGTCGAGCAGTTCGCGGGTTACCTGGTAAGGCGCGAACAACTCCAGACGCCGTGCAGTTTCCTCTTCCTGGCCCATGGAAGTCCAGACATCGGTGCTTACCAGGTGCGCGCCCTGCACTGCATCCTTGGGTTCGCGGAAGATCTGCACACGGTCACCGGCGTTGGCCAGGAACTTCGGATCGGGCGCAAAGTCGGCCGGGCAGGCGATGCGCAACTGGAAGTCGAACTGGATCGCCGCTTCTATATAGCTGTTGCACATGTTGTTGCCGTCACCGATCCAGGCCACGGTCTTGCCCTGGATCGCGCCGCGATGCTCAAGGAAGGTCTGCATGTCGGCCAGCAGTTGGCACGGGTGCAGGTCGTCCGACAGGCCATTGATCACTGGCACGCGGGAATTGGCCGCGAACTCGGTCAGGGTGCTGTGGGCAAAGGTACGGATCATCACCGCATCGAGCATGCGCGACATGACGATTGCGCAGTCGCCGATCGGCTCGCCGCGGCCCAGTTGGGTGTCGCGCGGGGACAGGAAAATAGCCTGGCCGCCGAGCTGGATCATGCCGGCTTCGAACGACAGCCGGGTACGGGTCGAGGATTTCTCGAAGATCATGCCCAGTACGCGGTTCTTCAGGGGTTCGAACAGTACGCCGCGGTTACGCAGGTCCTTCAGCTCGATGCCTCGACGGATCACACTGAGCAGTTCGTCGGGTGTGAAATCCATCAGGGAGAGAAAGTGCCTAGCGCTCATGTTTGACTACCTTTTTGCAACAGACCGCAGATCGACAACACCGGTTTTCAGAAACAACGGAGGTGACCTGCGGCGAAAGCCGCACGGGGCGACGAAATAAGGGAAGACGCAATACTATAATTAAATGTCGCGTCATACCAAGTGGGGCGTTCACTGTCTGTATTGCCGGCAGTGTCGTAACCCATTGGGTGGCTGCTTTTTTTGTTTGCTACACAAGGGTTTTACACTGCCCGTTGGCGCCTTGGCAAACACCCGAATGAATCGCTGTGCCTGATGCCGCTAGATTCACAGGGCGAAACTCGCTGGTCGCGAGGCAGCCTCAGGCCCATAGTCGGGGTATTTCCCCAGACACCCGCAAGAGGTGGCCATGAACAAGACCCTGCATCACCGTGCCTGTCACCTGTGTGAAGCCATCTGTGGCTTGAACATTGAAATCACCGAGCAACCCGGTGCTGCGCCGCGGATCAGTTCGATCAAAGGTGACCCCCAGGACAGTTTCAGCCGCGGCCACATCTGCCCCAAGGCGATAGCCCTGCAAGACATCCAGAATGATCCTGACCGCCTGCGTGCGCCGCACAAGCGGGTAGGTGACAGGTGGCAGGCGATCGGCTGGGACGAGGCCTTCGAACTGGCTGCGCGCAAGCTCTGGGCCATTCAGCAGGCGCATGGGCAGAATGCGGTGGCGATCTATCAGGGCAATCCCAGCGTTCACAACTACGGGTTGATGACCCACAGCAACTACTTCCTCGGTCTGCTCAAGACCCGCAATCGCTTTTCCGCCACCTCGGTCGATCAACTGCCGCAGCACCTGACCAGTTACCTGATGTATGGCCATGGGCTGTTGTTACCGATTCCGGATATCGACCACACCGACTTCATGCTGATTCTGGGTGCTAATCCCTTGGCTTCCAACGGCAGCATCATGACCGTGCCGGACGTCGAGAAGCGCCTCAAGGCGATTCAGGCCCGGGGTGGCAAGGTGGTGGTGATCGATCCGCGGCGCAGTGAAACCGCAGCGATGGCCGACCAGCATGTGTTTGTCCGTCCGGGAGGGGATGCGGCGTTGCTGTGCGGCGTGCTCAACACCCTGTTTGCCGAAGGCCTGGAGCGAGTGTCGGCGTTGCCGGTCGATGGCCTGGAAGAAGTACGTGGCGCCATTGCCCCGTTCAGCGCTGAGTCGATGGCGCCCCTGTGTGGCGTCGAGGCGGGTGTCATCCGGCAATTGGCGCGTGACTTCGCCGCTGCCGATAAAGCGGTGTGCTACGGCCGCATGGGCGTTTCCACCCAGGCGTTCGGCACGCTGTGTCATTGGCTGGTGCAACTGATCAACCTGGTCACTGGCAACCTGGACCGGGTCGGTGGAGCCCTGTGCACGCAGCCGGCGGTGGATCTGGTGGCGAGCACTTCAGGTGGGCACTTCAATGCCTGGCAGAGCCGCATCTCGGGCTTGCCGGAATACGGCGGAGAGCTGCCGGTGGTGGCGCTGGCTGAAGAGATGCTGGGTGAGGGCGAGGGCCAGGTGCGTGCGCTGGTGACGGTGGCGGGTAACCCGGTGCTGTCCACGCCCAACGGGCGGCAACTGGAGCGGGCGCTGGACGGACTTGAGTTCATGCTCAGCATCGATCTCTACATCAACGAAACAACGCGCTATGCCGACCTGATCCTGCCGTCCACCTCGGCATTGGAGAACGATCACTACGACACCACCTTCAACCTCCTGGCGGTGCGCAACGTCAGCCGTTTCAACCGGGCAATCCTGCCCAAGCCGGAAGGTGCCCTGCACGATTGGGAAATCTTCGTTGGCCTGGCCAAGGCTTTCGCCGCGTTGAGCGACAAACCATTGAAGCCGACCGTACCCCCGGCGCAGATGATCGACATCGGCTTGCGTCAGGGGCGATATGGCGAGCACTCGTCGTTCAATCTGTCGATCGAAACACTGGCTCAGCACCCTCATGGCATTGACCTTGGGCCGTTGCAGCCAAACCTCGCTGCACGCTTGAAGACCGCCAGTCAGCGTGTTCAGGCTGCACCGGCGGAGATTCTCATTGATCTGCAGCGCTTTGCCAGGTTGCAGCCTGCGGGGCCGGATCAGTTGCTGTTGATCGGTCGTCGGCATGTGCGCAGCAATAACTCCTGGATGCACAATTTTCACCGCCTGGTGAAGGGCAAGGCGCGCCATCAGTTACTTATGCATCCGGACGATCTGGCGGGCCGCCACTTGCAGGACGGCCAGCGGGTACGGGTCAGTTCCCGGGTGGGCAGTATCGAGGTTGAGGTGCAGGCATGCCCTGACATGATGCCCGGAGTCGTAAGCCTGCCGCATGGCTTTGGCCATGCCCGTGCCGGGGTGCAGATGGATATCGCCCGTAACCAGCCCGGGGCCAGTGCCAACGACCTCACCGATGAGCGTCAGCGCGACGCGGTTTCCGGCAATGCCGCACTCAATGGCGTGCCGGTGCAGGTGGTTGCGGCCTGATGTCGGCAAGGCCGAGCGTCAAGCTCGGCTTTCCGATACAATGCGTCACCGTGCCGACAACCAGGTCGGAAAGTTCAGCCGCGAGGTGCTTCATGGATATCATTGAAACAATCAAAGAGCAGATTGCCAACAACACCATTCTGCTTTACATGAAAGGCTCGCCGAATGCCCCGCAGTGCGGTTTTTCGGCCAAGGCGGCGCAAGCCGTGATGGGTTGTGGCGAGAAATTCGCTTACGTGGATATCCTGCAGAATCCGGAAATCCGCGCCAACCTGCCAAAATATGCCAACTGGCCGACCTTCCCACAGCTGTGGGTTGCCGGTGAGCTGGTTGGCGGTTCCGACATCATGGCTGAAATGTTTGCCAACGGCGAACTGCAGACCCTGATCAAGGAAGCTGCAGCCAAGGCTGAGGCGGCCAAGGCCTGATACAGGTTTGGTCAATAAAAAGCCCCGCGAATGCGGGGCTTTTTTGTGCAGCACGATTGGCGAAATTATTCGCCCATCTGCGACTGCAGGTAGTTTTCCAGACCGACTTTGTCGATCAGGCTCAGCTGGGTTTCCAGCCAGTCGATGTGCTCTTCCTCGGACTCGAGGATGTCTTCAAGCAGTTCGCGGCTGCCGAAGTCGCCAACGGTTTCACAGTGGGCGATGGCGGCTTTGAGGTCGATCAGGCCTTTCTGCTCGATCTTCAGGTCGCATTCGAGCATTTCCTTGGTGTGTTCACCAATCAGCAGCTTGCCCAGGTCCTGGACGTTGGGAATGCCTTCGAGAAACAGAATGCGCTTGATCAGTTTGTCAGCGTGTTTCATCTCATCGATGGATTCTTTGTACTCGTGCTTGCCGAGCTTATCCAGACCCCAGTCTTCGTACATGCGCGCATGCAGGAAATATTGGTTGATTGCGACCAGCTCGTTTCCGAGGATCTTGTTGAGATGCTGGATGACGCTTACGTCGCCTTTCATGATGGGGTCCTGCCCTATAAGTGTGCCTATAAGGAAGAGTTTGAGCTTCGCAACTTCGACTGTCAAACCTAAGTTATTGAATAATAAGTGAAAATTAATCGGAATAAGAATGTTTGTGTTCCGCGTTTTAACCCTAACTTGTTGAATTACAGGCATAAAAAAACCGGACACGAGGTCCGGTTCTTGAATTCGCTTGTTTTTACGCTACGGAAAATTCCACAGGGTAGGGCAGGGCGGCCTGGCTGACTTGCAGTTCGGTCAGGGTTTCACGCACCACCTGTTTGGCCAGGCAGGCACATTTGCCACACTGGCTTGCCACGTTGGTGGCGGTTCTGACTTCCTTGTAGCTGCAGCATCCTTCATAGATCGCATCGCGGATCTGTCCGTCGGTTACACCAACACAAAGACACACATACATAGGGCAGACCATCGCTGGTAAAGGCTCAATGCGAAGAAGCTTAATGTTAATGAGAATGCTTGTCAAAGCTCATTCAGGCAGACGCGTACCAGGGCGACCGACGGCAGGTCCGTTTTCAGGCTGCCTGAAATTCGGCGTGTAGCGCCTG
>JAVXRI010000036.1:0-48137 GCA_036643775.1 Pseudomonas sp. | reverse complement strand
GGCTCACGAAACGCGTGTGCCGTGTTGCTGGCGACCGGCAGAGGGGGAAATGTTTCGAGGCTGCTCATAGTGAAACCTCAAACTGTCGCCACCCCTGAGCGAACAGGGGTGGCGACGATGGTTTGGTTACAGCTCGATGCAGTCAAACTTCACGTCGGTGGCGACGTCGGCGTCGTAGTCGACATCCGCGCGCTCGAAACCGAACAGATTGAGGAACTGCTTCTTGTAACCGGCGTAGTCGGTCATTTCGAACAGGTTCTCGGTAGTGACCTGAGGCCACAGGGCCTTGCAGGCATCCTGCACGTCATCACGCAGTTCCCAGTCGTCCAGACGCAGGCGGCCTTCTTCGTCCAGGGCCGCTGGCGCGCCATCGGCACGGTACAGACGGTCACGGAACAGACGGTCGAGCTGATCCTGAGTACCTTCGTGAACGCCCTTTTCCTTCATGATCTTGAAGACCATCGACAGGTACAGCGGCATTACCGGGATAGCCGAACTTGCCTGGGTTACCACGGACTTCAGTACCGCGACATTGGCGCCACCACCGACCTTCTTCTCCAGGCGCTTGGCGGTTGCGTCCAGGTCCATCTTGGCCTTGCCCAAAGCACCATGCCAGTAGATCGGCCAGGTGATTTCAGTACCGATGTAGCTGAAGGCTACGGTACGTGCTTGCGGCGCCAGTACACCGGCTTCGGCCAGCGCGTCGATCCACAGTTGCCAGTCCTGGCCACCCATGACGGTGACGGTGTCGGCAATTTCCTGCTCGCTGGCAGGCTCGATGGACGCCTCGATGATGGTGTCTTTGTTGGTGTCGATGGCAGTCGACTTGTACGGCTGACCGATCGGCTTGAGCGCCGAGCGCACCAGTTCACCAGTCTGAGGAAGCTTGCGCACAGGCGAAGCCAGCGAGTAGACCACCAGGTCGACCTGGCCACCCATTTCGTTTTTGATCAGCTCGATCACTTTGGCTCGCGCTTCGTCGGAGAAGGCGTCACCGTTGATCGACTTGCTGTACAGGCCTTCGGCCTTGGCAAACTTGTCGAAGGCTGCGGCGTTGTACCAGCCGGCAGTACCTGGCTTGGTCTCGGTACCCGGCTTCTCGAAGAACACACCCAGGGTATCGGCACCGAAGCCGAACGCTGCGGTAATGCGCGCCGCCAGGCCGTAGCCACTGGATGCACCGATCACCAGGACCTTTTTCGGACCATCCTTGCGCACGCCCTGCTTGCGGGTGGCTTCGATCTGATCACGTACGTTCAGCTCGCAACCGGTTGGATGCGTAGTGGTGCAGATAAAACCGCGAACTTTAGGGTGGATGATGGCCAATGTCTGTACCTCGTCAGTGAATATGCTGAGGGAGCCGAATCGCGGGGACTCGAGGTTCCGTTGCTGTGAGGGTGAGACTACACCCGTAGCGTTGCCGACACATCCGGCTCCCTGGAATCGTTCAGGGCGCTACTTTGTCACAGCGTGGAAAAGTTCAGCAACCGCTGATCTCAGACCCGGAACGCGCCGATCAGGCGCTTCAGCTCCATCACCTGCGCTGACAACTGGCGGCTGGCGTCTTCGGTCTGGTGAGCGCCCTGGGTGGTGTGCTCGGCCGCGCGGTTGATCTCGACGATGTTCTGATCGATGTCCTGGGCCACGGCTGTCTGCTGTTCCACTGCAGCCGCAATCTGCTGGTTCTGGTCAACGATACTGCCGACCGCGCCAAGAATGTTCTCCAGCGCCTGTTGCACCTGCTGCGATTGCCCCACCGTACCCGCAGCCACCTGATGACTGGCGTCCATGGCCTTGACCGCGGCACCGACGCCGCCCTGCAGGCGGGAAATCATCTGGTCGATTTCCTCGGTCGAATGCTGGGTGCGCTTGGCCAGGGTGCGTACTTCGTCGGCTACCACCGCAAAACCACGGCCCTGTTCCCCGGCCCGCGCCGCTTCGATGGCAGCATTGAGCGCCAGCAGGTTGGTTTGCTCGGCAATGCTTTTGATCACTTCCAGCACGCGACTGATGGCCTGGCTGTCGCTGGCCAATTGGTTGATCACCACCACGGACTGATCGATTTCACCGGCCAGCCGCGCGATATTGCCCTGCTGGGTCTCGACCAGACTACGGCCGCTGACCGTTTCCTGATTGACGCTGTGGGCACTGTTGACCGCCGCTGCCGCGCTGCGGGCGACTTCCTGGGCAGTGGCCGACATCTGGTTCATGGCCGTCGCCACCTGTTCGATCTGCCCGCGCTGGCCGCTGACCGCCTGATTACTGCGCGCCGACACCGCGTGCACCTGCTCGGCCTGGCGTTCGACCTCGACGACGGTGTGACCGACCTGCTCGATCAGGTCGTGAATGCGCCGCACGGTGCCATTGAACACCTGGCCCAGCTCCCCCAGTTCATCACGGCTGTTGGCACGAAAACTCACGGTCATGTCCCCGGCGGCGACCTTGTCCATCACCGCGCCCAGGCTTTTCAGGGTATGGCGGGTCGATGCGTAAAAGCCGCCGTAGAGATAGACGATCAGCAAGAACACGCCTGCCAGTGCCGATACCAGCAGGATCATGTGCAAACGGTGCTCGCCCAGGCGCTGCTGCAACTGCTGGTCGAGAAACTCCGCTGTTGCCGTGTTGAGTGCGTAGGTATGCGCCATCAGCTTACTGACCTGCTGATAAAATGCAGACCACGGTGCGTCGAGGGTTTCGGCCATGACCACCTGCTCTTCGAACAGCTCGCTGGCCTGTTTCAAGGAAGCCTGACTGCTGGCCGCCAGGCTACCCAGGCGCGCTTGCGCGGCGGGTTCGGTGGCCAGTGCATTCTGCAGGCTGAGTGCGTAGTTGGCCGCCAGTTTGTCCAGTTGCTGCAGCAAATCCTCAAAACGGGTACTGACCGCAGAGTTGAGAAAACCCTGCCCCAGGGAATAAGCGCCCATGGCCCGGCCTTCGCCCAGTGTCTGGGTGACCTGCGGCGTTACGCTGGTCATCAGCTCGGTGAGTTGGCGAATCGCCGCATCGCTGTCCTGAGTGAGCCCGGCCTGGCTGGCGATCATTTTGCTCAGGACCTGAGCCTGGCCCAACAGCTTGTCCAGGTAGGCGACTTTGCTCGACAGCGACGACTCCGCTTGTGCAGCCTTGAGCTGATCGAGCATTTCATCGCGCTTGCCCTGCAGATCCCTGGCCTGGGTCTCATCGGGACTGACGGCAGTCATCCCCGCCAGGCGCTTGAGCACTTGTTGCTCAAGGGCGGAAATCTGCGCCTCGATATCCCCGGCCTTACCCGACTGGCCGAGCACGGCATTGATCTGCACCAGATTGCCCAGGGTTTCCAGGTCGCCGCGCAAGGTCATGCTGCTGCCCAGCAGCTCCAGGCTCTGGAGCTCGACCTGGGTGGCATGGAATTTGGCATAAGAATCGTCGACCAGGTAGTAGTTGGTCACCAGCATAGGCAGGAAAAACAGGATACTGATCAGGCTGAATTTCATCCCGAAACTCAGCCGATTCATCAGCGCGATGGCCGGATACAACAGACTCTTCACGGGTGGTCCCCTCCGATTCTTATTGTTATGCGCGCACAATGGCACTAGGCCACTGATGGTCGTCACCAGCACCTGTATAACGTATATCGGAACGGGGTTTTGTAACTTAAGGTTAACCGATGTGGGGGCAGACCAGCGGCTGCCCCGCCATCAGCTTCAGCCCAGGACGGTCCACAGGGCAAAACAGGCATACCAGAGCACTGCCGAGCGCAGCAGCAACTCCCACAGCGAATCCAGTCCGACCAGGCCTTCGGGGCCAGAGGGTACATTTGCAGGGGTATCCCCGGCGACCTCGCCGACCGCAGCGATCAGTCTGGGCGCGGTGATATGCCAGTTGAGCAACTCATGCAGCATTACCCGGCTTACGGCGACAAAGTTGCCAACCAGGGCAAAGCTCACACCCAATACCCGCACCGGCGCCCAATCGAAAGCATGGCGCAGTTGCTGGGCACGTTCACGCAATGCCGGAGAGTGGGCATGCTCGGTAGTCAGGGCAAGCAGGCGGTAAGCCAGCGCTGCGGCCGGCCCGAGCAGTACATACCAGAAAATGACCGCAAAGAAGCTCTGGTAGGCCTGCCACAGCAGATGGCCCTGAACCCGCCCGAGCAACGATGAAGCGTCGTCCCCGGTCACGCCCAGGTCACGCTCGGCGACATGCACCGCCGCCTGCTCGTCACCCCGGCGCCAGGCATCGCGAAAAGGCCCAAGCGAGGCTTTTACGTCGCCGCGTCCCAGGCTGTAGATCAGCACCAGCAGGTGCACCGGCAGCGCCAGCAGGCCATAGGCGACCGGCTCCAGTACGTGGACCAGCAAAGCCACCACCAGCACCGGCAACAGCACCAGAATCGACAGCAGCCACCAAGGGTGGCTCTTGCCGTTGCGCTCCAGGCGCGCCAGTTCAGTGCGAAAGAAACCATCGCGTTGCAGTTGCTGGCGCAACGCCGAGAACTTCTCGACCCACAGCACCAGTAACAACACCAGAAAACTCATGATTTGTCCTCGTTGTCCTGCAAGGCCGCACGGTAACGCGACCAGTCGAAAGCCGGGCCCGGGTCCGTCTTGCGTCCCGGAGCAATATCGCTGTGCCCCTGAATCCGCTGTTCGTCGATCTGCGGCCAGGCCGCCTGGATCTGACACGTCAGCTGCTGCAACGCGTGATACTGGGCATCGGTGAATGGCAGCTCATCGGTGC
This sequence comes from Pseudomonas sp., assembly GCA_036643775.1. Taxonomy (GTDB): domain Bacteria; phylum Pseudomonadota; class Gammaproteobacteria; order Pseudomonadales; family Pseudomonadaceae; genus Aquipseudomonas. The sequence goes on along the minus strand of JAVXRI010000036.1, from coordinate 43,418 downwards.
CTTCAAGCTCAATGCCGATGGAAAAGTCGTTACAGGCCTCGCGTCCGGCAAAGCAAGACACCCCGGCGTGCCAGGCGCGATCCAGACAGGAGACAAACTGGGTGACTTTGCCGTCACGTTCGATCAGAAAATGTGCCGATACGCGCAGGTGCTTGATCCCTTCGAAATAGGGGTGTTCGTCAGGGTCCAGGCGATTTTGGAAAAACTCCTGGACCTTGCCGGTGGCGAACTGCGCCGGCGGCAGGCTGATGTTGTGAATCACCAGCAGGGAGATGACCTCGCCATCGGCGCGGGCATTGAAGTTCGGCGAGGGACAATGGGTGATACCGGCGAACCAGCCTGTAGTGCGGTCCAGTTGCATAGAAGATCCTGAGGCACGAGAGCACCCTTTCAGTATGCCCCGAGGCGTGAGGGGATGCATTGATAAAAACGTGCAGGAAACTAGCCGAGCTGATGCCGGCGCAACTGACGGACCACCGAGTCCAGCGCCCGCTCGAACAGCAGGGTGTCATCAGCCTGGGGGCAGGCCGGCAGATTGAGCTGGGCGAGCAGATCGGAAAAGATCAGCGGATCATCGTCGAAGTCTTTGAGCAGACGTTGAACGACTTGCTCCAGGCGCAGGTACAGTCCATCGCGCTGGCAGTCATTGGCACCCAAGGACGCGGTGGCGATGTCGTTGAGCAGACGCCGGGCCGGATGACTGCTGCGGCCAAAAAGGCCCTTGTCCAGCAGCGCAGCCTTGAGCACGGGAATCTGCATGCGTCCGATCAAGGTGCGCAGTGCATGCGGCAGATTGCGGTCGCCGAGAATGAAATCGAAGAGCATCGCGATCAAGTTGATCACATCTTCATCACCCCCTTCGACCTTGCGGCAGGTACCACTTTTCACGCTGACCCGCGTGAGCAGTTGTTCAAGCTGCTGGTGCAGGTCGAAATCGTCGACCTCGCAGGTACGCGGCACATAGTGCTGCAGGTGTGAGAGCAGGCGTAGCAGGTCGCGGGTACTGATCGGCTGCATCGGGTTGCATGACTCAAAGCGTGGCGCAACACGTCCGCGCACGCTCGAGAGCAAGCCCTGCAAAGAGGCAAATACCGCCTGTTCGTTGGCATCGAGCTGCGCATCCTGCCCGGCCCCCTGCCTGGCCAGCCCCTGTGGACCCGGCGGCGGTCGAGCCTCGGCACGCCGCCGGTGCACCGTCTTGAGCTCGGGCAGCACGCCGGTAGCCAGCAGCAGCTGGTTGGCTTCGCCATAGAGCTGTTCGGCATCCTGCAGGACGTAACGCTCGAAGAGCTTGAGGATGATCAGCTTGACCTTGATGCCAACGCCCAGATTGCGCCCGGCCTGGAGGAAATACTCACACAGCATGGCCGGCCCCAGCGGATTGCGCCGGTCGTCCAGGGTCTGCCCGGTCAGGGCGCAAAAGCGCAGGGTCAACTGGTTGAGGGCAAAGCCGTTACGCGCCAGGATACGTTCGACCATGGCCTCCAGGACGACAGTGCGCTCGCGTTCATCACTGGGCACCCGTGCAGTTATGTCGTCGCTGCCACGCTGCGGGCTCAACGGCAGCGGCGCAACCTGACCGATCCGCGTGAACGCCTCATGGAAGCGGTCAAGGTAACCACGCTCGATACTCTTGCGCTTCAGACGCAGGTCGCGCATGGCTTCGAAAAGGGAATTCTGCTCACTGTTGCTGGCCGCTTTGTCGGCCATCTCGAACAGCGTATCGTCGGCATTGTCGAACAAGGCCTGCAGGCCTTGGCGCAGCTGCAATGCGGCTTTGTCACGAACCTGCAGGAGCACTACGGGCAGACGAGCAAGAGGCGCATTGAACGCCTGATCGATGGATGCCTGGATTGGCACCACCTTCCCGTCTTTGTGCATCCCGTACTCCTTGCAGGGTAATCTTGAAACAAAGCGACAGATCGTCAAAGCCATGACGTCAAATACAAGTCGCATTATCTGGGAAATTCAAGACACTCGCCAGCACAGGCTGCCCTATAATCGCGGGCACTTAGCTTGTGGAGCCTGCCATGCCGAATTTACGCCTCGCCGACCTGACCGCCGAAATCGAAGCCAATGTGCGCCGTGCGCTGCTAGAAGACATCGGCAGCGGCGACATCACCGCCCAGTTGATCCCCGCCGAACGTCTGGCCAAGGCCACCATCATTACCCGCGATGATTGCGTAATCGCAGGAACCGCCTGGGTCGATGCGGTGTTTCGTCAGCTCGATCCGCGGGTGGCGGTGCACTGGCAGGTCAAGGATGGCGAGCGCGCGCAGGCCAACCAGCCGTTGTTCCACCTCGAAGGCCCTGCCCGTTCGCTGTTGACCGGTGAGCGTAGCGCGCTGAACTTCCTGCAGATGCTTTCGGGCGTGGCGACTCGCGCGCAGTTCCTCGCGGATAAAGTCGCCGACACCCAGGTCAAGCTGCTCGACACCCGCAAAACCTTGCCGGGCCTGCGTCTGGCGCAGAAGTACGCGGTCACCTGTGGTGGCTGCCACAATCACCGCATCGGTCTGTTCGATGCCTTCCTGATCAAGGAAAACCACATTGCCGCCAGCGGCGGCATTGCCCAGGCGATCAGCGCCGCCCACAAGATCGCCCCCGGCAAGCCGGTGGAAGTTGAGGTGGAAAGCCTGGATGAGCTCAAGCAGGCCCTGGATGCCGGTGCCGATATCGTCATGCTCGACGAATTGAGCCTCGATGATATGCGCGAAGCCGTGCGTTTGAATGCCGGCAAGGCCAAGCTCGAAGCCAGTGGCGGAGTCAACGAAAGCACCCTGCGGGTGATTGCCGAGACGGGTGTGGACTACATCTCGATTGGTGCGATGACCAAGGATGTGAAGGCGGTGGATCTGTCCATGCGCCTCAGTCTCTGAGAGCAGCCATAAAAAAACCGGCCATCAGGCCGGTTTTTTATTGCACCGTTAAAGGGCTGCTTTGCAGCCCATCGCCGGCAATGCCGGCTCCCACACACCAGTGGGAGCTGGCCGGTCTATCAGTGTGCTGCGTTCTGCAGACCATCCAGGTAACGCTCGACATCCAGCGCCGCCATGCAGCCGGCACCGGCAGAGGTGATGGCCTGACGGTAAACGTGGTCAGCCACGTCGCCGGCGGCGAACACGCCTTCAACGTTGGTGGCGGTAGCGTTGCCGTCACGGCCGCCGTTGACCACCAGGTAGCCGTCCTTGAGGGTCAGCTGGCCTTCGAACAGCGAAGTGTTCGGGGTGTGGCCGATAGCGATGAACACGCCGTCAACCTTGATCTCGTCGAAGCTGCCGTCGTTGTTCTTCAGGCGAGCACCGGTGACACCCATGTTGTCGCCCAGGACTTCGTCGAGGGTAGCGTTGAGTTTCAGCTCGATCTTGCCTTCGGCAACACGGGCGTTGAGCTTGTCGATCAGGATCTTCTCGGCGCGGAAGGTCTCGCGACGGTGGATCAGAGTGACCTTGCTGGCGATGTTGGCCAGGTACAGGGCCTCTTCGACCGCGGTGTTACCACCACCGACTACGGCCACCGGCTTGTTGCGGTAGAAGAAACCATCACAGGTCGCGCAGGCGGAAACGCCTTTGCCCATGAACGCCTCTTCCGACGGCAGACCGAGGTAGCGAGCGCTGGCACCGGTGGCGATGATCAGGGCATCGCAGGTGTAGGTGGCGCTGTCGCCTTTGAGGGTGTACGGCTTGCTGGCCAGATCAACGGCATTGATATGGTCGAACACCACTTCGGTTTCGAAGCGTTCAGCGTGTTCCTGCATCCGCTGCATCAGCGCCGGGCCGGTCAGGCCGTGGGCATCGCCCGGCCAGTTGTCGACTTCAGTGGTAGTGGTCAGCTGGCCACCAGCCTGCATGCCGGTAATCAGCAGTGGCTTGAGGTTGGCACGGGCGGCATAGACTGCAGCACTGTAACCGGCAGGGCCGGAGCCGAGAATAATCACTCGCGAATGACGTACTTCAGACATGACACTCTCCTGTCGAAGCGGACGCTGGATTGTCCGCTACGTAACGCCGGGGTCGCCGGCTGGAATAAAAAAGAACCCGCGAAGCACTTGGGGAAGGCTTTTGGCCGCAGGTCCTGAAAATCGTTAAACCGCAGCCTTACAGGCTCGCAGCGTTTTCCGCCAGGTAGTCGGCAACGCCCTTGGCGTCAGCCTTCATGCCTTTCTGGCCTGGACGCCAGCCGGCTGGGCAGACTTCGCCGTGCTGTTCAGTGAACTGCAGGGCTTCGACCAGACGGATCATCTCGTCGACTTCGCGCCCCAGCGGCAGGTTGTTGACTACCTGGTGCTGAACCACGCCTTGCTGGTCGATCAGGAACGAAGCACGCAGTGCTACGCCGTCATCGTGCTCGATACCGTAGGCACGGGTGATCTCGTGCTTGACGTCGGCAACCATGGTGAACTCGACTTCGCCGATCCCGCCCTTTTCAACCGGCGTGCTGCGCCAGGCGTGGTGGGTGAACTGCGAGTCGATGGAAACGCCAACCACTTCAACACCCAGCTCACGGAATTTGTCCATGCGGTTGTTGTGGGCAATGATTTCCGACGGGCAGACAAAGGTGAAGTCCAGCGGCCAGAAGAACAGCACGACGTATTTGCCGCGCAGCGAAGAAAGCTTGAAGCTGTCGACGATCGAACCGTCGCCCAGCACCGCCGCCGCATCGAAATCAGGGGCTTGCTTGTTGACCAGAATGCTCATGAAAACTCCTTGAAGATTAGAATTCGAAGGCGTTGAAAAGATGTGCGCACTTTAGCGAGGCCGCAGAGATTAAGGAAATATCCTTAGACAATCCACCTTATAGGCCGGCTCTATTCATCACCAACGCCTACAGCTGTTTGCCTATGAAGGTATGAGCAACAGCGTGCCGAGCTTTTGTTACAGCCCGTGTCCCTGCTTGCGCCGCGCTTTCACCAGCCGCTCAAACTCGGTAAGGTCAGCGCGTTTGCCTTTACCCGGAGTCCCCTATGCAAGCCCCTGTCCTCTCTGGCCCTCAGTACCTGCGCGAAGGACTGAAACTGGTCCTGAGCCCGAGCCTGCGCCTGTTCGTGTTGCTGCCACTGGCAGTCAACCTGCTGCTGTTCGTCGGCCTGATCTACTTTGCTGGCCATCAGTTCAGCCTCTGGGTCGATTCACTGATGCCCAGCCTGCCGAGCTGGCTGAGCTTTCTCAATTATGTAATCTGGCCGCTGTTCGTGCTGCTGGTGGCGCTGATGGTGTTCTTCACCTTCACCATGCTGGCAAACATCATTGCTGCACCGTTCAACGGTTTTCTCGCGGAAAAGGTCGAAGTGGTGGTGCGTGGCACCGATGATTTCCCCGCCTTCAGCTGGGCCGAACTGATGGCCATGGTGCCGCGCACCCTGGGCCGCGAAATGCGCAAGCTGGGGTATTTTCTGCCGCGCGCGATTGCCCTGTTCATCCTCTCGCTGATCCCGGTAATCAACATCATCGCCGCACCGTTGTGGCTGCTGTTCGGTATCTGGATGATGGCCATCCAGTACATCGACTACCCGGCGGACAACCACAAGATGAGCTGGCAGGACATGCTCGCCTGGCTGCGTGAAAAACGCTGGCAGAGTCTCGGTTTTGGTGGCTCGGTGTACCTGGTACTGCTGGTGCCCTTCCTCAACATCCTGATGATGCCTGCCGCCGTGGCGGGCGCCACGTTGTTCTGGGTGCGTGAGCAAGGCGACTCCGTCGTCGCAAAGCAGTCCACCCAGACCGTACGTTAACTACGTAAGCAGTGCCCTTTCCCAGCCAACTGATACACAAGGCTGGTACATATGGCACTGATAGCTCAACCATTCAGGCACCCCGACTCGGGCATTTATTACCTCCGACGTAGGGTGCCGGATGACCTCAGGCACATCATCGGCAAGACCGAGATTCGTCGCTCTCTGAATACCCGACACCACCAGCAAGCGAAGGCAGCGTTTGCCATTGCATATGTAGAGTCGGAACAACTGTTCAATGATGCCCGCCAGGGTCACTACATTGAGCACCATAAACTGAGTGCGCCAGCGAAGCCCCTACCTACCCATTCCCTGCAATCACGCATAGAAGGCTCGCTGAAGCTGTCAGAAGCGCTCGCTCGCTACGTCCAGTCCATCTCTATGTCGGGCCGGTCGGAGTACGTTTCTCGTCGCCATGCTGTCGACTACAGCCGTGCTGTTAACCGGTTCATTACGGAAATGGGCGACCAACCTATTGCGGCGATCCAGCCTTCGGATATCCATACTTTCGCAGCCAACCTGATCCAGCCCCCTGATGATAAGGTTAAGCCGCTGGCAACCTCATCCACCCGCCTGCTATTGGCAAGGCTGTCATCAGTGATGGCGTTCTCTGTGGACTCCGGCCTGATTGAAATAAATCCAGTAACCGCATCACGCATTCACAAACGTTTGGGATCAGGCAAAACGAAGCGCCGCTTGGACGATAACCGGGGATACAGTTGGAGCGAACTGGTCACTCTGTTCAGTCATTCTGAGTTTCAACAGCTTCGGACAGCCAAAGGTCGACCGGGCAATGCAGTGTTCTGGATACCATTAATAGCCGCTTACACAGGTGGCCGACGTGAAGAACTGGCTCAACTATACGTTGAGGATATCCACCAGCACGAAGGAGGCTCGTGGTTCATCCGGATCATCGACGACCGTCCCGACAAATCCGTCAAAACCGACAGCAGCCGCAGAGAAATCCCGGTCCACCCTGATTTGATCGCTTTGGGCTTGTTAACGCTCGTGCAAGATCGCACTCCTGGAACCAGGGTTTTCCCTCAGTTGGTAAAAGTCTCTGACGGCTTCGCAGGTATCGTCTCCAAGTCGTGGCGTCCGATTACTCAGAGATGTGGTGCGTACCAACCGGGCCGCAATCCGCTCCACGCTTTCCGCCACACCTTCAAGACCCTGGCAAGGGAACACGGCATACCCAAGGAAGTAAGCGACTGGATCACAGGCCATTCTTCGGGGCACGTTGGGGACAGCTACGGCATCAACCCGCTGTCCCGGATGGCGCTGGAGATACAGAAGCTCCCAAGCCTTGCGAAAGCCGCAGGGCTACTCCCTAGCAAATAACGCGGAGCGTGATGCTGAGCGGGGTACCCTACGGGGCTGAAGCTGATCGCCTGTTCCCTGGACTAGTAGCCGTCCGAGGCAAACTGGGCGCTGCACCACGAAGGCCAGAGAATGGCAGAATTATTTTCACATCTAGGGATTGACTCTCTGGAAGGAGTCGCGTAGGTTTAGCAACCTCACCAAGTCATCGGTGACCTACAGGCCCATTGGCCAGCTGCAACACCCACCTCCCTGCGGATTCGTCGAAAGAGCGAATTGTTAGCACGGAGGTTTTTCTGTGTCCGGAATTCAGTAAATTCCAACCGCATCAGCCCTAGTTTAAACATCGAGAGTAACTGCCATGCCATGATCGCAAGATAAGTCCGTGCCCGTAAAACGCCATCAACCACCTATGGAGAGTAACAATATGACTTGAGAGAATCGTCCACGCATATATGGCTGAGCATAGAGCCATTAGACCAGTTCGATTTCATAGACCACTATTACGACGAAACTTTGAGTTTTCGCGACAGCCTTGTGCTGCCCGGATAAACTAGAAACCCAATAAAGGAGATAACTATGACATAGCTTCTACTTAAAAAGCACTGAGTTCGCCTAGTGCTAAATCAATGCGCGAGACAACTTTACAACACCGCCCACCATAATCGTTAGATAGCTTTAGCGACGGGCAACTACACCCTTAATTTGAGGAATACATACTATATGCAAATTCAGACCATGAACACTACCGCCACACTGAATCAACCTACTAATACCATTGTCGCTGCTATGGGGAGTTCGGCTTACCCTATCTTACACGGGAGCATTTCTTATATCCGGAATACCCCCATCACCATGAGCAGCCTGGATATTGCCGAGATGCTGGGATGCCAGCATATTAACGTTAAAATCAGTATTGAGCGCCTGATGGCTCGCGGAACAATCCAAGCCCTTGCAGTGCAAGAGCTTCGCACTGCAAGCGGGCAAACAAGCAAGGCATACATCTTCGCTGGCGAGCAAGGAAAGCGAGACAGCATTATTGTTGTCGCTCAGCTTTCGCCAGAGTTCACAGCAAACTTGGTTGATCGCTGGGGAGAGTTAGAAGCTCAGGTTGCCAAACCTGCGCAAGTCAATCTGGATGATCCTGCATCACTGCGGGGACTGCTGCTGGGATACACAGAGAAGGTTATGCAACTGGAACAAAGAGTTGCAGAGGACGCACCAAAGATTGAGTTTTATGAAGATGTAGCAACCGCAATTAACTGCCATACCATGAAGCAAGTTGCAGACATACTGAATACTGGCCGAAACTCTTTATTCAAGTACCTCCGCAATAACAAGATTCTGATTAGCGACGGTAAAAATCATAACTTACCATACCAACGCCATAAAGATGCAGGCCGGTTTGTTGTAATTGAGACCCCGTATAAGAACCCGCACACTGGACAGAAGACTCTTCATGCCACCACCTATGTAACGGGCAAAGGCTTGATTTGGCTTCAACAATTCATCGCCAAGAACGGTCGCGATGGATTGTAAAGGCATTGATCATACTAACGAGCTTGAATACACCCAGCTTTCAAGCCAAAGATGAACCTCGCTAAGCGCTGACGATATGGACGCATTCAGCCCAGGACGACCTTATGCACCGATCTGGATTAAATAAACCCCGAGATGGCTGGTGAAATGTACCAGCCATCTTCTAGCACCCCGCACTAATTCGCCCCGCGCCTACTACTTACGCCAGCACAACGAACACCTGAGACCTGTTCAGATAATCAACCATTATAATAATTGACACCCATGGACGACTTTCATTCACCAAGCACCGCAACCAATCTAATTAGAGTCGACAACCTTATTATCGATAAGTGCACTGGAGAAATCCTCGGCCACGATAGCAAACCATCGACATATACCGACAACATAAAGTACCAAGAAGAACTTGGAGCCTGTCGAAGTGCAGATGACTTCAAGGACCACCTTAACTTCGTTGATCGACGAAAGCTACCACCGCACAAACTGCACACACTACGCGCAGAGAGTGATTACGCTCACGGCGTATGGCGCCGTACTGGCACTGATTGCCGCATCACCATTCCACAACTGCGTCTACTTGAACAACTGCACGGACTGATTCTTTATCGTAACATTATCATCACGACCCAGGCCGATCTAGCGAAGTCTCTAGGGGCCGCGGAATCCAACCTGATGAAGAAGTTAAGAGTCTTGACTGATAGGCACATGCTGCGAGTCTTCACATCACGAGATGGCAGTATTCGAAAGGGCGAGATAAAGCTAAGCGTTAACCCACGACTGATTTTCAGGGGCGATGACTACGCTCGTGACATATACATTAAGGCCTGGTATCAACCCGTTGGCTACTTTCATACTGGAACGGCCGAGCCACTCAAAGTGTCGAATTCTCTCGCCATAGCTGCGTAGGTAAATTCAAAAAGCTACGAAAGAATCGCCTTGGAAGCCCCGAAGCACAAGGGGGTCGATAGATTTCTATTATTAAAAGAAGTGACCACCTCTGTCGCGAGGCAGGTTTAGGAACGTACCGCCAAAGCGGAGCTTTGATATTATTAACCTCTATGAATTTACCATCGTGGCGTAGCCGCCACAGCATAATAACCTGTGCCGAGGCACGGATCGCAGCTCTATACAGCAAGGGGAGAGAAAGGGCAACAAAGCCCCTCTCCGCTCTTGATCTTGCTTTTAACCTTGCTGAGAGCTGTAGAGGTTATTACGACGTGACGGTACGTCACCATGTATCTGCACAGTTAAATCAAAAACTTCGGGGGGCTTTTCCGCCCTGCCCCCTGACTGCAAACATGCCGCGAGGCAAGATAACAATTCTATTCAGCGGGGTGGATAGGGGCTCAGCCATCACCCGTCCTTGATCTTGCTGTGCAGAGCTATCCTGTGGCCTCATGGGGAACCTAAAGGTACTTGGTGATTTGCTTGAATTCTTCAAGCGAAGAGCGATCACCGTTACTCAATGCCGCAACGGTGTCTTCGAGGCAGTGGTCAATATAATCCTGGATGAGCGTCCGCTTGGCTTGGCAAACTGCCTTTTCAACCGCATGCAACTGCTGTGCGATGTCAACGCACTCGCGGCCCTCCTCGATCATCGTGATGATGCTTCACAGGTGGCCGTCGGCTCGTTTGAGGCGCTTGATGATTGCCTCATGACTTTGGTGGACGTGGAGATGGTTGTGTTCGTACTCACTCCTGATTTGAGTCTTCGTGATCTATGAATTACGCGGATGCTATCCCCCCAGGGGGATACTGGTAACCCAGAATTCGTCTTCACATGGGTATTAATTTGGGCGATCAATCTATGGCTACTGCAACAAGCAGCTTTGGGTCGATAGCAGACATTTGCTACGACGTCACCGCTTTATCTATTGGGTATCTAATCGTAGCCCTACCCCGCAAGCGACCCGCCACCGGCTAGCCCTACCGGTAACCCTCGAGATTACTGGGATTGAGCTAGGCGGTGCTAAGCAGGCGCCCCTTGAGCGATTAACCTTTGAATAAGTATGGATTTATACATGGGTGAGCGCTCAGTTACAGTGATGGAGGTAGCGGCTCAACTGATCAATTCAGACCGCGAACCAGCACTGAGACGGCATGTGGAGATCAGTGGCGCTAGGTTAAAGCCAGCCAACGTTGAGAGCGCGAGCACCGAGCCTACTAACTTATAATCTGATGCAGAACTTACTTACGTGATCGAGGGGCGGTATCTCCGGGCCTGGCGCATTTTCTCAATCAGCTCGCAAACGCTCTTTCAGCGTCGCTTTGCTGCGAATGCCAGTTTTGCCAAGCTGCACGCTCAGCGCGGGACGTTACAGGGCAAACAAGACGGGGGCGAATCAGGTGTATATCACCGGGTTCCGTGGCGAACACATAGCGATCTGCATGCTCGATAATCATCCTCTGTATAAGACTGGCTGCCTCGACATCAAACGTGCTCCCCCTCGGCCTGGCCTTGTTGCCCATACAGGTGTAGAGCAGGTGCCTAGGGCCCAGGGGAAGCATTATGTCACCGTTCTTGACATCCCAGCCGCCTCTAAAATCGTAGTTTCTAGCGTCTTGAAAGTTAAGCCGTATTAGTGGGTTGTCAGACGTAGGCCAGGACATACCTGCCGGAGGATGCAAGATAGTCCACCTATGGGCAGGTAGCTTACCAAGCGTTTTGGTAAGTAAGTGCTTCATCTGCCAAATCCACATCCGCCTACCTACATGGGCTTCCGCTTTCACCTTACCGGCTCCCCCTGCTACCTCTTCGATAGAAATCTTAAAGGGCGCAAGCGGATCGCTTTCCTCCGATTGGATAGGCAACGGCTCGTTTAGGCTAGCCGCCTGCTGCAACCTAGATACGGACCGTTGAACAATCTCATCCATCAAAGCCGGTAAAGTCTCGTTCTGACGCTGTAGAAACTCTCGTAAGCGAGCTGGCGTCCGGACATCCAGGGCGACCGAGAATCGAACCAGGCGCCTCCAATGTTCGGGAGACATCTGCTCACCCTGGACGACCCTGCGAATTGCTTCCTCCGCTGGCCCCTCGAACTCACGGTCAAGCCAGCGCTCAAATTCATCCGTCTCCTCTTGTCCAACCAGGTATGTGTAGAGATGCTGATGAAAAGCGATTCCCTTCAGGGACTGAGGTTTCCACAGTGGAGCTTTGTCACTAGGTACTAATAATCGGTATGTAGGGATTTGACCTTCATTTGCCCACTGCTTCAGATAAAGCTTCGGAACATAGTGATTGTCTTTACGCAGCTGCTGCATCGCCTATTCACTCCAATGAGAAGGCATCAACTCAAAACGATCATACACGCCAGATGCTAGCGAAATAGTCAGTCGTTCATACTGCAGGAATTCGTGTCATTTAGGGTGTACTTGAGGTGCTACAGCCGAACCCGGTAAAACTCGCTTTGAGCGCCCTTGAATTCGTGTCATTAAATGGCTTTACGGACCCTACCTGACACACTACTATATGACACATCCAAAGTGATACAGAGGGAACTACGATGTTCATCCGCGCTTACCTTCGGGCTTCAACTTCCGAACAGGACGCAACACGGGCAAGGCAATCGCTGATCGACTTCGCTGCCGAGCAAGGGCACAAGATTGCAGCCTTCTATATCGAGAACGCCAGTGGCGCGAAGCTCGACCGCCCTCAGCTATTCCGGCTGCTGGACGACAGCCATGAAGGTGACGTGCTGTTGATCGAGGGTGTTGATCGGCTTTCTAGGCTTAGCCAGGACGATTGGACGCTGCTGAAGACGAAGATCGCGGCAAAGAAGGTGACTGTAGTATCCCTAGACCTAAGCACCAGTCACGCAGCCTTGAAGCCCACCCAGGGAATGGACGAGTTCACTAAAGGTATGATCGCGGCAGTGAACGGCATGCTGTTGGACATACTCGCTGTAGTAGCACGCAAAGACTATGAAGACCGCCGCCGCCGTCAGGCCCAGGGCATCGCTAAGGGCAAGGTAGAAGGTGTGTACAAAGGCCGTCCAGCTAACGTTGAACTGCACAACCGAATCAGCGAATTACTAGCGGATGGGAAGAGTATTCGTAAAGTAGCTGAACTGTTGCAATGCAGCACCACAACGGTGCAGAAGGTTAGGCAACTCAATGCTCTAGAAGCGGCCCACGAAGAGTTCAGGAAAGAATACGCAGTGCTCGATGAGAAGATTGACCAGTCTCTCAAAGGTAGCGGACCTAACCTCACTGAGGCGGATTATCAGCCCTGGATGGATGCGAAAGACGCACTGGAGAAGGCCGGACAAGTGCCCCAGGAGTAAGGTGCCACCACCACAGCCCCACTATTGATGGGGCCTTGCTGGGTCTTCCATATTTTGGAATTCGCACCAGCGGGGCTTGGCTGGAATGGCAATGGCGTTAAGTACCGGTCCACAGTCGGCTGAGCGCTCAGCAGATTTGCTGACACCCCGCTGCATATTTGCACCCGAACGAAGGCACTGCCGCTTTGAATGTCAGCAGTGCTACTGTCGAACGCCACTGGATCAAGGCTCCGTAAGCCTCTACTCTAAGGCATTGACCAGTACCGAGAACGCTCACATGGATGATAAGCATGCCGCTATGGCTGACGCTCTAGAGTTGCTATACATGAACCAGACCGCCATCAGGGCCGCTATTGAAGAGGTCAGTACGTGGGTACGGCAGCGAGGGAGCTTGAACGTACACGAAAACACCTTGATTGCATTACAGGCACTGGACACCAACAGTGATGCCCTAGCCTAAGCGATAGAAAGACTTCGGACATAGCCCCGCTTCTGGCGGGACTTTTCTTTGGCTGGCATATTTTGAAATTACAAACGCTAGTGCAATGCTGGCATGAAAATGGTTCTTAACACCGCCCCTTATATAACGGCACTCTCATGAACGCGATATTAATCCACTCATATGTTATGAACCAGCCCGCGTAGTGAGCGAGGAAGAAATAAATACGCAGAAGCTCAAGAGCTTTCTTTAGGAAAGTTAAATGAAACTTGCTTATAAGCTTTAGCCCTTACCTTAGAACTCCGAGCAACATCATCAGCTACCTTAGCAGGCTTTGGAAACAAACCAGGAAGAATATCAATTCGCTCCTTGATAAGCTCCGCGATATGAAGATAGCCATCGTGATAGTTATCAGCAACCACAGAAACAACCTCTACATCGAGAGATTTCAACAAGGATATCACAGGGCTTTCTTTTTCCTCACTACCCACATAAACATGATAGAAAAATACCTTACCAGTTTGGTGGAGTCTCCGTCGCTTATGCAACAACAGCCACCACAGGTCAATCTCCGTGAAGTCCAAGCTTAAACCAACTATGTGAAGATGATCCCTTAAAAAATAATCAACCCACGAGTAAATCTTACGATTATCTGTAAATTCAAGATTACCCCCCTTTGCCGCAGAACTCACACGCCCCCAAGCCGCCCCCTTGACCTCAACTGAGTCAGTTACATAATTCCTAATTTTCTGTAGGTTCCCAGCATAGTGATCGAAGCCTAGCAACATCGAGCCAGGCCGCCCAACATCACCATGAATATGCCATATCTCTTTATTTGCGGCGATATGTCTTCTGAAAAGGCTGTACCTAGACTCGGGAGCTAGAAAATCTGGCGAATGCATTGGCCCTGCCAAAGCTTCTTCAATCGTAAAATCATAATTTGTGGTTAATATTACCTTAAATAGACTGCAAATTCTTTCATGAGCCAGGACAGGCTTAATCTGTTTGAGCAAGCCTGCAAACTCAACCTTCACCTCATGTTCGGCTTTACGAAATGAAAGCTTAGATCGAGCACACAACTCCTCAACAAACATCGATAGCGGCTTTGTCTCTATATAGGGTAACAAATCCACGCCATCGAAGTGTATCGCGAGCTCTCTCAGTATCTCGCCCCACCCCTTTTGCATTGCGACACGATTAATTCCATTCCCCAAAATTAGGCTATGCATACTTATCCTTATATATGTCGCATAAACTAAATCCAACAGCCACCCAACCAACACAACTCACTGGCAAATTTCAAATCGAACACTTTAATGACAACACAGAGTAAGCCATGAAACTTTCAGCCGCCCCATATATCAATAACATGCTCCGGAAGAAACACAACCATATCTCCAACCCTTAAGTTATCCTGCTCGTCTGAACACGCTGGATTGTTTTGTAGCGCACCAAGGATATAGGGGCCAGCGTGACCTTTTACTTGCACCCACATCCTTTCGCCAAAAAGCTCATCATTTCCCTCATCATCAAGCAGCAAAAACTCAAAGTGAAGTTTAACGCTGGCCTCCAGATCGAGACTATATCTCTCTGACTCTTCTGGAATATGGAAAGTCTCAGGGGCTCGCTCGTTACTAGCTACGCCGCTGATTAGATGCCATCCTTCAATGCCAAGAACAGCGAGCCGACGACTGACCGTAACATTATTTTGCGCAGCGATATCCGCTCCGAAGGAAGGGCGAGACCCGATTGGCGGCTGTATCAGAGCAGGCTCCTTAAATATTGCCCTCAACAAGTCTTCAATCCGCTGGTCCATCAAGCTGTCGTCACGCATGTCAACCGCATAAATTCCAGAAAACTGCGGTGGCACTGAGCACTCGGGGCCGGGAGCAAACTCGCCATCTCTGACTATCGGGATAAGACGTATTCTTTCTAAGCCACCAACAATCCGCCCCGTGATTATCTGCTGCTCATAGCCGACACCACCCGCACGCGCCAAAGACTTCCTGCAATAATCCTTAGTGCATATGACTAGAGTAAAGTCACTACCTTGGGCCTCCACCTCCATAAATTGAGTGAGGCTTTGTCCTGGCGCAATGTGCCATTGATCTAAGCGAGCATTTACACCGTTCAGCGTTAACCTTTCAGCTAACTCCCTAACCCAGGACTTATGAGCATCACTTTCCCATGAATAGGAAATGAAGACCGTAGGAGGCACTTCCATATCTGACATTCACATTCCCTCTGCTCACTATTTCACTCTCCAGGCCCCCAGCAATGTGACTGCTAGATCTCAGCAGAGCATCCGACCAGCTGCCCCACTCTCATGGGAGAAACGGTACAGTGCAACCGAGCTGAGGAGGCAGCTTATGCGGTGTCCGCTGCACATAGAGACATGACGTGTGTCAATCCCTATCACAGCGAGACACTGAGCAAGGATGGATTGGAAAAACGATAGGCAGAGGATAACATGCCGCTTACAGTGCACCACTCAGGTGTACCTAAACGCTGTCACACTTCGAGATTTGTGAGCGAGAAATCCTTGTAAAATCAAGGACTTAAAGAATGGAGGCAGCCCCACCAACCACCTCAACTTATTTATGGATTCCTAGCGCTTCCGGTGAGGTGGCGAGTGGGGTGCATGATCGTTCGGATAGAATCTAGGGAAGTGATTCCTACCAGTAAAAAGACGCCCCGCCCAGTGTGATCCTTTCAGCTGCGGCACAATTGGAAGGGTACAAGTCACGAAGCGGGCACCGATGTTCAGTGCCCGCGTCATCGTGTCTACTTGAGATCTTTCGGGCTTCCTTGAGTACCGTAACTCGCCCAATCCGATACCTCAGAGAGGATGATCCCATCGTCACTGTCGATAAACCGCTTGAAGTGATCTCGCAGATTGACGGTGGTCGTATTGACGCGTTTAAAGCACCACATCGACTCGAGAACACGCACAGCTCCGAAGCTGGCCAGCTCATCGTACAAGGCTTGGTAGTTCCGCTGCTTTCGCAGGTCGTATTCAATGAAGTACAGGGCCATAATTGCGTCTCCCCTTAGCGCTTCTTGTTGGACTGAGAAAGGACGGAGCCAGCGAGGCTTTTGGTTGTCTCGCTGTACTTCTCAGACTGGAGTACCTGAGACGCTTTAGCCTCCATGGCCTTACCCGTCTCTTTGGACGAAGACGATTGTGAGAGGACGGACGCTGCGAGGCTTTTTGCAATAGCTGATGCGGCTGGGTCGCGGAGGGTTTCAGAGGCCAGAGTGGCTGCGTTTGCCGAGGATTGCTTGGAATTCATAAGATTTATCTCTCTAAGGTTGAATGGTTTACCAGCCCTAGAGGGATTGCCGCTCAGCAGCCAGCGGTTGACGGAGTCGTCGAACTTTGGCCCAATGCAGTCCCCCTGGGGCTTTCAGTAACTACTGTCGGCTTCGGATGGTGCGAGTGGTTGCGCTTCGGTCTCCTACAACTTAGAACGCAACTACTCGCAGACACTTCTCCCTACCTCATTCGAGGTCAGTAGCTGACACGAGCACTATATGTAGTGCCTTCTTCGTGTTCGGGATACAAGATAATGCGGTATCGGGTGCTTTGCAAGGCGAGCGCCTGTGGATAACTTGTGCGTACTTTGTGAGTGAATGGTGGGTATTCGCTCTAGGCCTTGTGCCGAGTGGTGTGCCGTATTTTCCTGCACCTTGCCACTCCCAAGCAGTTTTTTTTCAGGCGCAGATCCTTGCACAAAAAATCCTCTAATTGTGGCGCGATGATTCTTCTCGCCGCCCCCTCCTGAAATGCCCAACTGCCTGACGACAATCCTAAAGTCGGACGGCTCTTCATCGCCGGAACCAGAGCTAGGTCCAGTGATGTAGAGAGTGCTCTGCCCCTTCTCAGGAGATCCACCTAGCTGATACATTTCCCGCTCAAACCCTTGGGAAAGGGCCTTGATTTACGCGGTTTGCAGACGATGTACCTGGCTTTTGCTGTACATCGACTACCCGGCGGACAACCACAAGATGAGCTGGCAGGACATGCTCGCCTGGCTGCGTGAAAAACGCTGGCAGAGTCTCGGTTTTGGTGGCTCGGTGTACCTGGTACTGCTGGTGCCCTTCCTCAACATCCTGATGATGCCTGCCGCCGTGGCGGGCGCCACGTTGTTCTGGGTGCGTGAGCGCTGATCGCGGCGCTCAGGCGGCGGCCCTGATCAACTCGATGGCCTGACGCGCAATCGGCGACAACGTACGCCCTGCATGACAGACAATCGCACTGGCGATGCTGCAGCCGCCACCGGGAAGACCGGGCTGCAGCATCGCACCCAGGTCGCGGATCGCACCAGTGCGCAAATCCTCTTCCAGCCAGGCTTGCCAGGTAAACAGCAGCGCGTCGCTGCCCAGGGTTGTCGTGCGCAGTAACTGCAGGTCATTGCAGCCCAACGCCAGGGGCGCGATCGTACCTTCGGGTAGATCCAGCAGCTCACGCAACCGCGCAGGCGCTATCTCGTCAAAGAGTACCGAACTCCACGGGTAAGCCAGGAGCTGCTCGCGGGTTACGGCTGCCTGCTGCTGAAACAGCGGATGCTCGCCCCGGCAGAAAACCGAAGCCGGCCGCGCCGGCAACGGGGTGATATCGAAACGCGGATCGGATTTGAGTGTCGGGTCACAGGTATAGGCAACGAAGAACTCGATCTGATCCTGTTCCAGACGCTGGACCAGCTGGTTCCAGTGGTTAACCTCGACCTTCATCGCCAGCCTCGGAATCCGCTTGCGCAACGTGGTCAGCGCCTCTCCCAGGTACAGATTGGCAGCCATCATGCCGGCACCGAAATTCAACTCGCCACCTTCGGCCTGGGCAATGTGATTGGCTTCGGCAACCAGACGCCCGGCACACCCGAGCAATTCCCGCCCGCTTGCCAACAACTGCCTGCCAGCGGCAGTGAGCACCACCGAACGGGTGTCGCGGTCGAACAGGCGCACCCCAAGATCGGCTTCCAATGACTGAATGCTGCGACTGAAGGCAGTCTGCGACAGGTTGGCGCGCTCAGCCGCACGGGAGAAGTGCAACTCCTCGCTGAGCAACACCAGATGGCGGATTCGCTTCAAATCAATTGATTCAGTCACTGCATAAATCCTTGAGTATTTTTGCATTGGACGCACCAAGCATAGATACACAGACTTGTTTGCCCATGCAATGCAGCACCTTCAGAACAATAATTATCCGTACAAGGATTTACGCCATGCCTTTCCCTCTTCGCCCGAGCGTTCTTGCCCTTGCCTGTTTCAGCGCCCTCTCGGTACACGCCGCGCCAACCGACCTCAACACCCGCATCGACAGCCTGGTAAAGCGGGACGAAGCGCAGATGGTCGAGCTGTTCAAACAGCTGCACCGCAACCCGGAACTGGCTTTCCAGGAGAAGGAAACCGCCGCGCTGGTGGCCAAGGCCCTGCAAGCGCAGGGCTTTGAGGTAAAGACTGCAATCGGCACCACCGGCGTCGTCGGTATCCTGCGCAACGGTCCGGGGCCGGTTGTGATGTACCGCGCCGACATGGATGCGCTGCCGATCAAAGAGGCCACCGGCCTGCCCTACCAGAGCAGCAAAGTCACGCCCTGGCTCGGCAACCCCAGCCAGCCGGTCATGCACGCCTGCGGTCACGATGCGCATACCACCTGGTTGGTCGAGGTGGCCAAGGTCATGACCGAACTCAAGGACCAGTGGTCGGGCACGCTGGTACTGGTTGCGCAGCCCGCAGAGGAAGTCCTCGAAGGCGCCACCGCCATGGTCAACAACGGTCTCTACGACTTTGCGCCGAAACCGGATGTGCTGCTGGCCGCGCATGTATCGCCGGTCTACCCGGCCGACAGCGTCGGCCTGCGCGAAGGGCCGCGCCTGGCCGGCACCGACCAGATCGACGTCGAGCTGCCGGGCATCGGTGGCCACGGATCGACCCCGCATGTAACCAAGGACCCTGTGGTGATGGGGGCCATGGCGGTGATGGGGTACCAGACCATCATCAGCCGCATGGTCGATCAATCCAAGCCCGCGGTACTCACCGTGGGGGCGTTTCAGGCCGGAGTGAACAACAACATCATCCCGGTCAGTGCCACGCTCAAGCTCAATTTGCGCTGGTATGACCAACAGGTGCGCGATCGGCTGATTGCCGGGATCAAATCGGTCACCAGCGGCGTGTTGGTGATGAACGACATGCCGGCCGACTACCAGGCCAAATACACCATGAAGGGCTACGCCACCCCGGTATTCAACGGCAAGGAACAGACCGAACTGGCCCAGGCCGCACTGGTGCAGCAGCTGGGTGCCGACAAGGTGCTGCCGGGCATGCCGCCGCTGATGGGCTCGGAGGATTTCCACATGCTGGCCAGCCCTTACCCGGAGACCAAAGTGCTGTTCCTTGAGGTGGGTTCGGGCAAGCCGGACGTGTACAAGAACCTGGTCGAGAAGAAACAACTGCCGGCGGCGATGAACCATACGCCTGGATTTATCGTTGAGCTGCCTGCGATCACCACGGGGGCACGGGCTGTGACTGCGACACTGAACGCATTTTTTAACCGGCCGCTCTGACAGCGATGCAATTGTAGGAGCGGATTTATCCGCGATGGACTGCGTAGCAGGCCCAATTTTTAGGGCCGCGCTGCGCCCCATCGCGGATAAATCCGCTCCTACAACGAGGCTATCAGCTACCCAGCTGGCTGGAGAATTGTCCCACCGCATTGACCACTTTCTTCGCCCCGTCCTGGATCTCGACGATCACCGTGCCGGTCTGCCCGGCCAGGGTCAGGCCCTGTTCGGCCTGGCGTTTGCTGCTGTCGATGATATCCACAGCGGCCTTGGCCAATTGCTCGTTCTGCTGCACCACGCGGGCGATTTCTTCAGTGGCAGCGCTGGTACGCGAGGCCAGTTGCCTGACTTCGTCAGCCACCACCGCAAAGCCACGCCCCTGCTCACCGGCACGGGCAGCCTCAATCGCCGCGTTCAACGCCAGCAGGTTGGTCTGGCCGGCGATGTCGCTGATGGTCTTGATGATCGAACCGATGACCTGAGACTGCTTGTCGAGCGCCTCGATGCCATTGGCCGCCTCCTGCATGGATGACTCCAGACCGCGCATCACTTCCACAGTCTGGGTCACCACCGCAGTGGCGCTGCGTGCGCTGCTGTCGGTTTCCAGCGACGTGCTATAGGCAATATCCGCAGCCTGGGCTACGGCGATTTCCTGATTGACCTGATCGGTGATCACGGTGGCGAACTTGACCACTTTGTAGAGCACATCATGGGCATCGATGATCGGATTGTAGGAGGCCTCCAGCCAGACCACGCGACCATGGGCATCCACGCGTTTGAAGCGTTCGGCGACAAATTCGCCGCGACGCAGCTTGTCCCAGAATGCCTGGTAGCCCTGGGAGTTGTACTCCTCCGGCTCGCAGAACTGCCGATGGTGCTTGCCGACAACCTGCTCCAGGCGATAGCCCATGGTCTGCAGGAAGCGATCATTGGCGGTCAATACTTCACCTTGCAAGTTGAACTCGATCACGGCGGTAGAGCGCATCAGCGCCTTGATCAGGCTTTCATGTTCGCGCGAGGTTTCGATGGTGCGGGTGAGGTCGCTGGAGTGCAGGGTGAAGTACTTCAGGCGCCCTTCGCTGTTCTTCACCGGCTGTAGAATCGAGCGCAGCCAGGCCTCCTCGCCATTGCCACGGAGCAGACGAAACGCCCCGTTGAGATGCTCACCACGGGTAATGGCTGCCTTCATGCGCTGGTAAAAATCCAGCTGTTTGACGTGGGCTGGCACGATTTCTTCGATGTTGCGCCCGATCAATTGATGACTGCTGTACAGCATCTCCTTCTCGAAGTTGCTGTTGACCGACTCGATCCGTCCCTGGGGGTCGAGCTGCAACACCAGCATCTCACTGTCGAGGCTGCTCTTGACCTGCTCCACGGACAGCAGCTCTTCACGCAGCTGGAGGTTTTCTTTTTTCAGTTTGCTGTTGAACATCAACGCTCTCCTGGAGCGAAATCGATCATTCGAGTGCTTCTGCATCGGCTGATTGTCGGACATTCTTGAGTAGCGTCCTCGGAAATATTTTCCGCCCTGGACGGTCGAAAAACGGGCGTCACAAATCAGTCATGGTTGTGTCACCGCGACGCAATCGAGGCCACTGAAACTGGTCTTCATGAGCGCACCCTCCCTGCATATCACCCTGATCAGCGAAACCTTCCCACCTGAGATCAATGGCGTGGCTACGACCCTTGGCCGCCTCAGCGAAGGCTTGCTTCAGCGCGGCCATAACGTCGAGCTGGTGCGCCCTCGCCAGGCCGATGATCCCGCGGGTGCCGATGATGAACGGCACCTGCTTTGCCGCGGCTGGCCGTTGCCGGGCTATCCGGGGTTGCAGTGGGGTCAGGTGTCGATGCACAAGCTGATTCGCCGCTGGCGCCGGCAGCGCCCGGATGTGCTGTACATCGCCACCGAAGGGCCGTTGGGCTTGAGTGCCCTGCGGGCCGCTCGCAGCCTGGGCATTGCGGTGGTCAGCGGCTTTCACACCAACTTCCATCAGTACGCCAGCGATTATGGCCTGGGACTGCTGGCACGGATGCTCACGCATTACCTGCGCTGGTTTCATCGGCGCACGCACACCACGCTGGTGCCCAGCGTCAGCCAGCGCCTTGAACTGCAACGTCGCGGATTCGACAACCTGACACTTCTGGGTCATGGCGTTGACAGTCAACTGTTCAACCCGGGAAGACGAAGCCAGGCGCTACGGGAACAGTGGGGCCTGGAAAATGATGACATCGCCCTGCTGCATGTCGGACGCCTGGCGCCGGAGAAGAACCTCGGCGTGCTGCAGCAGTGCCTGCACGCTGTGCGACAAAGTTATCCACAGCGGCGCATCAAGTTGATTGTGGTCGGTGACGGTCCGCAGCGCAGTGCACTGCAACAACAGTTACCTGATGCCCTGTTCTGCGGTGTCCAACGCGGTGAAGCGCTGGCCGAACACTACGCTTCGGGAGACATTTTCCTGTTCCCCAGCCTCACCGAAACCTTCGGCAACGTAGTGCTCGAAGCACTGTCCGCAGGATTGGGCGTGGTGGCCTACGATCAAGCGGCCGCCGCCCAACATATTCGTCATGGCCACAGCGGCGCGCTGGCCATGCCTGGCGACGAAGACGCCTTTATCGACGCCTGCAACTGGCTGGTGGAAGACGCCGAAGCGCTGCGCCGGGTGCGCCTGAATGCTCGGCAACACGCCAGCCGCCAAGGCTGGCCGGCGATTGTCGAGCAGTTTGAAGGCTACCTGTACGATGCCTGCCGCCAGGACCAGAGTAACGTTGTGCGCCAGCCCCCGGCGCCCCTGACGATCAAACCAGAGTCGTCAACGCCTCGCGGCTGAACGGCAGGATGTCCTGTTCACGACCATCACGGACCTTGGCGGCCCAATCAGGATCGACCAGCAGCGCACGGCCCACGGCAACCAGGTCGAACTCATCATTGTTCAGGCGCGTGAGCAGGTTTTCCAGGCTGGCCGGCTGCGCCACTTTGTCGGTGGCAACCATGAACTGCAGGAACTCGCCATCCAGGCCGACGCTGCCCACGGTGATGGTCGGCTTGCCGGTGAGCTGACGGGTCCAGCCGGCCAGGTTCAATTCGGAGCCGGCAAACTCCGGCTCCCAGAAGCGCCGGGTAGAGCAGTGGAAGATATCCACACCGGCCTCGACCAGCGGCTGCAGGAACGCGCCCAGTGCCTCGGCGCTTTCGACCAGGCGAGCGCTGTAATCTTGCTGTTTCCACTGCGAGAAACGGAAAATGATCGGGAAACCCGGCCCGACTGCCGCGCGCACGGCCTGGACCAGTTCGATGGCAAAGCGCGAACGCCCGGCCAGATCGCCACCGTACTCGTCGGTACGCTGGTTGCTGGCTGCCCAGAAGAACTGGTCGATCAGGTAACCGTGGGCGCCGTGGATCTCGACGCCGTCCATGCCGATGGCCTGAGCATCACGGGCGGCCTGGGCGAAGGCTTCGATAACCTCACGAATGTCGTCATGGCTCATGCCGTGGACCGCTACCTGACCGTCCTTGACCTTCTCGCTTGGACCATAGCCCGGCACGCTGGCGTCCGGCTCGGTACCCAGACGCCGAACGCTGCCCACATGCCAGAGTTGCGGAACGATGCGTCCGCCTTCGGCATGCACCGCATCGACCACCTTTTTCCAGCCGGCCAAGGCGTCTTCACCATGAAAGCGCGGTACGTTCGGATAACCGTTGGCGGCCTTGTGATCGACCGTGGTGCCTTCGGTAATGATCAGCCCGACACCTGCAGCAGCACGGCGGCGGTAGTACTCGACCACCTTGGCATGTGGCACGCCACCGGGGCAGAAGGTGCGCGTCATGGGTGCCATGACCACACGGCTTGGCAGTGCAAGGGCGCCCAGCTGGACAGGAGTGAACAGTGCGGTGGTGGACATGTGGCGCTCCAGAGAATTAGGAATGCGCCTGAGGATAGGGTGAGCTGCTTGAGTGGCCCAGTACTATTGATTTGAGTGATTAAACAGCATCGAACTTGTGGGAGCTGGCCTTGCCAGCTCCCACAATCTACCCAACAGTCGAATCAGGCCAAGGCCTTCTCGATTGCCTGCACCACTGTCGCATCATCCGGTGCAGTGCGCGGCGAGAAACGCGCCAGCACCCGGCCGTCCTTGCCGACCAGAAACTTCTCGAAGTTCCAGGTGATATCGCCAGGAAACTCAGCGCCTTCCCCTGCCAGCAAGCGATACAGTTGATGACGCTCGGCACCATTGACCTCCAGCTTGCTACCCAGCGGGAAGGTCACACCGTAATTCAGGCTGCAGAATTGCTGGATTTCATCTTCTGTGCCCGGCTCCTGCCCGGCAAACTGGTTACACGGCAAACCCAACACACTGAAACCTTTACCCTTGTATTGCTGGTACAGGTTTTCCAGTGCTGCGTATTGCGGGGTCAGGCCACACTTGGAGGCGACATTGACCACCAGCACCACCTGGCCCTTGAACGGCGCCAGAGGCAACTCCTGGCCATTCAACGCCTGCAACTTCAGGTCGTGAAATGCACTCATGACGTACTCCCCTCTCCAGATCCCGGTTGCCGCTGCGGGCTGCAAACAGTAACACCAGCCCATTAAAAAGGCGCCCTGCCAAGCCGTCTTCCCCTACTGGAGTGCGACGGACTTGCCCGGGCGCCTTCGCGACTCTCTGAGCTTAGCGCAGAAAATCAGTGCTGATGGCCGCCTTCGCCATGGACGTGGCCATGGGCTACTTCTTCTTCGCTGGCGTCACGGATGTTGACGACCTTGACCTTGAAGTTCAGACGCTGACCGGCCAGCGGGTGGTTGCCGTCGACAGTCACGTCGTCGCCGTCCAGATCACGGATGGTCACGATCTGCATCTGGCCATCGGGTGCGGAAGCGTGGAACTGCATGCCCACTTCCAGTTGGTCGACGCCTTCGAACATGCTGCGGTTCAGGGTGCTGACCAGTTCGGCCAGGTATTCGCCGTAGGCGTCTTCCGGCTCGATGGCAACTTCCAGCTCATCGCCAGCAGTTTTGCCTTCCAGGGCTTTTTCCAGGCCTGGAATGATGTTGCCTGCGCCATGCAGGTAGACCAGCGGAGCGCCGCCGGCGGAGCTGTCGATGACCTCACCAGCGTCGTTGGTCAGGGTATAGTCGATGGAGACAGCCTTGTTGGCGGCGATCAGCATGGGGCGAGACCTTTTGCATAAGAATGTAGAGCGAACAAGTGTAACCAACGCATCGCCCGAAAGCGAACGCAACCCGGACAAACGGGTGCGCTCGGGGTGCCGATAGCGATACCCTTGGCAATTGATTCTTTGTGCACCGCTCATTTCGAGAAGCTCGCATGCAGACATTTTTTATCGCGCCGACCGACTTTGGTGTCGGCCTGACCTCCATCAGCCTGGGCCTGGTTCGCACCCTTGAGCGCGCCGGGCTGAAAGTCGGCTTCTTCAAGCCGATTGCCCAACCGCACCCCGGCGACACCGGCCCCGAGCGCTCCACCGAACTGGTCGCCCGCACCCACGGCCTCAAGCCACCGCAGCCGCTGAGCCTGGCCCATGTCGAGCGCATGCTCGGCGATGGCCAGCTCGATGAGCTGCTTGAAGAAATCATCACCCTGTATCAACAAGCGTGCGTCGGCAAAGACGTGGTGGTGGTCGAAGGCATGGTCCCGACCCGTCACGCCAGCTACGCCGCCAGGGTCAACCTGCACCTGGCCAAGAGCCTGGATGCCGAAGTGATCCTGGTGTCGGCCCCGGAAAACGAAGTGCTCACCGAGCTCTCCGGCCGGGTCGAGTTGCAGGCCCAGTTGTTCGGCGGTCCGAAAGACCCGAAAGTGCTCGGTGTGATCCTCAACAAGGTGCGCACCGACGAGAGCATGAGCGTGTTCGCCGAACGCCTGAAGGAACACTCGCCGCTGTTGCGCGGCGATGACTTCCGGCTGCTGGGCTGCATTCCCTATCAAGCCGACCTCAATGCCCCGCGCACGCGCGATGTCGCCGAGCTGCTCGGTGCCCAGGTGCTCAACGCCGGGGATTACGAACAGCGGCGGATGAACAAGATCATCATCTGTGCCCGTACCGTGGCCAATACCGTGCCGCTGCTCAAGCCCGGCACCTTGGTGGTAACCCCGGGCGACCGCGACGACATCATCCTCGCCGTGAGCCTGGCAGCGATCAACGGCGTGCCCCTGGCTGGCCTGTTGCTGACCAGCGACAGCAAGCCCGACCCGCGCATTCTCGAACTGTGCCAAGGGGCGTTGCTGGCCGGTTTGCCGATCCTCTCGGTAAGCACTGGCTCCTACGACACCGCCAACCAGTTGAACCAGCTGAACAAGGAAATTCCGGTGGATGACCGCGAACGCGCGGAGATCATCACCGATTTCGTGGCCAGCTACCTGGATGCCGACTGGCTGCACCAGCGCTGCGGCACCCCGCGTGAGCTGCGCCTGTCGCCAGCGGTGTTCCGCTATCAACTGATCCAGCGCGCCCAGCAAGCCAACAAGCGCATCGTCCTGCCCGAAGGCGCCGAGCCGATGACCGTGCAGGCCGCCGCCATCTGCCAGGCCCGTGGCATCGCTCGTTGTGTGCTGCTGGCCAAGCCGGACGACGTCCAGGCGGTGGCTCGCGCTCAGGGCATTACCTTGCCCGAAGGCCTGGAGATTCTTGATCCGGACCTGATTCGCGAGCGCTATGTCGAGCCGATGGTCAGCCTGCGCAAAAGCAAGAGCCTCAACGCGCCCATGGCCGAGCAGCAACTGGAAGACCCGGTGGTAATCGGCACCATGATGCTGGCCCTGGACGAGGTCGACGGTCTGGTCTCCGGGCTGGTCCACTCTACCGCCAACACCATCCGCCCGGCCTTGCAACTGATCAAGACCGCACCGGGCTGCAGCCTGGTGTCGTCGGTGTTCTTCATGCTGTTCCCCGAGCAGGTGCTGGTGTACGGCGACTGCGTCATGAACCCGCACCCCACTGCCAGCGAGCTGGCGGAAATCGCCCTGCAAAGTGCCGATTCTGCCGAAGCCTTCGGTATTGCTCCGCGTGTGGCGATGATCAGCTACTCCAGCGGTGAGTCGGCCAGCGGTGAGGAAGTGGAGAAAGTCCGCGAAGCCACCCTGCTGGCCCAGGAAAGCCAACGTAGCCTGCAGATCGACGGCCCGTTACAGTACGACACCGCCGCCAACCTGGAGATCGCCCGGGAACTGGCACCGAACAGCCAGGTGGCCGGACGTGCGACCGTGTATGTATTCCCCGACCTGAACACCGGCAACACCACCCACAAGGCGGTGCAACGCAGCGCCGACTGCGTCAGCCTCGGGCCGATGCTGCAAGGCCTGCGCAAACCGGTCAACGACCTGCCGCGCGGCGCTCAGGTCGATGACATCGTCTACACCATTGCCCTGACTGCGATTCAGGCCAACCGCTCACTGGATAGCTGATTATGCTCGGATTGCTACCCGCGCCACTGCGCGGGGTCATTGCCTCGTTGCTGCTGGGGCTCAACACCATTGTCTGCTGCACCCCGTTGTTCATTGTCAGCCTGTTCAAGCTGTGCCTGCCGTTCGCGGCGGCGCAGCGGGTCACCGACGAACTGATGCGCCATATCCATGAGGCCTGGATCAGCAATAACAACGCCTGGATCAACCTGCTGGGCAAGGCCCGTTGGCAGGTCGAAGGCCTGGCCGGGCTGGATTATCAGCACAGCTACCTGATCACCAGCAATCACCAGAGCTGGGTGGATATCCTGGTGCTGCAGTACGTGCTCAACCGCCGTATTCGCCCGTTGAAGTTCTTCCTCAAGCAGGTGCTGATCTGGGTGCCGGTGATCGGCCTGGCCTGGTGGGCACTGGGCTTTCCGTTCATGAAGCGTTACTCCAAGGCCTACCTGGCCAAGCACCCGGAAAAGGCCGGCAAAGACCTGGAAACCACGCGTCGCACCTGCGCCAAGTTTCGCGGCAAACCCACGGCCATCTTCAACTTCGCCGAAGGCACCCGCTTCACCCCGGGCAAGCATCGCCAACAGCAATCGCCGTTCAAGCACCTGCTCAAACCCAAGGCCGGCGGCATTGCTTTCGTGCTCGATGCCATGGGCGAACAGCTGCAGTCGATCGTCAACGTCACCATCCACTATCCAGGCGGTGCGCCGGGGTTCTGGGATCTGCTCTGTGGACGGGTCAAGCACATCGTCGTGCACCTGGAAGAGCTGGCGATTCCGGCTGAGTTTCTAGGCAACAACTACGACCAGGACGAGGCGTATCGCCTGGCTTTTCAGCAATGGATCAACCAGCTGTGGCAGGACAAGGACACCCTGCTCGAACGACTGCGACAAAACAACACCGCCTGAGTTGGCCAGGAGCATCTATGCTCTTTGCTTCATCAGCCATCACACGGAATGTAAGCCTATGAAACTGCGCCCCCTGACCCAGGCCATCGCCCTTGCTTCGCTCATGACTGCAGCCAGTTTCTCGGTGCAGGCCGAAGATATTCTGATCGACGCTGTCGCCAGTGAAAGTATTGTCGATACCAAGGTCCTGGCTGTCGATGTGGATAAGCGTCTGGTAACCGTCGCTGGCCCCAACGACTCTCAGGTGCCGATCCAGTTGAGCGAGAACGCCAAGGACCTGCACAACCTCAAGGTCGGTGACTCGGTCAACATCAAGGTCAACCGCTCCGTGGCGACAGTGCTGGATACAACGGTGGGCAGTGAGCCGGGTGTCAGCAAAGAAGCCGGGGTAATCCGCGCTACCAAGGACAATCCAAACCCGGGCGGCGAAGCCTTCCGTCAGGTCAAGGTCACCTCGAAGATCACCAAGATTGATCTGAAAACCCATGAAGTCACCCTGCTGCCGCCTGAAGGCGCGCAAAAGGTGGTGAAGGTTGAAGATCCAGAGTTGCAAAAGAAGATGGATAAACTGCAGGTTGGCCAGACGGTAGACATGGTCTTCACCGATGTACTGAAGATCACTACCAAGCACTGATTTTGTAGGAGCGGATTCATCCGCGATGGGGCGCATAGCGCCCCCCTTCACGGGGAATGGGACGACTTTGTCGTCCATCGCGGATGAATCCGCTCCTACATACAAAAAAGGGGAGCCAGCTGGCTCCCCTTTTTCACATCTGTCGAAACTTACTGGTACTGCTGACCAGGAATCGGCTTGAGGTTGACCTCTACCCGACGGTTTTGCGCACGGCCGTTGGCGTCGGCGTTGCTGGCAATCGGTTGATCCGGGCCCAGGCCGCGAGCGCTCACGCGGCTGGCATCGACGCCTTGCGAAGTCAGGTAACTCACGACCGACTGGGCGCGACGCTGCGACAGGTCCATGTTGTGCTGACGGCTGCCAGTGCTGTCGGTGTAACCAACCACTTCAATGGTGTTCTGGTTGAACTGCTTGAAGGAGTTGGCCAGGTTGTTCAGCGGCGAGTAGAAGCTTGGAGCGATATTCGCCGAATCGGTAGCGAAGGTAATGTTGCCCGGCATGATCAGCTTGATCTGATCGCCTTCACGCTGCACTTCAACACCGGTGTTGGCCATGCTCGCACGCAGTGCTGCTTCCTGCTTGTCGGCGTAGTAGCCGTAACCGGCAGCGGCAGCACCCACGGCGGCAGCGCCGATCAATGCGCCCTTGCCACGGTTGTTGTGGTCGATGGCCGCACCGGCAATGGCACCGGCCAGCGCGCCCAGGCCGCCGTACTTGGCGGTTTTGCTCATCCCGGTGGAGCCTTGTTGCGCCTGACCCTGGCTGTCATACGGGTTCTGGCTCGCACAACCGGTCATCAGCGCGGCAACGGTAGCGACGATAATCAAACGACGCATGGTGAACATGGACAAGCTCCTACTGTAATTCGAAAGTGCAGACAGACCGCTTTGCGGTTCTGTGCCAGCCTTGGATTGCAAAAAAACCAAAAAATTCCGTTAATCTCAGGCGCGTACAAAGGGGTTCTGACGCATCTCGTCACCCAGGCGAGTATCCGGGCCATGCCCGGTAACCACCGTGGCGTCTTCATCCAGGCTGTACAGGCGCTGTTTGATCGAGCGAACGATGGTCGCCTGGTCACCGCCCCACAAATCGGTGCGGCCAATGCCGCGCCGGAACAGGGTATCACCGGCAATCAGCAGTTTGGCATCGGCAAACCAGAAGCTCATCGACCCTGGCGTGTGCCCAGGCGTATGCAGTGCCACCCCGCAACCACAGGCCAGCTCCTCGTCATCGGCCAACCAGCGGTCTGGCGACGGCACCGGCGTGTACGGCACGCCGAACATCTGGCACTGCATTTCCAGGTTGTCCCAAAGGAACTGATCGTCCTTGTGCAGGTGCAAGGTAGCGCCAGTCTTTTCCTTCAATTGCCCGGAGGCGAGGAAATGATCCAGGTGTGCGTGGGTGTGGATGATGCTCACTACCTTCAGGCCATGCGCGTCCAGGCGGGCGAGGATCTGCTCATGGTTGCCACCCGGATCGACAACAATGGCCTTTTTGCTGATCGGGTCGCCGATGATGGTGCAGTTGCACTGCAACGGGCCGACGGGGAAGGTTTCGCGGATGAGTGCAGGTTTTCCGGATTCCATGGGTGGTCCTTGAAGATTGATGGTCCATTTTGGCGCAGTGCGCAAACGTGGGCGAGCATAGTACGACAAGCTACCTGACGCAGATCAACGCTGTTGCACTGCGCCTACTCGATCAAAACGAATGAAAAACCATCAGCCCGCCCTCGGCATCCGGGCTGGCATCGGAAAATCCCTTGACCGCGTACAGCTGGACCTTCCACTGCTGGCTGAGCTTATGGGTGACAAACAGGGTGAACTCCTGGATTTGCGATCCCGTGGAGACGACTTTCTGCCGCCAGTCGTAGGAAGCGCCTGCCGTGGTACGTACCGCCACGGGGGTGGCGAAGCCAAGGCTGGCAAATACCGGGTCGTCGAAATCACTCTCAGGCGGATCGCCAAACTTTTTCCAGCCCAGGGTCGCGAAGCCGGTCACCGGGCCAAATGTTTTGGCGACATCTACCTGGGCGGTGTAGTCGGTTTCGCCAGTACCCAGGCATTGGTCTTCATCCGCCGTGGGGAACTTGACCTTGCCGATCAGATCCACCAACACGCCGCCCTCGCTGCCATCGAGCAAGGCATAACCTGCGCTGGCAACGGTATCGCCCAGTCCGCTTTCCACGTCGCGGCAACCACCGGGCAACGGATCGCCATCCGGCCCGACTTCGGGATTGGTGATCCGCAACCAGGGCACAGTGACCTTGTAGGTCATGGGACCGGTTTCGTACTTGCCCACCACCGGCACGTACCAGATTTCCGAGGTGGTATCGGTGCCGTAGTCACCGCTCGAATAATCAAGGCCAATGGCTGTGCTGAAGGTATCGGCCAGGGCCGGTACAGTGAAGCTGGCAAGCAGGCTGGCGAACAGAGTGAACGTGGGTCTCATCGTCACCTCAAGGTCCCGGACGGAAACACTATCGGACCTACCCAGCCTAGTTGCTTATTTACAGGCAGCCTAGTGATCCGATCGTTCCGGACGGTCTACTTTCTCGGCCTTTTCTGCTTTCTCGGGTCTTTCGACTTTCTCGACCTTTTCCACCTTCTCGGGTCTTTCGACTTTCTCGACCTTTTCCACCTTCTCGGGCCTTTCGACTTTCTCGACCTTTTCCACCTTCTCGGGCCTTTCGGCTTTCTCGACCTTTTCGGCCTTCTCTACTTTCTCGACCTTTTCAGACCGCCCGCTATGGTCTTCTTTTTCTGGCTGCTCGACTTTCTCGACCCGCTCGGACTTTCCGGAGTTGTCCACTGTTTCAGATTTCCCACTGCTTTCACGGCCACTATTGCCGCTACCGGGGTTGTCCATACGCTGTGCGGAATCGTCGTCCGTGTGGTTGTTGCGCCCCGAACGCTCCCTGCCCGGTGTATCGGTGCGGTCACTGTGCAGTTCGACTCGCGTCGCCCTCAGCTCTCGCCCGCCACTGAGCACCCCACTCACCCGCACACGTTGATCCAGCGCCAGCCTGGAGGGCTGCTCGCCAACAACCAGCGTGTCGCGCCCCACCGTCACGTTGAAGCCCCCGACCAACAGGCGCTGATCTTGCCGACCTTGCACCAGACCTTCGACCACGACATTGTGGACTCGGCCGACGAACGGCAGGCTCGGATCAGGACGGCTCTGGGCGACTTCCAGCTGGCGACCCGACCATTGACCACGCACCAGCACTTCCTGCGTCGGTGCCACTCGACTACCCAGCTTCAGGCCCTGCAGGCTTCCGCTGCGATCGATCGATCCGATGGCACTGGCCTCCTTGAGTCCCGGTGCCCGCTCAATACGGCTGGCCACCACCTCGCCATGCGCATTGCGCAGCCCGCTGACCCTGACCGGCTCACCCGGGCGAAGCCCTTCAGCGACCCGTGCGCCCTGTGCCAGATGCACTGGCTGGCCCATGACCCGCAGCGGCGACGAAGCCTGTGGCAGCGACGTCAGTGGTCCCTCATAAACGTTCAGAATCGAAATACGCCCCGCCTCAAGGCCTCGCTTGGACGCAAATGATTCCACTGCAACCACCTGACCTATTGCCAGGTTGGCGCTGCTGGCCGCAACGCCGTTCACGTTCACCGGTACGTCTTTGCCGAAGTGCACTTCCATGCCGTTGACGCAGATCGAAGCAAAACCGGTGATGGTGCCTACGATGCCGGTGCCGCCTGTACCGCCCGGAGACCAGATCGGAGCGCCTGTACCGCCCGTTCCGCCAGGACGCTGCTGGATTGGTGCGCCGGTCCCTCCGACACCGCCGTTGTCACTCTGGATACCCGTGCCACCCGTCCCCCCCGGCCTGGCGCCGGTACCACCGGTGCCGCCAGGAAACTGCAATTCTGTTGCCCCAGCCATTCCTACTTCACCACGGCTGACACAGGCCGGCGCTGCGCTTCCCCATAAAGGGAAGCCCAGGCTCAGCGCGAGACCCAGGACAATGGTGACGGCTCGAACACGGCGCAGAGGTCGGATCATGGGCGAGACGTCGGCGGCGAAGTGGGCTCAGTGTAGAAATACAGCCCGATGGTGATGCGCTGACGCGTTTCCAGGCTGCATAGGTCGCGGCCCTCCAGCTCTGCAGCGAGTCGGCTGAATCCGAGCAACGTCTGCATTCCCTCGCTGGCCACGGCCTCACGCAAGGCTTCGACGCTCACCGGGGCGAGGGCGTCGTAGTGCACGCTACGCTCGAAGAACGGTTGACCGTGCCCGCTGAGGTTATGCACCGCAGCGCTCACATGGTCATGGAGGTTATGGCCCAGGTAAGCGGCTTTTTCATCAAAGCCCTTCTGCGGCACGAATGCCTGGGCTTGGAGGTGCACACAGTCCTGTTCATCGAGCCGCACAATACCCAGACGCAACCATTCATCGAGCACCACCCGTGCGCGGATGTCCTTGCTGACCTTCGCTACCAGCGCGTCAAAGGAGACACTACCGCCAACACTTGCCAGTCGCGGCAGGGGCAACGCCTGGCCAGCTTCCTTGCAAAAAGGTTCGCTGCCAGTCCATGCGCTGACCAACTGAGCACCCAACGTAACGTTTTCCGGGAGCGCCACGCTCGCCGGGTCACCTTCATGGCGCAGGCGCCGGACATCCTTGCGATGCACGCCGGTGAGCAGGCTGATGCGACTGTCGCTCGGGGCCTTGTCGTCGAGGCGAAACTCGCGATCAGCCACATCAACGAATACTTCCTTGAGCAGATCGGCAAACACCACGTAAGTGACACCTTTGCGCAGCATCAGGCGCACCAGAGGACGCATGACCCGGCGCAAAGCGCCTAACAGTGAAGGTGGAAGCGTGGGCGCTTGCATTACGCTCAATCAGCTCCTGCCATTGTCGTCGCCAGGCTCGCCGCCGACGTGGTTGCCACGATCATCACCCGGTTCGCCACCCACATGATTACCACGGTCATCACCAGGTTCACCGCCAACGTGATTGCCATGGTCGTCGCCAGGTTCGCCGCCAACATGATTGCCATGGTCATCGCCGGGCTCACCACCCACATGATTGCCATGGTCATCGCCGGGCTCACCACCCACGTGATTGCCATGATCATCGCCAGGCTCTGAATGGTTGCTGCTGCGCCCGGCGTTCGAATTTCCGGCCTGGCCTGCGTTGCCATGATCGCTGCCACTATGACCGCTGCCACCGCTGCTGCCACTGCCGTTGCCAGCATGGCCACCACCACTGCCGCTTCCACCATGGCCGCCTGAACCTCCGCTTCCGCCACCGCTGCCGCCGTGACCACCGCCACCGCCACTGCCACCACCTCCGCCGTGACCACCGCCGCCGCCACTGCCACCACCTCCGCCGTGACCACCGCCGCCACTACCTCCACCGTGGCCTCCGCCGCCACCGCCGTGGCCACCACCACCTCCGCCACCATCCTTGGCGTAGGCACTGGAATCATGGGAAATCGAATCGGGGATCAACGCCATAGAGGCCGATAGCACGCCTCCGATGGCCATCGCCAACAGCGCCTTTCTGAACAACCGATGAGTCTGCATCTTCCGTCTCCTGGTCATTACCGTGAGAAACGTCATATCAAGTCGGGAGTCATTCGTTGTTTTTCTGTTTTTTCATTGCGTGGGAATTTTTCCCACACCAAAAAACTAGACCCCTTCACCCAAGGATTCAAGCAACGCAGCAGAAAGCCGACCGATGGCGGCCAACCCGATGTCAACAAGGTAGAAATCACCTGACCGGGTTGGCCGCTGTGCTGGATCACGAAGGTCTGATCGCTGCGCTGTCAGGTAGTGCGCGGCGTTTGCATCGCGGGCAAGGCCAGCTCCCACAGCGTGCGTGGGCTGGTCACGGCAGATAAAGCCTGAACAGCCCCCCGCCCAACGCTCCACCGTTGGCAATTTCGATCCGTCCCCTGACACCATCACGCTCATGCAAGGCTGCAATCCGCGCCGCGAAATACAATCCCAGCCCCGTGCTACCGCTCTGCGCATCAATTCCCTGCACATAGTCGTGCTGACGTTCAAGCATCCGCGCCGGGTAACCCGGACCATCGTCATTGATGCTCAACAGCAGTTGCTCATCTTCGTCACTGACCGTGATCAGCAAGGTGTGACCGGCATAACGGATGGCATTGTTGAGGATGTTGGCAACCACTGAACTGACCAGCTCGCGGTCAAAAAAGCCCAGCGGGCTGGCCGTTTCAACCCGCCAGCTGGCGAGGATATCGCGGTGCTGGAGCAGGTTTTGCTGAGCCGCCAGTTGCGCTTCGACAAAGTCGTCGAGCTCGTGGTAATCCGGGCACATCGGCAACTGATTGACACCGAGTTTGTACAGCCCCAACAGCTGCACCAGCATGCCATTGAGATGGGTGAACTCATGCTCCATTACCCCCTGCTCGTTGCCACTGCGCTCGGCTTCCGGCAGTCGTGCCAACCACTGGCCATGGGCTTGGGTCAGGGCCGTCAGGGAGTTTTTCATGTCATGTACGGTGGAGGCGATCACCGTGGAGAAATCCAGCCCCTGATGTTCTCGATTCATGCGCCAAAGGCCCGAATGTGCAGTTTACGGTAACGGTCGTAGCGACTGTCGCTTTCAGGGATGCCGGCCAGGTGGGTCAGGCAGGCGCGGCATTCGTCCATGATGGGTGGTGGCGGCGTTTCACCGCCGATGCGCAACAGCGCCTGGGCGGTGTTGAGGGCGATGCTGATGTTCCTCGGCTGCAGTGACAGGGCACGGCGGAACAGACCCAGTGCGTCACTGAGCTGACCGCCCTGGTAGCTGCGCACGCCTTGACGGTTGAGGTCGACGGCTTCCGTCACCGCCCCCAGCACAGCCGGGTCGTCAGTCAGGCGTGACACGCGCTGCATCACTTTGGGGTCGTCGCCGTAGCTTTCCACGCAGCTTTTCAGAATCGCAGTGCCGGCTGAATCCTGACCCAGCGTCTGCAACTGGCTGGCCACCACCAACGCCGCTTCGACAGAGAAAAACTGCTCCATCTTGTCCAGGCGGCCCATGGCTTGCTCAGTCAGCTTGGCAGCGGTCTCGGCATCGCCGGCCTGCTGCAGGCTGGCCGCTTTCATCAACCGCGCACGCACCTGCAAGCCCTGGTCCTCAACGTTTTCCTTGGCCACCTCACTGAGCACCGTGTTGATTTCGACCCGGGTGCGCGCATCCAGGCCGTTGCCGGCGTTCTTGCTCATCAACGCCTGGACCAGGCCCAGGTTGCTCTCCGGGTTCTTGTAACGCGAGCTCTGGCCCTGGCTGACCGCATGCCGGTACGCCCTCGAAGAAGTGTCGAAGTCTTCGTTGCTCAGCGCCAGCTTGCCCAGCATCATCTGCCGGCGCACCGCCAGCGGCGACAGGCGTACCGCCTCTTCGAGGACGGTTTGAGCACGCTTGTTTTCCCCCTGCGCTACCAACACTTCGGCCAAGCCATCGTAGAGGCCAGGCATCATTGGAAAGGCTTTGAGCGCCTGCTCATACACACCCTGGGACTGGGCAAACTGATTGCGCTTGTTCAGCAGACTGCCCAGGGCGGCGTAGGCCCAAGGGGTGGCCCGGCTGGAGATAATGGCGGTAAGAAATTTTCCCAGTTCGTCGTAACGGTTCAGGTCACGCAGGGCATCGGCGCGGTAACGCAAACACAACGGTGCGAAACGCGGGTCTTTCTTGCATAACTCGGCACAAGCCGCCAGCACCTCAGCCGGACGACCACGGTCCAGGGCCTGCAGGATCGGCTTGAGCAATGTCTTGCGCTGCACCAGCTTTTCCAGGCGCTGAGCCAGCCCGATGCGGTTGAACGGCTTGGTCAGGTAGGCATCCGGCTCATGCTCCAGGGCACTGAGGACAATGGCCTGGCTGGTTTCGGCGGTGACCATGAGAAACACACACTCATGGCTGATCAATTTGTCGAGGATCAAGTCTTCAAGCACCTGCTGGCCGTTCTTCCTGCCGTCCCCCAGATGGAAGTCTTGAAGGATAAAGTCGTAACGCTTCTGCGCGCACATGCGCAAGGCCTGCTCACCGCTGTCGGCAGTATCGACATCACGCACCCCCAGTTCACGCAACATGGAGCGGGCGGAACTGCGGAAATCCGAGAAGTCATCGACGATCAGAAAACTTTTTTGGCTGTAGACCTGCATCCACGAAACCTGACATGGCAAAGAAAAAAAAGGATGCACAGACCTCAACAACCACAGGCTGGCTTCGCGGGTAAATCCAGGGCGACTTCAGGGTCGACACCCGTAGGTTGTCAATGGGGGTCAAGCACAGGCTGCTGTTGCCGCAACCCGGAACTGATTGTCACCACTGCGCTTGGCTTCGTACATGGCCAGGTCCGCAAGGTGAATCAGGGTGTCCATGCTCGTGGCGTGATCCGGATAAATCGCTACACCCAAGCTGGTACCCACCTGCAACAGTTCACCGGAAATGATCATTGGAAACGCCAGCGATTCGATCACGTTGCTGCAGACCAACCGCACTTCTTCCTCCAATCCCACTCCGGGTGAAAACCCTTCAAGGATCAGGACGAACTCATCGCCACCGATCCTGGCCACGGTATCGGCCGAGCGCAGCATTTGCTTGAGCCGCTTGGCGGTAAACATCAGCACCTGATCACCGATGGCATGACCGCTACGGTCATTGATTGCCTTGAAGTCATTCAGATCAAGAAACGCCAGGGCTACCCGGGTGTTGGTGTCGCGGGCCTTTTCCAGCGCCAGCGCCAGGCGTTGCTCAAGCACCAGGCGATTTGGCAAGCCGGTCAGGGCATCGTTGTGGGCCAGGCTCTGCAGTTGGTTGGCCCAGGCTTTTTCCTCGGTGATATCGCGCACTACGCCGATCATTTTTACCGCCACGCCGTGGTCATTGCACACCACGTTGCCCGTTTCGCGCAGCCAGCGGATGCTGCCGTCGGGCCAGACCACGCGATACTCTTCGTCATGGTTTTCACCGGTCTGGATACAGCGCAGTTCGCCGGCCCGGACCTGGGCGCGGTCATCTGGATGCACACTGGCGCAGAAGCGCTCATAGCTGGGCACGATTTCCCCGACCTGAAAGCCAAACATGGGGTAGATGGCGTCGGACCAATACAGCGTTTCGGTGTCGATATCCCAGTCCCAGGTACCAATGCGGGCAAAGTACTGACTGCGCTTGTAGCGCTCGATATCTTCCGGATGCACAACGCCATCCGGTGACTGCCGCAAGCCAAGGTCATCAAGGTGCTGGTGACACTCGCGCAACTGTCGTTCAAGGCGACGCCCGCGCAGCAACGCACATGACCAGAGGATCGAAACAATACCCAAGCCGATCCATGGCACGGCGATGTACAGCAACTGCGTCATGGTGAAGCGCTCAACGGTAGTAGCGAGTAGCCATCATCTTAGATCCGTGGCCCCTCGTAAAGCCTGGCATCGACCAGACCTCAACGCACTGCCTGGCAGCTCAGCTCGGCGCCGTACCATTTCACTTTGGCTTCGCCCTGATGCTCCCAGAACTCAACCCCGTCTGCACCATACTTGCTACCACTGGCCGAGGGTTGGGCAATCGCGATGGTCTGATCATCACCAAAGGTGAGCACTACCGCCTGGGGCTCGAGCTGATTGTAGAACACCGCAGTGAACGGCTTGCTGTTGTCATCGCAGTCGAATTCGACCGCGGCTGGCACCTGCACTTCGCCTGACTGGATCTGCAGTTTCACCAGTCGCACCTGGTA
Organism: Pseudomonas sp.; assembly: GCA_036643775.1. Classification (GTDB taxonomy): domain Bacteria; phylum Pseudomonadota; class Gammaproteobacteria; order Pseudomonadales; family Pseudomonadaceae; genus Aquipseudomonas. Next base: position 4,867 of record JAVXRI010000036.1, on the reverse strand, counting down.
CTGCTCCAGAACACAGGCGTCTGCATCGCTGGCTTTCCAGCACTCGTCGCGGCCTTTGATCCAGCCGCGTTGCGTTGCCTTGAGCTGCTTTTGCGTATCGCTATCGGCTTGCCCGAGCACGCGCTTGTAGAGTGCCGCTAGGTCTCGATCGAGTTTGCTCAGTTGTGGACTCTGGCACACCTTCAGCGCCATACCTTCGGCTTTGTCGCAGGGAAACGATGGCCCCTCGGCCGCCAGCGCGGCACCGGTGGATAACAGGCAAGTCAGCAACACCTGGGTGCGCGCACGGAACATGGGTAAAGCCTCCAGCAGGAAAGGACCTGCCAGAGAGTACAGCAGATATTCATCCTGCCGCCGCAGCTCCGCTCGTCAGACTAACAACCCCAGGGCCTTGGCCCGGGCTACAGCCTGGGTCCTGCGCTCGACGCCCAGCTTGCTGTTGATATGACTGGCATGGGTCTTGACTGTATGCAGCGAAATGAACAGCCGCTCACTGATTTCCTGATTGGAGCAACCCTGAGCAATCAACTCCAGCACCGACCGCTCCCGCGCGCTCAACGCTTCACATCCACCGCTGGTAGTTTCCGTGCTCTGCGGGACGGGCAGCAGCGCCAGCAGGCTGATCTGTGCCGGGCCCACGGGTTGCATCAACAACTGATCGCGCAGCCATAGCGGGTGCTCCTGCAACAAGGCCTGGAACGGTTGCAAGGCACCGCCGCCGCCGGCTTCCAGGCTCAATGCGAGCAGATCGCGGGCCTGCATTTCGCTTTTGTTGGCCAGTAGCAGAGCAATCCATTGGCATAACGCCGTGACACAGAGCATCTGCCCACCGCTGGCCTGGCCGCGTTCCACCAGCGCTTGCAGGCGTTGTCCGGCCTGTTCCAGGTGTCCCTGGGTACGCTCAAGCAAGGCTTGTTGCAACTCGATATGCAAGGGCAGCAACGGATGAAACTCCGGCGCCGCAGCAGCCTTTTTGCCACCGTAGGTCTGGCCCAGGCGCAACAACCAGGACTCGGCCAGATCGATTCGCCCCTGCGCCAGCCACAGCTCGCATTTGATCAGGGTGATCATCGCCAGGTAGAAAATCGGCGGTACGTCCCAGATGTGCATCAGGCGTTCGGCCTCGGCCAGTTCGGCGAAGGCTTCGGTAAAGCGGCCCTCGCGGCCATCCAGCGAAGCAATCACACAATGGCCGATCAGCACACTGATGTCGCGGCAGGCCCGCGCCTCGACCAGGCCGGCACGCAAGCGACTACGCCCTGCTTCCGGTTGCAGGCGCGCGACCAGCAGATAGCCCTCGTACAAGGTCAGGCGGGCCCGCGCCGCGTACAAGCGTTGCGCTGACAGCCCTTGCAAGCGCTGCAACCCCTGGCGCACCTCTTCCAGGGCGCGCAGCACCTCGCCGCGGGCATGCAGTACGCGCGCGCGGTCGTAATGCGCCAGGGCTTCGAACAGTGGGTTGCCAACCCGTTGAGCCAATTCCAGTGCCTCGCGGTTCCAGTTTCGGGCCCGCGGGAAATCAGCGTCGGCAATGGCCAGGTTGGACAACGTCGACAAGCACACCAGGCGCTGGCCATAGCGTTTTTGCGGCAGGCTGCGCAAGGCCTCGACACAGCAGGAACGCGTACGCTCACGGTCGCCACGGCCGCGGGCAATGACCCCGCTCAGGGCCAGCCACTGCGCCAGCATGGACTTCTGCGCTGTTGCCGAAGGCGCCGGCAGGAAGCGACTCAGATGACTGGCCAGCTCTTCGGCGGCGTCCAGTTGCCCGGCCAGCCCCAGGGCCCAGCTGTACAGCACAATCAGGCGGGGCGTGCTGATCAGCAGGCTGTCGGGCAGGTCCATTTTCCAGCGCAGCAACATGCCGACGTTCTGCTCGGCCAGCAGTTGTTCTTCGGAAAGGTTCTGCACCAGGTTGGCGGCGACATCCAGGTGCCCGGCGCGCAAGGCTTGCTCTACCGCTTCGTCGAGCAAGCCCTGGCCATGAAACCAGCGACAGGCACGCAGGTGCAGGCTCGACAGCGGCAGGCTGGGCTGGCGGCTGCGCAGCAGGTCGGAAAAAAGATGGTGGTAGCGGTACCAGCGCCCATGCTCGTCCAGCGGTACCAGAAATACCTGATGCGCCTGTAGATAGCGGATGATCTCGGCACTGTCATGACTGTCACGCAGAGCATCGCACAGCTCACTGCAGAAGCGTTCCTGGCAGGCGGTGTCGTTGAGAAATCCCTGGACTTCAGCTGGCAGGATGTCGATCACTTCTTCGAGCAGGTAATCGCGAATCAGTCCCTCGCCACCATGCAGCGCCTGAGGTAACGCACTGTCGGCGCCCGACTCGCTGGCCGCCAGTTGCCAGAAGCGCAGCCCGGCGATCCAGCCGTCACTGCGCTGGATAAGGTTGTCCAGCGCCTGGCCACGCAAACCCGTGGGTTGTTGACCCAACACTGCCAGCGACTCATCAGGTGTCAGGCGCAAATCCTGTTCGTTGAGTTCGAGCAATTGGCGCGACAGGCGCAGGCGTGCCAGGTGCCAGTCCGGACGCAAGCGGCTGGTAACCAGCAGGACCAGCCCCGGTGGCAAATGGTTGAGGAAAAATTGCAGGCAGCGATCGAGTACCGGGCCCTGGACCAGATGGTAGTCATCGAGCACCAGCAACAACGGATTGTGAGGTTGCAGGTGACGGGCCAGCTCATCAAGCAGGCCATCGAGCCATTCTTCGAAGGCAAAGGGTTGATGGCGCTGACGCATTTTGAGTAGACCCAAGGCCTGATTGCCCAACGCCGGGCAATACTGCTGCAGGCCTTCAAGCAAGCGCTCGAGGAAGCGTCCCGGGTCGTTGTCGCGACGGCTCAGCCCCAGCCACAGGCTGCTCCAGTGATTGGGCAAGGCCTGACAGAATTCCACGGCCAGGGAACTCTTGCCAAAACCTGCCGGTGCTGTGACCAGCAACAGTCGACCACCCAGCCCGGATTGCAAGCGCTGGCACAAACGCGCCCGCGGCACGTGCCCTTCAGGCAGTGGCGGACGATAGAAGCGTCCTTCCAGGACGTTCATGGCCTGGCTGGCGAACCCTTGCGTACGGGACAGATCAGTCATGGCCGGCTCGTTTTAGTTAGAGAATCTTCGGCAGTACGGATCAGGGCAGACTAGCGGTTAAAAACGCACATTTGAAGATGATTGCCGCGCTTTACCGAAAAAAGACTACAACAAAAAGCGACAATTCCAGGCCAGGCAGGCTGCGCAAACAGAAACGCCCCGGCAAGCCGGGGCGTTCTGGGAGATCACACGGAGGTTTGAAGCTTAGCGCACACCTTCCTGGCGAAGCGCTGCGGGCTGGAAGTCACTAATGCTAGCCGAGAATCCGAAGTCGTAAGCCTTCTTCTCCTCGTTCTTCATGCCCAGTGCCAAATAGCGACCCGACTGCAGGTCGTAAATGGCTTCCAGGGTGTACCACGGCACCTGGACGTTGTAATAGTCCTGGGAGTGGGCCTCGGAAACGCGCCACAGCTGATCGCGACCGTCGTACTGGTCGATCACTGCAGCCTGCCAGGTGTCTTCATCGATGTAGAAGTCACGCTTGGCGTAGATATGACGCTGACCCGGCTTCAAGGTGGCGACCACGTGCCAGACGCGGCGCAGCTCATAACGGCTCAAGTCCTGGTTGATGTGCCCGGCCTTGATGATGTCGGCGTACTTGAGCTTTGGATCGTCGAGCTTGTAGCTGTTGGAGGCGATGTACATCTCTTTCTTGCCTTCCAGCTTCCAGTCGTAGCGATCCGGCGCACCGTTGAACATGTCCAGGTTGTCGGAGGTACGCAGGCCATCGGCTGCAGTACCCGGACCATCGTAGGACACCTGTGGTGCCTGGCGCACACGACGCTGACCGGCGTTGTAGACCCACGCCTTGCGCGGCTCCTTGACCTGGTCGAGAGTCTCGTGGACCAGCAGCACGGTACCGGCCAGACGCGCTGGCGCCGTTACCTTCTGCTTGAAGTAGAACAGCACGTTGCCCGGGTTGGCCGGATCGTAGCCCTTGATCTTGTCACGGAAGACGAACTGGTCCTGGAAGTACACCAGGCTGTAGGAGCCATTGGTTTGCGGCGTGGCCTGGGTTACCAGACGGGTCACGCTGCCACCGCGATAGCGGGTGATGTGGTTCCAGATGACTTCGACACCGGTCTTGGGAATCGGGAACGGTACGGCAGTGCTGAAGTTTTCCAGACCGTTGCCGCCAGCGACCAGGTTGGTCTTGGTGGCGTTTTCCTTGATTGCGGCAAAGACATCAGCCGGCACGGTGGAGCCACGGTGGGTCGTGTACACCGGGATCTTGTAGCTGTCCGGGTAACGCTTGAGCATCGCGATCTGACCCGGGGACAGTTTGTCCTTGTACTGGTCGACGTTCTGCGCGGTGATGGTGTACAGCGGCTTCTCGCCAGCATACGGGTCGGCCAGGAAGCCTTTGCCGTCAACAGCGCCGGCATTGGTGGCCAGCGGCTTCCAGGCACTGATCGAACCATCGGCGTTACCGGCTTTTTCCGCACCCATAGGCGTCAGGGTCGTACCGAGTTTGGCCGCCTCGTCGGCGGACACCGCCGCCATGACGCTGGAGGCCAGCAGCGACAGGCCCAATACACCGGCTTGCAGCAGATTCTTGGTCATTTTCATGTTCATGCTCGTCCTGAATCCGTGTTCTTAGAAGTTCACGCCGAAGCTGAGGGCGATGAAATCGCGGTCATCCACAGTGGTGTACTTGCCGTCGAAGAAGTTGGTGTACGACAGGCTGGTGGTGTAGGTGTTCTGGTACTCGGCGTCCAGGCCCAGGCTGATCGCCTTGCGCCCTTCCTCGAAGTTGCCGCCAGGGCCCGGCGAG
>JAVXRI010000035.1:0-49766 GCA_036643775.1 Pseudomonas sp. | reverse complement strand
CCTGGGCCTTGCCAGGCCTCGAACTGTTGATGGACGAGCCGCAGCGCAAGGCGGACGTCTGGCAAGCCATGCGCCGGCTGATGGCGCGCTGGAAAACAAGCGATGAGTGACACGATCAATTTCCGCCGGATGACCGAGGCGGATCTGGATGCCGTACTGAAGATCGAATACGCCGCCTTCAGCCACCCCTGGACCCGGGGGATTTTCCTCGACGGGCTCAAGTCGTATGAAATCTGGCTGATGTTCGAAGGCGAGCAGCAGGTGGGCCACGGCGTGATCAATGTGATCATCGACGAAGCACACCTGCTCAATATCACCGTCAAGCCGGAAAGCCAGGGCCGCGGCCTGGGCCTGCGCCTGCTGGAAGAGCTGATGAAGCGCGCCTACCAGATGAACGGCCGTGAATGCTTCCTTGAAGTGCGCGCCAGCAACCAGTCGGCGTACCGCCTGTACGAGCGCTACGGTTTCAACGAAATCGGCCGCCGCCGTGATTACTACCCGGTGGCCGGTGGTCGTGAAGACGCCCTGGTCATGGCCTGCACGCTGTTCGAGTAAAATACTCAGGGCTCGGGTTTGCCGTCCAGCGGGTCGCGGTGCGCCAGCTCCGCTTCATCCAGGCCATTGCCACCGCCGATATCATATTCATCGACGACGCTCAGGTCCCAGTCGGCGGGGTGATCCTTGCCCGGTTCGTTGGCGGAACGGGCACCATCTTCGCGGATTAGCGTTTCGGGTTCGAGGTCGTCGTCGGTTGGGTCGAAACCGCTGTCGACGTTCGGAGTATTCTCGTCGAAGTGCAATTCTTCCATGGAGCCCATGCGATCTTCGTTATCGTCGATCGGGGCCGGTTCGGGAGCATGTAGTGGACGATGGGGTTCGGTCATGGTCTGTACTCCTGCGGGTGGGCCTGTTGGGTGGACCTGTCGGCTGCCTGAAGATTCAAAAGCGTGACCCGAACGGGCCTGCGCCTGTCACAGATGCGCATCAACCATGAGGCTTGAACATGCACGATCTACAAGAACTGATTGATAACAACGCGCGCTGGGCCGATGCGATCAAGCAGGAAGATCCGGATTTCTTCGCCAAGCTGGCGCGTCAGCAGACCCCTGAATTCCTCTGGATTGGTTGTTCGGACGCACGGGTGCCGGCCAACGAAATCGTCGGCATGCTGCCAGGCGATCTGTTCGTTCACCGCAACGTAGCCAACGTGGTGCTGCATACCGACCTCAACTGTCTGTCGGTTATCCAGTACGCGGTGGACGTACTTAAAGTGAAGCACATTCTGGTGACCGGGCATTACGGTTGCGGTGGTGTCCGCGCTTCAATGCAGGACCGTCAGTTGGGCCTGATCGACGGCTGGCTGCGCTCGATTCGTGACCTGTACTACGAAAAGCGCGAGGAATTGGCGCAGCTGGCGACCGAAGAAGAGCGCGTTGACCGCTTGTGCGAGCTGAATGTCATTCAGCAGGTGGCTAATGTCGGCCACACCACCATCGTTCAGAATGCCTGGCATCGTGGCCAGAGCCTGTCGGTTCATGGCTGCATCTATGGCATCAAGGACGGTCGCTGGAAGAGCCTGAACGCGACCATCAGTGGCCTGGACCAGTTGCCGCCGCAATATCGCCTGCGTCCGCAGGATTGAGCTTAGGGGCTGCGCTGCCCCCATCGCCGGCAAGACCGGCTCCCACAGGAACGGTGGTCACCCTGGACACAGTGGGAGCCGGCCTTGCCGGCGATTGCTTCACCTCAGATTTTCTGTAGTTCTCGTAGCGTCCGCGTGATCGCCCCGGTGTTGCACTTGGCCCGCGCCTGCTCAGGCGTCATCCCGGCAATAGTGCGGAAGTACAATTCACAGGTCTGCTTCTTCGCCGTCACCTGCCACTTCTGCGTACATGCCCTCAGTGTCGCCTGGGCATCCGCGCTGGGGTTGCGGCCCATCCCCGCCTGCCAGCAGGCAGCGCTCAAATCCTGACCCATCATCTTCAGGCCCGCCCGGTCGGCCTTGTCCTGATCACCGGCGTAATTGTTCCGGTCGGCGGCGTACCAGATCGCACTCGGGTGGTTGGCGCCCAGAACCGGCACCTGTTGCCCGGCCTGCGGGCTGATGACGACCAGTCCCAGCACGTTCAGCTTCGGCCCATACTGCTGCTCGATCCAGCTGCGCACCGGTAAACCGAATGCGACCATGGGCAGCGAGGTACCACTGGCGGTGCGCGTGACCTCCCGAACCATGCGCAGCTGATAATCCTTGAAGTACCCATACACCCCTTGCAGATCCTTGCCGGCACTGGCGGGCGCAGCGATCGGGGCGATGTCGACGATGGTCTGGTAGGCCGGCGTCTGCGCGGCGGGGATGCCGTTGAAAGTCAGTAGCGTCGCCCAGCGGTCACTGGTGTTGGAGCGCAGATAATCCTGGGCCTGGGTCAGTGAGTAGTCCGGCGGGAAATGCAGCAGTTCGACACTGCGGCGGTTCTCCAGGGCCATCCCCAGGGGCAGGAACAGGTTCCAGTTGTAGGCCCATTTCCCTTCGCGGTTCAGGCGGCTGGCGCCCTGATAGGCCAGTTCGCCGGTGTCGAGCAGGCGTTCCAGTGGTTTGCTGTAGCTGCTGGGGACGCCCTGGATCTCAGCATGCAGGGTGTCGTTGTCGCGACTGACCCGCACCCTGGCGGCGGGATAGCCGTCGCGTTGTACGCTCTGGGTCAGGTAATGCTCGACGGTCTGCTCCAGGGTCCAGTCGCGAAAACAGATCACGTTGCAGTTGTTGGGAAAGGCAAACAGCCGGCTCACGCGTTCCTGGTTGCCGAGGTTCAGTTGGGCATCGGCCTGGGCCGCTGCACTGCAGGCCAGGGCCGTCAGGCCGAGTGCCAATCGTACGCTCGTGTACATGCTTAACTCCTTGTCAGTGCCTCCCCGCAGCGGGAGGGTTGCCATCATGGAGAAGTTTCCTGCGGATCAGGAAGGAGAGGTTGCTGATGGAGACGTGGCGCAAGGCTGGTATCGCTGCAGGATTTTTACTGGCGCTGCTCAGCACTGGCCAGGCGCACGCCGATGAGCGCGACGTGTACATGTTTGCCCAGTGGGCTGGCGACCACGAGACGCGGGCCTTTCGGCAAATGCTGGTGGATGCGCGTCTGTATGGCGTGGTGCCGATCTATCAGTTGTTGCGCTCGGCCAGTGACTGGCGCTTGTGTTCAGCCCAGCCCTTTGCGGTGGCGCCAGCGGCGCAGTGGCCCGCCGTACGCTCGACCCTGCAATTGCTCAAGACCCTGGGTGACCAGGGCATCTTGAAACACTATGAAGTGGTCTCGGCCTATCGTGATCCGCGCTTGAATCGTTGCGCCGGAGGCGCTGTAGGCAGTGCGCATACCCGGGCGTTTGCGGTTGATGTGTTGCTGCCGCCCTGGGCCGATTCCGGTCCGCTGTGCCAGTTCTGGCAGACTCAGGGCAAGGCCTGGAACATGGGCCTGGGTCGTTATCCATCGGGACGCATTCATATCGACACCGCAGGCTTTCGCACCTGGGGCGGGGATTTCAGCGCCGAATCCTCTTTCTGCACCTTACCGGAAGGCGCTGTACCTCAAAGCAAATGAGCCAGGCAGGCCGCAGCCTGTGCGCTGACCCATTCGGCGAAGCGTCGGCATTTGTCGTCGTCGGCCAATGCCTGCGGGCACAGCAGGTAATACGCCGATTGATCCTGCACGAAGCTGCGTGGCGCTTGCAGCTGGCCGCTGTCGATCTCGTCCTGAACCATCAGGAATGAAGCCATGGCCACACCCAGTCCGGCCATGGCGGCCTGGATGCAGAGATAAAAATGTTCGTAGTCGGCGCGACTGCTGTTGCGGGCCGATTCGCCAGTCACACGCAGCCAGGTGTTCCAGGCCCCGGGGCGTGATGCGCTGTGCAGCAAGCGCAGGCTATCCAGGCCTTGGTCCGGTATGGCCAACTGGGTGCTGCTCACCGGGCCTACCCATTCGTCGCAGATCTTCACGGCGTGCAGGTTGGCTTCCCAGCGAAAGTCATCGCGGCGCAGCGCCAGATCGACACCACTGCGGGAAAAATCGACAGGGCCACCGGCCGCCACCAGGTGCAAGTGGATATCCGGGTGGGCGGCATGAAAGGCCGGTAGGCGTGGAATCAGCCATTTCATCGCGATGGTCGGCTCGCAAGACAGTACCAGCACGTTCTCGCGGGCCTGTTGTTGCAGGCGATACACCGCACCTTGCAGTTGCTCGAACACCGACAGGGTGGTGCCGTGCAAGGCACGTCCAGCGGGCGTGAGGAAGATCGCGCGGTTGCGCCGCTCGAACAACGCCACCCCCAGCGACTCTTCCAGCAAACGAATCTGGCGGCTTACGGCACCATGGGTGACGTTGAGCAGTTCGGCGGCACGCACGAAGCTCTGGGTCTGCGCGGCGACGTCGAAATAGCGAAAGGCTGACAGCGCTGGAAGTTTCATATCTGTGAGAAAAACTAGCGGATTTACCGCACTATAAATCGCTTTTTGCCCTTGGCGAAGCTTTCGATAATGACGCCGTGCAGTGCTATCTGTGCAATTGCCTAGCAGATCGAGGAGCTTTTCGTGAACGAACTCATTGCCGTTGCCGTATTCACCGTCCTGGCGGTGATCAGCCCGGGCGCGGACTTTGCCATGGTCACCCGCAGCAGTTACGCCTTTGGCCGTCGCGCCGGTTTGTCGGCAGCGCTGGGCATCGCGTTGGGAGTGCAGGTGCATGTGCTGTACACGGTGCTTGGTATTGCCTTGATCATCAGTCAGACGCCGTCATTGTTTCTGGCGATGAAGGTACTGGGGGCCGGCTACCTGATCTACCTGGGCTACAAATCGTTGACCAACACCACACGGATTTCCCTCGAAGGTGGCGCTGCGTCCAGCCAGCTGAGCGTGATCTCAGCCTTTCGCTCGGGTTTTCTGACCAACGCACTCAATCCCAAGACCATGCTGTTCGTGGTCAGTGCCTACACTCAGGTAGTGCAGCCGGGGAGCTCGCTGGCGACCAGCCTTGGTTATGGACTGTTCATGTCCGTGGCGCACTGGGTCTGGTTCAGCCTGGTCGCGCTGTTCTTCTCTTCGTCATCCTTGCGCCGGGTCATGCTTGATCGGCAGTTGCTGGTGGATCGGGTGATCGGTGTGGCCTTGATTGGCCTGGGGCTGGCGGTGGTGCTGGCCAACGTGCGTTGAGGAGCAGGATTGCACGGCAGGCGTGCGGCGCATTAACATAGAATCATTCTTATTAAGAATTTGCGCCATGAAAGCCTCGACGCCTTCCCCTGCCGACAGTCTCGATACCCTGTACAAAGGTCATCACAGCTGGCTGTTGGGGTGGCTGCGCAGGCGCCTGGATTGTCCGCACAATGCGGCGGATATGGCGCAGGAAACTTTCCTGCGCCTGCTGGGGGCCGGTGCCTATGTCGCGCCACGTGAGCCACGCGCGTTTCTTGCCACCATCGCCCGGCGTTTGCTGATTGATCGTGGGCGTCGGCAGAAGCTGGAGCAGGCTTACCGCGAAGAGCTGGCTCGTCATGCCCAGTACCTGGAGCAGGCACCGTCGGCGGAGCAGGTCATGGCTGCGGTTCAGGCCCTTGAGCAGATTGCCCGGGCACTCGATGCGATGTCCGCACGTGCGCGGCAGGCCTTCGTCATGCGCCACCTCGACGGCCTCAGCCACGCAGAGATTGCCGAGCGCCTGCAGGTCTCGACCAAAACGGTGCAGACCTACCTGGTGCAGGCTTTATTGCAATGCCACGCTGCTAGCGATAAATGCTTATGAGCAAGTCCCCTTCTGAGCGAGTGCTGCAAGAGGCGGCCGAATGGCTGGTGCGTCTTGACGGCGAAGTTGATGCTGCCGAGCGCAATGCCTTTCGTGACTGGCTTGATGCCGACCCTGAGCACCTGGAGGCAATCGAGCGTTTGCAAGGCAGTCTGGCAGCGTTGCGCGATTTGCCGCGCGAACCTGCGCGGGCGGCTCTCGACAGCATTGCCCGGCGACGAGCGGGCCGCAAGCCAATCAAGGCGCTGGCGTTGGCAGCGTTGTTGCTGTTGCCGGTCGGAGTGGCCTTGCAGCAGTTTCCGCCGTCGTACCTGCTGGCCGACATTCGCACCGGCAGCGGCCAGTGGAGTACGCAGCGGTTACCCGATGGCAGTCGTATCAGCCTTGATGGAAGCTCGTCGGTGGACCTGCAGTTCGATGACCAGCGCCGCACCGTGCGCCTGTTGCAAGGGGAAATTCGGCTGGACGTTGCCAAGGACGCCACACGGCCTTTCCTGGTACTGACCGAGCACGGCAGTGTGCGCGCGCTGGGTACCCGTTTTGTTGTGGAGCAGTTGTCTGACGCCAGCCGCGTGGTGATGCTCGAATCGAGCACCGAAGTCGACAGCGTCGGCAAGCGCGTAGCGGTCCAGGCCGGCCAGGCGCTGCGCTTCGATGCTGCAGGGCCCGGGCCGCTGCAGCCTATTGATGCCGCCGGGTTTGAGCAGGCCTGGGAGCAACATCAATTGCTGGTGCGCGAACAATCCCTGGACCAGGTGCTCGAGCGCCTGGCGCGCAATCATGCGGGCTACCTGATGTACGACGCCAAAACCCTGCAACTGCTGCGGGTCACCGCTGTGCTGCCCGCCGATGACAGTCAACGGGCCCTGCGTCTGCTGGCGCGCAGCTTGCCGATCAAGGTCGAGCATTACACGCCATGGATCACCCGCGTCTCCCTTGAGCAGCCTTGAGAGGCTAGTGTGCTGCTCAAATAAAATTAATTATCAGATGCTTCCAGTTCTCGTTTTCCGGCCGTCCTTGTATGTAGCCAACTCAACGGAGAATCGAGAACATGCTTCGCTCTATACGCCTGCGCCAACCTTTCCGGCCGCGAAACGCCCTGGCCCTGAGCATTCACCTGGGCCTCGCCGGCGTGTCCATACTGCTGATGCCACAGCTCGTAGCAGCCCAACAGCTGCAGCGCTATGACATCCAGCCAGGGGCGCTGGGCGATGTGCTCAGCGAGTATGCCCGGCAAGCGGGCGTGGCGATCTCCTTTGCCGCCAATCAGGTGGCAGGCTTGCGCAGCCCCGGTCTGCAGGGTAGCTATGGCGTCCAGGAGGGGTTTGCAACGCTGCTCCACGGCCAGGGTTTGCAGGCGCAGTGGGGTAGCGATGGTTACGTGTTGATCAATGTTGCGCTGGGACAGGGCGCGGTGGAACTGGGCGCCACCAGTATCAACGGCCAGGTGTTGGGGAACACCACCGAAGGCACTGGCTCCTACACCACTGGGGCGACCAACACTGCCACGCGCTTGAACCTCAGCCTGCGCGAGACGCCGCAATCGGTCAGCGTCATGACCCGCCAGCGCATGGACGATCAGAACCTGCGCAGCATCGGTCAGGTGCTGGAGCAGACGGCCGGGATCAACGTGCAAAGTCCGGGCAGCGATCGCCTGTACGTGTACTCCCGTGGCCTGGCCATCGACAACTACCAGTACGATGGCATGCCGACGACTTCCTTTGCTTTCAGCCAGGCCCTGCCACAGGCACTCTCGGACATGGCCCTCTACGACCGGATCGAGGTGGTGCGTGGGGCGACAGGGCTGCTGTCGGGCGCGGGGGATCCGTCGGGGACGGTCAACCTGGTGCGCAAAAAGCCCACCGACACCTTCAAGGGCTACGTCAGCGGCGGTCTTGGCTCGTGGGACCTGTACCGTGGTGAAGTCGACGTCTCCGGGCCCTTGAACGACAACGGAACCCTGCGCGCACGCGCAGTAGCCGCCTACCAACAGGCCAACAGCTTCACCGATCACCTGCAGCAGGAGAAGACCATTCTCTACGGTATCGTCGAGGCTGACCTGAGTGAAAACACCGTGCTGACCGTGGGTGTCGACTATCTGGACAGTGATCCGCGCGGCTTCTCCACCACCGGCCTGCCGCTGATCAACAAGCAGGGGCAGCAGTTCAGCATGTCACGTTCGGCCAGCGCGGCCAGCCGTGATAGCAGCAACCGCCAGGAGTCGGTGAATACCTTCGCGTCCATCGAGCACAAGTTCGACCACGACTGGTCGCTGAAGGTCTCTGCCAACTACCTCTACAGCACCCGCGATTACGACTCGGTGATCGTTGGTACCTCGACCGGCTTCGTCAATTCGCAAACCGGCGACGGCCTCAAGTACACCGCCACCAAGGGCGACAACACCCAGGAGCAGCGGGGTGTCGATGTCATGCTCAGCGGCCCGTTCCAGTGGTTCGGCCGCCAGCATGAGCTGGTGATGGGCTTCAACTATCAAGACTATGAAAACCGGCGCAACGGTTTTGGCAATGATGTCGGCAACGGCAAAAGCGACAACTTCGTCAGCGGCAAGCCCGTCAACATCTGGACCTGGGACAACTATGGCCCACGTCCGACCTACACCATGAATCGCGAAGATGATGACATCAACCAGTGGCAGAACGGCGCTTACCTGGCGACCCGGCTCAAGCCCACCGATGACCTGTCGGTGATTCTCGGGGCGCGGGTCAGCAACTACCGCTACGACGCCAGCCTGCACTACAACGTCGCCAGCATGACCCCGTTCAATACCGACGACTCGGTCAAGGTTCACGGCGAAGTCACGCCCTATGCCGGTATCGTCTACGACCTCAATGACAACCACTCGCTGTATGCCAGCTACACCAGCATCTTCAAGCCGCAACCCTACCGTACTCAGCAGGGCAAGCTGCTTGATCCGCGTGAGGGCGACAACTATGAGATCGGCTTGAAGAGCGAGTACTACGGCGGACGGCTCAATACCGCTATCGCCCTGTTTGAGGTGAAGCTGGACAATGACGCCGTGGCTGACGGGCTCGTTCTGGGCAATGACTTGATCACCGCTTACCGTGCGGAAAAAACCACGACGCGGGGGTTCGATCTGGAGGCCAGCGGCGAGCTGCTGCCGGACTGGAATCTGATGGCCAGCTACAGCCACAGCGTGGTCAAGGATGACCAGCACGAGCGGGTCAAAACCATCATCCCCAGCGACCTGTTCAAGCTCTGGACCACCTATCGCCTGCCTGGCCAGCTGGAGCGTCTGACGGTCGGTGGCGGAGTCAACTGGCAGAGCGGCATTCACTTCACCGTCGACAGCTGGCAGCTCAGTGCACCGGCCAAGGCCAAGCAGGGGGACTATGCAACGGTCGGCCTGATGGCTCGTTATGAGCTGACTCCGCAGTGGTCGGCCACCGCGACGGTGAACAACCTGTTCGACAAGAAGTACATCAGTTCGCTGGACGACAACTTCTACAGCGGCGCCTACGGTGAGCCTCGTAACGTCATGCTCAGTAGCAAGTGGATGTTCTGAACCAGCATTGTCGCGGGGCAAGCGGCAGCGTGTTTGCCCCGTGATATCGAGTGCGGTTCCAGGCTAAAACTGCTTCTCCAGCTTCAGGCTGATGCTGTTCTTGTCGTAGGAGTACAGCCAGTCGACGTTGCTCTCGACCTTGTTGTATTTGACCGTCAGGCTGGGAACGATGTCCTGCACCGCCAGGCGCGGGGCGCGCAGGATGAAGGTGTAGCCTTGCTCGTCTTCGTTGCGCCGGGCATCGACTATGGCGCTGTAGGCGTCGTACTGGCGCTTGCGATAAGAGGCGAACAGCAAGGCACTGACGCCGACATCGAAGTCCTTGGCGACACCCAGACGCAGGCCTTTTTGCAGGTAGGCCGCGGTGCGGTCCTGGCTGTTGCGGTCGGTGATATCCACACCCCCGAACAGGGTCCATTGCCGCGGCAGGGCCTGCCACAGGGTGGCGTAAACCGAGCTGATATCGCCGTCCAGATTGCTGTTGATGTCGTGCTTGTAGGCCATGTCCTTGTAGTCGCCTTCAAGCTTGAACATGCGCGTGGCCGACAGGTTGTGAATCCATTCGCCGCGCAGTCCCCAGGCGCTGTACATGGCGTCGTCGCCAATCGTATTGAATTCGAATGATGGCCCGAAGGCGTACTGGTTGCGGGCGTCGTGGTAGCTGTAGCCGGCGTTGTTGATCAGTGTTCCTTCGTTGTATTTGCTCTCCTTGTCGTAGGCCTGGCCGTACAGCAATGAGCGCATGAACACGCCATGGTGGCCGCTGATGGCCACGCGCTTGTTCAGCGTGCCTTCGTAATCCACACCGTGGGCAGACACCGCCTTGGGCAGTGAGCGTGTGTACAGGTAGGTTATTTCCGGCGTTACCATTCGGTAGGTAACCGTGCTTTCGGGGGACTGGTTGAGGTTATCGCTCCAGATCGGGCCGATGGCAAAAGAGCCTTGCCAGTCCTCGCGATGGTCCAGGGCCTGGAGAAAGCTGTCGACGGTTTTGCCCAGGCCCATGGCCTGGGCATCCGAAGGGCTGAGGCTGCTGCTGATCTGCTGGAAAGCGGCAGTGGAGTCGCGATCCTTGCGGTTCTCGAACAGCACTCGGGCCAGCTCCAGGCGACCAGGGAGGAAGTCGGACTGCATCGCCAATAACTGGCGGTAATAGCGCTCGGCCTGTTCCAGGTCACCTTCGGCGCGGGCCAGAGCGCCGTTGGCGTAGGTCGTGAGCATCGGGTCGTGGCCGGGCAGGGCGGTGTAGCGCTTGAGGTAGTCCTTGGCGTGCAGCCATTGCTGGCGCGCGATGGACAGGTACACCGCGCGGCCCAACTCATCGAGGTTGTTGCCGACGCTGTAGTTCTGGCCATCGATGTTCAACAGCGGTGCTGCGGTATCGTTCGGCAGCTCATCCTTGAGGAACTCGCGCTCTTGCTGGTTGGCGCGGTACTCGATGGTCTGGTTCAGACGCAGGCTGGTGTCCTGATCCGCAGCGAGTGCCGCCGGGGTCAAGAACATCAGCAGGGAAAAGGGCACAAGGTGCAGCGTGAGGGATCGCTTGCAATAGGACTGGGGCATTACCAGGCTCTCAGAGTCGCTTCAAAGCGCCAAAGGCAAGTGCCTGACTGTTCAGGCACTTGCTCGAGGGTGCTACTTCAGGATCAACCCGCTACTTACTTGCTTACGCCACCGAAAGCGGTGTCGTAGTTGCGATCGGTGAACTTGGCAATACCGGCCAGCGACGCGTTGGCACCCGCACCGAAGAAGCTGCCTTGGGTGGTGCCTTTTGAAAGCTCGGCGTTGGTGCTTGGGTTCAGCGCTTGTGCCGCGCCGCTGAAGCTGGCGTTAGCCGTGTTGATGTTGGCCACCAGCGCAACTTTCAGGGCGCTGTTGCTCAGCGAACCGCTCAGGGTTGGCGATGCAGTGCCAAAGGACGCGGTCAGGTCGCCGGACAGCAGGTTGGCGCCGGTGTAGTTGTTGATGCCCTGCACTGCATAGGTCACGCTGGCAGTTGGTAATACCCGGCCCGCGGTGTCGCCGGAGTAATACACCACGCGAGTCGGGTCGTTGTGGGTGCCGTTTTGCGACCATTCGCCGAAGTACACCTGCTGGGCGGCAACTTGTTTGAAGTCAAAGTGACCGAGTGCCGAGTGGGAGGCTGGCATCATCGCCGGGGTGATGCTGGTGACCCCTTTGGCATCGGTAGCCACCATGCCTTTCAAGCCGCTGAATGGAACTTTGGCGCCGTTGTAGAAGGCTGTGACGCCCACGGCTGGCACACCCGGAGAGCTTGGGTGGTTGGGAGTGGCGGCACCCGTGCCGCCAACGACGATTGCGCCGCTGTAACTTTGACCAGAAGCAGAGTCTGCTTGAGCAACGCCAGCCAGACCAAGGAGTGCAATTGCCAGTACGGTGTAGTTGAAAACTTTCATTTCGTCATCCATTGAGTAATTTAAATTAATTCAACACGTCAAGCGTTTGCCAATCAGCTTGTCAGCCTCCCATGTCATGCCTCCGAAGTTAGAATGTAGTGGTAAAACCGATTTTCAAAGTCCGTCCCGGCGCAGGCATGGCCGAGCGGGTAAGTGGGTCTATGTAGTAAAGGTTGCTCAAGTTTGTCCCGGTCAGCTCGAGTGAAGCGTCGGCGGTCAGTTTGTAATTTATGTAAGCGTCATAGGTTACGATTTTGTCCCATGACATAGGGGTGTTCAGGTAATAGCTGACCATGGCGTGATCGCCGTAGTTGTTATAAAACTTGCTTTCGTGTTGACGGTAATAAATTGCCCGCCCGCCAACTTCAAGCTTACGATCGAGGAACCGTGCACCCAGCCCGAGGTTCGCCGACCATTCAGGCATTGCCATGCCTACCAGGTAGCCGCCGACAAAGCCGTCATCCACGCAGTTGGGTGAAGCGCCCGTTGCATCAAGGGAGACTGCCGAATTTTCATCACAGACTTTATTTTTCAGGACATGGCCGACGCTCAAATCAGTAAACACGCGGCCATTATCGTACCGGCCTTGCAGCTCCAGCCCGGAAGTGGTCTGCTTTTCCAGGTTGTCGAAGCGCATCTGCGGGCTGCGTTCGATTACATTCTTGGTAGTGTTATGGTAGTAACTCAGTTTTATGTCGGCAATTTCACTGCCACCCAGGCCTGACAAGTTATGGATATAGGCGGCTTCATAGTTGTGCGCATGTTCCGGTTCAAGTCCCCAGGTATTAATTGAAGAAGAGAAACCGAGGGTACTTTCAAACATGCTCGGGTAGCGAAGCGCTTCGCTGTACCGAAGGTATACCCGGCCATTCTCAGAGGTGTAAAAAGTGGCCGAGAGGGTAGGCGTCCAGCCATGGTCTTTCTGGTGTTTTGCGCGAACATATTTTTCGTAGTCTACGGGGTTGCCGTTCGCATCCAATTCGCCATGCCCATAGCTAGAACTGGTGCATGAAATGATTTCCTCGCGAACGCCCTGGAAGTTTACACAGGGATTGTTACTGCGGGCGTATTTGCCTTTGCCGTTATGTGCCCAGTGTGCTTGGCTCTGGATTTCCTGGATGCGTGGAGTTTCTTTTTTAAATGATTCAATGTCGGCCAGGCGCTGCGCCTCAGGGGTGCCGAAGAAGTCCCACATAAGCTGATAGTTTTTGATCTTTTCATCGACGGCTGCTTGCCACTCGGCGTCGCTAAGCTCTTTTCTGCTGGTGTAGTCTACTTTTCGTCCGGTTTGCTCGCTCTGCGTAGTGATACCGCTCTTCCCTTGAAGTTCATCCAGATAATCATCAAAGGCCCAATAAGAGGAGTAACGCATCCCGGCATTAAAACGAGCAAACGTCACCGGTCGCCAATCGAAATTGAAGTTGTACTCCTGCTCTTCCCTGCGTCCCGCCCGCGGGTACATGCGCAGCCCGGTGCTGATCGCAGAGTCGTAGTAGTCGTCGTTGGAGCTCAGTTTTTCGTGCTGGTAACTGCCACCCAGGGTCAGGTCGAGACTGTCGAGCAGCTTGAGCTTGTTGCTGGCTGTCAGACCGACACGGTCATGCTTGGCGTTGGCCACAGCGGTGTTTCTGAACGCCGGATCGGCAATGGTGGTCTGATTGGGAACACCGCCGCTGCTGTAGGTATCGCTGCGGGTATTGGTCGCCCAGAGGTTGGAGTAGAAATCCACCCACGGATTACCCTCGGGCTTGAGTTTGTATTCCAGGTTGTAGGCTTTGCTTTGCACATGGCTCAGCGGCCACTGTGGTACCCCGTGGGTAGTGGCGTCATAGGTGCTGCCGGGGGTGAAGAACGAGATTCGCGACGGCAGGATTTCGCCATACAGCGAATCGGTGTCGCGGTAGCCGAACTCCAGGGACTGGCCTTCATCGATCTTGAATTTGGCTTTGCCCAGCCACGATTCCATCTTGCTGGAGGTGTTGGGCACCTCATCGCCCGGCTTGTAAATGGTCGCCAGGTTAGGAATGTAATCCCAGCGGCCGTTTACGTCCTTTCCGGATGAGTAAAAATCGCTCTTGTTCTTGCCCGCGTAGTGGTTGCCTTTTTCCCGGTAGGCATAGGCGGTCAATAGTTCGAACTTTTCCTGGCGGGTCGCCAGGGCCAAGCGATAGGCATAGTCGTCACTGGACAGCAGCCCATTACTGCTACTGGTGCGCGGTTGTTTGTACAGCGAAGGGTCGAAGTAGGAGGCTAACGGGGTGTGCGGGTAGTCGGGGGGTGGCATCTGCCCGGTCATCAGGTTTGGTACCTTTGGCGACACCGAGTTGTTGCTGCCCTCGATCTTGAATTCGCCGCCGTATTCGAGGCCTTCCTTGAGCACATCATCGACACTCAGGGTGGTGGCCACTACCGCACCGCCAACGCCGCTGTAGACGTTGCGCTCCAGGTTCGGCCCCTTGATGACCTTGATGCTGCCGATCAGGTTGGGGTCGATGTAGTTGCGGTTGTTGGCGCCCATGTAGCCGCGGTACACGGTCAGCGCCTGTTCGGTGCCATCGATGGTCAGCGGTACCCGACCCGGGCCCTGGACACCGCGAATGTTCGGGTCCAGCGCGCCGCTGTTGCGCGCGTCGCCGCTGTAGACGTTGAGCATGCCCTTGAACAGGTCGGCGGGGGCGGCGCCCTTGTAGCGTTCGATCTGTTCCTTGCCGGCGTAGACCGTGGATATGTCCTGGTCGTAGATGTCGTTGTAGCCTTTCTCGTCGCGGGACTCCTTGTACTCCATGCCATGCACGAAGGTAGGGTGCAGGTCGCCATCGTTCAGTGCTGCCGAACCTGGCGCCGATTGCACCTGGATCACCGGCCGATCGGGCTGGCCAGCCACGCTGTAGGTGACATTTTGATTGGCCAGCAACCGCTGCAGTGCAGCCTCCAGGGAAAGACGGCCCTGTACCGGGTTGCCATAGACGCCAGCGAAGTTGCTGCTACCGATGTAAAGCTCGGCACCGGCTTGGCGGGCCAGCAGCACCAGCGCCTCATCCAGCGCCAGCGCTGGCACGTTGAAGGTGTGATAGTTGCCTTGGGGCTGGGCGTACTGTGCATGTTCGACCGGGCTGGCGTGAACGGCACTGAGCGTGGTTGCATCGGCGATCAAGGCCAGAACGGCTAGCTGCACGCTTAGGCTCAGGCGGGTGCGCTTTGATGTCTTGCGCTTCTTGTTGTGTTCTTGCGTTTGCAAAACCGGCCTCACTAAAAGCAAATAAGATTTATTTACGTGTAGTAAGAACGGGGCAGCTGCAAAAACGCGATAGATCGTTATGATCTATGGGTTTTGTTTTTTATGTCTGGTTTGTTTGCGGCCAGGCGCGCCGGGGCATTCAGTAGATCAACGTCAGCCCTGGCAGGTCGATAATGCGCGCATGGGCTTGTGCGGCCAGGCGCTTGAGGGCGTCGTCGAGGTTGTCCAGGCGCATCACCGCACTGATCTTGACGTTGCGCAGCGCTTCTCCCTTGACCAGTACTAGGCCCGGTCGATAGCGGTTTATACGCGCCGCGGCATCGGCCAGCAGTTCGCGCTGGAATACCAGGCGGCCTTCCTGCCAGCTGGCCAGTTCCTCAGGGCTGGTATTGAGCGGGACAAGGCCCGATTTCGGGCTGAAGCGCAGGCTATGGCCCTCATCAAGCAGTGCTGAGCCAGCAAGGTCATCCAGCTCGCGATGAATCAGGTCGACCTCGACCCGGTGCTGCAGCACACCCACCCAGCCTTCGCGATTGTCGCCGGCACTCACCAGGTAGCGCGTTCCGCGAGCGGTGATGTCCGCGCCAGAGGTGCGGACGGTAAACGGCCGGCGCTCCTGTTCGGTCACAGGCGCTGGAGTGAACACCGCCTCGCCCTGACTCAGGCGTACCAGCCGGGTCTGATCGTCATAGGCAATGTTCAGAATGCTGTGGCTACCCAGTTCCACCTGGCTGCCATCGGCCAGGGTGATCTGGCGTATTTCACCAAAGCCGGTGTGATAGTCGCTGCTCAGGGCCTGGAGCCAGAAGGGCGGTGCCAGCAGCATCCAGCAACCCAGGGCCAGGGCTGTCGCGGCGCTGCCGGTGGCCAGGGGCATCTGCAACCAGCTACGACGCGGCGGGCGCTGCGGCTTTACATAACCGGGACGCTGCTTGAGCTGCGCGCTGGCCTGCCAGGCACGATCAGCCCGTTCAGCGGCGGCGGCATGCAACGGGTCGGCCGCCAACCAGCGGCGATAGGCCTGTAGCTCACGTGCCGAAAGCTGTCCTTGACGATGGCGCACCACCCAATCGGCAGCTTCGTGCTCTATCGGGTCGATGCTCTGGGGGGAAGCATTCACGGTTCTGTCTGGTTACCTTCTTGCTTTTTATAGTACACAAGGCCTAGTCCTCTTGGCCTGGTTCAAGCTCCCTGCCGATCCTGGCCAGGGCCATCGCCATGTGTTTTTGTACAGAGCTTGTTGATATCCGTAAATAGCGAGCGGTCTCTTTGTGCGTCATGCCCTCGACCCGCAGCAGCAGGAAGACATCGCGGGTGCGGGGCGGCATGCGCTCAAGCAGGCTTTCCAGATGCTCCAGTTCCAGGCTGCCGATGGCTTGCTCTTCGGGGCGGCTGGTCTCGTCGACCAGGGTGTCGAAGAACGCCGTGGCATCAGTGTCGAAGCGCTTTTCCCCGTAGCGTCGATAGTGATCAATCATCAGATTGTGGGCGACCCGAAACAGATAGGACGGCCCGCGCAGCACACTCTCCAGATTTTCCAGCTGGGCGAGTCGCAGAAACGTCTCCTGCACCAGGTCCGAGGCCAGGCTCGGGGTGCATTTTTTTCGTAGAAGATAACGATGCAGGGCAGACGAATGTTGGGTGAACAATTTTTCCAGCACGGCAGCGCTTTCCTTTGCTCGGGCAGAACCGGGAAGCGCAAGAGTATAATGAAAATCTTTCTCATTAAGCCAGTCTTGCTTCAGGCTCAAATGCTGGCAGGTGTGGTGTCGCGAAGAGGGGGATGTTTGCTAGTGCGGCGAGGGAGAAATGTACAAGGCAAAAAAAAGGGCCTACCTTGCGGTAAGCCCTTTTTCGGTACTTGGTGGCTACACAGGGACTTGAACCCCGGACCCCAGCATTATGAATGCTATGCTCTAACCAACTGAGCTATGTAGCCAAGTGGCGCGCATTATTCGCTCGAAACGAAGTTGTGTCAACACCTCTTTTCAAAAAATTTTACGCATGATCAAACGCTTAGCCAAAAAACGCCTCAAAAGTCGTATTTGAACGTGGTCATCAGGTTACGCGGCGCCCCGTAGTTGCCGTACGTCGACGCCATCGAATAGTACTCGCGGTCGAAGGCGTTGTTGAGGTTGACCGTAGCGCTGAGGTTTTTGCTGATCTCGTAACGCGCCATCAGGTTGACCAGCGCGTAACTGCCCTGGGTAAAACCGTGCAGGTCCAGGCCGGTTTTGCTTTGCCAGTTCACCCCACCTCCGACGGTCATTTTCTCGAGCATGCCCGGCAGGCGGTAGCTGGTGAAGGTCTTGAGGCTGTGGCGCGGCATCAGGGTGGCGATACGTTCATCCTGGTTGTCGGTGGTCAGGGTATAGGCGTAACCCGCCGACGCCTGCCAGCCCTCGGCCAGCTCGCCATTGAGCTCCATCTCCAGGCCTTTGGACGTGGTGTCCTGCTTGGCCTCGTAGACATTGTCGTGTTGCCAGATCGCCAGGTTGTCCTGTTCGAGCTTGAACAGCGCCAGGCTCGAATTCAGCTTGCCGTCGTAATGGCTGCCCTTGACCCCGACTTCGTAGCCGATGCCTTCCATCGGATCGAGTGGCTGGTTGTTTTCATCGGTCACCCACGAGGCTTGCGGGTTGAAGATCTTGGTGTAGCTGGCATACAGCGCCCAGGTCTCGTCGAGGTCGTAGACCACGCCGGCGTAGGGGATGAAGACGCCGGTTTCCTTGCGATTCACCTTGCTGGTAGTGCCACCGTAAGGGCGATCTTCGGTGTCGCGCTTCCAGTCGATCACCCGGCTGCCGAGGATCAGGTTGAGGTCGTCGGTCAGGTGCAGGCGCGAGGTGAGGTAGGCGGCGTACTGGGTCTCTTCCATCGAGGACTTGCCACTGATGGTCCAGTCTGGTTTGGGCTGCTTGCCGTCCCAGTCGAAGATGTTGTCGACGGCCGCACCTGGCGTGGCGTTGTAGTCGTAGCGCCAGCCGCCCCAGCCCGGAACGTTTTCGTTGTACCTGGAAAGGGTCACGCCGCCGATCAGTTCGTGCTCGCGATTGAACAGGCTGAACGGGCCCGTCACATACACGTCGAGGTTGTCCTGGCGCGGAGTGCCGGAGAAGCGCACCGGCAACTGGCTCAGGCCGCTGCCGTCGGGCTGCAGGTCGCCCATGAGAAAGCCGAAGACTTCGTCAAATTTGTTCTCGGAATGGCTGTATTCGATCTTGCCGCTCCAGCCATTGCCCAGTTGCTGTTCCACCGAGGTAAAAAAGCTGGTCTGTTCGTGGTCGTTGTACGACCAGGTCGGCGCCATGTTGATAGAGCGCTTGAGGTCGGAGCGTTCGCCGGTGCTGAAGCGGGTTGGCAGGCCCGTACGCAAAGGTGAGTCAACGTCAGTGCGCTGGTAGCTGAAACCCATGGTCAGCAGGGTGTCTTCGCTCAGGTCGAACTCGGTGATGCCATAGAGCAACTGGCTCTCCATCTTGTAACGGTCGATCCAGGCGCCTTCAGTCTTGTAATCGGCAACCAGGCGGCCACGGATATTGCCTGTTTCGGTCAGCGGCCCGGACACATCGAAGCCGGTACCGTAGCGGTCCCAGGTGCCGGCGGAGCCGGTGACGCTGGCTTGGCCTTCGGCGGTCGGGCGCTTACGGATCAGGTTGATGGTCGCCGACGGGTTACCCATGCCGCTGATCAGGCCACTGGCGCCGCGAACGACCTCGATGCGGTCATACATCGCCATGCTCTGGGTGTAGTTATCCATCCGCGAGATGGTCGGCACGCCGTCAATCTCGTAGTTCTGGATAACGAAGCCGCGCGAGTAATAGGTGTCGGTTTCGGCGCCCAGGCCGTCACGGGTGACGATGATGCCCGGGGTCGCTTCCAGGGCGTCGCTGAGGTTGGTCAGACGCTGATCGTCCAGGCGCTGGCGGGTCATCACGGTCAGCGACTGCGGGGTCTCCTGGGGCGTGAGGTTAAGGCGCGTCGAGCTGCTGGACGAGTAGGTGGTGTAGAGCCCGGTACCTTCGGTGGTAGAGCCCGGCGCCTTGCCGGAAATGCTCAGGGCATCCAGTTGCAGGGTGCCGCCCAGGTCCATCGGCAGATCGATGACGAAGCTGCTGGCGTTGGGCTGGCTCAGGCGTGCGTTGCTGCCGGCGGTGAGGGCTTCGAGCGCTTGGGACGGGCTTAGCGAGCCCTGTACACCGGGTGAGGTGCGACCGGCCAGTTGGCCGGCGTCATAGATGACTTGCAGGCCGCTCTGGGCGCTGAACTGGTCCAGGGCGTCAGCCAGCGGCTGCGCCTTGATGTTGAACGTTACACGCTGTGCCTGAGTCTGCGTCTGGGCTGCCTGTGCCGCCTGTACAGGCAGGGCCAGGGCGGCCGAGAACAGTGTGGCCGCGAGGATGGCGCGGGCCAGTGGCTGGCGTGAAAAATCGAAATCGCGTGGGTACTGCATGTGTCCTCCCCAGAGAATACAAATGGTAATGCTTCTTATGTGGAGGTGTGACGCAGCAGAATCGGGAATTACCGAGTACCCGCACAATTATTTTTATCGCCGCTCAGCGGACGATGATCCACTGTCCGGCGACATTGTCGATGCGCAGGTTCTGGGTGCTGGCCAGGGCATCGAGAGCGGTGTCGGCCTGGTCGAGGTTGAAACTGCCGCTGACCAGGCGCCGGCCGACCTGCTCATCGATGTACAGCAGGCGGCTGCCCTGATAATCGGCAAGCTGCTCCAGGACTTCGCGCAGTGGTACCTCGCGCACCCGCAACTGACCCTCGCGCCAGGCCAGCAGGCGTTCGGCATCGACTTTCTCGACCTGGTCCAGGCGGCTGCCGCTCAGGGTCAGGCGCTGGCCAGGGTCGAGCAGGCGTTTGTCGCCGTTACTGCTGCTGACCTCGACCTTGCCCTTAAGCAGGATCACTTCGTCGCGATCGCGGCCACGGCTGACCGAAAAGCGCGTGCCGAGTACCTGCACCTGGGCATCATCGACGTCGACCACAAAGGGGCGGCCGTCGTGGGTGACGTCAATGAACATCTGCCCTTGCACCAGGCGAATCTTGCGCACCGGTCCGCGTAGGTCGACATCCACGGCGCTGGCGCTGCCGAGCAGTAGCTTCGAGCCGTCGGCCAGTTGAATCTGCCGCCGTTCGCCAACAGCGGTGGCGACATCGCTGTTCAGGCGTTGCAGCAGCGGCAGTTGTAGCATGACCAGGCCGCTGATCAGCAAGATGCTCGCGGCCACCGCCCAGCCGCCCCAGGAGCGCGGGGCAGCGCGGCGTTCGATGTTGTGCAGGCGGCGTGCCGGCAACTCCAGTTGTTGCCAGAACAGCTCGACCTCGGCAAAGGTCCGGGCATTCTCAGGTGTCAGGCGCCAGTGCTCGAAGGCCTGGCGCTCCTCGATACTGAGGTCGTCAGCGCGCAGTCGGGTGAACCAGTCCAGCGCCTGTTGATCGCGGTCGCCGGTTGCGGTTGATGATGCTGAGTTGGGCGATGGAGTCATGGCTGGTCAGTCTTGTTACGGGCATGTAGGGCAGCCGCTGCGCAATGGCTCAGGGCTTTGTTCAAATGGCGCTCGACCGCGCGAGGGTCCAGGCCCAGGCGTGCGGCGATGTCCTTGTAGCTCAGTTGCTCGACCCGGGCCAGCAGAAACACCTCGCGGGTCGGCGAGGGCAGGCAGTCGATCAGACGTTCAAGATGGTCAAGGGTATTTCCGGCCACGGCACTGCGCTCGGGTGAGGTTTCATTGAGCAATTTTTCCAGCGCCTGCTCGTCATTCACCCCGCGGACCTGACTGCGCCGAGCATGATCGATGCTCAGGTTGTTGGCGATGCGATAGAGAAAGGCGCGCAAATTGCCGACCTCGCCCCGTTCACTGTGCATCAGGCGCACAAAGGCATCCTGCAGCAGGTCGCGGGCGGTTTCCCGGCAGCGCACGCGGCGGGTCAGGAACGCCAGCAGTTCGCTGCGGTGACGCTGATAGAGCAGCGTTAGGCTGCGGTTGTCCTGATCGTTGGACATGGCGTACGCGGTGCTCTGAAAGGTCGGGGAGCAAGGGCTGGAAAACGGAGAAAATGCTAACGTTATTGAGAATTATTAACAAGTGCGCCGAAGTAACGTTCGTCGAAAAGAATAGTGCGCTTGCTAACGAATTCTGGATAATTGGATCCCAACCAACGGATGGAAGACCTTGTCATGGCTGTAAGCAGTGCCTCGTCCATTTCGCCCGCAAGTGCCACGCCTGCCCAGAGCAGCCCGCTGGTCATGCGGATCATTGCCGCTTGCGCCCTGGCGCACCTGATCAACGATCTGATCCAGGCGGTGCTGCCGTCGATCTATCCGATGCTCAAGGCCAACTACGGGCTGAGCTTTGCCCAGGTGGGGATGATTACCCTGACCTTCCAGATCACCGCTTCGCTGCTGCAGCCCTGGGTGGGCTTTTACACCGACCGCAAGCCGATGCCGAATCTGCTGCCGCTGGGCACCCTGTGCACCCTGGTGGGGATCGTCATGCTGGCGTATGTCGGCAGCTTTCCGATGATTCTGTTGGCGGCTGCACTGGTGGGCATCGGCTCCTCGACCTTCCACCCGGAAACCTCGCGGATTGCCCGCCTGGCCTCGGGCGGGCGCTTCGGTCTGGCGCAGTCCACCTTTCAGGTCGGCGGCAATGCCGGCTCTGCGTTTGGGCCGTTGCTGGCGGCAGCGATCATCATTCCGTTCGGCCAGGGCAATGTCGCCTGGTTCGGTCTGTTTGCGGTATTCGCTGTACTGGTGACCTACGGCCTGAGCCGCTGGTACCGCGAACACCTGACCCTGTTCAAGGCCAAAGCCGGTCAGGCCGCGACTCACGGTCTGTCGCGCGGGCGCGTGACCGGGGCCCTGGTGGTGCTGGGGCTGCTGGTGTTCTCCAAGTACTTCTACATGTCCAGCCTCACCAGTTACTTCACCTTCTACCTGATCGAGAAGTTCGACCTGTCGGTAGCCAGTTCGCAATTGCACCTGTTCCTGTTCCTCGGCGCAGTGGCCGCCGGGACGTTCTTTGGCGGGCCGATCGGTGACCGTATCGGACGCAAGGCGGTGATCTGGTTCTCGATTCTCGGCGTGGCACCGTTCACCCTGTTGCTGCCTTACGCGGATCTGTTCTGGACCAGTGTCCTGAGCGTGGTCATCGGTTTCATTCTGGCGTCGGCGTTCTCGGCCATCGTCGTGTATGCCCAGGAGCTGGTGCCGGGCAACGTCGGCATGATCGCCGGGATTTTCTTCGGCCTGATGTTCGGTTTTGGCGGTATCGGCGCGGCGTTGCTCGGTTACCTGGCGGACCTCAAAGGCATCGAGTACGTCTACAGCCTGTGTTCCTACCTGCCGCTGTTCGGCTTGCTGGCGATCCTGCTGCCTTCTACCGGTAAGCGTTGAGCTTGTCTGGGTGCCTTGTTCTACTGCTCTTCGAACAAAGCACTCAGGTGCTGGGCGAGAAGCCTGGTCAAGGCGTCGACTTTT
Source organism: Pseudomonas sp. (assembly GCA_036643775.1). GTDB lineage: Bacteria > Pseudomonadota > Gammaproteobacteria > Pseudomonadales > Pseudomonadaceae > Aquipseudomonas. The sequence goes on along the minus strand of JAVXRI010000035.1, from coordinate 27,286 downwards.
GGAACGAGTTGGCGACTGCGTGGCCAGATCAGATTGACGGGTAAGCCTGGAGTGGAAAGGTCAGGAAGAATTTCCACCAGCTCACCCCGTTGCAGTTCATCTTTGATCATCCACGTCGCCAGTTGTGAAATGCCATAACCGCCTTTGACTGCCTGAGCCTGAGCCTCGCCACTGCCGACGATTATTCTGCCGTTCATGGCCCGGCGCTCGATCTGACCGTCGGGACCGGCAAAGTGCCAAGGGCTGACGCTGCCGTCAGCCCGTCCGTACATCACGCATTCATGTTGCACGAGGTCGCGGTAACTTATGATCGGTGGGTGTTGGCGCAAATAGTCCGGTGCTGCGCAGAAGATCAGGCGTTCCTGGCCAACAGGCTGGTGTGCCAGCAGGCTCGAGAGTTGATCAATGCTGCCGATGCGTACGGCCAGATCGATACTCTCCTCAATCAGGTCGACGAAGCGATCTGTGAATGAGGTATGCAAACGCAGCCGTGGATGCTGCTCGGTGAAGTCGAGCAATAAAGGCAACACATGCTGTTGACCAAAGGTAACAGGGAGGTCGACCCGCAATCGTCCTGCGGGCTCCTTGCAGTCGGCGGCCAGCACGGCTTCAGCCTCTTCGAGCTCGGCCAGAATGCGGGTGCAGGTACGATAGAACGCGTTGCCAGCGTCGGTGAGATGCAGGCTGCGCGTAGTGCGTTCGAACAGGCGCGTGCCGAGCCGTGCTTCCAGGCGTGCAATACCCTTGCTGACCGCCGAGTTTGTCAGATTGAGCTGGGCTGCCGCGGCGGTGAAACTACCGGCATCTGCCGCAGATACGAAAACTTCGATTCCTTTCAGGTGTTCAGTAAGCCTCATTCTCGATCCTTGAACAGTGCATTGGCTCAGCGATGTATCGCGCGGGCATCATCTCGTGGAACCGCCCGCAGCTCCAGTGTGAGGCGCGCGGTGTAATGGCGCGGGTTTGAGTCTGGTCATCGCCAAAGCCATCACCGCTGCAAGCAACGCAAAGGCAGCGGCAATGTAGCCAAGGCTGGCGAGGCCACCCAGTTCAATACTGTAACCGCCAAGAATTGCTCCCAGGCCGATGCCCGCATTGGCTGCGGATACGTTCAGCGTACCAGCCAGTGCTTGAGCGTGGCTTGCAGCCTTCATTACCCGCACCTGGCAAACCGGATACAGGGCGGTGTAGGCGATACCCCAGATGGCCAGCGCGCCAGCAAGCCAGGGCCAGGAGCTTGCCATCGGGATGCTGATAGCCATACCGAAAGCCAGTATCAGCACGAAGATTGTCGTAGCGGCCAGTGGATTGCGGTCGACAAAATGACCACCAAGCCAGTTGCCGACTAGCCCGATTGCGCCAAAGCCCATCAGCCACCAACCGACAGCGACCGGCTCAATACCCGCCAGGCGTTCCAGCAGGTCGGCCAGATAGGTGTAGGCGGTGAACATCGCAGTAAACACCAGCACCGAAAGGATCACGTTGGCGACAAAGCGCCTATCACCGAGGATGCTCAGTTGCTTACGGATCGCGGTACGTTGTGGGCGCGCCAGTCCGGGCATGAACAGCGCGAGCAGTGCGGCCATCAGCAATGACAGGACGGCCAGCCCCCAGAATGCACCACGCCAGCCAATCATATTGGCAGCGACTGTACCCAAAGGGATGCCAAACAAGGTGGCTGCTGCAATTCCCAGATAGACCTGAGAGACAGCGCGCCCTGCACGCTCGGGGCCAACCAGTTGGCTGGCGGTCTCGCTGGCGGTTCCCCAGAACACCGGCAGCAGCAGCGCCGGTATGAAGCGTGCCAGGCTGAGAATCCAGATGTTGGGCGCCAGGGCGGCCAGGGCATTGGACGCTGCGAACACCACCATGATGAAAATGAACAGACGCTTGCGTTCGAAATGCGCCAGGGCGGCAGTCAAAGGCGGGCCGAACAGCATGACAGTGAATGCGAAGAGGGTGACTAATTGACCTGCTTGCGTGATTGAAATCTGCAGGTCACGGGACAGCGTTGGCAGCAATCCGATAATCAGAAATTCGGTTGTGACAATGACGAATGCCGCCACCGCCAGAAGTGCAATAGAAAAGGCACTGGCCGCTTTAACGGTGGTTGATGACTGTGGATAACTTAATGTTTGAGACATGAATCGATATCCTGCGAGCGAAAAGTCTCCCTAGGCTATAAAAGAATTTTGTTCCCATCTTGGGTATATATTCCTCGTATAGTTGAATAAAACTCCCTAATTGGTCGTCTGCATTCACCTTCTTTGCAATCGTTCCTCTGTGGATTGACGTATGTCGTGTGCATCACCTAGAGTGCGCCTCCATTTTCTGACCGTTGTCGACGCATGAACCGCTCTTGCCGTTGTTACGTTTTGCCACCGCCTGCTGCCCAGGCCGCGTGGCGCAACTGGCCGTGTGACACCGTGCTCAAGCGTCGGCGCAGTGTGCTGTTCGCCTTCACTTTCTCGCCTCACGTTCACACCTCCTGACCTGGCGGCTTCATGCCCGGCGCCTTGCCGTGGCCGAGATCGCCTGTATCTGCATTGTTTTGGTCATGTATGCGCCTGCGCGGGTGCACTGTCATTCCTGCGCTGGCGAGTCTGGAGTTGTAATGAATACGCGTTTGTTGCTGGGCTTGTTGTTCGCTGTTTCGGTTGTCGGTTTCAGTCTGGGCGCGAGCCTGCCGCTGGTGTCGCTGCGCTTGCTCGACGCGGGCGCCAGTACCTTGCAGATCGGTATCCTTTCGGCCATCCCGGCAGCGGGCATGATGCTTTCGGCATTCATGGTCGATGCCTGTTGCCGGCACCTGACCCGACGGACCATCTACCTGCTGTGTTTCGGCCTGTGCACCTTGAGTATCGGCCTGCTCGAATGGGCCTTCTCCTCGGTCTACCTGCTGGCGCTGTTGCGCTTGGGCCTGGGGATCGGCATGGGTATCGCGATCATTCTCGGCGAGTCCTGGGTCAATGAGCTGAGCGAAGAGCACAACCGCGGCAAGGTCATGGCGTTGTATGCCACCGCCTTCACCGGCTTTCAGATGCTCGGCCCGGCCATGCTGGCGGTGGTAGGAGCGCAGAGTGTCTGGGTGACTGCAGTGGTCACCGCCTGCTATGGCCTGGCGCTGGTGTGCATTGTGCTGACAGTGCCCAATGATCACGTCGAGCATGGCGAGGAGGGCGGCAAGAGCTTCTCCCTGGCGGGCTTTTTCCGGGTGGCCCCGGCGCTGTGCATGGGCGTGCTGTTCTTCTCGTTCTTCGATGCGGTGATTCTCTCGCTGATGCCGGTGTATGCCTCGAGTCATGGCTTTGCCGTGGGTGTGGCGGCTTTGATGGTGACGGTAATCCTCACCGGTGACATGCTCTTCCAGTTGCCACTGGGCTGGCTGGCTGACCGCACGGAACGGACCCGGGTGCATTTGATCTGCGGTGTGGTGGCGATGTTGATCGGCCTTGCCTTGCCCTGGCTGCTACAGGTGCAGTGGCTGCTCTGGCCGGCACTGGTGGTGCTGGGGGCGGTTGCCGGTGGCGTGTACACCCTGGCGCTGGTGCTGATCGGTCAGCAGTTCAAAGGCCAGGACCTGGTCACTGCCAACGCCAGTGTCGGGCTGTTGTGGGGCGTGGGCAGCCTGGTCGGGCCGCTGGTCAGTGGTGCGGCCATGGATGTCGCGCCCCATGGTCTGCCCATGGCGCTGACGCTCATGGCTGCATTGTTCGTGTGCTTTGCCCGCAGTGCCAATCGCAAGGCCTACCGCCTGAGGGCTGCTGCTGATCGCCAGTAAGCGGGTCAGGGCGTAAACGAAAAACCCCGTACTCGGTGCCGAGTACGGGGTTTTTTGTTCGTCTGCGTTGGCCAGGTTACGGCCTGGCGCTTAGACGTTGAAGCGGAAGTGCATCACGTCACCGTCTTTGACGATGTAGTCCTTGCCTTCCAGACGCCATTTACCGGCTTCCTTCGCGCCGCTTTCACCCTTGTACTGGATGAAATCGTCATAGGCGATCACTTCGGCACGGATGAAGCCCTTTTCGAAGTCGGTGTGGATCACGCCTGCCGCCTGAGGGGCGGTGGCGCCGACGCGCACGGTCCAGGCACGGACTTCCTGAACACCAGCAGTGAAGTAGGTTTGCAGGTGCAGCATTTCGTAGCCAGCGCGGATCACACGGTTCAGGCCAGGCTCTTCCAGGCCCAGGGCCTCGAGGAACATGTCCTTCTCTTCACCGTCTTCGAGCTCGGCGATCTCGGCTTCGATCTTGTTGCACACCGGTACCACCACGGCGCCTTCTTCTTCGGCGATGGCCTTGACCACGTCCAGCAGCGGGTTGTTCTCGAACCCGTCTTCAGCGACGTTGGCGATGTACATGACCGGCTTGGTGGTCAGCAGGTGGAAGCCACGGATCACCGATTTCTCGTCGCTGCTCATATTCTTCATCAGGCTGCGCGCAGGCTTGCCTTCGGTGAAGTGAGCGATCAGTTGCTCCAGAAGGCCTTTCTGGACAACGGCATCCTTGTCTCCGCCCTTGGCGTTGCGCGCAACTTTCTGCAGTTGCTTCTCGCAGCTGTCGAGGTCGGCGAAAATCAGTTCCAGGTCGATGATCTCGATGTCGCGCTTGGGGTCGACGCTGTTGGAGACGTGAATGACGTTCTCGTCTTCGAAGCAGCGCACCACGTGGGCAATGGCGTCGGTTTCGCGGATGTTGGCCAGGAACTTGTTGCCCAGGCCTTCACCTTTGGAGGCACCGGCCACCAGGCCGGCGATGTCGACGAATTCCACGATGGCGTTGACCATGCGTTCCGGCTTGACGATCTCGGCCAGCGCGGCCATGCGCGGATCCGGCACTTCGACGACGCCGACGTTCGGCTCGATGGTGCAGAAGGGGAAGTTCTCTGCCGCGATGCCGGATTTGGTCAAGGCGTTGAACAGGGTGGACTTGCCGACGTTGGGCAGGCCGACGATGCCGCAATTGAAACCCATGGTGAATCCCTCTTCGTGGAGTCAGGCCTTCTGGCTGTGCAGCTCTCTCATCGCACGCGTCCAGTCGCCGGCGAGGATGTCCGGCAGCACGCCGAGGGCAAAATCGATACTGGCGTCCAGCTTTTCCTGCTCGGCGCGCGGCGCCTTGCCCAGGACAAAACCGGAGACCCTGCTGCTGTCACCCGGGTGGCCAATGCCAAGCCGCAGACGGTGAAAGTCTTGATTGTTGCCGAGCTGCGCAATGATGTCGCGCAGGCCGTTGTGCCCACCATGGCCGCCGCCTTTCTTGAGCTTGGCGACGCCGGGGGGCAGGTCGAGTTCGTCGTGGGCCACCAGGATGGCATCTGGCGGAATGCGGAAAAAATTCGCCAGTGCAGCAACGGCTTGGCCGCTGCGGTTCATGTAGGTGGTCGGGATCAACAGACGGACGTCGTTGCCCTGATGGCTGAATTTAGCCGTCAGGCCGAAATACTTGCGGTCAGCAGTCAGATTGACACGCTGGGCGCTGGCAATGCGTTCTACGAAAAGAGCCCCTGCGTTATGCCGGGTCTGTTCGTATTCGGGGCCAGGGTTTCCCAGGCCGACGATCAGTTGGATGGCGGTCACGTCAGGGGCTCTTCCTTGGAGTTGGGGGTTACAGTGCGGGGCACTGTAACCCGGTCAACGCCGGCGTGCTGAAATTACTCAGCAGCGCCTTCTGCAGCTTCAGGCGCAACACGCGGAGCGTGAACGTTGGCAACAGCCAGGTCGTTACCGTGAGCCAGAGCGACGAACTCGACGCCTTTCGGAGCTTTGAGGTCCGACAGGTGAACGATGGTGCCGACTTCGGCGTTGGCCAGGTCGACTTCGATGAACTCAGGCAGGTCTTTGGCTTCGCAGGAAACTTCGATCTCGGCCACAACGTGGGAGATTTCGCCGCCTTTCTTGACCGGAGCTTCTTCGTTGATGAAGTGCACAGGTACTTTGGCGGTCAGTTTCTGGCCAGCAACAACGCGGACGAAGTCAGCGTGCATGATGAACTGCTTGGCTGGGTGACGTTGCATGGCTTTAACAACGACGTTTTCTTTCTTGCCGTCGATGTTCAGCTCGATAACGTGGCTGTAAGCAGCTTCGTTTTCGAACAGCTTGGCAACTTCTTTAGCCAGCATGGTGATCGATGCAGGCTCTTTGTCGCCACCGTAAACAACGGCAGGAACTTGGGCGGCGAGACGACGCAGGCGGCGGCTCGCACCTTTCCCCAGGTCGGTACGCGCTTGGGCGTTCAGGATGAAATCAGTCATTTTGTATCTCCAAAATAGCCATCTCCCGCAGGCGTTTGCGACCAGCGCCAAACGGGGTGGGCAAAAAAGCCCCGCCCCAACAACAGGTGTTGGGGCGGGGCGCTTTTCGTCAACGAGAGATTCGCGAGGGACAAACCCTCAGCGGAACATCGCGCTGATCGATTCTTCATTGCTGATGCGGCGAACCGCTTCAGCAACAACCGGTGCGATATCCAGTTGACGGATACGCGCACAGGCTTGTGCGGCGGCGGACAGCGGGATGGTGTTAGTCACCACCAGCTCGTCCAGCACGGAGTTCTCGATATTCTCGATCGCCCGACCCGACAGGACAGGGTGCGTGCAGTAGGCGTAAACCTTGGCAGCGCCGTGTTCTTTCAGGGCCTTGGCCGCGTGGCACAGGGTGCCGGCGGTATCGACCATGTCGTCGACGAGAATACAGGTACGTCCTTCGACGTCGCCGATGATATGCATCACTTCGGAGTGATTAGCCTTTTCACGGCGTTTGTCGATGATACCCAGATCGACACCCAGGGACTTGGCAACAGCACGTGCACGCACGACGCCGCCGATGTCCGGGGACACGATCATGAGGTTCTCGAAACGCTGGTCTTCGATGTCATCCACCAGAACGGGGGAGCCGTAGATGTTATCTACCGGAATATCGAAGAAACCCTGGATTTGGTCAGCGTGCAGATCGACGGTGAGAACACGGTCGATACCCACGACGGTGAGCATGTCAGCGACGACTTTGGCGCTGATAGCTACACGCGCCGAACGCGGACGGCGATCCTGGCGGGCATATCCGAAGTAAGGAATCACGGCAGTGATTCGGGACGCTGAGGAGCGGCGGAAGGCATCAGCCATCACTACCAGTTCCATCAGATTATCGTTGGTTGGCGCGCAAGTCGGCTGAATAATGAAGACGTCTTTACCGCGGACATTTTCATTGATCTCAGTGCTGATTTCGCCGTCGGAGAACTTACCGACAGAAACGTCACCGAGAGGGATATGCAGCTGACGTACGACACGCCGAGCCAGATCGGGGTTAGCGTTCCCCGTAAAGACCATCATCTTGGACACGCGCAGTACCTGAAGGCTGAGGGTATACCTGGATGAGTATAGGAAAATGGCAGGGGCGGCTGGATTCGAACCAACGCATGGCAGGATCAAAACCTGCTGCCTTACCGCTTGGCGACGCCCCTGTATCTGTTGCTGCGAGTACGTGGTACTCGATTCCTAGAGCAGACTTTGCAGCTTGCGATGCAACATCGAAATGTTGCTTCCCTTTGCTACAAATCCTGTTTGGGTATCTGCAAGAAGGGCCAAAACTTTATCAGCTTCAGCTTTGCTTGGGAAGGCCCCAAACACACAACTTCCAGTTCCGGTAAGTCTAGCGTCCGTGAATTTGCTTAGCAAACTCAGTGAGTTACGTACTTCTGGGTAACTCTGCTCTACCACCGGTTGGCAGTCATTTCGACTGTTTCCCTCGGGAACGGGGCGCATATTAAGGGGCAAGGAATCACGTGTCAACTGCGGATGTGAAAAAATTTCTGCTGTACTAACAAATACTTGCGGAATCAGTACGACATACCAGGGTTCTTCCGGGTCTGCGGGGGTGAGAATTTCACCGACGCCTTCGGCGAATGCCGCGTGGCCACGCACGAATACCGGCACGTCGGCGCCCAGGCTCAGGCCCAGTTCAGCCAGTTGATCTTCGCTGCAGTCAAGCTGCCACAAGTGATTGAGGCCGAGCAGGGCGGTGGCGGCGTCCGAACTGCCGCCACCGATACCGCCGCCCATGGGCAGAATCTTCTTCAGCCAGATATCGGCCCCTTTGCTGCAGCCGGTCAGTGCCTGCAGTTTACGTGCGGCCTTGACGATCAGGTTGCTGTCGTGGGGAACGCCTTCGATCTCGCTGTGCAGGCAGATTTCGCCGTCTTCGCGCACGGCAAAGGACAGTTCATCACCGTAGTCGAGGAACTGAAACAGCGTTTCCAGCAGGTGGTAACCATCGGCGCGGCGACCAAGAATGTGCAGCATCAGATTGAGTTTGGCCGGCGCCGGCAGGGTCAGCTGGGTCATGTCAGTGCCCCAGCTGACGCGGCTGCCAGTCCTTGACCACCAACGTCACGTCGATATTTTGTCCGTGCAGCTTGAGGCGCTCGGGCAGCCAGTAGCCGTTCTGTTCGGTATAGCTCAGGTACTGTACGTCCCAGCCATCCTGTTTGAGGCTGGCCAGACGACTGTCGCTGCCGAGGGTCAACTGGCTCTTGCTGTCCGGTGCGGGCAGGCCGCGCACCCACCAGACCAGGTGCGATACCGGCAGCTCCCAGCCCAGCTGTTCTTCCAGCAGGGCTTCCGGGTTTTTCGCTTCGAAACGGCCCTGGTTGGCAACCTCGAGGACGACACCGCCCGGGCGACCGGTCAGGCGTGCGGCGCCACGACCCAACGGGCCGGACAGGCGAATATCGTAATAGTCCTGACGTTGCAGCCAGAACAGAGTGCCGCTGCCGGAATCTTTGGGGGCGCGGATGCCCACCTTGCCGTTGATCTGCCAGCCGTCCAGGGTGCTCAGCTGTTGTTTGTGTTCGCGCCATAGTTGTGGGCTGCCCTGGCCCTGCAGGGCCTCACGGGAGCCGAAACCGGCACAGCCGGCGAGCAGGGCGATCAGGCTGAAAGTGATGCAGTGGCGCAAAAACATAGGCTTAAAGAGTCTCGGATCCGGTCAGGCGCAAGACGGTCTTGCGCAGGATTGGGCTGTCGGGTTGGGCTTCGAAGGCCTTGGCCCAGATCTGGCGTGCTTCGCGGCGCTTGCCGTTGGACCAGAGTACTTCGCCCAGGTGTGCGGCGACTTCATGGTCGGGGAAGCGCTCCAGGGCCTGGCGCAACAGGCGCTCGGCTTCGTCGAGATTGCCCATCCGGTAATTGACCCAGCCCAGGCTGTCGAGCACGGCGGGATCGTCCGGGTTGATCTGGTGGGCCTTGTCGATCAGGGCCTTGGCTTCGGCATAGCGTGTGGTGCGGTCGGCCAGGGTGTAGCCCAGGGCATTGAGGGCCATGGCGTTTTCCGGCTCGCGGGCGATGATGCTGCGCAAATCCTTTTCCATCTGGGCCAGGTCGTTGCGTTTCTCGGCCAGCATGGCCCGGGTGTACAGCAGGTTGTTGTCGTCGGGGTATTGCTTCAACGCTTGTTCCAGCACTTGCAGGGCCTGAGCGTCTTTGTCGTTGTTACCCAGGGCTTCGGCCTCGATCAGGTACAACTGGATGGCATAGTCAGGCTGGGTGTCGCGGGCCAGGGCCAGGCGCCGTGAAGCTTCGCTGCTACGGCCATTGGCAACGAGGATGTCGGCCTGGCGCAGTTGTGCCGGCAGGTAATCGTTGCCCGGGCCGACCTGGGCGTACTCGTCCAGGGCTGCTTGCGGCTGGTTGCGTTCTTCGTGGATGCGGCCCAGGTTCAAGTGCGCCGAGTCGACGTGGCTGTCACGTTCGATCAGCTCTTCCAGATAGCCGGAGGCTTCGTCCCAGTTCTTGGTTTCCAGGCAGATGAGGGCCAGGGAGTAACGCAGTTCGTCGTCATCCGGGTACTGCTCGACCAGGCTGGAAAACTCGATCTTGGCGTCGTCAAGGCGATCCTGTTCCACCAGTGTGCGGGCGTAGGTCAGGCGCAGGCGCTTGTCGTCGGGGTACTGACGGATGGTTTTTTGCAGCAGCGGCAGGGCTTCTTCGCCGCGGCCCACGCTTTGCAACAGGCGCGAACGCAACAACACCGGGGCGATCTCGCCTTCTTCCGGTGGATGCTCTTCAAGCAAGGTCAGCGCTGCCTTGGCATCGCCGTCCTGTTGCAGTAGCAAGGCCTTGCCGAAGATCAGTTGGCCATTGTCAGGGTATTTTTTCAGCAGGCGATCAAAGCTCTTCTGCAAGCCGTCGCGGGTGTCCTGGTCGGTTTCGGCAGCCGACAGTGCGAGGAAGTCGAAATGGGTGTCGCCTTTGCCTTGAAGCACTTTCTCCATATAGGTCATGGAGTCATCGTAGCGACCGGCGCGTGCCAGCTGGATGGCCGCAGCGCGTTGCGCGTCAAGGCTGTCCGGAGCGTTTTTGGCCCAGATCAGTGCGGTGTCCAGGGCGGACTGATCAGCGCCCAGGTACTCGGCAATGCGGTAGGCACGCTCGGAAATACCGGCATCCTGGGTTTTGATCGCTTCACTGACATAGTTGTCCAGTGCAATGTCAAAGCGGTTGCGCTGGCCGGCAAGTTCCGCGCTCAACAGGTTGAAGACGGTTTCCTGGCTGAACGATCCATAGACCACAGGCTTTTCCGGCTGTTGCGCGGCATCAAGGGCAGGCGCCTGGGTGTCCGTCGAATCGGGGGCCAGAGTCTGACAGCCCTGGAGCAGGGCAAGGGCAAGGAACAACGCGTAGGATCTATTCATAATGAGGATTTGGGCGGCTTACCAGCGGTCGGATCATCATGACACAAGCGCCGGGGCAAACCCATAAGCGAAGGTCTCGGTAGAGGTAGACTATAGAGACAATAGCGAGCGGTGGTTGTTCTGAAACCTGCGAAGTAGGACAATTATCGGCTTCTCGTCATTATCAGCGACCTTGCATGGCCTTTCTTGCCCTCGGTATCAACCATAAGACTGCCTCGGTAGACGTACGCGAGCGCGTGGCGTTTACTCCAGAGCAGCTGGTGGACGCCTTGCAGCAGCTCTGCCGACTGACCGCCAGCCGCGAGGCTGCGATCCTTTCGACCTGTAACCGCAGCGAACTCTATATAGAGCAGGATCACCTGGCCGCAGAGAGCATTCTGCGCTGGTTGGCCGAATATCATCAGTTGAGCCTCGATGAGCTGCGCGCCAGCGCGTACATTCATGAAGATCATGATGCGGTCCGGCACATGATGCGGGTGGCGTCCGGGCTCGACTCGCTGGTGCTTGGCGAGCCGCAGATCCTTGGGCAGATGAAGTCTGCCTACGCCGTTGCCCGCGAAGCCGGCACCATCGGTCCGCTACTGGGCCGGCTGTTCCAGGCAACCTTCAGCGCGGCCAAACAGGTGCGTACCGATACCGCCATCGGTGAAAACCCGGTGTCGGTGGCCTTTGCCGCCGTCAGCCTGGCCAAGCAGATCTTCAGCGACCTGGGACGTAGCCAGGCGTTGCTGATTGGCGCGGGCGAAACCATTACGCTGGTGGCGCGGCACCTGCACGAGCAGGGCGTGCGGCGTATCGTCGTGGCCAACCGTACCCTGGAGCGGGCCAGTACGCTGGCTGCACAGTTCGGCGCGCATGCGGTGCTGCTGGCGGATATCCCGCAGGAACTGGTCAACAGCGATATCGTCATCAGTTCCACGGCCAGCCAGTTGCCGATTCTGGGCAAGGGCGCGGTGGAGAGTGCGCTGAAGCAGCGTCGGCACAAGCCGATCTTCATGGTCGATATCGCCGTGCCGCGCGACATCGAGCCAGAAGTCGGTGAACTCGACGACGTCTACCTGTATACCGTCGATGACCTGCACGATGTGGTCGCCGAGAACCTCAAGAGCCGCCAGGGTGCTGCCCAGGCCGCCGAAGAGCTGGTTTCGGTAGGCGCAGAAGATTTCATGCTGCGCTTGCGTGAACTGGCGGCGGTCGATGTGCTCAAGGCATACCGTCAGCAGAGCGAACGCCTGCGTGACGAAGAATTGCAAAAGGCCCAGCGTCTGCTGGCCAATGGTGGCAGCGCCGAAGAGGTGCTGGTGCAACTGGCGCGCGGGCTGACCAACAAATTGCTCCATGCACCCAGTGTGCAACTGAAAAAGCTCTCTGCTGAAGGCCGCCTCGATGCGCTGGCCATGGCTCAGGAACTCTTTGCCCTCAATGAGGGAACCACGGATAAAACCCCGCAATGAAAGCGTCGCTGCTCAATAAACTGGACACGCTCCAGGACCGCTTCGAGGAATTGACCGCCCTGCTGGGTGATGCCGAAGTCATTTCCGACCAGACCCGCTTTCGCGCCTACTCTCGTGAATACGCTGAAGTCGAACCTGTGGCCACGGCCTATGCCCAGTGGCGCAAGGTGCAGGAAGACCTGGCCGGTGCCCAGGCACTGCTCAAGGACAGCGACCCCGACCTGCGCGAAATGGCCGTGGAGGAAGTGCGGGATGCCAAGGAACAACTGGCCGAGATGGAGAACCAGCTGCAGCGCATGTTGCTGCCCAAGGATCCCAATGATGGCCGCAACGTGTTCCTGGAAATCCGTGCCGGTACCGGTGGTGACGAGGCGGCGATCTTCTCTGGCGACCTGTTCCGCATGTATGCACGCTACGCCGAACGACGTGGCTGGCGCCTGGAGATTCTCTCGGAGAACGAGGGTGAGCACGGCGGTTACAAGGAAATCATCGCCCGGGTCGAGGGTGAGCATGTCTATGGCAAGCTGAAATTCGAGTCGGGCGCACACCGCGTCCAGCGCGTACCGGAAACCGAATCCCAGGGCCGTATTCACACCTCGGCCTGCACCGTGGCGGTACTGCCCGAGCCCGACGAGCAGGTCGCGATCGAAATCAACCCGGCCGATTTGCGTGTGGACACTTACCGTGCTTCCGGTGCGGGTGGTCAGCACATCAACAAGACCGATTCGGCAGTGCGCATCACCCACTTGCCGACGGGTATGGTGGTCGAGTGCCAGGAAGAGCGTTCCCAGCACAAGAACCGTGCCCGGGCGATGTCCTGGCTGTCGGCCAAACTCAACGACATGCAGACCAGCGCCGCGCAAAATGCAATTGCCAGTGAACGTAAGCTGCTGGTGGGCTCGGGCGACCGTTCCGAGCGGATTCGTACTTACAACTATCCACAGGGCCGGGTCACCGATCACCGCATCAACCTGACCTTGTATTCCCTGGATGATGTTCTGGCCGGTGGTGTGGACGCAGTGATCGAGCCACTGCTGGCTGAGTATCAGGCTGACCAACTGGCTGCACTGGGTGAGTAAATGACGATTATCGCCAGCCTGCTCCGCGCTGCGGAGCTACCAGATTCGCCAACGGCGCGCCTGGATGTGGAACTGCTGTTGGCCGCCGCCATCGGCAAGTCGCGCAGCTATTTGCATACCTGGCCGGAGCGGATTGTCAGCAGCGAAGCGGCGCTGACCTTCGCCGAGTATCTGCAGCGTCGCCGTAGTGGCGAGCCGGTGGCCTACATCCTCGGTCAGCAAGGATTCTGGAATCTGGACCTGGAGGTCGCGCCGCACACGCTGATCCCGCGGCCGGACACCGAATTGCTGGTCGAAACCGCCTTGGCGCTGTTGCCGCCGAGCCCGGTTCGCGTGCTCGACCTGGGCACCGGCACTGGCGCCATTGCCCTGGCTCTGGCCAGTGAACGGCGCCAGTGGCAGGTCACCGCAGTGGATCGCGTACTCGAGGCCGTGGCCCTGGCCGAGCGCAATCGCCAGCGTCTGCAACTGAACAATGTTCAGGTGCTGAGCAGCCACTGGTTCGACTCTCTGCAGGGTGAGCGCTTTGACCTGATCATCAGTAACCCGCCCTACATCGCTGCCGAGGATCCGCATCTGGTGGCCGGCGATGTGCGGTTTGAGCCGAGCAGCGCCCTGGTGGCCGGTGCCGATGGCCTTGATGACCTGCGCATTATCATCAGCAAGGCGCCTGCGCACCTGCAGCCTGGCGGCTGGTTGCTGCTTGAGCACGGTTACGATCAGGCTGCAGCAGTGCGCGAGTTGCTGGCCCAGCACGATTTCGAGCAGATCGAAAGCCGCATCGATCTTGGCGGGCATGAACGAATCAGCTTGGGGCGACTGTCGTGCTGAGTGATCAGGAGCTGTTGCGCTACAGCCGGCAGATCCTCCTGGCTCAGGTCGATATCGACGGCCAGCTGCGGCTCAAGAACAGCCGCGCATTGATCGTCGGTCTCGGTGGTCTTGGTTCGCCCGTGGCCTTGTACCTGGCGGCGGCAGGCGTCGGTGAACTGCACCTGGCGGATTTCGATACGGTCGACCTGACCAACCTGCAGCGTCAGGTGTTGCATGACACTGCCTCGGTCGGCCTGAGCAAAGTCGATTCGGCGTTGACCCGCTTGCAGGCGATCAACCCTGAAGTCCGTCTGGTAGCGCACCGTAGTGCCCTGGATGAAGACTCCCTGGCTGCCGCCGTGCAGGCGGTGGATCTGGTGCTCGACTGCACAGACAATTTTGCCACCCGCGAGGCAGTCAACGCTGCCTGTGTGGCACACGGCAAGCCGCTGGTCAGTGGCGCGGCAATTCGTCTGGAAGGGCAGTTGTCGGTGTTCGATCCGCGTCGCCCCGAAAGCCCTTGCTACCACTGCCTTTATGGCCACGGCAGTGAAACCGAGCTGACCTGCAGCGAAGCGGGGGTCGTCGGTCCGCTGGTGGGCCTGGTGGGCAGTCTGCAGGCTCTGGAAGCACTCAAGCTACTGGCCGGATTTGGTCAGCCACTGGTAGGGCGGCTACTGCTGATCGATGCCCTCGGCAGCCGTTTTCGCGAGTTGCGCGTCAAGCGCGATCCGGGCTGCAGCGTCTGTGGCGGGCACGATGACTGATCAGGCCGCGGCGCCGATCGGCGTCTTCGATTCCGGTGTCGGTGGTTTGACCGTGCTGGCAGAAATCCAGCGTTTACTGCCCAATGAGTCGCTGCTGTACGTCGCCGACTGCGGGTACATTCCCTACGGCGAGAAATCCCCTGAATTCATCCGCCAGCGCTGCCGCCTGGTTGCCGAATTTTTCCGCGAGCAGGGCGCCAAGGCCATGGTGCTTGCTTGCAACACTGCCACTGTGGCGGCGGTAGCCGATCTGCGAGAGCAGTATCCAGACTGGCCGCTGGTGGGGATGGAGCCTGCGGTAAAACCTGCCGCTGCCGCGACCCGCAGTGGCGTGGTCGGTGTGCTGGCCACCACCGGCACGCTGCAGAGCGCTAAATTTGCCGCCCTGCTCGATCGTTTTGCCAACGACGTACGCGTAGTGACCCAGCCTTGCCCCGGGCTGGTCGAGTGCATCGAAGCAGGGGACCTGGGCAGTCCGACCCTGCGTGACTTGCTGCAGGGGTATGTTCGGCCTTTGCTCGAAGCAGGCTGTGACACCTTGATTCTGGGGTGCACGCATTACCCTTTTCTCAAGCCGCTGCTGGCGCAGATGGTGCCATCGTCCATTGCCATCATTGATACCGGTGCAGCGGTCGCCCGTCAGTTGCAACGGTTGTTGGGTGAGCGGCAACTGCTGTCTGATGGCCCCGCGCGCGATGCGCAGTTCTGGACTAGTGCGAGTCCGGAACATTTGCGAAAGATACTTCCAATCTTGTGGAATAAATCCGACAGTGTGCGAAGCTTCACAGTGTAAAAAGTGCAATAAGCACTGACATTCTGATGAACTAACGCAGCAGCACCGGTTTCTATAATTTTGTCCGACGAGACAGAAGAACCAACATTAGCATTAGGAAAAAGGACGTTTCTCATGAAGAAACTGCTTTGTTTGGCTGCTGTTGCAGCCGTGATCCTGGGGCAATCGTTCAGCACTCAAGCAGCAGATATCTCTTTGGCGGTTGGGCAGACCGGCGACTCGACCATGACCTACCGCCTGGGGCTGCAATCGAACTGGGACGTTAGTTGGTGGCAAACTAGCGTAGGCCGGCTTACTGGTTATTGGGACGCTGGTTACACGTATTGGGAGGGTGACGAGACGGCAAGTAACCACAGCCTTTCCTTTGCTCCGGTCTTCGTCTACGAATTTGCCGGGGAGTCGGTCAAACCCTATATCGAAGCCGGTATCGGAGTGGCCGCGTTCTCCAGCACGGAGATCGAGGACAACGAGCTGGGTTCTTCTTTCCAGTTCGAAGACCGCATTGGCTTCGGTCTGCGTTTTGCCGGTGTACACGAAGTCGGCGTGCGCGCTATCCACTACTCCAACGCCGGTCTGCAAACGCCGAACGATGGCGTTGAAAGTTATGCCCTTCATTACCGCATGGCACTGTAATTTCTGCTCCGGCCCTGCATGGGTTGCAGGGCCGAATGGGTTACTTGGGCAGAGGCCAGAGAGCGTTCAGTTGCAGTGCTTCCAGTACCAGATTGGCTGAGCGCTCAGGCAGATGGTTGAGGATGACTTCTGCAGCGCTTGGCGCGCTCCATTGTTCCAGAATGACTTTTGTTGGAACCTGGGGAAACTTCAAATTCAGCGGGGCAATGATCGTCAGGTCTACGGCCCGGGCGCTGAGGCCGGCGCGCTGGCTGTCGAATAGCTGCATCAAGCTGTTATCCGCTGTTGCCGGTTGAACAGGTTCAAGCAGCTGCAGTGATGAGTAACGGCTGAGAACCGCCACCACCTGAGGCGAGTGACCGCGTTGCAATAGCGGCAAGGCGCTTTCCAGGCAATGTCTGGAGGCGCTGAGGTTACTGCTGACAATCCCTTCGAAAATAGCTGCGGCCGGCGTATCGATCGCCAGGTAGTCGCATGTCCCGGCGTTGATGATCAGACAGTCGAGCGCTCCCCAACGATCAGCGATGTGATTGGCCGCTTGCCGTGCTTCACATTCCTCGCTCAGGTTGCTGTCGAGTAACAATAAGCTCGAATGGTATTGCCGGGCCAGGTCCTGCAAGGCTTCACAGGCTCGGCCGCTGGCAGCCACCCGTGTGCCTTGTTCCAGCAGGTGCTCGACCAGTGCGAATCCCAGACCGCTACCGGCGCCGGTAACCCAGACGCGCTTGGTAATTGGATTATTCAAAAGGTGATTCCTCAACCTGCCGCGTGGACAAACCCTTGAATGCATTCAAGGCACGTTGGCGACTGCTACAGAGGTCCACAATGGGCTGTGGATAGTCATTTGTAACAAATAGCTCTGCAGATGGCACCGGGTTATGAATGTTTTTTTCATCGGACTCAGCCAGTTCCGGCAGCCAGGCCTTGATGAACCTGCCCTGGCTGTCGAAACGTCGGGATTGGTTGATCGGATTGAATATCCGGAAGTAAGGCGCCGCATCGGTTCCCGTAGAAGCACTCCACTGCCAGCCGCCATTGTTGGCTGCCAGGTCGCCGTCGATCAGGTGGCGCATGAAGAAGCGCTCGCCTTCGCGCCAGTCGATCAGCAGATTCTTGGTCAGGAACATGGCGACGATCATCCGTAGGCGGTTGTGCATCCAGCCGGTGGCGAGCAGTTGGCGCATGGCAGCATCGATGATCGGAATGCCAGTGCGGCCTTGCTGCCAGGCTTTCAAATCGTCGGGCGCGTGGCGCCAGGGGAGTGCTTCGGTTTCCTGGCGGAAGGCCCGATGCCTCGATACTTGCGGGTAGCCGCTGAGAATATGTTTATAGAACTCACGCCAAAGCAGTTCGTTGATCCAGGTCAATACGCCGGCGTTGCCACTGTCAAATTCACCGTAGTTGTGTGCCAGAGCCCGCAGCAGGCACTGGCGCGGGGAGAGTACGCCCGCCGCGAGGTAGGGCGAGAGCTGACTGGTGCCGGAAACGGCAGGGAAATCGCGCTGCTGCTGGTAGTCATCAACGGCTTCATCGATAAACCGCTGCAGGCGGGCATCGGCCTCGGTCTCACCGGCTGGCCAGAGTTCGCGCAGGCTGGCAGGCGGCAGTTCAAATCCAGGCACCTGGGAGGGGACTTCGTCGCTGGCAATCGCAAGCTCGGCCTGAGGTGCTATCGGGTGTTGCAGGCTGGGCAGGCTCAGGTGCAAGCGTGCATGGCAGACCTTGCGAAACTGGCTGAAGACCTGAAAGTAACCACCGCTACGGGTAAGGATGCTGCCGGGCTTGAACAACAACTGGTCCAGGTGGCGATGCACTGTGATACCCGCTTGTGACAGTGAATCGCTCACGGCTTGATCGCGGCGGCTTTCATTGATGCCGTACTCGTCGTTCAGGTGCAGCGCCTGAACCTGATGCTCGCGGCAAATCTGCAACAGCACGTCAGGCGCCTGCTCCCAGGTGTCGGCCTCGCGCACCAGCAATGGGATATTCAGGGTGCCAAGGCGCTCCCTCAGTACCGTCAGGTTGCGTAACCAGAAATCGATTTTGCACGGGGCATCATCATGGCTTCGCCACTGCTGTGCACTGATCAGCCAGACCGCCAGGGTCGGCCCATGTGCACAGGCGGCAGACAGCGCTGTGTTGTCGTGTACGCGCAGATCGCTGCGTAGCCAGATCAGTTGCATGCTACTCCCCGGTCGACAGTGGTTACCTTCATGACACATGCCCTTGCAACAGCTGCAGGCGTTGCAAGCCATGCAGTACATCCAGCGGGGTATCGAACAGATGCAGGTCGGCGAACGACCAGTCCTCGATAGCATGCCTATGGATGATGACCGCGCTGCCACTCAGGAGTTTCGGAATATTGATAACGGCCAGGTTGCGTTCAAGTTGGCGCAGGTTGACGCTCTGGCCAATGCACAACAGCAAGGCCCGAGGTCGTACGCGCACGACGGCGACAGCCAGCTCGTTGGCCGGCAGTGCCCAGTCCAGAATCACGAGCGGGCAGCCTGCATCACTTGCCAGCCAGGCACACATCCACAGGTGTGGATCGAAAGTCAGTGCTGTGCCGTTGACCAGCAGCAACGGCGCGCCGCTGAGTTGATGATTGTTGTGGTAGATCCGGGCGCCGAGCTTGCTGCGTAACCAGGAATGGAAGAACACCTGTTCCAGGCGCGCGGCGAACTGACCCTGCCAGCGCAGTTCCAGCGCCTTCAGCAGTGGCATCAACAGCTGTTCGCACAGGGTGGCAGCGGGGTAGAGCGCCATGGCCTGATTCAACTGCTGGTCGAGGCTGGGTTCGGCCAGATTGGCGATCGCTTCGACCAGGTTCTGGCGCAGCAGCGTCCACTCGTTGCCAGTCGACGTGGCGGGTTCGCTGGCGGTGCTGTCGAGCAGTCCCTTGACCTGGCCTACGGCGACGCCGTGATTCAGCCAGCGCAGGATTTGCCGGATGCGTTGAACATGTTCCTCGCTGTACAGGCGGTGCCCTTTGCCCGTGCGCTGCGGAATGACCAGGCCATAACGCCGCTCCCAGGCGCGCAGGGTGACCGGATTGACGCCGGTCAGTCGCGTCACCTCGCGAATGGGTAGCAGCGCTTGTTCAGATTGCATTGCGCAAGCCCAGGCTTTGCGGGTGCGGTTGCAGGTAGACCTGTTGCAGCAGGTAGGGATCGGGGTGGCTGCGCAAATGATGTTTGAGCAGCGTCAGTGGCACCACCAGCGGCACGATGCCAGCGTGATACTGGTTGATCAAATGGCGGAATTCCTGGCGGTCATCCTGACTCAGCGCGTTGCGCAGATAGCCGCTCAGATGCAGCAATACATTGCTGTGGTTGCCGCGGCTGGCGCAACGACGCAACGCCAGCATCAGCTGACTGAAGTACTGCGGGCCAAGTACCTGCGGATCATCGTCGCGGGTCATGCTGCCCAGTAGCTTGCCCAGGGCCTTGTATTGCTCCGGGTTGTTGGCCATCAGTTGGTACTTGTAGCGGGCATGGAAGGCGATCAGGGCGCCGCGGCTGAGCCCCCCGGTTTGCAGGTGCTGCCAATCGGCATAGGCGTACACCCGGGTAATGAAGTTCTCCCGCAGGACCGGGTCGCACAGTCGGCCATCCTCTTCGACCGGTACATCCGGACGTTGCTGGCAAAACGCGGCGGCATACAGGCCTCGGCCGCCTTGATGGGAGAGCGAGCCGTTGGCCTTGTAAACCTTGACCCGCTCCAGTCCACATGACGGTGACTTGTGCATGAAGATGTAGCCGCAGATATCCGTGAGGTCCGTGGCCATCTGTTGTCCATAGGCGCGCAACGGGCCTGAGAGATCCAGTGCTGGATCGAGGCTACCGACGGCTTGCGGGTCAGCGGGATCGCCTATCAGGCGAATGGGCGCGCGCGGGACACCGAGACCGATGGCCATCTCCGGACAGACAGGGACGAACTCGAAGTACCGGGCGAGTACCTCGTTGCATAGGCGTGAAGCTTTGTGGCCGCCGTTGTAACGAACCTCGGTACCGGTCAGGCAGGCACTGATAGCGATTCTGGGCTTGCGGGCGGAGTCTGAGGGGGCCATGGCGAGTTCCAGATCATCTTGTACGGGATGAGAATCATGTACAGGAATATCATAGGAACTAGTTTGTACAAGTCAATTATTTTGTACAGCTTTTGTATGCATTTTGTCGTCTGGCAGCAGGGCAGTGGTAGTCGGGCCCGGGGTGATCACTCAAGGTGTTCAAGCAGTCGCCGAGCTGCTTCCTGACCACTGAGCCAGGCGCCTTCGACGCGCCCGGACAGGCACCAGTCGCCGCAGGCATAGAGGCCCAGGTCGGCATCGGCCAAAGCGCCCCATTCATGGTTGCTGGCCGGGCGAGCATAGAGCCAGCGATGGGCCAGGGAGAAATTCGGCGCAGGAACGACACAGCCAACCAGTTCGGCGAAATCGCCCCGCAGTTGTTCAATTACCGCTTCCTTGGCCAGGTCGATGTGCTGTTTGCTCCAGCTTGCCGTGGCATGCAGTACCCAGGTATCCATGTGCTCATCGCGCCCAGGCTTGCTGCGGTTGCGTGCCAGCCAGTCGAGTGCGCTGTCCTGCACGAAGCAGCCCTGCATGGGCGTATCGAGCGGGGTGTCAAAGGCCAGGGCAATCGCCCAGGTCGGGTCCATCTGTACGCCCGCTGCAGTTGCCGCCAGTTTCGGTGTGGCGGCCAGTAACTGAGTGGCCTGGGGGGCAGGTACGGCGACGATGACCCGGCTGAACGGGCCGTGGCTGCAACCCTCGGTATCCTGCAGATGCCAGTATTTCTGGCCGCGATAGACCTCGGCAATCCGGCAGCTGAAATTGACCGTCACGTCCTTGAGCAGGCCACGGGTGATCGCGCTCATGCGCGGTACGCCGACCCAACGGGTTTGTTCGTCCGGTGATGGCTGCAGGAGGCCATCCCGGTAGTTGTAAAGCTGAGGTTTCCATTCGGCGACCCAACCGGCAGTGACCCATTGCTGGACCTGTTCGACAAAGCGCCGGTCGCGGGCCGTGAAGTACTGGGCGCCGAGATCCAGGGCGCCAGCATCGCTGCGTTTGCTGGCCATGCGGCCACCGCTGCCGTGACCCTTGTCGAACAAGTGGACGGTCTGCCCGGCTTTTTGCAGGGCCTGGGCGGCTGACAATCCGGCGATACCGGCTCCGATGATGGCAATAGGTACAGTCATGATGGCCTCTTCGAACCTATGGTTGCAGACTACGCTACCGGGCAAACCTGTACAATATTATATCTGTGTATAAGATGCTTTCGTTTCGTTATCGCAGGTTGGCCTATGTTTATCCGAGCGTGTTCGGTCAAAAAAGTGCCTTGATCTTAAAAATAGACCAGGGTGCGCCATGTGAGGACACAGTCATGCATATATTGCTGACCGGCGGTACGGGATTGATAGGTCAACAGCTTTGCCAGCACTGGCTGGCGCAAGGACATCGGCTGACGGTCTGGAGTCGACGGCCTGAACAGGTGGGTAAATTGTGCGGTGCCGGTGTGCAGGGGGTCGCTCGGCTCGATGCCTTGAGCGCGGATGAGCCGATCGATGCGGTGATCAATCTGGCCGGGGCGCCGATCGCCGATCGCCCCTGGAGTTCGCGTCGGCGTGCGGTGCTCTGGAGCAGCCGGATCACGCTCACCGAGCAATTGATTGCCTGGCTTGAAAGCCGCCAGCAGCGCCCTGAAGTGCTGATTTCCGGTTCAGCGGTAGGGTGGTATGGCGACGGTGGCGAACGGGAACTGACCGAAGCCTCGCAGCCGGTCAAGGAGGACTTTGCCAGTCAGCTGTGCATTGCCTGGGAAGAAACCGCACAACACGCCCAGGCCTTGGGTCTTCGTGTGGTGCTGGTGCGTACAGGGTTGGTACTGTCCAGCGAGGGCGGCTTTTTGTCGCGCCTGCGCCTGCCGTTCAAACTGGGCCTGGGCGGGCCGATTGGCGATGGCCGGCAATGGATGCCTTGGGTTCATATACAGGATCAGGTCGCCCTGATTGATTTTCTCTTGCAGCACAAGGATGCCAGTGGTCCTTATAATGCCTGCGCCCCGGAGCCAGTGCGCAATCGCGAATTTGCCCGGCGCCTGGGGCGAGTCCTGCACCGTCCCGCATTCATGCCGCTGCCGGCACTGGTGTTAAAGGCGGGCTTGGGTGAGCTGTCGACCCTGCTGCTGGGCGGGCAGCGGGCACGACCGGTGCGTTTGCTCGCTGCAGGTTTCACTTTCCGCTTCAATGATCTGCAATCGGCCCTGGATGATTTGTCCGGTCGCCTCTGAAATAGGACGTTGCATGACCGATCACGCTCTGCTGCTGGTCAACCTGGGCTCCCCGGCCTCCACTTCGGTGGCCGATGTGCGCCGCTACCTCAATCAGTTTCTGATGGACCCTTACGTCATCGACCTGCCTTGGCCGGTGCGGCGTCTGTTGGTGTCGCTGATCCTGATCAAGCGACCTGAGCAGTCGGCCCATGCCTATGCCTCGATCTGGTGGGATGAGGGTTCACCGCTTGTGGTGTTGACCCGCCGCTTGCAGGCCGCCATGCGCGAGCATTGGCACCACGGGCCGGTGGAAATCGCCATGCGTTATGGTGAGCCCTCCTTGCCTACGGTGCTGCAGCGCCTTGCTGCACAGGGTGTACGCAAGGTCACCCTGGCGCCGCTTTATCCACAGTTCGCCGACAGTACGGTGACCACGGTGATCGAGCAGGCCAGGCAGGTGCTGGCCGAGCACCGTTTGCCGCTGGAGATGGCGGTACTGCGGCCTTTCTATGATCAGCCGGAGTACATTGATGCCCTGGTGGAAAGTGCCCGGCCGTACCTTGAGCAGGATTACGATCACCTGTTGATGAGCTTCCATGGCTTGCCTGAGCGCCATCTGAAAAAACTCGATCCGACGGGCACGCATGATTTCCAGGCAGAGGATTGCTGCCGGGATTCCTCGCCCGAAATGCTTGCTGTCTGCTATCGCGGACAATGTCTGCGTACCGCTCAGGCATTCGCGCGCAAGATGGGGATACCTGACGGCAAGTGGTCGGTGTCGTTCCAGTCGCGCTTGGGTCGGGCGAAATGGATCGAACCTTATACCGAAACCCGTCTGGACGAGCTGGGCAAGTCAGGAGTGAAAAAGCTGCTGGTGATGTGCCCGGCGTTTGTTGCCGACTGCATCGAAACCCTGGAAGAGATCGGTGATCGTGGGCGTGAGCAATTTGTGGCGGCAGGCGGGGAGGAGTTGGTGTTGGTGCCGTGCCTGAATGATCACCCGCAGTGGGTGCAGGCGTTGAAAGGAATGTGTGAAAAAGCGCATTAAGCGCATGCCTGTAGGAGCAACTGTCTGTCACCTGGTTAACTGTAGGAGCGGATTTATCCGCGATGGCCTGCGTAGCAGGCCCATTTTGGGGGCCGCTACGCGCCCCATCGCGGATGAATCCGCTCCTACAGGAAGCACAGCTCAAGGTTACTGATCGTCCAGCGCCTTCTTCTTCCAGCCATCATTGCCCGGCAGCAACAGGTTCAGGGCAATCGCCACCACCGCACACAGTGCGATGCCTTTGAGGCCCCAATCGTCCGGGCCAGTACCGCTACCGACCAGCACGCCGCCAATACCGAACACCAGCGTCACCGAGACGATCACCAGGTTGCGCGCTTCGCTCAGGTCGATCTTGTGGCGGATCATGGTGTTCATGCCCACGGCCGCAATCGAGCCGAACAGCAGGCAGAGAATCCCGCCCATCACCGGTACAGGAATGCTCTGCAGCAAGGCACCGAACTTGCCGATGAACGCCAGGGTGATGGCGAAAACTGCCGCCCAGGTCATGATCTTCGGGTTGTAGTTCTTGGTCAGCATCACCGCGCCAGTGACTTCGGCGTAAGTGGTGTTGGGCGGGCCGCCGAACAGACCGGCCGTCGTGGTGGCGATACCGTCACCGAGCAGGGTGCGGTGCAGGCCAGGCTTTTTCAGGTAGTCCCGACCGGTCACGCTGCCTACGGCGATCACGCCGCCAATATGCTCGATGGCCGGCGCCAGGGCGACGGGCACAATGAACAGGATTGCCTGCCAGTTGAACGCAGGCGCGGTGAAGTGTGGCACGGCCAGCCAGGGCGCAGCGGCAATCTTGGCGGTATCGACCACACCGAAGTAGAACGACAAGGCAAAGCCTACCAGTACACCAGCGA
The DNA here is from genome assembly GCA_036643775.1 of Pseudomonas sp. Taxonomy (GTDB): domain Bacteria; phylum Pseudomonadota; class Gammaproteobacteria; order Pseudomonadales; family Pseudomonadaceae; genus Aquipseudomonas. The sequence continues at coordinate 2,876 of JAVXRI010000035.1, read as the reverse complement.
TGATTGGCACCAGGCGGAAGATACCTTTGCCGAACACCGCGACGATCAGGGTGGTCAACAGCGCTGGCATGGAGATCATCATCGCCGTGCCATAGGGCAGCAACTCGGCGCCGTCACCGGCCTTGCCCATCGCCATGTTGGCGGCAATCGGTGCCATGGCCAGGCCGATCGAGATGATCACCGGGCCAATCACCACCGGCGGCAGCAGGCGGTCGATGAAACCGGTGCCCTTGATCTTCACGGCCAGGCCGAGGAAGGTGTAGACGAAGCCGGCCGCCATGACCCCGCCCATGGTCTCGGCCAGGCCGAACTGGCCCTTGGCGAGGATGATCGGGGTGATGAAGGCGAAACTCGACGCCAGGAACACCGGCACCTGACGGCCGGTGACGACTTGGAACAGCAGAGTTCCCAAACCCGCAGTGAACAGCGCGACGTTGGGGTCGAGGCCGGTAATCAGCGGCATCAATACCAGCGCACCAAAGGCTACAAAGAGCATCTGTGCGCCGGAGACGACCTGACGCCAGAGCGGGTCGTTGAACTCATCCTGCATGTTCACGCGTCCTTCTGCTTGGTACCGAAGATCTTGTCGCCGGCATCGCCCAGGCCCGGAATGATGTAACCGTGCTCGTTCAGACGTTCGTCGATCGACGCGGTGTAGATCTGAACGTCCGGGTGAGCCTTCTCGACCACGTCGATACCTTCGGGGGCCGCAACCAGCACCATGGCACGAATGTCCTTGCAACCGGCTTTCTTCAGCAGGTCGATGGTGGCAACCATCGAGGCGCCGGTGGCCAGCATCGGGTCGATGATCAGCGCCAGGCGCTCGTCGATTTCCGGTGCGAGTTTTTCCAGGTAAGTGTGCGCTTCCAGGGTTTCCTCGTTACGGGCAACGCCGACGGCGCTGACCTTGGCACCTGGAATCAGGCTGAGCACGCCTTCAAGCATGCCGATGCCGGCGCGCAGAATCGGTACTACAGTAATCTTCTTGCCGGCGATTTTCTCGACCTGGACCTTGCCGCACCAGCCATCGATCTCGTAAGTTTCGAGTGGCAGGTCCTTGGTGGCCTCGTAGGTCAGGAGCGTGCCGACTTCCTGGGCGAGTTCGCGGAAATTCTTGGTGCTGATATCGGCACGGCGCATCAGGCCGAGCTTATGACGGATCAGCGGGTGGCGGATCTCACGGGTAGGCATAGGGAAAGCTCCGGGGGCGGGCAAAAAAACCGCGGTAGATTAATCTATTCAGCCGTGTGTGTCCTATAGGCATTCTGGACGTTAGTCCATAAATGCTTGATCTGACGCCCCCGGATGCGTACCTTTGCCCGCTTTTCTCATTTGCAGCCCCCTGGAGAGCGCCATGTCCGCTGATCTCGAGCATATCCGTCAAGTCATGCGAGAGGCTGACTGCCTGTACACCGAAGCCGAAGTCGAGGCTGCCATTGCCCGCGTTGGCGCGCACATCAGCGAAGTGCTCGCTGACAGCAACCCGGTGGTGTTCTGCGTGATGAATGGTGGCCTGATTTTCGCCGGCAAGCTGCTGACTCACCTGCAGTTCCCGCTGGAGTCGTCGTATCTGCACGCCACTCGCTACCGCAATCAGACCAGTGGCGGTGATTTGTTCTGGAAAGCCAAGCCGGAGGTTTCGTTCATTGACCGCGACGTGCTGATCATCGACGACATCCTCGACGAAGGGCATACCCTCAGTGCGATCATCGACTTCTGCAAGCACGCCGGTGCCCGCGCCGTGCACACTGCCGTGCTGATCGACAAGGATCACGACCGCAAGGCCAGCGCAGAACTGAAGGCCGATTTCTGTGGTCTGAGTTGTGTTGATCGTTATGTCTTTGGTTATGGTATGGACTACAAAGGCTACTGGCGTAACGCCAACGGTATCTACGCCGTAAAAGGACTCTGACCTCATGCGCCAGCCCGGATTTCTCGACCAATCGTTGTTTGCCGAGCTGGCCAGCAAGTCGGCAGCCAATCCTCGTGGTCGCCAGCACCATAATTTCCACGACATGGAAGAACCCTGCCACCGCATGGCGGTAGGGCTGCAACCGTCCACTTACATCCCGCCGCACCGGCATTTGTCGGCTGACAAGGCCGAGTGCCTGATCGTGCTGCGCGGCAAGCTGGGTCTGCTGGTCTTCGATGAGCGGGGCGCAGTGGTAGACAAGCGGGTGCTTGAGGCCGGTGGTGATTGCCTGGGCGTGGACCTGGCGCCGGGCACCTTTCATGGCCTGGTTGTACTGGAAGCGGACAGCATGATGTTCGAATGCAAATCCGGCCCCTATCGTCCGATTGGAGAGGGTGAGCAGGCCGATTGGGCGCCTCGCGAAGGCGAGCCCGGGGTGGCTGACTATCAAGCCTGGATGCGCGCGCAGTTCGACTGAAACTGCGTTGCCCCGCGATGACGTCATCGCATGCTAGAGTGCCAGGCCGCCCCCAAGGAGCCTGACATGCGTGCGATTGTCCCCCTTCTTCTGCTCTTGAGCATGCCTTTGGCTGCTGCGCCCTTGCACAGCCAGTTCCTCCCGCCCGACGACCTGGCGCTACGCCAGGAAGCCCCCGAAGCCCAGCAATTGCTTCAGGTCACCGATTACTCGGTGGTCGTGGGCAACCAGCGTCAGTCCAATCAGCAGCCGATTCCGGTGACATCACCGTTGATTCTGCGCCTGAAGGGCAAGCCGCTGAGCAAGGGCGCGACGGTCAGTCAGGTGCTGATCAGCTTCGATGCCGAGAGCAAGAGCCTGAAAAAGCCGGCTTTTGACAGTGAGAGCAAAACCCTGACGTTGTCTTATCCGCTGTCCCAATACCGCGTGGTGATGGATTTGTTGCGCAACGACATCGTCTATTGCCAGTTTTTGACCTATGCCAAT
>JAVXRI010000034.1:0-52623 GCA_036643775.1 Pseudomonas sp. | reverse complement strand
CGCCGTGCGCTGGACCGGGCGCGCCTGGTGCTGGAAAACCAGCGTTACCGGGAAAAGCTCGAAACCGCCAACCGCGAACTGGAGGCCAGCCTGCATCTGTTGCAGGAGGACCAGACCGCCGGGCGCCAGGTGCAGATGAACATGCTGCCGGAAAGCCCCTGGGTGGCCGACGAGTTGTCGTTTGAGCACCAGATCATTCCATCGTTGTACCTGTCGGGTGACTTTGCCGACTACTTCCGGGTCGACGACCGACGCATCGCCTTCTACCTGGCGGACGTTTCCGGTCATGGCGCCTCCTCGGCGTTCGTCACCGTGCTACTGAAGTTCATGACCACCCGGCTGTTGTTCGAATTCAAGCGCAATTCCAGATTGCGCGACTTCAAGCCTTCGGAAGTGCTAGGACATATCAACCGTGGCCTGATCAACTGCAAGCTGGGCAAGCATGTGACCATGGTCGGCGGGGTGATTGATGAAGACACCGGGCTGATGACCTACAGCATCGGTGGCCATCTGCCGTTGCCAGTGCTCTATACCCCAGGCCAGAGCCGCTATCTGGAAGGGCGCGGGCTGCCAGTCGGACTGTTTGAAGAGGCGACCTACCAGGATCATGTCCTGGAGCTGCCGCCACAGTTCAGCCTGACCTTGCTCTCTGATGGCATTCTGGACCTTTTGCCTGGGAACACACTCAAAGATAAAGAAACGGCCTTGCCCGAGATTATCAAGGCTGCAGGTGGTAGTCTGGATGGGCTGCGCCAACGATTCGGATTAGCTACGCTTGGGGAGATGCCGGATGATATCGCCCTATTGGTGTTGAGCAGGAACCTTCAATGAGTACGGGAAGAATCCAGTTCGCTGAACAGAACGGCACCTTCGTTCTGAAGTTTGTCGGCGAAGTGCGCCTGACCTTGTGTTCAGCGCTGGATGCGACTATTGAAAAGATCTTCACGGCGCTGGATTTCTCGGCGATCGTCATCGATCTGACTGAAACCGAAAGCATCGACAGCACTACCCTGGGCTTGCTGGCCAAGCTCTCGATCCTGTCGCGCCAGAAGGTCGGCCTGCTGCCGACCGTAGTGACCACCAACCCGGATATCTCGCGGTTGTTGCAGTCGATGGGCTTCGACCAGGTGTTCAACATCGTCGACCGGCCAATTCCATGCCCTGAGTGCCTGACCGACCTGCCTTCCCAGGACCAGAACGAAGATGTGGTGCGCTCCAAGGTCCTCGAGGCACACAAGATCCTCATGGGCCTGAACGATTCCAACCGTGAAGCTTTCCACGACCTGGTCAACGCCCTCGAGCGTACCTGACCTGGCCCACAGGCGCCGTCGGGCGCCTGCTGCTAGCTACTGACTAATCTGTTGCCCTGGGTGGAAACTCGGTCGGCGCCGCACCGTCGGCGTTGAGCTGGAAAATCCGTTTCGGCTGCCCCTGTTCATTGAAAAACACCTGGCCCAGGCCTGCGCTGTTCCACAGCCGTTCGCCGGCCTTGCTGTGGCTGGGCGTGCGCGGGATCACTTCCATCTGCCGGCGCTTGGTGAACCAGTTGAGCGGTGAGCGTGGCGAATAAAGCCAGCGGTTGAGACGGTCGAAGGTGTCCAGCAGGCGCCGCGGGAATTCGTTCTTGATGCCGCTGCTGGTGATTTGCCACAGGTGTGGGCTGCGCTGCCGATGACGGATCAGTACTTCGTAGACGAAGGAATAGTGCACGTCGCCGGAGAGCACCACGTAATGCCCCGGCGTACGCGAATGCCGGAAGATGTTCAGGATCACCTGTGCCGCGCCGTGATGGGCCATCCAGTTCTCGGCGTCGACCAGCAGCGGGTAGCCCAGCCAGCTGAATATCCGTTGCACCGTTTCTATCAGCTTGACGCCGAATATCGGCGCAGGAGACACGATGATTGCCGAGGGGTAGTCGAGCAGGGCCTGTTGCAGTTCGCTCAGGGCCTCCCAGTCGAGCAGGCCGGAAGGCTTTTTCAGGTTGCTTTCGCTGCGCCAGCGGCGCGTGCGGGTATCCAGTACCAACAGCGGCGGATTGCTCGGCAACACGAACTGCCAGCCTTGAAAGCGCAGCACTTCATCGATCAGCGCGTCCTGCAGTGGGGCATCCAGGCCCTGGTCGGCCAGAGCGCTGTGGCTCAGTGCCTGGCATTTTTGCACCAGCTCGCGGCAGCTATCGGGATCATTGCCCCAGCCCTGGCACAACAGGTAGGCAAGCAGCGCGTTGCCAATGATGCGCTTGGAAAAGGGATGGCCGTAGGCAGTTTCTTCCCACTGTGCCGACAGATTCCAGTCATCGGTGATGTCGTGATCGTCAAAGATCATCAAGCTGGGCACATGTGCCAATACCCGTGCCACGCCACTCAGTCCGCCGACAAATCCATGGATCAGTTGTTGCTCCTGCTGATAGCGCTGCTGGCGTTGTACGGTGAGGCCAGGCGGCATCTGCGCGTCGATCAGGGTCCAGGGCACGGGTGACCAGACCAGCAGGTACATGGCCATGACCTCGGCAAAGGTCACCAGGTGGTTGTCGGCATTGCTGCTGGTGAAGATCGGCTTGCGCGCACCGCCGAAGAAGCGCTCACGCAGGGTCTCGTTGCTTTCCAGCGCGGGCAGCAGGTCGGCCCGGTGGTAATAGCTGGCCGGGTGTCGATAGAGCGCCGTGCTGTTATCGACCACCGCCCCTTGCAGTGCCTCGTCAAACAGCCCCAGGCGCTCGATCAGTGCATGTATCGCCCGCAGCATCGGCCCGGCGACGTCGTCGGCGTAGACCTGATCGCCGCTCATCATCAGCAGGGCAGGGCGTGATTTGGGGTCGGTACAGTCCATTAGCAGGCGATCTGCACAGAGCAAACCATCGGCTGCGGGGTGATGAGGCTTGCGGCACGAGCCGTGGAGCAGTTGCTCCAGGCGCGAGTGCAGGACGAAGCTGGGTTGGCGAGCGCCTTCGTAGAGCAGGTGTGGGGCCCACTGGGCAATGCTCTGGGCAGCGTCGGCGGTCTGCAGGATCAGGTCATAGTCGATCTGCACATCGCAGGGCAGTGCGTTGTCGAGGTGAATGTCGATCAGGTGCACAAATGCCTGGCGGCCGATGGCGATGACCTGGCAATCAATCGTGGGCGTGATGCCCGGACAGCTCAGTGACAAGGTTGGTTGCAGCGCTTGCGAGCCGACCAGCCAGAACACCATTCGCGTGGGTTCGAGGCGACGCAGCAAGGGGCCGGCCAATACTGCGGGCAATGCGGAAGGTTGAGGCATCAACATCTCTGGAAAGCACAGCCAAAACGGTGGAAGCGGGCCGGTGCGACGCTTCGCTTGCCGGCGATGATAGCACCCGGTATCAGCTGCTACGCGTCGCCTGCATCGCTGGCAAGGCCAGCTCCCACACTATCCCGTGGTGGCGAAAGCGTGAGGGTAGGCCTTCAAGGCCGTAAAAAAGCGAGGATACTCAGCATTCCTCGCTGCAGTGGCAAATGCCGATTTGTATCAAGCCTTTGCTGCCAACAACGCCTCAAGCTTCTCCTGATCCCGGGCGAACTGGCGAATGCCCTCGGCCAGCTTCTCGGTGGCCATCGCATCTTCGTTCGAGGCCCAGCGGAACTGCGCTTCGTTCAGGTGCTGACGGGCTTCGCCCTGGTTCCCCGGTTTGAGGATGCGGGGCAACTCGCCCTGGTCATCGCTCAACTGCTGCAGCAGCTCGGGGCTGATGGTCAGGCGGTCGCAGCCGGCCAGTTGTTCGATCTGGCCGATATTGCGGAAGCTTGCGCCCATGACCACGGTGTTGTAGCCGTTGGTCTTGTAGTAGTCGTAGATGCGCGTCACCGACTGCACACCCGGGTCTTCGGCACCGACATAGTCCTTGCCGGTGGATTTCTTGTACCAGTCGTAGATACGGCCCACGAACGGCGAAATCAGGAACACCCCGGCATCGGCACAGGCCTGGGCCTGGGCGAAGGAAAACAGCAGGGTCAGGTTGGTCTGGATGCCTTCTTTTTCCAGCACCTCGGCGGCGCGGATACCTTCCCAGGTCGAGGCCAGTTTGATCAGCACGCGATCACGACCGATACCCGCCTTGTCGTAAAGCGCGATCAACTGCCGAGCCTTGGCCAGCAGCGCGGGCTGGTCGAAGGACAGGCGTGCATCGACTTCGGTAGAGATACGTCCTGGAATAACCTTGAGGATGCCTGCGCCCACCGCCACGGCAAAGGCATCACAGGCAAGGCCGACATCGCCTTTGCTGCGCTCGACCGATTGCTGGAGCAACTCGGCATAGCCGGGCATGGCCGCAGCCTTGAGCAGCAGGGAAGGGTTGGTGGTGGCATCGACCGGTTTCAGGCGGCTGATGGCATCGATATCACCAGTGTCGGCAACCACAGTGGTGAACTGCTTGAGTTGTTCCAGCTTGGAGGTCATGGGCGTGCTCTGTCCTGTGCAATGGATCGACATTACCCGAGCGCTGCCAGCCGCTCAAGGGCTGACTGGCAGGCGGGACGAAGGGATATGCCTTCGAGTGTCCAGGTGCGCACAGGTTCCGGAACTAGCGGCCCTGCAACAGTTCGCCGGCCTGGTCGAGCAGGGCCAGCGGATCCTTGCTCTTGTGAATGTCCACCGACAGCAATTGACGGAACTTGCGTGCGCCCGGGAAGCCCTGGCCGAGGCCGAGGATATGACGGGTCACATGGTGCATGGCGCCGCCCGAGGCCAGATGCGCGGCAATGTACGGGCGTAGCTTGGACAGCGCCTCGCTGCGGCTGATCACTGGCGTCTGGCTGCCGAACAGCTGCTGGTCGACTTCGGCCAGCACGTAGGGATTGTGATACGCCTCGCGCCCCAGCATTACCCCGTCGAAGGTCTGCAGGTGATCCTGGCACTCGGCGAGGGTCTTGATGCCACCATTGAGGATGATCTCCAGCTCCGGGAAGTCCGCCTTCAACTGTGCGGCGACGTCATAGCGTAGCGGAGGAATCTCGCGGTTCTCCTTCGGCGACAGGCCTTCAAGAATCGCAATGCGCGCGTGCACGGTAAAGCTGCGGCAACCGGCATCACGCACCTGCCCGACGAAATCGCACAGCTCGGCGTAGCTGTCGCGGCCGTTGATCCCGATACGGTGCTTGACCGTCACTGGAATCTGCACCGCATCCTGCATCGCCTTGACGCAGTCGCCGACCAGCGCCGGGTGGGCCATCAGGCAGGCGCCGATCATATTGTTCTGCACCCGGTCGCTCGGGCAGCCGACGTTGAGGTTGACCTCATCGTAGCCGGCATGCTCGGCCAGCTTGGCGCACGCCGCCAGATCTGCCGGCACGCTGCCACCCAGTTGCAAGGCCAGGGGATGCTCGGCTTCGTCATGGCGCAGGAAACGCTCGGCATCACCGTGCAGCAGAGCACCGGTGGTGACCATTTCGGTGTAGAGCAGGGCGTTGCTGGAGAGCAGGCGCAGGAAGAACCGGCAGTGGCGGTCGGTCCAATCCATCATCGGCGCCACGCTGAAGCGGCGGGATGGTTCAGGACGTGGGTTTGCTGGGGTTGCAGCGGATTCTAGGGGCATGTTCTACGACGCGTTTGTAGCAATTCGGGAGGGTTTTGCTCGGTATGGTCAGCACTGCCGTCCAGATCCGATCAAAAAGCAAAGGTGCGATAGTCTACCAATTCTGCTGTGCATCCGGGCGGTTCTGTCGGCTCGCAGGGGTGGGGAGGCGCATCGGGTGTTGCAGTGGCGACATCAGGCGCAGGTATGCTATAGCATTAGGCCATTAGCAAAATGCTTTGATCACTTACAAGGAAGTGCCTGATGTCAAAAACAATGGGGTGTATCGGATTTGCATTGGCAGTGTCTATGGGCGCCAGTTCATCGGTAATGGCCGAGAACAAACTGTTCAAGGACATTGCCTATGATTCGCCGATGTCCTTCTATTCCGAAACCAAGGGCTACTACGATTGCTCGGAGGATGTAGGGGCAATCGCCGTGTGCAAGGATGATGTCGACTTTATCGGTCACAAGTTCACTATGGCCCTGGTTTTTTCCGGGGACAAGCTGACGACGGTTTCGTTGGTCAGTGATTATGAACAAGCCCTTTATGATGCCGCCATGGCCGCGCTGAACAAGTCGTTTACCTTGTCGATGATGTCAGATGGCAAATCGCAACTGGATCTGGTCGAACTTGCCAGGCAAACCCGTAGTCGCGATGAGTTCTTGACCCAGTTCACCCGCTACGCAGAGTTGGGCACTACGGCGGGCGATTTCACCTATACCTTCCTGGAGGGGGCGGACACCGCGACAAAGTACGCCAGTGTGACCATGATGCTCCTCGGGTCTCCCGATAACACCCGTTCTGCCGAGTTGGTGCTGACTGGGGAAGGGGCGGATTCTACCTTGGTCATCCGTTTCTCCTTTCCGAAGCTGGAATTGAACAAAGCCCACGCTGCTGCGCAAAAGCCTGTTGAATCGTTCTGACGTTGCTCAAGTACAAGCCCCGCCGCGCGCGGGGCTTTGTGTTTCTGAAACACGTGCTGTGGAATGAACCGAATAATAAAAAGTTCAGGTATTCCATATGGTTATAGTGCGAGCCTGTCTTTTGATTTTGCCTGGTGTTGGTAGATGTTTATATTGGAGTATGTGCGCTTTTGCTGATGAATAAGTGCTCGGGATAAGTGTGTTGTGCTTTTATAGTAACTGTGTCTTTCAGTTTTGAGTCTATTATCCTGCTTGCCTGTAATAGCTGACCTGCATCAATTTCCCCCATTCCCATGCCCTCTATATTGATTTTAAAGGAATGAATAACTCCTCACCCTCCGCTACTATGTTTCGGTGTGAAAGTTAATAAAATAATAAGGAGTCGCCCGTATATCGAGGGTGCGCCGCTAAAACACGGTTAACACTCGATAGTCGCCAGGTGTTACCCATGAAGTCAACCGTCGTTTCCGTTGCCCGCAAACTCAAACTCTATCAATTGGTGGTCTTCGATCAGGTGCTGCGCAGCGGCTCGCTGGTGGGCGCCGCCCAGGCGTTGAACCTGACCCAGCCGGCCGTCACCAAGATCATCCACGAAATGGAAGCTTTTCTCGGTTCAGCCCTGTTGGTGCGCGGCAACCGCGGTGTTCACGCCACCGAACTCGGTGATGTGGTCGTGCGCCGGGCCCACGCGATGCTCAGCGAACTGCGCAGTCTCACCGATGAGGTCAACGCCTTTCACAGCGGCACCACCGGCCAGGTCATGGTCGGGTCTCTGACCTCGTCATCAACCTTGCTATTGCCACACACCCTGCGTCTGCTCAAGGAGCGTGCGCCCGGGGTGCTGGTGACGGTTCGGGTCGGGCAGATGGATCAACTGTTTTCCAGCCTGCTGGCGGGCGAACTGGATATCGTCGTCGGGCGGATTCCCGATGACTGGCGCTGGCACGAGTACGAGCCGCGGCTGAAGGTCGATGTGCTGTGCGAGGAAGGATTGTGCATCGTTGCTGGCGCCCAACACCCGCTGCACGCGAGCGATCGGCCGGTGAGCCTGGCCGAGCTGCATCCGTTCCCGTGGATTCTGCCGCCGCGCAGTGGTTTGCTACGCCGCACCGTCGACCGCATGTTCGAAATGCTCGACCTGGGGCCACCGGTCAATGTCATCGAGTCGATAGCGGCCCTGACCAACTATGAGTTGATGCAGGACCAACAAACCGTTGGCTTCTTCCCTCAGCAAACCGCCTGGCAGCTGGCCCATGGCGGCAAACTCAAGGCCTTCGACCTCGGCAAACCCCTGAGTTTCGGGCGCATCGGCAGTTTCTACTCGGCCAACCGCAGCCTTGACCCGGCTACCCGACTGTTTCGCGAATGCCTGAATCTGACCAGTCAACCTTCCGGGGCTGACGACCAGGTCAATTAACCGGCTATTCCATTTCGCTATAGCTGAGGCGCCTCTATTCATGGGGGTATGGCCAATTGCCACACATACAATGGGGGTAATTACACCTGAATTAATCCAAGAAAAAACGGATACCAGAGCATGAGAAGCAATCTGCCGGTCACCCAGCAGGAAGTCATATTCCAGAACGAGCAGCGGCTGATATCTGCCACCGACCTGCACGGTAACCTGACCTACTGTAATGATGAACTGGTGGCCATCAGTGGTTTCAGTCGCGAGGAGCTGCTCGGCAGCCCGCACAATATCGTGCGTCACCCGGATATGCCGGAAGCGGTGTTCGCCCATATGTGGTCCTATCTGAAGGACGGCAAGAGCTGGATGGGAGTGGTCAAGAACCGCTGTCGCAATGGTGATCACTATTGGGTCAGTGCCTATGTCACGCCAATCCTCGAGGGCGCCGTGGTGGTGGGTTACGAGTCAGTCCGGGTCAAGCCGCAACGGGCCGATATCGAGCGTGCTTCGGCGCTGTATGAACGGATGCGCAGCGGCAAACGCAGCTGGAACCTCAAGGGCCTGGCCAAGGCTGCAGTCGAGCAGGGTTTGGCGCCGGTGGCACTGGGCGTGCCTGGTCTTGCGGCAGTGATCTTCCTCGACAGCTGGGCAGCCATTGGCGTGCTGGCCTGCGGTTTTGTCGGCATGCAGATAGCGGCTCAGTGGCGCCTGCAGCACAAGTTTTTCCAGGCCAGACAGGTGGCAGCGGAGAGTTTCGATAGCGAGTTGATCGCCCGCACCTACACCGATGAGCAGGGCCCCGTGGCGCAACTGATGATGTCGCTGATCAGCGAACAGGCCAAAGTACGCACCGCGCTGAGCCGTTCGGGCGACTATGCCAACCAGACCGAGAGCATGGCCGCCGAAAGCGGCAAACTGGCGCAGGCCTCCGAGTTGTCGCTGCAACGCCAGCGCGACGAAACCGATATGGCTGCGACGGCCATGACCCAGATGGCCGCGTCGATTGCCGAGGTGTCCACCCATATCCACGACACCGCGCGCGAAGCCGAGGACGTCAACCAGCTGACCCAGGTCGGTTCCCAGGAAGCGGGCAAGACGCGCCTGGTGATAGAGAAGTTGCAGGAGACGGTGAGCCAGATCAGTCAGTCGGTGGAAAACTTCGCCGATGAAACCCAGTCGATCCAGATCGCCTCGAACATGATTCGTCAGATCGCCGACCAGACCAACCTGTTGGCCCTGAACGCCGCCATCGAAGCAGCCAGGGCCGGGGAACAGGGCCGTGGTTTCGCGGTGGTTGCCGATGAAGTGCGGGCGCTGGCTTTCAAGACCCAGGAATCGACCGAAACCATCCAGAGCATCATTCAGACGCTGCACAGTGCGGCCAACCAGGCGGTGGACATTGCCCGCCAGGGCAGTGATGAAGCGCATGCCGGGGTCGACCAGGTGATCGCCACGCAAAACGCCCTCGATGGCATTGGCGTTGCGGTGGAACATATCCACCAGATGACCGAACAGATGGCTGCAGCCTCCGAGCAGCAGGCCCATGTCGCCGAGGACATCAGCCGGCAGATCACCACCATTGCCCAGGTCTCGGAGCAGAACGTCGACATTGCCGCCAGCTCCGCCATCCTGGGCCGCGAACTGGAACAGACCGCGCACGAGATGTACGCGTTGGTGGACAGGTTCAACCGTTAGGCCACGATTATGACCCGAGAGGATTTTGCCAAGCTTGCGGCCAACGCCGAACGTGAGCTGACGAGTATTCCCTATGCGATTTTCGAGGCTGCCGCCGATGCTATCGTCATCACCGATGAGTGGGGGCAAGTCCAGGCCATCAATGCAGCGGCGCAGAAGTTGTTCGGTTATGGCTTTGCCGAACTGGCCGGCGCGAACGTTTCCCGATTGATGCCCTCGGCCTGTGCCGAGCGCCATGAGCAATGCCTGGCGTCCTACCGTACAGGTGGCGGGCGCAGGCTCAATGGCCTGGTCCGCGAACTACAGGGCAAGCGCAAGGATGGTTCGTTGTTCGACCTGCATGTCAGTGTCGGTGAGTTGCTGCTGGGTGGGCGTCAATTGCTGATCGGGGTGTGCTATGACATCAGCGAACAATTGCAGTTGCGCAGGCGCATCAACCACCTGGCCAGTCATGACACCCTGACCAGTTGCATGAACCGCAGTGCCCTGCATGAACGCTTGCCGGAGCAAATCGCCCTGGCGCGTGCTCAAGCGCAGCAACTGGCGCTGGTGTTCATCGATCTGGACGGTCTGAAGTTCATCAACGATAACCACGGTCATAATGTCGGTGACCAGGTGCTGGTCGCTATCGCCGGGCGTTTTCGTCAGTGCTTGCGTGGCGAGGATCTGCTGGCCAGGGTCGGTGGTGACGAGTTTGTCGTGGTCGCCCGTCAATCTGCAGCCGGGAAGGCAGGCATGAGCCTGGCTGCACGCCTGTTCGATTGCCTGCAGGCACCGCTGCTGATCGAGGGCGTGGCCCTGACCGTGCGCGCCAGTCTTGGCGTCAGTACCTGCGCCAATTGCACCGAGTGCAACTTACCGGCGCCCGACCAGTTGATCATCGATGCCGATTTCGCCATGTACCAGGCGAAGAAGGCCGGCGGCAATCGCATCGCCTGTTTCAACCCGAAGATGCGTAGCGTCCAGCACCGCGAACAGCAACGCCTCGAACGCCTGCGTCAGGCCATCGAAAAGGAACAACTGGAGCTGCATTACCAGCCTCAGTTCGAACTGAAGGACCCCCAACGGATCACCGGCCTGGAAGCCTTGCTGCGCTGGAACGATGGGCCGAACGGGCAGGTTTCGCCAGAGGAATTCATCCCCCTGGCCGAGCAGAGCGGCTTGATGCCGGCGCTCAACGCCTGGGTAGTGGCGCGGGCCTGCGCGGATAACCGTGCGCTGATCGACGCCGGCCTGCTGGATGTACCCATAGCGGTGAACATGAGCGGTTACGCGTTCATGCAGTGCGACTTTGTCGACAAGCTCACGGCGATACTTCGCAGCAGTGGGCTGCCAATCAACCGTCTGGAGATCGAAGTCACCGAAACCGCCGCGCTCAAAGATATCCAGCAAGCGCGACTGAATATCGTGCAACTGCAAAGCCTTGGCGTGCGCGTGTCGATTGATGACTTTGGTACCGGCTATTCATCGGCCAGCACACTGCGAGCCTTGCCGTTCGACACCCTGAAGATCGACCAGGTGTTCATTCGCGAAGTGCTCCACAGTGCGATCGATCAGGCCATCATCCAGGGCTGCCTGATACTGGCCAGCAGTCTGGGTATCCAGGTGATTGCCGAAGGTATCGAGACAGATGCCCAGATGGAGTACCTTCGAGCACAAGGCTGTGCTGTGGGTCAGGGTTTCTGGTTTTGTCGACCCTTACCTTTGGTAGAGCTGCGGCAATTTGTGCAGGCGCGCACAGGGCAGGAGGCAAGGCCTTAGCCAGGCAACTGCGCTGGGCGGCGACTGCGCAAGTGTCAGATCGACCGCTGTCCCACGCGCTGGGTCAACGCCTCTGCCGTTTCCTTGCGCTCCGAGTAGCGATCCACCAGGTAATCGCCGCGATCACGCAGCAACACGGTGAACTTGACCAGTTCCTCCATTACATCCACCACCCGGTCGTAATAGGCCGAGGGTTTCATCCGGTCCTCAGCGTCGAACTCCAGCCAGGCCTTGGGTACCGAGGACTGGTTGGGGATGGTGAACATGCGCATCCAGCGGCCCAGTACGCGTAGCTGGTTGACCACGTTGAACGACTGCGAGCCACCACACACCTGCATGACGGCCAAGGTCTTGCCCTGAGTCGGGCGCACCGCACCAAGCGCCAGGGGCACCCAGTCGATCTGCGCCTTGAATACCGCAGACATCGCGCCATGGCGTTCCGGCGAGCACCAGACCTGGCCCTCGGACCACTGCATCAGCTCCAACAGTTCCTGAACCTTGGGATGGCTGGTCGGGGCGTCATCGGGCAGGGGCAGGCCGCTGGGGTTGAAGATCCGCGTTTCGGCACCGAAGCGTTCCAGCAGGCGTGCCGCTTCTTCCGTCAGCAGGCGGCTGAATGAGCGTTCCCGGGTCGAGCCGTAAAGCAGCAGAATGCGCGGTTTATGTCCGTCATGCTCGGCGAAGGGTTTGATCAGGTCAGTGTCGAGATTGGGTAGCGAGTCGCTCATGGGGAGCTCCGTTCAAAGGGTGCCGATGCGATTGAGTTCACGCTGCAGTTCTTCATTTTCGAGCTGTTCGAACGGCAGGGCGAGGAAGGCTTTGCAGCGTCGTTCGATATGCGCCAGGGTGGCGTCGAAAGCGGCCTCGATCTGCGCTTCGCTGCCGTGGATTTCCGATGGATCTTCCAGGCCCCAATGGCTTTTCAGCGCCGGACCGAAGTACACCGGGCAAGCTTCGCCCGCGGCGTTGTCGCAGACGGTGATGACGATATCTGGCGGGTTGTCTGCGAACGCATCGTTGCCTTTGCTGCTCAGGCCACTGATGGCGATACCCGCACGTTGCAAAGTGGTAAGGCTGCGGGGCAGCACCTGACCCTTGGGGAAACTGCCCGCGCTCACCGCTTCAAACCCGGCAGGAGCGAAATGATTGAACAGCGCTTCAGAGAGAATGCTGCGACAGCTGTTGGCCGTGCACATGAACAGGATTCGCATGGAGGTTTTCTCGCAATCAGCAGCAGGACAGGGCGGTAGGGCGATCACCCATGGCATCGAGACGGGCACTGTCCTGGGCAAGCCACTCAGCGTTGGCGTCGAGGGTCAGCTTGAGCACTTCGTGGACCCAGGCCGGTAATTGAGGATTGAGCTTGTAGTACACCCATTGGCCCTGGCGGCGGTCGAGCAGCAGCCCACAGGCGCGCAGTTGGGCCAGGTGACGAGAGATTTTCGGTTGGCTGTCGTTGAGCGCACACATCAGCTCGCAGACGCAGAGCTCGCCCTCTCGGGTGATGAGCAAGGTGGCGCGGGCCCGGGTTTCATCGGCCAGGCATTTGAATACAAGGGCAGGGGTGAGCATCGGGGTTGTCTGAGATTAACATATGGAAATCCGAATATACGGTTTTCCATATGTTTTGCCAATCATCTCGACACGAGAGAAACGTTGCTGCGCATCAGAACGCCAGCTTGTAACCAATCATCAGCAGCATGGCCGCCAGGCACGGACGCAGGACGCCGTCGGAAATACGTCCGGTCAGGTGGCTACCCAGGTAGATGCCCGGCAGCGAGCCCAGCAGCAGGTAACCCAGCAGTGACCAGTCCATGTTACCCATGCTGGCGTGGCCCAGACCGGCGACCAGGGTCAGGGGCACGGCGTGGGCGATCTCGGTGCCGACCAGGCGGCGGGTGACCAGGTAGGGGTAGAGCAGGAACAGGGCGACGGTGCCTAGGGCGCCTGCGCCGATGGAGGTCAGCGAAACCATGACGCCGAGTATGACGCCGGTGACGACGGTCAGCAGGTTGAGGCTGGTGCCACTTAGGTGATAGCGGTCACCGGCGTGCTTGCTGGCGAAGGCTTGCAGTTTGCTTTTGAACAGGATGGCCAGGGCGGTGAGGACCAGGACCACGGCCAGGCCTTGTTTGATCACGGCGTTGGCGGCCTGGGTGTCGGTGTCCAGGGTGCTGAGGAACCACAGGGTGGCAGCGGCGGCAGGGACGCTGCCCAGGGTCAGCCAGCCGGTGATTGTCCAGTCGATGTTCTTGTTTTTGCTGTGGACCCAGACGCCGCTGGCTTTGGTGATGGCGGCGTATAACAGGTCGGTGCCCACCGCGGTGGCCGGGCTGATGCCGAACCAGAGCAAGATCGGGGTCATCAATGAACCGCCGCCGACGCCGGTCATGCCGACGATGAATCCTACGATGAGGCCTGCAATGGTGAAGCCGAATGAACCTACATCCATAATTTACCTAAGCGTCCAACGTGCCCGTGATCGGATGGCAGCCAGCATAAAGGTTTTTTTATAGCGAAATAGACTAGTTCGTTATTAGGTTATAACTGGACCGTCAATTCCTACAGGTTCAAGGTGTAGGAGCGGATTTATCCGCGATGGACTGCGCAGCAGGCCCATTTTGGGGCCGCGATGCGCCCCATCGCGGATGAATCCGCTCCTACAACCGATCACCGATCAGTCATCACCACCATCACATGAGCATCGCCGCCATCCTCACTCTCGGACAGGTAGATGTGCCCCACATTGCTGTTGAAGTAAGCGGTCTCTTGCGCGCCGATACTCACGGCTTCTCCGGTCTCGAATTCAATCCGCACCCGGCCGCTGAGCACCAGCGCAAATTCCTGGCCAGGGTGACGGATGAATTCGTCGAACTGCTGCCGCTCGCGGGCGATGATCCTTGCGTACATCGGGGTCATCAGGCGTTCGGGAAACTCCCCGGCGATCAGGTGATAGTCATAGGTCCCGGTGCTGTAACCCGGCGCGGTAGGCAGCGAGTGAACCACCACGGTGGTGGAGGCTGGCGCATCGCCCATTTCGGATGAGCGAAACAGTTGGGCGATGTCGACATTCAGGGCCCGCGCCGCTGCAGCGAGTTTTTCGTAGCTCACTGAAACCTGCGCCAGTTCCATTTTCGACAAGGTCGATACCGGCACCCCGGAGCGTTCCGACAACTGCTTGAGGGTCAGTTGCTGACTCTTGCGCACGGTGCGCAAGCGCGCGCCGACTTCGCTGCGGTCAATCGAGGGCTGCGTACCAGGGCGGTCGGCAGCGGGGGAGCGGTCACTCATCAAGGATCTCGGTCAGGCATTACGGTCAGGCATCTTACCGTGGGCGCTTGCGTAATCTGAAATTCTCATATATTAGAATTCTCATAAGTGATAATTTCCGTTCTCCATCAGGCAATGGCAAGGTTATGACGCAGACATTCGACAGCGTGATCATTGGCGCCGGTATTGCGGGTGCTTCTCTGGGCTACCGGCTGGCAGGGCAGCAAAGCGTACTGTTGCTGGAACGAGAATCGCAGCCGGGCTACCACTCCACCGGGCGCTCGGCGGCGATGTTCATGGAGGCCTATGGCACCCCGCAGATCCAGGCCTTGACTCGGGCCAGCCGGGCTTTCTACGAATCGCCCCCGGCCGGGTTCTGTGAACATCGATTGCTTGAGCCGCGCGGGTGTCTGTATGTCGCCAGTCTCGAGCAACAGGAACTGCTCGCCAGCAGCTATGCGCAGAACCTGGCCAATGGCACCGAGGTGCACTTGCTCGATCCTCAGGCCGCACTGGCGATGGTGCCGAGTCTGCGGGGCGAAGCCATTGCCGGTGCGTATCATGAACCGGGCGCCATGGACCTTGATGTACATGCTTTGCATCAGGGCTTTTTGCGCGGTTTTCGTCTGGCAGGCGGCGAGCTGCGTTGCAATGCCGAGTTGGTCGAAGCGGGCTTTGCCGACGGTCTCTGGCAGCTGCACCTGGCCGATGGCAGCGTGGTGCAGGCGCGTCAACTGGTCAACGCGGCGGGTGCCTGGGCAGATCGGGTCGCGACGCTGTGTGGCGTGCAACCGGTTGGCCTGCAACCCTGCCGACGTAGCGCCTTTACCTTCGAAGGGCCACACGACCACGCTTTTGCACAATGGCCGGCAGTGATCGGGGTCGATGAGAGTTTCTATTTCAAACCTGACGCCGGGCAGTTGCTGGGCTCACCCGCCAATGCCGATCCGGTCGAGCCTCAGGATGTAATGCCCGAAGAGCTCGACGTAGCCATCGGTATCTACAACATCGAAGCCCTGACTACCCTGACGATCCGCCGCCCCAGCCATACCTGGGCCGGGTTGCGTTCATTCGTTGCCGATGGCGATCTGGTGATCGGCCGGGATCCGCAAACCCCGGCGTTTTTCTGGCTGGCCGCCCAGGGCGGCTATGGCATCCAGTCGGCGGCCGGCGTCTCGCAGCTGGCCTGTGCGTTACTGCTGGATCAGGCACTTCCCGCTTCCTTGCATCGCGAAGGTGTCGAGCCGCAACGCTTGTCACCGGCGCGCTTTCGTTAATCACCCAAAGGACATTCCCATGAGCTCGACTATTCAGCGTATTCCCAGCCACTTGCCGTTCCCGTTTTCCAAGGCGGTCAAAGTCGGCGGCTTTGTGTTTCTCTCCGGCCAGGTGCCCATGAGCGCCACCGGCGAAGTGGTGCGTGGTGACATTCAAACCCAGACCCAGGCCACCCTCGAGCGTATCGGCGAAACCCTGGCCGAGTGCGGCGTCGGTTTCGACCAGGTGGTCAAGGCCACCGTGTGGTTGTCCGATATGGCCCATTTCGCCGGTTTCAACGAGGTCTACAAAAGCTTCTTCGCCAGCGGCTACCCGGTGCGTTCGACGGTGAGCGCCGGGCTGGCCCTGGGTGTGGATGTGGAGATCGAAGTACAGGCCTGGATCGGTCACGACTGAAGCCACATACCTGCCTGCGCGGTACTGGGTAAAAACAACAAGGCCTACAAAGGGCCATAGATGCCAGAGGGTTCGAGATGAAAGAGCAGCTGAAAATTGCAGGCGCCTTTATCGGCGTTATCGTGGGTGCAGGTTTCGCCTCAGGGCGGGAGTTATTGCTGTTCTTTGTCAACTTCGGCCTCTGGGGCCTGCTCGGAACCCTGGTCAGTGCCGCGCTGTTCACCTTTCTCGGCATGGCCCTGGCCGGTTTGGGCAACCGACTGCAGGCCGCTTCCCACAAGGATGTGGTGTATGCCATCTGTGGGCGTTACCTGGGCCTGTTCGTCGACCTGTTGATCACCTTCTTCATGTTCGGGGTGACGGTGGTGATGCTGGCCGGTGGCGGTGCCTTGCTCGAACAGCAGTTTGGCATCCCGGCACTGACCGGTAGCGTGCTGGTAACGCTGCTGGTGGTGGCCGTGGTCTGTCTCGATATACAGAAAGTCATTGTGTTGATCGGTGCCGTCACGCCGTTTCTGATCCTTGCGGCTACCGCTATCGCGTTGTATGCAGTGTTCACTCGCGACCTGAGTTTTACCGCACTGGACCAGGTCGCCAGCCAGCAGGAAGCAGGGGCGAGCCACTGGCTGCTGGGGGCTTTCCTCTACGTGTCGTACAACGTTGTGGCCGGGGCGCCGATGCTGGCGATCCTCGGTGGTTCGGCGCGCCTGGAGAAAACCGCGATCTGGGGAGGCATTCTCGGTGGTGCGGGGCTCGGCGGCCTGATGTTGGTCATGAGTGCAGGGCTGCTCTCACGTCTGGATACCGTGGCTGACTTGCCGATGCCGATGCTGTCGATTGCCAGTGAAATTTCCCCGGCGCTGGGGGTGATCATGTGCGTGATCATCTTCGGCATGATCGTCAATACCGCGGTGGGCATGCACTATTCGTTTCTGGCGCGGCTGTTGCCGGCGGGCACCCGCAGCTTCCGTCTGGGCGCTGTGGTCACGGGCGTGGCGGCGTTCATCTGTAGCCTGATCGGCTTTATCAGCCTGGTCGGCCAGGTCTATCCGTTGTTCGGCTACCTGGGTTTTGTGGTGATGGTGGCGGTGCTGATCGGCTGGGTGCGCATGGGCAGGACGAAGCGCGCCGTGGTGGTGTAGTACCAGCTACCTGGCGAGGGCATTGCGCCCTCGCCAGGCAGGGGTCAGATCTTGAAGCTGTCG
The DNA here is from genome assembly GCA_036643775.1 of Pseudomonas sp. Classification (GTDB taxonomy): domain Bacteria; phylum Pseudomonadota; class Gammaproteobacteria; order Pseudomonadales; family Pseudomonadaceae; genus Aquipseudomonas. The sequence goes on along the minus strand of JAVXRI010000034.1, from coordinate 35,156 downwards.
ACCAGTTGCTTCAGGCGACCGGCCTGTTGGGCCAGGGCATCGCAATGACGCAGGGTGTCATTGAGGTTGGCCACGCCTTGCTGGTTCAGCACGTTGATCTGGGTGATGTCGAGGTTCAGGCTTTCAACCACGGCAGTCTGTTCTTCGGTCGCCGCAGCCACCGACTGGTTCATGCCGTCGATCTCGCCGATACGCTGAGTCACGCTGCTCAGGCGTTCACCGGCCTGGTTGGCGACCATCACGCTTTCCTCGCTCGACACCTGGCTGGCGTTCATGTTGTGCACCGCCTCGCGTGAACCGACCTGCAGGGTGGTGATCATCTTGTGGATCTCTTCGGCCGACTCCTGAGTACGGTGGGCCAGGTTGCGTACTTCGTCGGCGACCACGGCGAAACCGCGACCGGCTTCACCGGCACGGGCGGCTTCGATGGCGGCGTTCAGGGCCAGCAGGTTGGTCTGCTGGGAGATGCCCTTGATCACGTCGAGGATCTGCCCGATGTCGTCGGTGCTGGCGTTGAGGGTTTCGATCTGCTCGCAGGATTCGCTGATCTTCTGCGACAGCGAAGTCATCGCCGAGATGGTTTCTTCGACCACCTGGCGACCGTCGTTGGCCTGTTCGCTGGCACCGCTGGCATGCTGCGAGGCATCGGCGGCGTTGCGGGCGATTTCCTGGGTGGCGGCACCCAGTTCGTTGATCGCCGCGGCGACACTGTTGGTGCGCATGCTTTGCTCTTCGGAGCCGATGATCGAGGCATTGGAGGCGCTCATCACCCGTTCGGAAAGGTCATGCACCTGACGCGTGGCCGAGGACACCTCGGCAATCGAGGCGTGAATACGTTCGACGAACTGGTTGAAGGCACTGGCCAGCTCACCGAACTCGTCCTTGTTCTCCACGACCAGGCGGCGGGTCAGGTCGCCTTCACCCTGGGCGATGTCCTGCATGGCGCGGCCCATGGTGGTCAGGGGGCGCATCAGTACCGGAATCAGCAGGCTGAGCAGGCCGGCAATGGCCGCCACGGCAATGAGCATGGCGATGATGGCCGAGGTGCGGAACTGGCTGAGGGCAACGTAGGCCTTGTCTTTGTCGATGGACAGGCCGATGTACCAGTCGGCCGATGGCAGGCCGCTGACCGGCGCGAACGAGATGATCCGTTCTTCACCGCCCAGGGTCACTTCATGCGTGCCAGGGGCCACCTGCAGGTTGCTGCCCGGGTAGATGTCCTTGAGGTTTTTCATCACCTGGTCTTTGTCCGGGCTGACGATCACCTGGCCATTGCGGTCGACCAGAAAGGCATGGCCGATGCCGCCAAAGTCCACGGCGTTGATGATGTCGACCAGCGACGCCAGGCTCAGGTCGCCACCGACCACACCGAGCAGTTCACCACCGCTCTTGCTCTTGACCGGCATGGCAATTGTCACCACCAGGCCACCGACCGCGGCCATGTACGGCGGGGTCAGCATGGTCTGGTTGGCCGCGACGGCCGCGGTGTACCACGGGCGCTGGCGCGGGTCGTAGCCGTCGGGCATCTTCGCATCCGGACGCTGGGTGAATACCCCGGTGGCCTGGCCGACATAGGTGAACTGGAAGTTGCTGGTGAACGAGGGCTGGTCGACCAGTCCCGGGAAATCGGCGTTGGTACCCTGATGGGCAACGTCCTGGGCGAGGTTTTCCAGGACCAGGATGCGGCCGCTCATCCAGTTCTGCACGCTACTGGCGGTCAACGCGCCGGCTTGTTTGACCGAGGACTCGATGTTCTGTCGGATGGTGTTGCGTTGCAGGTAATCGTTGTAGAGGGTGAACAAAGCGAATGCCAGAACCACGACGCCGCAGGCGCACAGCAGGATCTTGTGGCGAAATTTCAGGTTCATGTTCCGAGACCTTGTGCCAGTAAAGAGGAGTGCCGAGCGGTGCTTTTGGCGAATGCTCGTACCTATCCAGAGGGCTATCGGCCGCAAGCGGGAAATGTTGAAAGGCAGAATGCCGCAGGGACTGTCAGGTACTTCCCGGGGGTGGTCCCAGGCACACCCTTACACGCCAAGCAACCGCACCAGTTCCCGTGCGGCTTTCTGCAGGGGCTGGTTCTGACGCCAGAAGGCATGCACCGGCAATTGCAGTTCATTGCGGGTGTTCTTGAAGTCCAGGCGCAGCAGGCGTCCGGCCGCCAGCAACGGTGCCACCCGTGACAGCGGAAAATCGCCCCAGCCCAGACCTGCTTCGACCATCTCCAGGGCCATGCTCAGGCTGTCGGTACGCCAGTGCGCCTTGCCGATCAGGGCGCGGGTGTCGGTGAGCGGCAAATCGCGGCTGGCTACCAGGATCTGCCGGACATTGACCAGGTCTTCGAGGTAGGCGATCTGCCAGGGTTGGCTCTGCAGGGCAGGGTGCTGCGGCGAGATGGTCGCCACCAGCGACTCCATGCCGATGTTCTGGAAGCGTTGCTGCGGATCGACGGTCAACCCGGCGAACGCCAGGCACAGGCTGACCCGGCCGCTGTGCAGCAATTGCAGGGCTTCTTCCTGGGGCGCGCTGAGGACCTCGACCTCTAGCAGCGGGTAGCGTTCGCTGATGGACTTGATCGCCGCCAGCAGCGGGCTGTGGTCGATATCCGGTACCACGCTGATGGCCAGGGTGCTTTCCAGTCCCTGGGACAGTTCCAGGGCATGCACCTGTAACTGCCCCAGTTGCGCCGCGATCATCCGCGCGTGGGGCTCCAGGGCCTGGGCCAGGGCAGTGGGCCGGGTTTCCCGATGAGTGCGTTCGAACAGGGCATAACCCAACTCCGCTTCGAGGTTGCCGACCGCCATGCTCACGGCGGAAGGCACCCGGCCCAGGGTGCGGGCGGCGGCAGAAAACGAACCGCGATCGAGCACGGCAAGGAACAGTTCGATGTTGTCGCTGGAAAAATTCAAAGGCTAATCTCCTGTCAGTCAATCTGATAGCTGCTGACTTTTTCTGTCAAGAAGATTGACGCATTCTTGCCCGCCTCTGCCGCCTGGACGGGCGGCGATTGATGATGCAACTGAGGTAATACGGTGCAAGGTGTAAAACGCAAACTGGTCTATGTGACCGCCTATGAAGCCATTGGCTTGTGCATGTCGACCCTGGGCCTGGCCTACCTGTCGGACACGGCGCCGAGCAATACCGGCCCGCTGGCGGTGATGATCACCACCATCGCCATGGCCTGGAACTTCATTTACAACACCCTGTTCGAGTACTGGGAAAGCCGCCAGGCCAAGCGCGGGCGTAGCGTTGCCCGGCGTGTCGCGCATGCCATCGGCTTCCAGCTCACCCTGGTGATTTACCTGATTCCGTTGATTGCCTGGTGGCTGGACATGAGCCTGGTCGAAGCCTTCCTGGTGGACCTGGCCTTTATCATCCTGATCCCTTGCTACACCTTCCTGTACAACTGGCTGTTCGATCGCATTTTCGGCCTGCCGACCTCGGCCCAGGCGGTGGATGACAACCGCGTCGCGGCCTGAGGCGGGCTATTGCGCCGGCAGGACGATGCGTAATGAGCCGCTCTCGGTTTCATCCGGCAGGCGCCGGGCACCGATCAGGCCCTCTTCGATTTCGCCGGACAAGTAGTACACCCCGGCCATGACGCCGCTCTTGCGGTTCTCCATCAGCTCGCGCCATTCCTCGTTGAGCGCGACATTGAGGATCACCCGCAGCTGCTCGATCATGGCCGGTTGTTCCTGGCTGTGGGAGATGGCGCCGTAACCCGCCGCAGCCACTGAGATCAGGGTGCCCGCGACGCGGCCCACGGCGGTCGCCACAGCACTGGCTATACCGCGTGGTGCCAGGGTTGCACCGAGCTTTTCACTGGCCTGCTGCGCCACCGATGACAGACCAATGTCCGAACGCTGGGTGCCGGCGCGCACGGCGCTGTGCATGTGTCCGACCAGGGCGGCATACGCCGGCTGCTCGGCCAGCGGCTTGCTGTACAGCAGTTGGTAGAGCGAGGCATTGCGCGCCTTCGGTGGCCCGAGGTTGATGGCCTGGATCCGTGTCAGGCGCAGATTGAGTTGCTCGGGCGGCGCCCGGTAGCGTTCGGCAATTTGCTGTAACTGCTGGCCAAGCAACTGCAAGTACAGCTCCATGGCGCGGTCGCGAATACCTTCAGGGTCGATCTCCTTGGCCACCTGGTCGAGTACCCGGCGGTGATACTGCTCTTGCAGGTAAACCGCCAGGCGCTTCTCCGGCGGCTCCTTGCCTTCGCCGCTGTTCATCTTGTACCAGGCCACTTTCATGGTCAGCCACTGCTGGGTCCAGTAGCCGGTGAACCAGGGGATGAAGTCGCTTTCGGTAAATTGCTGCACGCGGTCCTTCCACACCCGCATGGAGCGGCGGGTGTAGTCATTGACCGAGCTGGTGCTGGCCAGGGAGGCGTCGATGATTTCCCGGTCGATCTGCTCCCAGGTGGCGGGGCTCAGTTGCACGGGAGGGGCGGCGGGGGCTTTTTCGCGCGAGGCGCAGCCGCCCAGGGCGAGCAGGAGGATGAGCAGGAGCAGGAGAGAAGAACGGGGGGCCACAAGCGCTACCCCCTTGCGACGGGATGCTTGGCGGATTTAGACCTTGGTGATTTCAGTATAGGTGGGGGTTCATCGGAGCTTGATAAGACCGACCAAGTACTGCTTATGCCGTGGTCAGCACGCGAGGCAATTGTAGGAGCGGGCCTTGCCCCGCGATCTGCCGCAAAGCGGCAGCAATGTCAGCCAATGCGGTGTGACAGTTGCACCGCAAGCTCAGGGTTTACGGCCGCTGCGCGGCCGATCGCGGGACAAGGCCCGCTCCTACAGATCCAGCTTGGCCTCGATATGGTCCAGGTGCTGGTGCATCAAGGCCAGGGCCGCTTCACCGTCACCTTGTTCCAGCGCATCGATGATCGCCGCGTGTTCTTGCCAGGCGCAGTGGCTGCAGGGCCGGGCCTCGTACTGGGCGATGATCAACGAGGTTTGCGGTACCAGGCCATTGAGAAAACGCGTCAACGGTGCGTTGTTGGCGATCTCCGCCAGCTTGAGGTGGAACTCGCCGCCGAGGCGGATTGCCGTGCAGCGCTGACCCTGTTCGTGATGCTGGCGTTCACGCGCGACCAGTTCGCGCAGTTGGCGGATTTTCGCCGGTCGCGAACGTTGCGCGGCCAGGGTGATCAAGGTGGTTTCAGCCAGGCGCCGGGCGCTGAGAATCTGCCGCGCCTGCTGCGGGTCGGGGGCTGCCAGGCGCGCGGTATGGCTTGGGCGCTGGACGATCACCTGCTGGTCGCACAGACGGCCAAGCACTCGCCGAATCACGGTGCGGCTGACCCCGAACGCCTCACCCAGCGCCTGCTCGGGCAAGGCACTACCCGGCGCCAGGCGCTGTTCGAGAATGGCGTCGAACAGGCGCGGGTAGATCTGCTCGGCCGAGAGGCGCACTTCGCCATGGACAAGCAAGGGCGGCAGGGCGGTCACAGGGGCTTGGGCGCTGGCGTTCATCAATGCTCTCCTGACTTCAAGTGGCCGGATGTTCGTCCGGGATGTTCAGTTCGATACCCATGCGCCGGCCTTCCTGAAGGATGTGGTGGCGCATCTGCGCACTGGCCTGGGCGCTGTTCTTGTTGCGGATGGCGCGCACCACCGCTTCGTTCTCTTCCAGGCGCGCCGCCAGATGCTCGGGAGAATTGCGCAACACCGCGGCGCTTTGTTTGAGGGCGTTGCTGGTCTGCTGCACCACACTCTGAAAAATCGGGTTGGCGGTGAGGGTGAACAACTCCTCGTGGAAGGCGATGTAGGCGTTGACGCCCGCTTCGCTGTCCTCGGCCTCAAGGGCTTCGCGCATGTCCATCAGGGTCAGGCGCAACTGGCCGATCTCTTTGCTGCTGATCGACTGTGCGACCAGGCCGACGATGAACGGTTCCAGGGTGTAGCGCAGTTGCAGGACGTCCTCCAGGCTGGCTTCGGCCACCCCGGTCTGCGGCAGGGCGGTTTCGCTCATGTCGGCGTCGAGCACCAGCACCCCTTTACCCGGCATCGAACGTACCAGGCCAAGGGTTTCCAATACGGTCACCGCCTCTCGCAGGCTGGGCCGGCTGATGCCCAGTTGCTCGGCCAGCTCGCGCTGGCCCGGGAGCATGTCACCCGAGCGCCACTGGCCTCGGGCCAGGGCCTGGCGGAGTTTTTCCACCACTGAGTTCACTACTGTCGATGAAGTAATCACTGTTCACTCCATGAGAACACTTGCATGGTTTGCTCCTGTGGCCGGCACCGCCGGTGCCGGCCATTTCACTCAGAACTCTTGTTGATGGGCGTTGGGTGTCTTGCGCTGGGCAAAGCCAAAGCCCTGTTTGCCGGCCAGCACATTATTGGCCCGCTCCATGTCGATATCACCTTCCCAGCGGCCGATGGCGACGGTGGCCACACAGTTGCCGATCAGGTTGGTCAATGCCCGGCCGATGCCCATGAACCAGTCCACGGCCAGCACCAGCACCAGGCCAACCACCGGGATCGCCGGAATCGCCGTCAGGGTCGCGGCGAGAATCACCAGTGCCGAGCCCGGAATGCCGTGGGCGCCCTTGGAGGTGATCAGCGACACCAGCAGGATGGTCAGCAGGTCGGTCATGGCCAGCGGTGTGCCGGTGGCATTGGCGATGAAGACAATGGCCAGGGTCAGGTAGATCGAGAAGCCATCGAGGTTAAAGGAATAGCCGGTCGGGATCACCAGGCCGACGGTGGAATTACCAATGCCCAGGTGCTCGAGTTTGCGCATGATCTGCGGCAGTACCGCGTCGGAGGAGGCGGTGCCGAGCACGATGGTCAGTTCTTCGCGCAGGTACTTGATGAACGGCAGGATGCGCAGGCCCGACAGGCGCATCACGGTTCCCAGGATCAGCAGTACAAAACCGGTGCAGGTCAGGTAGAACAAGGCGACCAGGCCACCCAAGTGCTGCAACGATTCCAGGCCATATTTGCTGGTGGTGAAGGCAATGGCGCCGAACACGCCGATTGGCGCCAGGCGCACGATCATGCCCATGATGCGAAAGATCACATGGCTCAGTTCATTGATCAGCCGCGAGATGCCCGAGGCCGCCTCACCGACCAGGTTCAGGGCGCTGCCGAACAGTACTGAAAACAGCAGCACCTGAAGGATGTTGTTGTCAGCGAAGGCACCGATCACCGAGGTCGGAATCAGGTCCATGAGGAACGCGGCCGTGCCGTGGATATGCTGGCCGCGCTCGGCCAGGTTGCCGGCCTCGGCGCTGGACAATTGATCCAGGTGAATGTTGGCACCGCTGCCGATTCCGGAGGTAAAGGCAAACACCAGGCCGATGACCAGGGCGATGGTGGTCAGGATTTCGAAGTAGATCACCGATTTCAGGCCGATCCGCCCGACCTTCTTCAGGTCACCGGCACCGGAAATACCGCTGACCACAACGCAGAATACGATCAAGCCGATGAGCATTTTGATCAGCTTGATAAAGCCGTCACCCAGGGGTTTGAGTTGCAGGGAAACTTCGGGAAAGCTGAGGCCACAGGCGACGCCAAGCACCAGGCCGAGCACTACTTGGAGGAAGATCGAACGCGAGCACCATTTGAGCATGGGAGGGATCTCTGATCGGTGTCCTTGCTTCGATGCCGGGGGAGGGCGAAAGAGCGGAGGACTTAATTATTGTGGTCTTACCGGTATGTCCAGTGCGGGGTCAGTGTAGGCGCGTGTTTTCGGGGTTTGCAAGGGTTTTTCCGGGCGTGGCGTGTGAATTGGCTTTACCGGTCTGACCAGTTGAAATTCAAGCGGGCGGCAGGATGCGGCATCCACCTTGACGATATCGGCCTCAGTCCGGCAGTTGAGTTGACTATTCAGACAACTATTTTTTGATAAAAATCAGCTATTTAATAAAATCCATTGGCATTTGGTATCAGCGAAATTGATTACCAGTAATAAAAAAATGTGATGTAATTCGTAAGGTTATTTGAACAAACAGTTAAACCGTATCGCGCTTGCATCAGAAGCTCGCTGCTCGATCATCAGAACGCAGTAAAGGGAGTTTCAACGTGCGTCTCAACCTGCCGGTCACCTCAGTCGAACAGACGTTCGGAGATGACCAACGGCTCATTTCTGCCACCGACACCGCCAGCAACATTACCTATTGCAACGCTGAATTTGCCGCCATGAGTGGCTTCAGCCAGGCAGAACTGATCGGTAGCCCGCACAACCTGGTACGTCATCCCGACATGCCTGCCGTGGTTTTTCAGCAGATGTGGCACTACCTCAAGGCCGGCCAGAGCTGGATGGGGATCGTCAAGAATCGCTGCAAGAACGGCAACTTCTATTGGGTCAGCGCCTATGTCACGCCGATTCTCGAAGGCGGCCGCCTGGTGGGCTATGAGTCGGTACGGGTCAAGCCGACCCGCGAGCAGGTGCGCCGCGCCGAAGCCCTGTATGCGCGCTTGCGCGAAGGAAAACCGGCAGTGCCTGCCCGCCGGCGTCTGGCGCAGTTCGCGCAGGTCCTGTGCCTGCCGCTGCTGGCTGGCGCAGCCGCTATCGGTGCCCAGCTTCTGCTGCCTGGCTGGCCAGGGTTTGCCATCACGTTCGGGGTGTTTGGCCTGCTTGGAATATGGGCGCATCGGCGCCTGGGGCAGCAGTTGGCGCAGATTGTCCAGCGCTCGGGCAACACCTTTGCCGACCCTGTTGTCGCCCTGACTTACAGCGATGCCCTGGGCCCAGCGGCGCAGTTGCAGATGATCCTGATCAGTGAAGAGGCACGCCTGAAAACCGCATTGACGCGTCTGAGCGACCTGACCGTGCAATTGAGCGAAGCGGCCAGAGACTCCAGCTGCCTGTCGCGCACTACCGAATCGGCATTGCTCGAGCAGCGTGCAGAAACCGACATGACTGCCACGGCGATGACCGAGATGGCTGCCTCGATTGCCGAGGTCGCGCGCCATGTGCAGGACACTGCGGGTGAAGCGCACACGGCCAATCAACTGGCGGGGCAAGGCAGCGAGGTGGCGGGTACCATGCGCGAGGCTATCCAGTTGCTCGCCAATACCGTCAGCCAGATCAATCAGGCTGTGACCCACCTCGCCGGCCAGACCCAGGACATCTTCCTGGCCGCCGAAGTGATCCGCGCCATTGCCGACCAGACCAACCTGCTGGCCCTCAATGCGGCGATCGAAGCGGCGCGGGCGGGTGAGCAGGGTCGAGGTTTTGCCGTGGTTGCCGACGAGGTGCGCGCATTGGCCGGCAAGACCCGGCAATCGACGGTGCAAATCCAGGGCATCATCGAGAATTTGCGCGCTGGCGCTGATGAAGCAGTGAGCATCGCCAGCCTGGGTATAGATGAAGCCGAGCATGGCGTGGCTCGAGTGCTTGAGGCGCAGCAGGCCTTGCTGGGCATTCGTGTGGCGGTGGAGCGTATCAGCGACATGAGCCAGCAGATGGCGGCGGCTTCTCAAGAGCAATCGTCGGTGGCCGAAGAGGTCTGCGCGCAGATCAATAACGTGGCCGGTACCGTTCAGCGCACCGCGCAAAATGCCAATGCCGCCGCCACCCGCGGAGCGGAGCTGGAACACATTTCTTTGGGCCTGCGTGCCCTGGTCGAGCGCTTCAATCGCTGACCCCCAGGGTACGAGATTCTCATGGACGACAATTACCGCACGGCCGTTGATGCCGCCGCGATTTTTTCCGAAACCGACTTGAGTGGGCAGATCACCTACGTCAACGAACAGTTCTGTAGCATCTCAGGCTACAGCCGTGAGGAACTGCTGGGGGCCAATCACCGCATTCTCAATTCCGGCCTGCACGATCCGGCGTTTTTCGATGGCATGTGGCGTGCCCTGGTCGCCGGAAAGGTATGGAAGGGCGAAATCTGTAACCGCGCCAAGGACGGTTCGCTGTACTGGGTCGACAGCACCATGGTGCCACTGATCGATCCGGCCAGTGGCCGGGTGCGCAAGTATGTGTCGATCCGCTTCGACGTGACCGAGAAGCGCCAACTGCTGCATACGCTGCAGTGGCGGGTAGGTCATGACGTGCTTACCGGGCTGCCCAATCGCGCCTACCTTTCAGACCTGCTGAATCAGGCGCTGGAGTTTTCGCGGCGTGAAGACATCGCCTTGGCGGTGTGCATGCTCGACCTCGACGGCTTCAAGGCCGTGAATGACGGCTACGGCCATGCCAGTGGCGATCTGTTGTTGGTCGAGGTGGCCAATCGCCTGAAGGGTATCCTGCGCGGCGGCGATGCCGTGGCGCGGCTCTCGGGCGATGAGTTCGTGCTGATCCTGCGCCATGTGCAGGACCCTGCACAGCTGCACCTGGCGCTGCAGCGGGTGCTCAAGGCGATTGCCGCGCCGTACTCGATCTGTAATCGCGAGGTCAGTGTCAGTGCCAGCATCGGCGTAACCCTGTTTCCCCTCGATAACGAAGACACCGACACCCTGGTGCGTCATGCCGATCAGGCGCTGTATGTGGCCAAGCAGAGCGGGCGCAACCGCTATCACCTGTTCGACGTGTCGCTGGACCGTGAGGTCAAGGCCACCCACCAGACCGTGGCACGGGTGCATCAGGCGCTGATCGAGGGTGAGTTGTGCCTGCATTACCAGCCCAAGGTCAACATGCGCAGTGGTCAGGTGCTCGGTTTCGAGGCCTTGCTGCGCTGGCAGCACCCGCTCAAGGGCTTGGTGGCGCCGGCCGATTTCCTGCCGCTGGTGGAGCAGACCGACCTGATTGTCGAGATCGGTGAGTGGGTGATCGAACAAGCCATGGCGCAGATGCAGCGTTGGCAGCAGGCCGGCCACGTCTGGCCGGTGAGCGTGAATATTGCTGCCCGGCACGTCCAGCGCAGTGACTTTGTCGAGCGCCTCAAGCGTTTGCTGGCATGTCATCCGGCGGTGGCGCCACAGATGCTTGATCTGGAAATCGTCGAGTCGGTGGCCATCGAGAACATCCAGCGGGTCAGCCAGTGCCTGGACGCCTGCCAGCAGTTGGGGGTGCAGTTCTCGCTGGATGATTTCGGTACGGGCTACTCATCCCTGAGTTACCTCAAACGCCTGCCGACCCGCACCATCAAGATCGACAAATCCTTCGTCCGCGACATTCTCCATGACCATGACGATCTGGCGCTGACCCGGGCGGTGATCGGTCTGGCCAGGGCTTTTGGCCGCCAGGTGATTGCCGAGGGGCTGGAGAGCGTCGAGCACGGACAGTTGCTGATGGGCCTGGGCTGCGATGTCGCCCAGGGCTATGGCATTGCCCGGCCGATGCCGGCCGAAGCGGTCGCCGACTGGGTCGCCAGCTACGAACAACCGTCGCAGTGGCAGGTACTGGCAGGGCAGTAAGGGCGTTCTTTACGCATTCTTTATGTCCTCGCCGGGGTCGTGATCTCGCACCTTTACAGCAGCTCTACCGACAATGACCGTCAGCGGCGAAGTGCCGTAAGGACGGAGAGTTTCGATGAGCATTCTGGACGGGGTGTCACTGCTGTTGGCAGTGGCGTTGATGATCTACCTGATGGTCGCGCTGCTGCGCGCTGACCGGGGTTAGGAGCGACCATGCACAGTTACGATTACGCGTTGCTGCTGGCGTTCTTTGCGCTGGTGTTAGTCCCGGCGCCCTGGCTCGGGCGATTCTATTACAAGGTCATGGAAGGCCAGCGCACCTGGCTGTCGTCCGTGCTGGGGCCGGTGGAGCGTGGCTGCTACCGGCTGTCCGGGGTCAATGCCGAGACCGAACAGAACTGGAAGCAATACACCCTGGCCTTGCTGGCCTTCAACTTCGCCGGTTTCGTGCTGGTGTTTGCCGTGCTGCTGCTGCAGGGCTACTTGCCGCTCAATCCGGCGAACCTGCCGGGTCAGGAATGGTCGCTGGCGTTCAACACGGCGGTGAGCTTCGTCACCAACACCAACTGGCAGGCCTATAGCGGCGAAGCGTCGGTAAGTTACCTGAGCCAGATGATCGGTCTGACCGTGCAGAACTTTGTCAGTGCCGCCACCGGCCTTGCCGTGCTGGTCGCGCTGTGCCGCGGCATCTCCCGGCGTTCAGCCCTGACCCTGGGCAACTTCTGGGTCGACATGACCCGTGCCACCCTCTACGGCCTGTTGCCGCTGTGCCTGCTGCTGGCCTTGTTCCTGGTCTGGCAGGGTGTGCCACAGACGCTTGGTCATTACGTCCAGGCTCTGACCCTGCAGGGTGCTGACCAAACTATCCCGCTGGGCCCGGCGGCCAGCCAGATCGCCATCAAGCAACTGGGTACCAACGGCGGCGGTTTCTTCGGGGTCAACTCGACGCACCCGTTCGAGAACCCGACGGCCTGGAGCAACCTGTTCGAAATGGCTTCGATCATTCTGATTCCGGCGGCCCTGGTGTTTACCTTCGGCCACTACGTGAAGGATCTGCGCCAGAGCCGGGCGATCATCGCCTGCATGCTCGCGCTGTTCCTGATCGGCGGTAGCACGGCGCTGTGGTCCGAGTATCAGGCCAACCCGAGCCTGAACAATCCGCAGGTCGAACGGACGGCGCCACTGGAAGGCAAGGAGAATCGCTTCGGCACCACCGCCAGCGTGCTCTGGACGGTGACTACCACCGCTGCCTCCAACGGCTCGGTGAACAACATGCACGACAGCCTCAACCCCATCAGTGGCATGGTTGCGATGGTCAACATGATGGTCGGCGAGGTGATCTTCGGCGGTGTCGGTGCCGGGCTCTACGGCATGTTGCTCAACGTCCTGATCGCGGTATTCCTGGCCGGCCTGATGATTGGCCGCACACCGGAATACCTGGGCAAGAAACTTCAAGCGCGGGAAGTACAGCTGCTGGTGGCAACCCTGCTGGTGATGCCGGTCGGCGTGCTGGTCCTCGGTGCCCTGGCGGCCAGCCTGCCAGGCCCTGTGGCCTCGGTCACCAACCCCGGCGCCCATGGTTTCAGCCAGGTGCTGTACGCCTATACCTCGGCCAGTGCCAACAACGGTTCGGCCTTTGCCGGCTTCGGCGCCAACACCACGTTCCACAACCTGATGCTGGGGCTGGGCATGCTGATCGGCCGCTTCGGCTACATCCTGCCGGTGCTGGCCCTGGCGGGCAGTCTGGCGCTGAAGAAGGCCGCACCGTTGGGCGAGAACAGCTTCCCGACCCACGGCCCGCTGTTCGCCACCTTGCTGGTGGTCACCATTCTATTGATCGGTGGATTGACCTTCCTGCCGGCCCTGGCCCTTGGCCCGATCACCGAACACCTGAGCCTGGGTTTCTGAGGAGCGAATCATGAACATGCCGATTCCTGAAGTGAAAGCAGTCCCGGCCCCGGCGGCCCGGACCACCTTTGCCGCGCTCTGGCGCCCGGCGCTGGTGCAGGCTTTCGTCAAGCTCGACCCGCGTCAGCTCAAACGCTCACCGGTGATGCTGGTGGTGGAGTTGACTGCAGTCTTCACTACGTTGTTGTGCCTGGTGCCCGACGCCGCTGTGCCCACCGCGGTGGCGGTGCAGATCGCCCTGTGGTTGTGGTTCACGGTGTTGTTCGCCAACTTTGCCGAAGCGCTGGCAGAAGGTCGCGGCAAGGCCCGCGCCGACAGCCTCAAGGCCGGTAGCCAGGGCCTGAGTGCCCGGCGCCGCAACGCTTCGGGCAGTTTCGACAGGGTGCCGGCCACCAGCCTGCGCAAGGACGATGTGGTCAAGGTAATGGCCGGGGAGATGATCCCCAGTGACGGTGAGGTGCTCGAAGGGATTGCCGCAGTCAACGAAGCAGCGATTACCGGCGAGTCCGCACCCGTGATTCGTGAGTCCGGTGGTGACCGCTCGGCGGTGACCGGTAATACCCGGCTGGTCTCCGACTGGTTGCTGATCCGCATCACCAGCAACCCGGGCGAATCGACCCTCGACCGCATGATCGCCCTGGTCGAAGGCGCCAAGCGCCAGAAAACGCCCAACGAGATCGCCCTGGACATCCTCCTGATCGGCCTGACCATGATCTTCCTGGTGGTCGTGGTGACCCTGCAGCCCTTTGCGCATTTCGCCGGTGGCAGCATTCCGCTGGTGTTCCTGGTCGCGCTGCTGGTCACCCTGATCCCCACCACCATCGGTGGCCTGCTGTCGGCCATCGGCATCGCGGGCATGGATCGCCTGGTGCGCCTCAACGTGATTGCCCGCTCTGGCCGCGCCGTGGAAGCAGCCGGTGACGTGCATGTGCTGATGCTCGACAAGACCGGCACCATCACCTTCGGCAACCGTCGCTGCAGTGCCTTGCATGCCGCCCCCGGTGTGACCTCCAGGGAACTGGGCGAGGGCGCCTTGCTGGCCTCGCTGGCTGACGACACCGCCGAGGGCAAGTCGATCGTCGAGTACCTGCGTCAGTTGCATGACTTCGACGAGCCGGGCGCTGATCAGCTGACGCCAGTGGCCTTCAGTGCCGAGACGCGGCTGTCCGGTGTTGATTATCAGCAGCGTCGGTTCCGCAAAGGCGCGGTGGATTCCGTGCTGGCCTTTGTCGGTATGCAGCGCCTGGAAATGCCGGCGTCGCTGGCCCGCGAAGTGGACAAGATCGCCCAGAGCGGCGGTACCCCGTTGTTGGTGTGTGTCGACAAGCGTCTGCTGGGGGCGATCCACCTCAAGGACGTGGTCAAACCGGGGATCCGCGAACGCTTTGCCGAGTTGCGCAAGCTCGGCATCCGCACCGTCATGGTCACCGGCGACAACCCGCTGACTGCCGCAGCCATCGCCGCCGAAGCCGGGGTCGATGACGTGCTGGCCGAAGCCACGCCAGAGAAAAAACTGGCGCGCATTCGCCAGGAGCAGAACGACGGCCGCCTGGTCGCCATGTGCGGCGACGGCGCCAACGACGCCCCGGCGCTGGCCCAGGCCGACGTCGGCATGGCCATGAACGACGGTACCCAGGCGGCGCGCGAAGCCGCCAACATGGTCGACCTGGACAGCGACCCGACCAAGCTGCTGGATGTGGTCCAGGTCGGCAAGGAACTGCTGGTGACCCGCGGCGCCTTGACCACCTTTTCGATTGCCAACGACGTGGCCAAATACTTCGCCATTCTCCCGGCGCTGTTTGCGGCGATCTACCCGCAACTGGGTGTGCTCAACCTCATGCAGCTGAACAGCCCGCAGAGCGCGATTCTTTCGGCCATTGTATTCAACGCGCTGATCATCGTCGTATTGATTCCGCTGGCCTTGCGCGGGGTGCGGGTGCAGGCCGCCAGTGCCGCACACCTGCTACGCCGCAACTTGCTGATCTACGGCGTGGGCGGGCTGATCGTGCCGTTCGCCGGGATCAAGCTGATCGACATGCTGCTCACCGCTTTGCACCTGGTCTGATACCAAGGAGATGACCATGACAACTTATCTACGTCCGGCCACAAGCCTGATCCTGCTGATGACCCTGATCACCGGTGCGGTGTACCCGCTGGTGGTCACCGGGGTGGCCCAGGTGGCATTCCCCGAGCAGGCCAACGGTAGCCTGCTGCGCGATGATCAGGGCCAGGTGCGTGGCTCGCTGCTGATCGCCCAGGCGTTCAAAGGCGACGCCTGGTTCCACGCGCGGCCTTCGGCGGCTGACTATGCCACCGTCGCCAGTGGTGCCAGCAACCTGGCACCGAGCAACCCGGCGCTGGCCCAGCGCATCAACGACAGCGCCGCACAGCAGTACATCGAGGCACAGGGCGCGGTGCCGCTGGACCTGCTGACCACCTCCGGCAGCGGCCTGGACCCGCACCTGTCGCCTGCCGCCGTGGCCTATCAGCTGCCGCGGGTGGCAGCTGCGCGTCAGCTCGGCACGGAGGCCTTGCAAGCGCTGGTCGAGCAGTCCACCCTGCAGCCATTGATCGGTCCGCCGGTGGTCAATGTACTGGCCTTGAACGCCGCCCTCGAACGGCTGGCCCCGGCCTCGAAGTAAGGACATGCAGTGAGCGATAGCAACTCCGAACGCGCTGATGCGTTGTTGGCCGGTCTGCCGCGCGAAGGGCGCGGCAGGCTCAAGGTATTTCTCGGCGCGGCGCCGGGGGTAGGCAAAACCTACGCCATGCTCCAGGCCGCCCATGCCCAGGTGCGCCAGGGCGTGCAGGTACTGGCAGCGGTGGTCGAGACCCATGGCCGGGCCGAAACCGAATCCTTGCTCTCCGGGTTGGCCCAACAACCCCTGGTGCGTTCGGAGTACCGCGGTGTACAGCTTGAGGAAATGGACCTGGATGGCCTGCTCAAGGCCTCGCCGCAACTGGCGCTGGTCGACGAGCTGGCGCACAGCAACGCGCCCGGCAGCCGTCACGCCAAACGCTGGCAGGATGTGCAGGAACTGCTCGCCGCCGGTATTGATGTCTACACCACGGTCAACGTCCAGCACCTGGAAAGTCTCAATGACCAGGTACGCGGCATCACCGGCGTGCAGGTACGTGAAACCCTGCCCGACTGGGTGCTGCAGGAAGCGTTCGAACTGGTCCTGATCGACCTGCCGCCGCGTGAACTGCTGGAGCGTCTGCGCGAAGGCAAGGTGTATGTGCCCGAGCAGGCGCGGGCGGCAATCGATGCCTTTTTCAGCCAGACCAACCTCACCGCATTGCGCGAGCTGGCCATGCAGACGGCGGCGGCCCAGGTCGATGCCGACCTTGCACATGGTTACCGCCAGCTTGGCCAGGATGCGCCTTCGTTACGCGGGCGCTTGCTGGTCGGGGTGGATGGCGATGCCCAGGCCGAGCGCCTGGTGCGCCATGCCAGCCGGGTGGCGCAGCGTCGTCACCTGCCCTGGAGCCTGGTGCATGTCGATAACGGCAAACTGCGTGACGAAACCGCCCGCCAGCGCTTGCAGGCTGCCCAGCAGTTGGCCGAGCGCCTGGGTGGCGAGGTGGTGTTGCTGCGCGCCGGCGAAGTGGCCAAGACCCTGATCCAGCATGCCCTCGAACGTCGCGCCAACCTGGTGCTTGTCGGCCAGTCCCGCGATCGCCTGCGCCGGCGCCTGTTCGGTGCCGGGGTGGCCACGCGCTTGTTGCGTGAGGCGCATGGCCTGGAAATCAACGTGCTCGACCGCGATGAGCGGCCAGAACCGCCGAGTGCGGCGGTGAAGAAGGTCTGGGTCTGGCGGCACTATCTGCTGGCGCTGGTCGCGACCGTGCTGGCGGCGGGAATTGCCTGGGGTGTTTCCGGTGTCCTGGCCTTGCCCAACATCTCGCTAGTGTTTCTTGCCGCGGTGTTGCTGGTGGCCGTGCGCAGCAGCCTGGGTCCGGCCCTGGCCTGTGCGGCGATGTCATTCCTGACCTACGACTTTCTGTTCATTCCGCCGAACTTCTCCTTCAGCATCCAGCGTGAAGAGGATGTGCTGACGTCGCTGTTCTTCCTGTTGATGGCGGCGCTCACCGGCAACCTCGCTGCACGCCAGCGTCGCCAGTTGCAGGCGCTGCGTGAAACCCAGGAACAGACCAACCAGTTGCTCGACCTGTCGCGCAAGCTCACCGCTGCCACTGACCGTCAGGCAGTGTTCAACGCAGCCGGGCAACACCTGGATGGCTGGAACGATTTGCAGGTGTGCCTGCTTGAGCGGGATGTGGAAGGGCGCTTGCAGGTTGCCAGTGCAGCCAGCGTGCAGTTCAACGACAACGAACGGGCCGCCGCCGACTGGGCCTGGCAGCATGATCAGGCGGCGGGCCTGGGCAGTGATACCTTGCCCAATGGCCGTTGGTGGTGGTGGCCGCTGTCGGTGGAAGAACAACCGCTGGCGCTGCTCGGTGTGCGTCCGCGCCAGGGCCAGAGCCTCACTCCGCAGCGTCGGCGCCTGCTCAAGGCCCTTAGTCAACCTATGGCTCAGGCCCTGGCCCGGGCGCGTCTGGCCGAACAACTGGAAGCGGCGCGCCTGCATGGCGAAACCGAACAACTACGCAGCGCTTTGCTGGCGTCGGTATCCCATGACCTGCGCACACCTTTGACGGCCATGCGTGGCAGTATCGACAGCCTTCTTGCCCTGGGCGAGGCGATCCCCATGGCCGATCGCCAGGAATTGCTTGAGGGCACACGCAACGAAGCCGAGCGCCTGGATCGTTACATCCAGAACTTGCTGGACATGACCCGTCTGGGTCATGGCGGGTTGAAACTGGCTCGTGACTGGGTGGCGCCAACCGATATTGTCGGCAGTGCGCTCAATCGTCTGCGGGTGCTCCTGGCGCCGTTGCAGGTGTCCACCGAAGTACCGGGCGGATTGCCGCTGCTGTTCGTGCATGCCGCCTTGATCGAGCAGGCGCTGGTCAATGTTCTGGAGAACGCTGCGCGCTTTTCGCCGGCTAATGGCCGCCTGCAGTTACGGGTATCGGCTGGCGACGAACAGTTGCGTTTCGCCGTCAGCGATGAAGGCCCGGGTATTCCCCCGGCCGATCGCGAGAAGATCTTCGACATGTTTTATACCGCCGCGCGCGGCGACCGCGGCGGGCAGGGCACCGGTCTTGGCCTGGCGATCTGCCAGGGCATGATTGGCGCCCACGGCGGGCATATCCTGGTGGGCGAGGGTATCGATGGTCACGGCACCTGCATCACATTATGCTTGCCGCTTCCGGCCCAACCCGAACCTGAAAGCGAAGCGCCATGAGCCAGATTGCAACCCTTCTGGTCATCGATGATGAACCACAGATCCGCAAGTTCCTGCGCATCAGCCTGAGCTCCCAGGGGTACAAGGTCGTGGAGGCGGCTACTGGCGCCGAAGGCCTGACCCAGGCCGCGCTGACCCGGCCTGACCTGGTGGTGCTCGATCTTGGCCTGCCGGACATGGACGGGCAGCAGGTGCTGCGCGAACTGCGTGAATGGAGTGCGGTGCCGGTGCTGGTGTTGTCTGTGCGTGCCAGCGAAATCCAGAAGGTCGAGGCCCTGGATAACGGTGCCAACGACTACGTGACCAAGCCGTTCGGCATCCAGGAGTTTCTCGCTCGGGTGCGTGCGCTGTTGCGTCAGGCGCCTCAGACCGCAGCAACGGACGTTGCACCGAGCTTTGGACCTTTGACGGTCGACCTGGCGTTTCGCAAGGTGACCCTGGACGGTGTCGAGGTCGCCTTGACCCGCAAGGAATATGCACTGTTGGCGCAACTGGCTACGCATCCGGGGCGGGTGATTACCCAGCAGCAGCTGCTAAAGGACATCTGGGGCCCTACCCATGTCGATGACAGCCACTACCTGCGCATTGTCGTCGCCCATGTGCGGCAGAAGCTGGGGGATGACCCGACGGCGCCACGCTTCATCATCACCGAGCCTGGGGTAGGGTACCGCTTGGTGGGACCGGAGCAGGGCTGAGATTCTGTGTTGAACTGGCTTGCGAGCGCTTCGCGCTCGATCGCTGGCAATGTCAGCTCCCACAGAGTTATGTGGGAGCCGGCCTTGCCGGCGATGGGTTGCGAAGCAACCCTACAGCTAACGTCGCTCCGCCTCATAGTTTTCCAACGTATCGCGCGCGATCTCCCGGCCCAGGGCGATCAGCTCCGGGGCTTTGTAAAACTCGAAGAAGCGACACACACGCTTGGGCACGTTGATCAGGATGTCCGGCGGGTAGCCGGCAATCTTGTACTGGGCCAATGACGTCTGCATCACTTCGAAGCTCTGGTTGATCAGATCCAGCAGTGACGCGGGCCCGACGTTGTCGATGATGAACGAGCCGGCTGCCGACTTCGGCGCGCCTTCACTTTCCGGTGCGGCTGCCGGTTGCTGAGCCTCGGGATCGGCGGCATCGCTGAGCCAGGGGTTGGGGATCTGCGCGGCCTGGGGCGCGAGTTCCTGCTCGATACGCATCAGTTGCTCGGCCTGTTTACGTCTGAACGGCAGGTGTGAACCCAGGGAGCTGATCAGGTTGTCAAAACGCAGTTTGAAGGCGGCCGGACGTTCAATTACCGGTAGTTGGTACTGCTTCTGGTTGGTCGAGTTGAGGTTCACGGCAATGATCAGGTCGCAGTGGCTGGACACCACCGGGATGATCGGCAAAGGGTTGAGGATGCCGCCGTCAACCAGCATGCGGTTACCTTGCACGACCGGCGTGAACAGGCTGGGGATGGCTGCCGAGGCGCGCATCGCTTGATGCAGGCAACCTTCCTGAAACCAGATTTCCTGCTGGTTGGTGAGGTCGGCGGCCACCGCTGTGTAGGGGATGCGCAAGTCTTCGATGTTCACTTCGCCAACGATCTTGCGAATCTGCCCGAAGACTTTTTCACCGCGGATCGCCCCCAGGCGAAAACTCACATCGACCAGGCGTAGCACGTCCAGGTAATCCAGGCTCTCGATCCAGTTGCGGTAGTCCTCGAGTTTACCGGCCGCATAGATGCCGCCAATCACTGCGCCCATTGAACACCCGGCAACACAGGCGATGTCATAACCGCGACGTTCCAGCTCTTCGATCACCCCAATGTGTGCATACCCACGAGCTCCGCCCGAGCCCAGTACCAATGCCACGCGTTTACTCATGATGGCTCCCGGTTGTACTGCGTCGATGGTCTAACAATGCGCCCATTCGTGTCTGTGCTTCAATCGTCATGCGCGCTGCGCTACGCTTTGCAGGGCACTTTTCTTCTTTGTAGTCGTCGAACACGCCACTTTGCATATTTTTTTTGAGGAATCACCGATGAAAGCCTGGATTGCCCTGCCCCTGATTGCTCTGGTCCTGACCGGTTGTGCTGGCAAGACTGCCTATCGCGACAGTTGCGCCAATCAGCTCGATTCGGCCTGGAAAGAGCTCGATCTGGCCAAGGCCGAAGGCTTCGCCGGTACGGTCAGTTATTCCAAGGCGCTTTCGTTGTTGACCGGCGCCAAGACCCAGCAACAGTTCGAAGCCTTCGAAGGTTGCAGCAACAAAGCGCAGAAAGCCCGCTTCTACATTCGTGAATCCCGCGCCGGTCGCTGACACAGGAGAACACCATGTCGGTCATGCTCGACCATGTGATTGCCCAGGTACTGGCTCTGCAGGTTCGCCTGCTCGCTTGCCAGGCGCGGCTCGCCGCTGACACCGACAGCGAGGCGCTGCATGACCTGCGTATCGCCACGCGGCGCTTGCGCAGTTTGCTGCGGCCGCTGCAAGAGTTGCCAGGTGTCGAGCAACTTGAGGGGGCGGCGCAGGCGCTGGGCACTCTGACCACACCGCTGCGTGATCGCGAGGTACTGGCTGCGCAACTGCTCGAACGCGGTCAAGACGTGGCGGCGCAGTCGCGCCTGGCGCATCGCCGGGAAACCTTCGCCAGTGTTGCTGACAGTGCCGAACTGGGCCGTCTGCTGGCGATTGTCGATGCCTTTCCGATCTTCTTGCGCGCCGCTGAGCGTGAAGGCCTGATCCGCAGTTTGCGCAAGCGCATCGACAAACGCCTGGAAAAACAGTGGAGCAAATTGCGGGCAGCGCTGCAGGACCCGGCCCATGACCGTCACCGCCTGCGTTTACTGATCAAGCGCGTGCGCTATGCGGCTGAAGCCTACCCGCAGTTGGAGCATGCCGGGCGTCGCTTGCAACGGGTGCTTAAACTTGCCCAGAGCGACCTGGGCAATTGGCACGATCTGCTGCAATGGCTGCTGCAGGCTGAACAGCAGCACGATCTCGCCCCTTGTGTTGAACACTGGCAGGTACAGCTACTCGAGGCCGAACAGCGTGCTGATATCACCCTGGAGCGCTTGCGAGTGATATTGGCGCAGCGATAAGCCGCTGATATGGCCGAAATGCGGGCTGTCGTTGGCGTCCGTGCTGGTTAAGATCGGATTTTTCCCACGGATGAGACCAGCATGAATTTCTCGCAATTGCTCAAGGCGGTCCGCCTGCATCCCCAGGCGGTGTCCATTCCTGCCAGTTGGGCGCAAGGGCGAGCCTGTTTCGGTGGCGTGATGGCGGCGCTGCTGTACGAAACCATGCTCACCAAAACGTCGCCGGGTCGTCCGGTGCGCTCCCTGGCGATCACCTTCGTTGGCCCGGCCGAGCCTGAAGTGCCGATCAGCTTCGAAGTGGAGTTGTTGCGTGAGGGCAAGGCGGTCAGTTCACTGTTGGGCCGCGCTGTGCAAAATGGTCAGGTGGTCACCCTGATGCAGGGCAGCTTTGGTGGCGGGCGCGATTCGGTGGTCAATGTTCCGGCATTGCCTGCGGTGGAAATGAGCAGCCTGGAGGCCGCCGCCAAGAGTGAACTCCCTTACATCAAGGGCGTTACCCCAGATTTCATGCAGCATGTTTCCCTGCGCTGGGCCATTGGCGGGATTCCGTTCAGCAATAACCATTCGCGCAGCATGGGCGGTTGGGTCCGGCTACGTGATGAAGGCGGCGACGAAACCCTGAGTGAAGCGCACCTGCTGGCCCTGGTGGATGCCTGGCCGCCGACGTTGTTGTCGCACCTGAACAAGCCGGCGGCAGGCAGCACCCTGACCTGGACCATCGAATTCATTCAGCCAGTGGCAAGCCTCACCACCCTCGACTGGTGCAAGTACTGCGCGCAGACAGAATTTGCCCGTGACGGCTACGGGCACGCGGCGGCCGCGCTGTGGACCGCCTCAGGTGACTTGCTGGCGATCAGCCGGCAAACGGTAACCGTCTTCGCTTAATGGCGATGGCGGTTACGCCAGGCGCGCCACCAGGCACCGCTGAGGACAAAGCGCGGAAAGGTGATGAACTGCTCCACCAACAACCGGCCGATGGCGTCCTTGCGGCCGCTGAAGGGTTCCGGTTGTTCGGCTTCCAGGCGATGGCCCTGGCGCTGCAGGCCAAGGCCTGCGATCAGGGCGATGACGCCGACGGCCAGTTGCCCCAGGTCCAGTGCGAACAACCCGGACAACACCAGCAGCACGCCGAGGATGAACAGCGGCACGGCGATCAGGTGCAACACCAGGTTGGTCGGGTTGCGGTGATTGTGGTGGTAGCCACGCCATTGCCAGGCGTGCAGGTTGGGCAAGCGTTTGCTCATGGGAAACTCCTCAGGGCTATGACTGAAGAATAGTGCGGCCCCCGTCAGGGGGCCAATGAGCGTCGGCTATGAGGCTTATAGCTTGAGTTGGCCAATGGCCTTGTTCAGTTCGCCGGCCAGGGTGGCCAGCTCGCTGCTGGTGGTGGCCGAGTCGACGGTCTGCTGGACGGTCTCTTCGGTGACGTCGCGAATACTCACGACCGCACGGTTCATTTCCTCTGCCACCTGGCTTTGCTGCTCGGCGGCGACGGCAATCTGCGTATTGCTTTCGCGCATCTGCGCCACTGCACTGGTGATCTCGGCCAGGGCGGCGCCGGCTTCCTGAGCCTGCTGGACACAATCGTCAGCCTTGAACGAGCTCTCCTGCATGAAGTCCACCGCATCGCGGGTACCTGCCTGCAACGCCGAGACCATGGTGGTGATCTCGTCGGTGGAGGCCTGTACACGCTTGGCCAGGTTGCGCACCTCATCGGCGACCACGGCAAATCCTCGACCCAGATCACCGGCACGGGCGGCTTCGATCGCCGCGTTGAGCGCCAGCAGGTTGGTTTGCTCGGCAATGCTGTGAATCACGCCGACCACACCGTTGATCTTCTGGCTGTCTTCGGCCAGTTGGCGAATCATCTCGGCAGTCTGCTGCACGCCGCTGGACAGTCCGGAAATCGAGGTCTGCACGCGGCTGACCACTTCCTGGCCGCTGCCGGCCAGGGTGTCGGCAGTCTGCGACAGGTCGCGGGTGGCGCCGGCATGCTGGGCGATGTGATAGACCGTTGCCGACATCTCGTTGATGGCGGTGGCGGCCTGATCGGTCTCGCTTTGCTGGCCGAGCATGCCGTGGCGCACGTCATTCATGCTCGCGGCCAGGCGTGCGGCACCGGAATCGAGCTGGGCGGCAGTTCGCGCCACAGTGTTGACCACACGGTGATAGGTGGTCTGCATGGCGTTGAACGCGCTGGCCATCTGCCCGACTTCATCGCCACAAGACAACGGCACCCGCGCCGAGAGGTCGCCGGTCTTTTCCACATGCAGCATCACGTCCTTGAGGGTGTTCAGCTGGCTGAGCAGGAAGCGGATCAGCAACTGCGAGGCGCAGAGCATCGCCAGCATCAGGATGAGCACGCAGACCGCATAGTTGGTGAAGCGGTCGGTAAATACCTGAAGCAGACTAGGAGTAGGCGCGAGGACAGCGATTTGCACGCCGTCGCGGCTGATCACCTGAGCGCCGCTGAGCGGATCGCTGCCGGTCAGCGCCAGGCCATGCAACTCGACCCAGCCTTGGGTATTGGCCAAGGCATCGAGGCGTTCGCCAGCGTAGTCGGGCACTTGCCCTGGGGCGTACTGCAGCCACAACGGGTTGTGCGGCAAGGCCTGACCGACGGGCCAGGCTTCAAGCAACTGCGCTTCGGATTGCGCCTTGACCTGGGCTTCCTGCGCCCGGGCCTGCTGTTCCAGGTGCACGGCATACAGCACCAGAAACAGGGTCGTGACGAAGGCCACCGCATTGACGGCCCAGAACTTGTATTTCAGGGAGATATTGCTAAGCCAGGCACCCATGGAAGGTCTTCTCTGATTGAGCGGAAACAATGTTGGCAAGGTGCCATCATTGTGCCGAACCGAGCAGGGGTGCGTCTTGATATGCGTCAAATAATCGCGGGCAGGTTAAAGAAGGCGCGCGCGCAAGCGCTGGTATGGGCGGCCAGTTGCTCGGTACTTTCGCCGCGGTGCAGGGCCACTTCGCGCAGCACTTCGGTGAGAAATGCCGGCTCGTTGCGGCCGTTCTTGGGCTTTGGCCGCAGGCTGCGCGGCAGCAGGTAAGGTGCGTCGCTTTCGAGCATCAGACGACCCTGGGGAATACTGCTCACCAGCGGATGCAGGTGCGTGCCGCGACGCTCGTCGCAGATCCAGCCAGTGATGCCGATATGCAGGTCGAGGTCGAGGTAGCCGAACAGGGCGGGGCGCTCGCCGGTGAAACAATGCACCACGGCGGCGGGCAGGCGGTCCCGGTAGTCCTTGAGGATCGCCAGCAGGCGTTCACTGGCATCACGTTCATGGAGAAACACCGGCATCTGTAACTCCACCGCCAGGGCCAGTTGCTCTTCCAGGGCTTTTTCCTGTTGTGGGCGGGGTGAGAAATCACGGTTGAAGTCCAGCCCGCATTCGCCCACCGCACGTACCCGCGGTTGCTCCAGCAAGGCGCGCAGTTGTCGACTGCTGTCGGTGTTCCAACTGCTGGCGTCGTGGGGGTGAACACCGGCGGTGCTGAACAGCCGTTGGCCGTTTTCATCCAGCTCCAGGCACAGCTCCAACGCCTGCTCACTGCCCGCAAGGCTGGTACCGGTGACCATCATTTGCACCACGCCGGCAGCCTCGGCGCGCTCGAGAATCGCCTGGTGTTTGTCAGCGAAACTTGGGTTGGTCAGATTGACGCCGATGTCGATGAGTTGCATGGTGCTACCTCAGGCCGGTGGCCGGCCAGCATAGCAAAGCTCGAGGAATTTCGATAAATCGAAGAACTTCAATGAGTTGTCGTGGTCTTTTGCGGTCAATTGTCATGTAACGACCGCACACTATGGCGCCAATCCCACACGCGCGGACCTTTATACGGATGACCCGAGCGCTGTTTTTGTTGATCGTGCTGAGCTTCGGGCTGCTGCAGGCAGGGCCGGCCAGTGCGCGCCTGCCCGGACCGCAACAGACCGTATCCAAGACCCAGGTCCGCGACCTGGCGCAGATCCGCAGCAGCCGTGTGCTCAAAGTGCTGGTCAATCAGAGTCGCAACAGCTCCGGCGAAGTCAAAGGCGAGCCGGTGGGCGTTGAATATCACCGTCTGCGGGCGTTCGAGCATTACCTCAATGGCCGCGCCCGTGATGGCCAGGAAATCCGCCTGAAAATCATTCCTCGGGCCAAGGAGCAGCTGCTGGCGGCGTTGCAGCGCGGTGAAGCCGATCTGGTGGCGCCGGGTGAATTGCTCGACCCAACTTCCACCCGTGGCCTGGTGGCCAGCGATCCGGTGGTGGACAACGTGCCGATGGTATTGGTGGGGCGCAAGGGGGAGCGCAGCTTCCAGAAAGTCGAGCAGTTGTCTGGCCGCACTGTGGCCCTCACCAGTTCCAGTGCCGCGGGCGATACCCTGCATGAGATCAATCAGAAGCTGGCGCTGCGCAAGCTGGTGCCGATCAAGGTGGAGTGGGTCGATCCGACGTTAGCGGTGGAGGATGTCCTGGAAATGGTCCAGGCCGGGATCTTTCATCTGACGGTTGTCGAGCAGCCGATCGCTGAGCGTTGGGCCAGGGTCATGCCCAAGCTGCGTGTCGATCGCAAGGTGCAGGTGGCCGCTCCCGAGGCGATGCGCTGGTATGTACGGCGCGATGCGGTGATGTTGCACGCCAGTGTCGATCGCTTCCTGCAGGGTTATCGTCCGCCGGAGAATCAGGACGCTGCCTTCGAACGTATCTATCGGCGTCTGTACCGGGTGCACAATCCTTTGGCGCGTAATGATCGCAAGCGGCTCGAAGCGCTGCGGCCGGTGTTGCAGCGCCATGCCAGCGAGCAGAACATCGACTGGCTGAACCTGGCGGCAGTGGCCTTCAAGGAGTCTTCGCTCAATCCTGCGGCCCGAGGTGCCGGGGGAACCCATGGGTTGATGCAGATTACGTCCAGCGCAGCGCAGCGGGTGGGGGTGAGCAATATCAGTAATGTGGATGGCAATGTGCAGGCCAGTGCGCGGTATATGGCGCTGATTCGTCGCAAGTTCTTTTCCAGTAATCAGTTGAATGAGCGGGAGCGCATGGCGTTTACCCTGGCGGCCTACAATCTGGGGCCGGAGCGGGTTCAGGCGATGCGCGCCGAAGCTCGGCGGCGTGGGTTGAACGGTAATCAGTGGTTTTTTCAGACTGAGCGGATTGCCATGGAGCAGGTGGGGATGGGGCCGGTCAGTTACGTCAATAGCGTTAACAAGTACTTTCTGGCGTTCGACCGTGAGCGGGAGTCGCTGGAGCCTCAAGGGCGGAAGGTGGTGGGGCGGAAGTGATTTGCGGGTTTGGTGGTCTTATCCATTTGCGATGTAGGGGCTGACTCACCTTTCCGCCC
Organism: Pseudomonas sp.; assembly: GCA_036643775.1. GTDB lineage: Bacteria > Pseudomonadota > Gammaproteobacteria > Pseudomonadales > Pseudomonadaceae > Aquipseudomonas. The sequence goes on along the minus strand of JAVXRI010000034.1, from coordinate 8,220 downwards.
TTACGGCGGCTTACTTTGGCAGTCGCCCCAAAGTAAGCAAAGGGCTTGCCCCACCAGGGGCCCTACGCTGCGCTTCGGGTCCCTTCGCTCCGGCGCCGCTACAGGGCATTGCGAGCTACGAGTTGCAAGCAACTCTACGCTTCGCAACTTCGGCTAACGCCGAAGGCGCTGCGCGCTAGCCCCTCCACGACACCTCCACTCAGCCCTACTGGTTAACGGGGCAGGTAGATCAAGATCACAAGCAGATCAAGATCAAGAGCAGATCAAGATCAAGAGCAGATCAAGAGCAGATCAAGAGCGCAATGTGCTTCGCTGTTGTTTTGTGTCGTAATGTTAGAAAGGTGGCTTTCTGCGGGTTGACAGTTTGCCCGCAGCTTCTCTAGGATGCTGACTTGCGCCGATTTAAACAGCTACTTGCGGGGCGCAGGAGAACCCGATGTGGTTCACCGAATACCGCTAAAACGCTGGTTCGGTGACGCCTCCCACCGCAGCCCAGCGGGATCTGCGAGGCGGAGAATTACTCCATGAGTTGTCCACGTACCAGTGTCTGTCTGACCCCTCTGCCTGCCAGCCAGGCCACCCGTGTGCCGCGTATTTTGCTGGGCGGCAGCCACCAACCTACACTCTTGCGCTATCTCGATGGCTGGCCGCGTCGTAAAGGCAGTGCCACCGCTTTCCTGATCCAGTTCGCCGACACCCGCGCCTCGCTCGACCAGTTCGCCAGTGACCGCTTCGACCTGGCTGTGATCCAGTCGCCCAGCGCCGAAGACGCCGCCGAGGTGATCGGTCACCTGACCCGCGTTGCGCGGCAAGGTTTGATCACCCGTGGTTGATCGCCGTGTTCGGCAAGGGCCGTTCAATGGTTCTTGGCTTTTCTGATCCGTAACAAAATCACCAGCAGGATAAGGATCGCTACCGGCGCCATTGCCAGTAGCGCATCACGTGCCGAAATCGGCGCGCCCAGGGTATGCAAGCCGGCGTAGAACAGTTTGAACAGGCTCAGCAGGTAGTAGGTGATGGCAATGATCGACAAGCCTTCCACCGCCCGCTGGATCTTGATCTGCGATTCGGCGCGGGCGTTCAGGCTGCGCATGATCTCGGCGTTTTGTTCTTCCATCTCCACCTGTACCCGCGCTTGCAGCAGGTCGCCAAGGTTGGCAACGCCTTCGGCCAACTGTTCAAGACGTTGTTCGGTGGCAGCGCAATAGCGCACGGTAGGCTTGAAGCGGCGTTCGATGAAGATGCCCAGGCGCTGGCAGTCGCCGACATGGCTTTCACGCAGTTCGCCCATGCGCTCGAACACCAGCTGTGCATAGGCCTGGGTGGCGCTGAAGCGGTGACGGCTTTTCACTGTGCTGCCGACCACCTGACGTGACAGTTGGGCAATATCCTCCAGCAATGCCTTGGCATTGCCACCGTCGCTGGCCACGTTGCGTTCCGACAAGCTGACCAGGCTGCGGTCATAGGCATCCAGCTGACCGCTCAAGGCCTTGGCGGTGTCCAGGCTCAACGAGGCCATCATCCGGTAGGTTTCGATTTCCAGCAGGCGGCGGATCATGCGGCCCTGGCGGTAGGCATTGAGCCGGCGGTTGATGAACAGAAAGCGATTGGTGCCGTCTTCGGTCAGGCGAAAATCGCTCCAGACCACGGCGTCGCCACCACCGACACAGGAGCCGCAGGGGTCCTTGAAGCCATAGCGGCTGAGGTCAAGCCCGTTCTCGTCGCGCACCACCACTTGCACCGCATTGATGATCAGTTCCTGAAAGGGCTCGATCGCCTCTGCCAGCGACTCGGGAAGTGTGTGCCAGTTCAGCTCGCTGCTGTTTGCGGGCACCACCAGGGTCAAGGTGAAGAATTCGGCATGGCGTTCCCATTTGAACGCATGGCCATGGAATTGAGTGATGCCCTGCGCCGCTTCGGGCGCGAATGTGTCGGGAGCGCAACGCTGCAGCAGGGCATTGCATTGGGCGGCAGTGCCGAGAAATGCCAGATGGTAAACATGAGCCGGCTCGTCGAAATACAGCGACGGGCGAGCATGCAACTCGTTGTGCAACGCTTTTCGTTGGGCATGCATGAGGGTTCAGACCGTATTGTTGTGTTTGTCCGCTGTTCCAGGTGCCAGGGGCACTTTCATGGGACTGGTCAAAGGCCGGTACGAGTCACGCCGTACGTGAACCGCGGCAGCAAACACAACGCACTGTTACGCGTCCTTGGTTGAACCCGGTGGGTTATAGGTGACGCTGTTGATGTACCAGGTGGCTTCCCCGCTCGGCGTCTGCACGACCACCTCATCGTCCTTGCCTTTCTTCAGCAGCGCGCGGGCCATGGGCGAATCAATCGAGATGTAGTCATTTCGTCCATAGATCTCGTCGTAGCCGACAATCCTGAATGTCTTCAGCTCACCGTCGTCATTCTCGATTTCCACCCAGGCGCCGAAGAAAACCTTGCCTTCCTGCTCGGGAGCGTAATCGACGACTTTCGCGTCCTCCAGGCGTTTGCGCAGGTAGCGTACGCGCCTGTCGATTTCTCGCAGCAGCTTCTTGTTGTACTGGTAATCGGCATTCTCACTGCGATCACCCAGCGACGCCGCCCAGGCCACCTTGGCGGTAATCTCCGGGCGATAGGTGCGCCAGAGGTGATCCAGCTCGCTTTTCAGCGCCTCGTAGCCTTCTCGGGTGATGATGTTTGTAGCCACGCTGGGTCCTTTATCGGGGAGGTAGGGCGAGAGATTTTCAGGATTCTAACCCTATCTCGCCGCTACAACCCGCTTTCCATCAGCCTTCACGCAACACCTTCAGCGGGCTGGCATTGAGTGCCCGCCGCGTGCCGTAAACACCGGCTCCGCCCACCAGCAAGGCACCGATCACCGGCAGCAACAGCAACCACGGATGCGGGCTCCAGCTCAAGTCGAAGGCGTAGCGGTACAGCAGCAGGGTGATCAGCTCACAGCCGATGGCTGCCAGCAAACCGCTGGCGGCACCGAGCAGACCGAACTCGATGCGCCGGGCCTTGATCAGTAGTGCGCGACTGGCACCAAGGGCACGCAGCAGTGCGCCTTGGCGGATGCGCTCGTCCAGGGTGGCCTGCAGGCCGGCAAACAGCACCGCCAACCCCGCAGCAAGGACAAACAGCAACACATATTCAACGGCCAGGGTAACTTGGGCGAGGATACTGCGCAGCTGTTCCAGCAGCGCATCGACCTGCAGGATGGTCACCGCCGGGAACGCTCGTGACAGGGCCACTACCTGCTGATCATGACCGCTGGCGAGGAAGAAGCTGGTCAGGTAGGTGGTCGGCAAATCCTGCAGCGTGCCGGGCTGGAAGATCATGTAGAAGTTGGGCTGGAAGCTGTCCCAGTTGACCGTGCGCAGGCTGCTCACCACCGCTTGGCGTTGCTGGCCGCCGATACTGAAGGTGAGCTGGTCGCCGAGCTTGAGCTTGAGGCTCTGGGCCAACTCGGTTTCGACCGACACCCCGGGCAGGTCACTGGCAAGGGCAGGGCTGGGCTGCCACCACTGGCCTTCGCTCAGGGCGTTGCCCTGGGGCAGGTCGGCGGCCCAGGTCAGGCTCAGGTCGCGCTGCACGGCGCGATCACCGGTGGACTCCTTGCTGACGATCTGTTGCACGGCCTGGCCGTTGATTTCGGTCAGGCGCCCCGGGATGACCGGATAGAGCGGTGCGGCTTCGGCGGAGAACTCGTTCAGGCGCTGGGCGAAGGTGTTCTTGTCGTCCGGCAGAATGTTCAGGGCGAAGTAGTTCGGCGCGTCCTTGGGTAACTGGTTTTGCCAGGTGTCGAGCAACTCGGCGCGCAACAGGGCGATCAGGGCCATGGCCAACAGGATCAGGCCGAAGGCCAGGGATTGACCGGCGGCCGCCAGTGGGTGACGCAGCAATTGCCCCAGGCCCAGGCGCCAGGCCAGTGGAGAGCCTGCGAGCAGACGCCGCAAGCTGCGCAGGCCGAGTAGCAACAGGCCGCCGAGCAGCACCGCGGCGACCAGGCCGCCGCCGAGCAGGGCAAAGGTCAACAGCAGGTCGAGGCTCAAACGCCACATGATCAGGCCCAGGGCGAGCAGGGCGGCGCCATACACCAGCCAACTGCTGGGCGGCACCGGCAGCAAGTCGCGGCGCAGCACCCGCAGCGGAGGCACCCGGCCCAATGCGGCCAGTGGCGGGAGTGCAAAACCAGCCAGCGCTACCAGACCGGTAGCGATCCCCGCCAGCGCCGGCGCCAGCCCACCGGGTGGAATCTGCGCGGGCATCAGGCCTTGCAGCAGCTTGAACAGGCCCAGTTGCGCGAGCCAGCCGAGCAGGGCGCCACCGAGCGCGGCCAGGCTGCCAAGTATCGCCAGTTGCAGGCAGAACAGGCTCAGCGCCTGGCGCCGCGACAGGCCCAGACAGCGCAACAGCGCGCTGGCATCGAAGCGGCGGGTGGCAAAGCGGCTGGCCGACAAGGCCACCGCTACACCAGCCAGCAGTACCGCAACCAGACTGGCCATGTTCAGGTAGCGCTCGGCTTTGCCCAGGGCACCACCGATCTGCCGGTTGCCATCGCGTGAATCCTGCAGGCGCTGGTTCGGCGCCAGGCTTTTACTGACGTTGTCACGGTAGCTGGCCAGGGGCTCGGCTTCACCCCGCCAGAGGTCGCGGTAACTGACCCGGCTACCGGGTTGCACGACCCCGGTGGCGTCGAGGTCGGCAAGGTTGATCAGTACGCGTGGCGTCAGGCTGTAGAAATTGCCTGCGCGGTCCGGTTCATAGGTCAGCACCCGGCTCATGCGCAGGGTTTTCATGCCGACATCGATGCTGTCGCCGATTTTCAGGTCCAGTGCCGCCAACAGTCTCGGCTCGACCCAGGCCTCGCCTGGTGCCGGCCCGCCGCCGCTGGTTTCGCTGGCATAGGGCGCGGCTGCGCTGCGCAGTTCACCGCGTAGCGGGTAGGCGTTGTCGGCGGCCTTGATGCTCGACAGCTGGATGCCGTTGTCGGTGGCAATCACGCTGGAGAATTCGACCACCTGGGCGTGCAGCAGCCCTGCGGACTTGCCACTGCTGATCTGTTCGGGCTGGGCGGGCGAGCTGCCCTGCAACACCAGGTCGGCGCCGAGAAACTCGGTGGCGCGCAGCAGCATGGCGCCGTTGAGGCGGGCACCGAAATAGCCGATGGCGGTACTGGCGGCAACCGCCACCAGCAGGGCGAAGAACAGCACGCGCAACTCACCGGCGCGGGCGTCGCGGAGCAACTGGCGCAGGGCCAGGGCGAACAGGCGGAAAAACGGCAGGCGGGCCATCAGGGCTCCAGCGGCGCGACCAGATGGCCGGCGTCCAGGCGGATCAGGCGACGGCAGCGCTGGGCCAGGCATTCGTCATGGGTGACCAGTACCAGCGTGGTCCCGCGCTCCTTGTTCAATTCGAACAGCAGGTCGCTGATACGCTCGCCGGTGTGGCTGTCGAGGTTTCCGGTCGGCTCGTCGGCGAACAGCACCGCAGGTTCGGCGGCAAAGGCCCGGGCGATGGCAACGCGCTGCTGCTCGCCACCGGATAGCTGGCGGGGCGAGTGGCTCAAACGCTGGCCCAGACCGACCCGCTCCAGCAGGCTGCGGGCGTGTTCGCGGGCGTCGCGGCGACCGTCCAGTTCCAGCGGCAGCATGACGTTTTCCAGGGCATTGAGGCTGTCGAGCAACTGGAACGACTGGAACACGAAGCCCACATGCTCGGCACGTACCCGGGCGCGCTGGTCTTCGTCCAGCGGGCCGAGGTCATGGCCTGCCAGGATCACCGAACCTGCGCTGGGCAGGTCGAGGCCGGCGAGCAAACCCAGCAGCGTCGATTTGCCAGAACCGGAGGCGCCGACAATGGCCAGGCTGTCGCCCTGTTTCAATTCCAGTGAGAGTTCGTGCAGGATGGTCAGGTCGCCTTCCGCGCTGGGAACCACTTTGCTAAGGTTCCGCGCAGTGAGAATGCTGGGGCCCATGGAGAATCCGATGCGAGTGTGGTTATTGAGTGCTGGCCTGGCCTTGATGTGCATGGCCCAGGGGGCAGCGGCGGGTACCGTGCTGATTGTCGGCGATAGTATCAGTGCCGCTTTCGGCCTGGATACCCGCCAGGGCTGGGTTGCCTTGCTGGAGCAACGCCTGCAGCGCGAGGGTATCGACGCTAAAGTGGTCAATGCTTCGATCAGCGGTGACACCAGTGCAGGAGGCCAGGCGCGGCTGCCGGCGCTGCTTGCAGAGCACAAGCCGGAGTTGGTAGTGCTGGAGCTGGGAGGCAACGACGGTCTGCGCGGTCAGCTGCCAACGCAATTGCAACAAAATCTTGCCTCGATGATTGATAACTCCCGCGCGGCCGGTGCCAAGGTGCTGTTGCTGGGGATGCGTTTGCCGCCCAATTACGGCAAGCGTTACACCGATGCGTTTGCGCAGGTGTATGAAAATCTGGCGACGCAAAAACAGGTGCCGCTGGTGCCGTTTTTCCTCGAAGGCGTGGGCGGGGTGCCCGAGCTGATGCAGGCCGATGGCATTCATCCGGGGCAGGGCGCCCAGGCCCGGTTGCTGGAAAATGCCTGGCCGCAGCTAAAACCGCTGCTTTGACGCTTTTATACTGACCGGCTTTCGGCTAATGTGGCGCCCCCGATTTGGAGCCCCCGATGCCGCGTCCCGCCTGGTCCCTGTTTGCCTATCAATTGATCGAGCCTGACGAACAGCTTGACCTGTTCGCCTGCCAGGAGATCCGCGTCCATCTTGTGGCCCGTCAGCTCGAGCTGGGAGGCTCGGCCGACCGCACCCTGTGCGGCACCTTGTTGCCGGCACAGCCGCGCTGGTCGGCGGTCGCGCGCGGAATCTACCGTGATCGGCGCCTGTGCTCGCTGTGCCGGGCCATTCTCGATGCCCAGCGCCGTGGTACGCGCCCGGTCTGGCCGCAACTGTAACGCGCCGATATAACCTTTCATCCCTTGTAACGCCTTCCTCCGTCCGGATCACTCCCGATTGTGCTGGGGGCGGTGTACAATCGTCGTCTTGACCTCACTGAATTAGCGAAGGATTTCCCGGATGTTGCCGCGCTTTCCCGCCGTCACCCGTTGCCTGTCCCTGGCCGCCCTGCTGGCGGCAGGTCCTGCTGCTGCGCTGGAGTTTCCCCTGCCGCCGCCTGGCGAAGACGTCATTGGCCAGGTCCAGGTGATCAAGGCCAAGTACGAAGATACCTTCGCCGATATCGGCACCGCCAACGACCTCGGCTACCTGGAAATGATCGCCGCCAACCCGGGTGTCGACCCTTGGCTGCCGGGTGCCGGCACCGAGATCATTCTGCCAACCCGGTTCATTCTGCCGCCAGGCCCGCGTGAAGGCATCGTCATCAACCTTGCCGAGTACCGCATGTACTACTACCCGAAAGGGCAGAACGTAGTGCATACCTACCCGCTGGGTATCGGTCGTGAAGGCTGGGGCTCGCCGATTGCCAACACCAGGGTAACGGCCAAGACGCCGAACCCGACCTGGACACCACCGGCCTCGATCCGCAAGGAGCACGCCGAAGACGGTGACATCCTGCCTACCGTGGTACCGGCAGGTCCGGACAACCCGCTGGGTCCGTTCAAGTTCACCCTGGGCGTACCGGGCTACCTGATCCACGGCTCGAACAAGAAGTTCGGTATCGGCATGCGCACCAGCCATGGTTGCTTCCGCATGTTCAACAACAACGTCCTGGAGCTGGCCAAGATGGCACCGGTCGGTGTTCCGGTGCGCATTATCAACGAGCCGTACAAGTTTGGTCTCAGCGCTGGCAAGGTCTACCTAGAGGCGCACACGCCGCTGGACGACAAGGGCGATCCATCGGTGGTCGACAAGCACACTGCGGTGATCAACGCCTTGCTCAAGCGCGAAGACCTGGCTAATAACCTGCGCATGAACTGGGACATGGTGCGTGACGTGGTGGCTGCTGAAGACGGCATGCCGGTAGAGATCGCCGTGCCGACCACAGGCCAGCAACCGATGGTCTCAAGCGTACCGCTGGACATGCAGTAACCCTGATCCTGGGTTGTTGTATCCGAGGCCTGCCATTGTGCAGGCCTCGTCGTTTCTGCCGGTTGCTTTGTTGCAAAGTTGGGCTGGACTTCGGATGGGGGTCTTATCCATTCTGTGTGGTGACGCTTCTGGCCCCTTCCGCCCTTACGGCGGCCTACTTTCCTCTTGGGGAAAGTAGGCAAAGCCGCCTGCTCCTGCATACGGC
>JAVXRI010000033.1:0-53157 GCA_036643775.1 Pseudomonas sp. | reverse complement strand
GTGGTGGGTGATGACGGGATCGAACCGCCGACCCTCTGCTTGTAAGGCAGATGCTCTCCCGGCTGAGCTAATCACCCCCGCGATGTTGCTTGTTGCGTTTGCTTCGCTGAGGCCGCGAAATTTACGCAGGTACCGATGCTAAGTCAATACCCCCGTTGAAGTTTTTTTCAAAAAGGGCAAAAAAGCAGTGTTACGTGTAGATCATCTTCTTGGTCATACCGCCGTCGACCACGAACTCCTGGCCGGTGACGAAGCCGGCGTTACGCGATAACAACCAGGCAACCATGGCTGCCACGTCTTCTACCGTCCCTACCCTGCCCGCCGGATGCTGGGCATGATCGGTTTCGCTCAGGGGTTCGGCGCGACGCTGGGACGGGTCGCGCGCATCGATCCAGCCCGGGCTCACCGCATTGACGCGGATCTCCGGCCCCAGGCTCACCGCCAAGGCGTGCGTAAGGGCCAGCAAGCCGCCCTTGCTCGCCGCATAGGCTTCGGTGTCGGGTTCGGATTGCGCGGCGCGGGTAGACGCCAGGTTGACGATGGCACCGCCGTGCGCCCGCAGATAAGGCGCACAGTGCTTGGCCAGCAGCATCGGCCCACCGAGGTTGACCGCCAGCACACGATTCCAGTGCGCAAGGCTCAGGGTTTCCAGGGTGGTGTTGTGCGGATCGGCGATGGCGGCATTGCATACCAGCGCGTCGAGACGACCGAACTGGCCGAGCACCTCGGCCACGCCGGTCTTGACCTGGGTCTCATCGGCAACGTCCATGCCGATGAACCAGGCGTTATCCCCCAGCACCTTGGCCGCCTTGGCGCCGCGCACACGATCGAGATCGGTGAGCACCACCTGCCAGCCTTCGGCGATCAGCCAGGCAGCAATGCCCAGGCCGATTCCCCGTGCCGCACCGGTCACCAGGGCGACGCGGCCGTTATGGCTGCTGTCGTCCACGGACCAGTCGATCACAGCGCTGCCAGACCGCGGGCCAGGTCGGCCTTGAGGTCAATCACGTCTTCCAGGCCAACAGCGACCCGGATCAGGCTGTCGCGAATGCCGGCGGCTTCACGCTCCTGCGGCGACAACCGACCGTGGGAGGTAGTGCCCGGATGGGTGATGGTGGTTTTGCTGTCACCCAGGTTGGCGGTAATGGAGATCAGACGAGTGGCATCGATGAAGCGCCAGGCGCCCTCTTTGCCGCCCTTGACTTCAAAGCTCACAACGGCGCCGAAGCCGCTCATCTGGCTTTTCGCCAGGGCATGCTGCGGATGGCTCTGCAACCCGGCGTAATGCACCTTTTCAATGCCGTCCTGCTGTTCCAGCCACTCGGCCAGGGCCTGAGCGCTGGCACAATGGGCGCGCATACGCAGGTTGAGCGTTTCCAGACCCTTGAGGAAGATCCAGGCGTTGAACGGGCTCAGCGACGGTCCGGCAGTGCGCAGAAAGCCCACCACTTCCTTCATCTGCTCGCTGCGACCGGCAACCACGCCGCCCATGCAACGGCCCTGGCCGTCGATGAATTTGGTCGCCGAATGCACGACGATGTCGGCGCCCAGCTTCAGCGGCTGCTGCAAGGCCGGGGTGCTGAAACAGTTGTCGACCACCAGCTGCGCGCCCTTGGCGTGCGCGATTTCGGCCAGCGCGGCGATATCCACCAGTTCAGCCAGCGGATTGGACGGCGACTCGACGAACAACAGCTTGGTGTTGGCCTTGATTGCCCGTTCCCAACCAGCGAGATCCACCAGCGGTACGTAGTCAACCTGTACGCCGAAACGCTTGAAGTACTTCTCGAACAGGCTGATGGTCGAACCGAACACACTCTGCGAGACCAGCACGTGGTCGCCAGCGCTGCACAGGGCCATTACCGTAGAGAGGATCGCCGACATCCCGGTGGAGGTGGCCACCGCCTGCTCAGCGCCTTCCAGGGCGGCAATGCGCTCTTCGAAGGCACGTACGGTCGGGTTGGTGTAGCGTGAATAGACGTTGCCTGGAACCTCGCCGGCGAACCGTGCAGCGGCATCAGCCGCTGTACGGAACACGTAGCTGGAGGTGAAGAACAGCGGATCGCTGTGCTCACCTTCCGGCGTGCGATGCTGGCCGGCGCGTACCGCCAGCGTGTCGAAAGCGACCCCTTCGAGGTCGCTGTCCAGGCGCCCGGCATCCCATTCCTGTGTCATGCCGCTGCTCCTAAATCAATTGTTATAGAGGTCGATGATCGCGCTGACCGCCTGGTTCTTGACCTTGGAGGCGTCGTTGCGCGCCTGCTCGATCTTGTCCAGGTAGGCCTCGTCGATGTCGCCGGTAACGTACTTGCCGTCGAACACCGCGCAGTCGAAATGCTCGATCTTGATCTTGCCACCGCCAACCGCTTCGATCAGGTCCGGCAGGTCCTGGTAGACCAGCCAGTCGGCGCCGATCAGCTCGGCGACATCTTCAGTGCTGCGATTGTGCGCGATCAGTTCATGAGCGCTCGGCATATCGATGCCGTAGACGTTGGGATAACGCACAGCGGGTGCTGCCGAGCAGAAGTAGACGTTCTTCGCCCCGGCTTCGCGGGCCATCTGGATGATCTGCTTGCAGGTGGTGCCACGCACGATGGAGTCATCCACCAGCATCACATTCTTGCCACGGAATTCCAGCTCGATGGCATTGAGCTTCTGGCGCACCGACTTTTTACGCGCGGCCTGGCCGGGCATGATGAAGGTACGGCCGATGTAGCGGTTCTTGACGAAGCCTTCGCGGAACTTGACGCCCAGGTGGTTGGCCAGCTCCAGCGCAGCGGTGCGGCTGGTGTCGGGAATCGGGATGACCACGTCGATGTCGTGCTCCGGACGCTCGCGCAGGATCTTCTCGGCCAGCTTCTCGCCCATGCGCAGACGCGCCTTGTAGACCGAGACGCCGTCGATGATCGAATCAGGGCGGGCCAGGTAGACGTGTTCGAAGATGCACGGCGACAGTTGCGGATTGGTCGCGCACTGACGGGTGTGCAGCTTGCCTTCTTCGGTGATGTACACCGCTTCGCCCGGCGCCAGGTCGCGAATCAGGGTGAAGCCGAGCACGTCCAGGGAAACACTTTCGGAGGCGATCATGTACTCCACACCTTCGTCGGTATGACGCTGGCCGAAGACGATCGGACGGATACCGTGCGGGTCACGGAAACCAACGATGCCATAGCCGGTGATCATTGCCACTACCGCATAACCACCTACACAGCGGTTGTGCACGTCTGTGACGGCGGCGAACACGTCTTCTTCGGTCGGCTGCAGCTTGCCGCGCACCGCCAGCTCGTGGGCGAAGACGTTGAGCAGGACTTCGGAGTCCGAACTGGTGTTGACGTGACGCAGGTCCGACTCGTAGATCTCTTTGGCCAACTGTTCAACGTTGGTCAGGTTGCCGTTGTGCGCCAGAGTGATGCCGTATGGCGAGTTGACGTAGAACGGCTGGGCCTCGGCCGAGGTCGAGCTGCCCGCGGTCGGGTAACGCACATGACCAATGCCCATGTGTCCGACCAGGCGCTGCATATGGCGCTGCTGGAACACATCACGGACCAGACCATTGTCCTTGCGCAGGAATAACCGGCCATCATGACTGGTCACAATACCGGCAGCGTCCTGGCCGCGGTGCTGGAGGACGGTTAGCGCGTCATACAGCGCCTGATTGACGTTCGACTTACCGACGATACCGACGATGCCACACATGCGACGCAACCCCTACTTAATGAAACTGGACTGAGCAGCTCTCAAGGCGTTTTGGGCCCCAGAAGCTGTTCCTTGAACGGAAGATCAGCCGGTGCGCTGATCCCGCTGGCTAGCCACTGGCTGGTGAACCCCAGAATGAGGTTTTTCGACCAGTCAGCCACCAATAGAAATTGTGGTATCAGGCGAGAGTCCTGCCACCACTGATCTTGTTGTACCGGCCCCAGGCTCAACAGCCCGACAGCCACCACCACCAGCAAAGCTCCGCGGGCGGCACCGAAGGCCATGCCCAGAAAGCGGTCGGTCCCGGAAAGCCCGGTGACGCGAATCAGCTCGCCAATGAGAAAATTGATCATGGCCCCCACCAGCAGGGTGGCGACGAAAAGAATGGCACATCCGGCAATGACCCGGGCCGAAGGCGTCTGGATATATGACTCCAGGTACTGCGACAGCGAGCCACCGAACATCCAGGCCACAGCGCCGGCAATGATCCAGGTAAGCAGCGACAAGGCCTCTTTGACGAAGCCGCGCTTGAGACTGATCAGCGAAGAAATGGCGATGATCGCGAAAATCGCCCAGTCGACCCAGGTAAATGCCACAGTGTTGCCTGCAAACGGATAAGGCGGCGCATTTTACCAGAGCAGCGGGCTGTCGGTAAGCAGTGATTTGCCGCCCGGCGCTGGCCGGGCGACTGGCATTCAGCCGCGTTCGGGCTGGAAGCGCACGACGATGCCGTTGAGCTTCTGCTGACGGCTGATGACATCACGCAGACGCTCGGCCTCGGCGCGCTCGATCAACGGCCCGACATACACCCGGTTCATCCCTCCGGCTGAACGGATATAGGCGTTGTAGCCTTGGCTACGCAGGGTTTTCTGCAGATTGTCGGCACCCGGCCGACTGGACAGACTGGCCAATTGCACCGACCAGCTGATCGGCAGGCCATTGGCGTCGATCTTGCCTGCCGCAGGCTTGGCAACGCTGGCAACGGCAGGTTGAGCTTGAGGCTTGACCGCGGCTGGCGGCGTTGCCGGTTTTGCCGCAACAGCAGGCGCAGGGACGGGTGCAGGCGCCGCCGGGGGTGCTGGAGCGATCGGCATACTCGGCGTCTGGACCGGCGCCGTAGACTCGTCGACGACTACCGGGGCTTCCTCAGCCAGCACTTGCGGCTCAGGCACCGCCACCGGTTCGACCTGTACCTGGGCCATGCTTGGCGCTGCGGGCGCCTCGGGCGCCTCGACACGTACCTGACGCATCTCGTCTTCCCGGGAGAACAGCATCGGCAAGAAGATTACCGCCAGTGCCACCAGCACCAGCGCACCCACCATGCGCTGCTTGACCACTTTATCCAGCAATGCCATTTGCCCCATCCTCCGTGGCCTGCCGATCCAGCCACTGCAGGGCCTCGCCGACACAGAAAAACGATCCGAACAGCAGGATTTCATCTTCTGCTGTCGCTAGCGCGCACTGCCCTTCAAGGGCCTGGGCCACGCTGGAGTAAGACTTCACGTCGGCCCCAAGGTTCGCCAGCACTGCTTCAAGCTCGCCCACGGGACGACTGCGGGCAGTGTCCAGCGGCGCAACTGCCCAGCCCTGAACCGCACCCAACAAGGGTTGCACCACCCCGCTCAGATCCTTGTCGAGCAGCAGACCGAACACCGCCAGGCGCTTGCCCTGCACCGGCCGTGCAGCCAGACGCCGAGCCAGGTACTCGGCAGCGTGGGGGTTGTGACCGACATCCATGAGGATAGTCAATTCCTTGCCCTGCCAGCGAAACGCCCGGCGATCCAGGCGACCGACCATCCGCGTGGACTGCAGCGCCGCGGCAATCTGCCCGGCATCCCAGGGCAGCTCCAGCAGCAAATAGGCTTGCAACGCCAGTGCGGCGTTTTCCATCGGCAGGTCGAGCAATGGCAGGTTGTGCAGTTCAACCGGCTCGCCGCGGCTATCCACGCCTCGCCACTGCCAGTACTGATCAGTGCTGGCCAGGTCAAAGTCACGACCGCGCAGCAAGAACGGCGAATTCAGCTCGCGGGCCTTGTCCAGCAATGGTTGCGGCGGATTCAGGTCACCGCACAACGCAGGCTTGCCCGGGCGGAAAATGCCGGCCTTTTCATAGGCCACCGACTCACGGGTATCCCCCAGGTAATCGGTATGATCGACACCAATGCTGGTGACCAGGGCGACATCGGCGTCGACAATATTGACCGTATCCAAACGCCCGCCCAGGCCGACTTCAAGCACCACGGCATCCAGTGCCGACTGCTTGAACAGCCAGAACGCCGCCAGGGTACCGGCTTCGAAGTAAGTCAGGGAAATCTCGCCGCGAGCGGCTTCGACAGCGGCAAATGCCTCGCACAGCTGCTGATCGGCAGCTTCTTTGCCGTCGATCTGCACCCGCTCGTTGTAACGCAGCAGGTGCGGCGAGCTGTAGACCCCGACCTTGAGCCCCTGAGCACGCAACAAAGCCGCCACGAAGGCGCAGGTAGAGCCTTTGCCATTGGTGCCGGTCACGGTAATTACCCGTGGCGCCGGCTTGTCCAGCCCGAGCCTGGCCGCAACCTGTTGCGAACGCGCCAGGCCCATGTCGATGGCCGAGGGGTGCAACTGCTCGAGATAGGCGAGCCAGTCGCCAAGGGTACGTTGGGTCATACGGTGGCAGGCGCCGGCGGTACAACGATCGGCTCGAGGACCGGGGCGACGAATTTCGGCGTCGGCAGCCCCATCATCTGTGCCAGCAGATTACCCAGGCGCTGACGCAGCTCCTGACGCGGAATGATCATGTCGATAGCGCCATGCTCGAGGAGGAACTCGCTGCGCTGGAAGCCTTCTGGCAGCTTCTCACGCACGGTCTGCTCGATAACCCGCGGACCTGCGAAGCCGATCAGGGCTTTCGGTTCGCCGACGATAACGTCACCCAGCATTGCCAGACTCGCCGAAACACCGCCGTAGACCGGATCGGTCAGCACCGAGATGAACGGAATGCCTTCTTCGCGCAGGCGTGCCAGCACTGCCGAGGTCTTGGCCATCTGCATCAGCGAGATCAGCGCTTCCTGCATACGGGCACCACCGGAGGCCGAGAAGCAGACCATCGGGCAGCGGTTTTCCAGGGCGTAGTTGGCGGCGCGAACGAAGCGCTCACCGACGACGGCACCCATCGAACCGCCCATGAACGAGAATTCGAAGGCGCTGACCACAATCGGCATGCCCAGCAGCGTACCGCTCATGGAGATCAGTGCGTCTTTTTCGCCGGTCTGCTTCTGCGCAGCGGTCAGGCGATCCTTGTACTTCTTGCCATCGCGGAACTTCAGGCGGTCAACCGGCTCCAGGTCGGCACCCAGCTCGGCACGGCCTTCGGCATCAAGGAAGATGTCGATGCGTGCACGTGCACCAATACGCATGTGGTGGTTGCACTTGGGGCAGACATCCAGGGTCTTTTCCAGCTCCGGACGATACAGCACGGCTTCGCAGGACGGGCACTTGTGCCACAGCCCTTCAGGTACCGAACTCTTCTTCACCTCGGAACGCATGATCGAAGGGATCAGTTTGTCTACTAACCAGTTGCTCATGCTTTCTTTCTCCAGTAACGGCGACCGGCAGGCTTTGGCTGCCAGGTTCGCGCGTATGCCCTTGAGCTCAATTCATGTATGACGCGATGATGGGCCGGCTCCGGCGCCCCACCTACAGTGAGGTGCCCCGATACTGCTCCATCGTCAACCTGTAAGGGCGACGCCAGTGGCGCCACCCGGTAATTTCGACCGGCCCGTGGGCGCGATCCGGCAGCACCGGGCTGCGAAAGCTATGGACGATGGCGCGCGGCCAGCCGTCACATCGGCAACAACAGACGTCATCACGCCTGCTTGACCGCCTTGATAAAGGCCTCGATCAGCGCAGCATCCTTGATGCCCTTGGCCTGCTCGACACCACCGCTGACATCCACGGCATAAGGCCGCACCTGATCGATAGCGGCGGCAACGTTATCCGGCGACAGACCACCGGCAAGAATAATCGGCTTGCTCAATTTTTCAGGAATCAGCGACCAGTCGAATGCCTCACCCGTGCCACCCGGTACGCCGGCAACATAGGTGTCGAGCAGAATTCCGCTGGCTTCGCTGTACAGCTTGCACGCTGCCTCCAGATCATCCCCCGGACGCACGCGCAGGGCCTTGATCCACGGCCTGTTATGACCGGCGCAATCCACCGGGGTTTCATCGCCGTGGAATTGCAGCAGATCCAGCGGCACCGCTTCGAGGATTTCAGTCAACTCGCAGCGGCTGGCATTGACGAACAAGCCCACGGTAGTCACGAACGGCGGCAACGCGGCGATGATCGCCCGCGCCTGCTGCACGTCAACCGCACGCGGGCTCTTGGCATAGAACACCAGACCAATGGCATCAGCGCCCGCTTCAGCCGCAGCCAACGCATCCTCGATGCGGGTAATACCACAGATTTTGCTGCGAACGGCGCTCATGACCTGTGAACCTCGGCTGATCTGGAAAGTCCCGGATGTTAGCAAATGGCTTGTGGGTCGTCAGCCGCCAGCGACTCGTAACCAGTGAGAAAGTGTGGACCGATGTAACGTTCGGGCAAAGCGAACTCGTCGTGGTACTCCACCTGCACCAGGTACAGGCCGAACGGATGTGCAGTAACGCCGCCAGTGCGCCGCTCACGACTCTCCAGCACGTCGCGGGCCCATTCCACCGGACGTTCTCCGGCACCGATGGTCATCAGTACCCCGGCGATGTTCCGCACCATGTGATGCAGGAAGGCGCTGGCGCGGATATCCAGGACGATCATCTTGCCGTGACGGGTGACCCGTAGATGATGGATGTTCTTGATCGGCGACTTGGCCTGGCACTGGCCCGCGCGAAAGGCACTGAAGTCATGCGTACCCACCAGGTACTCGGCGGCCAGGGCCATGCGTTCGACATCCAGTGGCCGGTGGTTCCAGGTCACTTCCTGGCCCATGTGCGCCGGGCGGATCTGATCGTTGTAGATCACATAGCGATAACGCCGGGCGATCGCCTTGAAGCGGGCATGAAAATTCGCCGGCATCTCCTTGGCCCAGGCCACGCTGATGTCATGCGGCAGATTGATATTGGCGCCCATCGTCCAGGCTTTCATGCTGCGCACAACCTGGGTGTCAAAATGCACCACCTGACCGCAGGCATGCACACCTGCGTCGGTACGCCCTGCGCACAGCAGTGTCACCGGCGAGTCAGCCACTTTGGACAACGCTTCTTCCAGGGTCTGCTGGACACTCGGCACGCCATCGGCCTGACGCTGCCAACCGCGGTAACGCGAGCCTTTGTATTCAACGCCCAGGGCGATACGGAAGAAGCCTTCGGCCGCCGATTCGGCAACCGTGTTATCAATGATTTCCAAGAAGATACAGCCTGTTGATTAAGCAGATAGCGGGAATTATAACGACAACGGCAGCCACCCGGGCTGCCGTTGGACGTACGAGGGCAGGACTCAGACCAGACGCGAGAGCATCTCTTCGGCTTCCTGCTTCTGGGTATCACTACCCTCCTTGCGCACTTCATCGAGAATGTCACGGGCACCGTCATGGTCGCCCATGTCGATGTAGGCACGGGCCAGGTCGAGCTTGGTAGCAGCCTCATCGGCGCCACCCAGGTAGTCGAACTCCAGGTCATCGCTCAGATCGTCGCTCAAGGCGTCTTCGGCAGTGAAGTGCGGCTCGATCGACGGTTGCTCCAGGCTCTGGGACAACTTGTCGAGTTCGGCATTGACGTCATCAAGTTCGGAAGCAAAGCTCTTGGCCGCATCGGACTCGTCCTCCAGCGACAGCGACAGGTCGAAGTCCTCCGGCAGATCCAGTTCGCTCAATGGATCGAACTCCGGCATCGTCTCGTCGAAAGCGGCCAGCTCGGCGGCGATATCGATTGGCTCGCCGGCTGGCAGCTCTGCAAGCTGATCGGCGGAAACATCGAGATCGAACTCGGACAAGTCGTCGAGCACTACCGGCGCTTGCTCGACAGGCGGCTCGGCCGACACATCGAAATCGGACTCGGCGACTGGCGCTTCAAGCACAGGCTCGGGCGCTACTTCCAGCTCAATTTCCGGTGCAGACTCACCAAGCTGCAGCGGTTCGCCCAGCTCCAGGCCCTTCAGATCATCGTCAAGGCTCAGGTCGAAGGCACTGTCCAGCTCATCCTCGACAATCGGCTCAAGCTCCGGCTCCGGCTCCAGCGCAGCCACTGGCTCTGGCTGCGGTTCTGCCTGTAGCTGTGGTTCTGGTTCTGGTTCTGGTTCTGGTTGCACCTCAGGCTGCGCCTGCGGCTCGTCCTGCAATAGCGCCTGAACGTACTGGGCATCCAGTTCGGCCGCCAGGGCTGCCGCGCCGATGCCGCCTGCTGCCGCCAACGCCACCATGGCCGGGAAACGGCTCTTCAGGGCTTCGACGCCAGCATGGTTCTGGCCAGTGGCGATCAGTTGACGTTCGTGACCGACAAAGGCATCCCGGTCGCCCTGACGCGCATAAACTTCCATGAGTTTCAGGCGCAGGTCGCTTCGCCCTGGCGCCGCAGCCACGGCAGGCTCGAGCAGATCAGCGGCATGGTTCAGGCGACCGCGGGCAATGCTCGCCTCCACTTCGTCGAACAGCGCATCACCGCTCGCCGCAGGCGCGGCATCGGCGGCAGGTGCGACCAGAGGAACAGCCATTGGCTGCGGTTGCGCAGGTGCTTGCTCAACCGGCTTTTCGGCAGCCAACCTGGTTTGCGCGACAGGCGCTTCGGCAGCGCTGGCAGCCGCAGCCGAGGCAGCCACGACCGCTGGTGCCAAGGTGACGCTCGGCGCTGGCATGTCCAGGCCCTCGAAACTGCTCGACGGCAGGTCAAGGTCCGGGCCGCGCTCACCCTCTTCAGCCAGTGCGCGAGCCATGCGCAGGTGTTTTTCCGCTTCCTGGTCGGCCTTGCGCTTGCGCGCCAGCAGCAACAGCAACAACAGCAGCACCAACAAGCTGGAAGCCGCGATCAGCGCCAGCAACACCGGGTTGCCGAGCAGATCGTCAAGCATCTTGCTGGAACTGCCTGGAGTAGTCTCCTGGTCTACAGGCGCCGCGGGAGCGAGCGGTGCGGTATCCACCGCCGCAGGTGCCGGGGTAACCACCGGCTCACTCGGCGCGGGTTGCAGCTCGGCGGAAACAGCTGGCGGTTGCGGCGCCTCAGACGTCGACTCCTGGCCAGCAGCGCCCTGGGCTTCCAGCCTGGCCAGTTGATCGCTTTTCAGCGCGATCAGGCGTTCCATCTTGTCCAGCTGGCTCTGCAGATCGCTCATGCGACTTTTCAGTTCGGCGTTGTCACGCCGGGTGGTATCGAGGCGTTCCTCAGCAACGGCGAGTTTATCGCTGACGGCTTTGCTATCACCGGCGGCCTTTTTGCTGCCAGGCGCTACCAGACGCAGGTTGTCCTGGTTGGCAATCCGTGCCGGAGCGGCCTCGGTGCCGGTGCGGCGGGTGGCGTCCAGCTGCCGGGCGCGAGGTCCCAGGCGCCGACCTTCACGCCAGGCCGCGTACTGCTCTGCAACTTCAGCAACCGCTTGACCCTGGGGAATGCTCATGACCTGTTGCTGATCGGGCAGGCGCAGGACCTGGCCGGTTTTCAGCAGGTTGATGTTGCCGTTTATAAAGGCATCGGGGTTCAAGGCCTGGATGGCCAGCATGGTCTGCTGCACCGATCCACCCTGACGGGCTTTCGAGGCGATCTCCCACAGCGTGTCGCGACGCACCGTGGTGTAGTTGGCCGGCGCGCTGACTGCCGGGCTGATCGTCGACTCCGGTTTGGCACCCGGTAACGCGGCCTGGTTGACCAGTACGCTGTAGTCGCGCAACAGGCGCCCGCTTGGCCACATCACCTGAACCAGGAACTTGACCATCGGTGCCGGCAGCGCCTGGCTGGAGGTCACCCGCAACACACTCTTGCCGTTGGGGTTGATCACCGGCGTGAAGGTCAAGTCGTTGAGATAGGGCGGACGCTCGATCCCCGCCTTGGCAAACTCTTCAGGCGGAGCCAGGCTCGGGGCCATTTCAGCGGCAGTCAGATCGCGCACATCGAGCAGTTCGATTTCGGCATCCAGCGGCTGATTTTGCGCCGACTTCAGGGTCAGTTCTCCCAAGCCGAGGGCATGCGCCATACCGGACGACAGCGCCGACGCCGCGGCTATTGCTAAGACCAGTTTGCGAATTCGAAGCATGACCTCTTCCTTTGAAATAACCGTCCCCGGCCACCGAGCAATTTCTCGGTAAAAATTAGCTGCAAGTATCTTTTACACAACATGTTTTATCAACAAGTGCGCCAGTTGCACGGCGTTCAACGCCGCGCCTTTGCGCACATTGTCGGTGGTCAACCACAGATTGAGCTGCTCGACCTCGTCGATTCCACCACGCACTCGTCCAACATAGACCACGTCCTGCCCGACTGCGTCACCGACGGGTGTCGGATAATCACCCTCCTCGACCAGTTCAATGCTGTCGGCAGCCTCCAGCGCAGCATTGACTGCTGCCAGGTCAATCGGTTCACGGCTTTGTACCGATACACTGTAGCTATCGCCGAAAAACACCGGGACTTGAATACAGGTGACGGAAATCTTCAGCGCCGGCAATTCCAGCACTTCGCGCAACTCGCTGACCAGGCGACGCTCCAGCGCGCCATGACCATCGGCATCGTTAGTGCCCACCTGGGCGAGCAGATTGAAGGCCATTTGCCGGTCAAAGAAGCGCGGTTCCAGCGGGCGCGCGTTGAGCAGTTCGGCGGTCTGCCGAGCCAGTTCATTGACGGCCTCACGGCCTTGAGCGGAGACCGCCAGGCAAGCCGTCACATTGACCCGCTCGATACCGAGCAAGCCCTTGAGCGGCGCCAGGGCAACAGCCAGCGCCACCGCAGCGGCGCTTGGGCTGCTCACTTGCAGCGGTTTACTCAGGCTTTCGAGCCGCGCGGCGTTGGCCTCAGGGACCACGGCAGGCGCCTGCTCGGCCGGCAAGCCGCCGGACAGATCGATCACGCTGCAGCCCGCTGCCTGGGCCCGCGGGGCAAAACTGCGGGTGACCGCGGGGCCGGCGGCGAAAAAGACCAGTTTGACCTTGCTGAAATCGAAGCTGTCGACTTCGCGCACTCGCACGCTCTTGTTGCGAAACATCACACCGCTGCCAGCCGACTCGTTGCTGGCCAGCAGGTGCAGGGTACCCACTGGAAAATCCTGCTCTTCGAGAATCTGCACAAGGGTTTCACCGACAGTACCGGTGGCACCGATCACGGCGATATCTATGGGCTGGCTCATGGGAAAATCCTCTGCTGGAACGGCGGGAGCGGCACTGTACTTGGATTTGCCTCAAGCCTCCACTGCTGCTGTAGGAGCGGATTCATCCGCGAAGGCCTGCACAGCAGGCCCATTGGGGCGCGTTGTGAGCTTTCGCGGATAAATCCGCTCCTACAGGTCGGGGAAACAAAAAGCCCGCGCTGTCTCCAGCACGGGCTTTCGGTCCAATCAGCGTCAGATCAACGCTCCAGCAGAATCCGCAGCATGCGACGCAGCGGCTCGGCCGCGCCCCACAGCAGCTGGTCGCCAACGGTGAAGGCGCCCAGGTACTGCGAACCCATGTTCAGCTTGCGCAGACGACCCACCGGAATGTTCAGGGTACCGGTGACGTTGGTCGGGCTCAGCTCCTGCATGCTGATCTCGCGCTGGTTCGGCACCAGCTTCACCCATGGGTTGTGCTGGCTGATCATGCCTTCGATATCAGCGATCGGCACATCTTTGTTCAGCTTGATGGTCAGCGCCTGGCTGTGGCAACGCATGGCACCGATGCGCACGCAGATGCCATCGACCGGGATCGGACTCTTGAAGCGACCGAGAATCTTGTTGGTCTCGGCCTGGGCCTTCCACTCTTCGCGGCTCTGGCCGTTAGGCAGTTCCTTGTCGATCCACGGGATCAGGCTGCCCGCCAGCGGTACGCCGAAGTTTTCGGTCGGGTAGGCTTCGCTGCGCATGGCCTCGGCAACCTTGCGGTCGATGTCGAGAATGGCACTGGCCGGGTTGGCCAGGTCATCGGCTACAGCGGCGTGGGTGGCGCCCATCTGGCGGATCAGTTCGCGCATGTTCTGGGCACCAGCGCCGGAAGCGGCCTGGTAGGTCATGGCGCTCATCCACTCGACCAGGCCCGCCTCGAACAGGCCGCCCAGGCCCATCAGCATCAGGCTGACGGTGCAGTTGCCACCGATGTAATTCTTGGTGCCGGCATCCAGCTGCTGGTCGATCACCTTGCGGTTGACCGGGTCCAGAACGATGACCGCGTCATCCTGCATACGCAGGCTGGAGGCGGCATCGATCCAGTAGCCCTGCCAGCCGGCTTCGCGCAGCTTGGGGAATACTTCGTTGGTGTAGTCGCCACCCTGACAGGTCAGGATCACATCGAGGGTCTTGAGCTCTTCAATGCTATAAGCGTCCTTGAGCGGAGCAATATCCTTGCCCACAGCCGGACCCTGGCCACCTACATTGGAGGTGGTGAAGAACACCGGCTCGATAAGATCGAAATCCTGCTCTTCCAGCATCCGCTGCATGAGCACGGAACCGACCATACCGCGCCAACCGATCAGACCTACACGTTTCATCGCAACTACACCTTTGCTAAAAAGTGGGCCGCTGCTTCACAAGGAAAAACAGCAGCGGGCCCGAGAGATTACAGATTCCGCAGCGCTGCGACTACTGCGTCGCCCATTTCCTGCGTACCTACCTTGCTGCAACCGGCCGACCAGATGTCGCCCGTGCGCAGCCCCTTGTCCAGCACCAGGCTGACGGCCGTTTCAATAGCTTCGGCTGCCACCTGTTGATTGAAGCTGTAACGCAACATCATCGACACCGACAAAATGGTTGCCAGCGGGTTGGCAATTCCCTGCCCGGCGATGTCTGGCGCCGAGCCGTGACATGGCTCGTACATGCCTTTGTTGTTGGCATCCAGCGACGCTGACGGCAGCATGCCAATGGAGCCGGTGAGCATGGAAGCTTCATCCGACAGGATGTCGCCGAACATGTTGTCAGTGACCATGACGTCGAACTGCTTGGGTGCACGAACCAGCTGCATCGCGGCGTTGTCGACGTACATGTGGCTGAGTTCCACATCCGGGTAGTCCTTGGCCACTTCCTCGACGATTTCACGCCACAGCTGGCTGGAGGCCAGCACGTTGGCTTTGTCTACCGAGCAGAGCTTCTTGCCGCGCACTCGGGCCATGTCGAAACCGACACGGGCAATACGGCGGATCTCGCTCTCGCTGTACGGCAGGGTGTCGTAGGACTGACGCTCGCCGCCTTCCAGTTCGCGGGTGCCACGTGGGGCGCCGAAGTAGATGCCACCGGTCAGCTCACGAACGATAAGGATGTCCAGGCCGGAAACGATTTCTGGCTTCAGCGACGAGGCGTCAGCCAGTTGCGGGTAAAGGATCGCCGGACGCAGGTTGGCGAACAGTCCCAGTTGCGAACGGATCTTCAACAGGCCGCGCTCAGGGCGAATGTCACGCTCGATCTTGTCCCACTTCGGTCCACCCACGGCACCCAGCAGTACGGCATCGGCCTGACGCGCGCGCTCCAGGGTCTCGTCAGCCAGCGGCACGCCGTGTTTGTCGATGGCAGCGCCACCGATCACGTCGTGGGACAGACTGAAACCGAGCTGGAACTTGTCGTTGGCCAGCTCCAGCACCTTGACCGCCTCGGCCATGATTTCCGGACCAATGCCATCACCTGGGAGAATCAGAATCTGCTTGCTCATGGGTTCCTCTTGTTCGAATCAAGCGACACGCCGCACTGGCCTGCCGGAAAAATTATCAGCGCTCGGCCCAGAGCACCAGGACATCGGTGCTGAACGAGCCATCGGCTTCAATCTGGTAATACTGCCGTACTTCTTCGCCCATCGCCTGCTGCAAATGGCGTATTGCGCCGCGCATCACTTCTGGAGTGCGCATGCGCTCAACCCAGGAGCTGTACTCAAGGCGCAAACGCTGGCGCGTATGGCTCCGCGTGAACAAACCGGCTTCACTGACCTGTTGCAACCACTGCGCTGCCGAATAGTCGCGTACATGGCTGGTGTCGCGCAGCACTTCGACGCTCTGCAGGTAGGTGTCGAGCAGCGCGCTGCCCGGTGACATCACGTCAATGAATGCCACTACGCCGCCAGGCTTGAGCACTCGGCGCACTTCGCGCAGTGCCAGACCGAGGTCGCTCCAGTGGTGTGCCGAGTAGCGGCTGAAGACGTAATCGAAGGTCGCGTCGGCGAATGGCAGGTGCTCGGCGGCACCGCGTTCGGTGACGATATTCTCGATGTAACGCTCGGCAGCGGTAGCCGCCACCACGTCGAGCATCTGCTGCGACAGGTCGTAGGCCACCACTTCGCGCACCAGCGGGGCCACATGAAAACTCACATGCCCGGCACCGCAGCCCAGGTCCAGGACCCGCGCCCGCCCCTGCCCGGCCAGTTCAGCCTGGAGCAAGGCGAACTCGCTGCCCTGGGCGTGCACGGCACTGCTCAGGTAGGCATTGGCTTGCTCACCGAACTGGCGCTGGACGACATCCTTATGGGTGGTGCTGGTCATCGGGATCTCCTTGGCTCTCATCGCTGGCAAGGCCAGCTCCTACAGGTTTTCTTGTCGCTCCTAAGGCCTGTGGGAGCCGGGTCAACACATCAGTCAGGCGTCACGAAACAACCAAGGCTGGCTAGCCCGGTGCTTGGCTTCGAAGGTGGCAATCGCGTCACCATCCTGCAAGGTCAGACCGATATCGTCCAGACCGTTGAGCAAGCAATGCTTGCGGAACGCATCGATCTCGAAGTTGTGCACCTTGCCATCAGGACGGGTCACCGTCTGCGCCTGCAGGTCGATGGTCAACTGATAGCCCGGGTCGGCTTCGACCTGCTTGAACAGTTCATCGACTTCCTCATCGCTGAGGATGATCGGCAACAGGCCGTTCTTGAAGCTGTTGTTGAAGAAGATATCGGCGTAGCTCGGCGCGATGATGCTGCGGAAACCGTACTCTTCGAGAGCCCACGGCGCATGCTCACGGCTCGAGCCGCAACCGAAGTTCTCGCGGGCCAGCAACACGCTGGCGCCCTGGTAACGGTCGTGGTTCAAGACGAAATCCGGGTTCTTCGGCCGCTTGCTGTTGTCCTGATACGGCTGGCCGACATCCAGGTAACGCCACTCATCGAACAGGTTGGGACCAAAACCGGTACGCTTGATCGACTTCAGAAACTGCTTGGGAATGATCTGGTCGGTGTCGACGTTGGCACGGTCCAACGGCGCAACGAGGCCGGTGTGCTGGGTAAAGGCTTTCATGCTGCACTCCCTTGGATCAACTCACGTACGTCGACAAAATGACCGGTTACAGCGGCGGCAGCGGCCATGGCCGGGCTCACCAGGTGGGTACGGCCGCCAGCACCCTGACGGCCTTCGAAGTTGCGGTTGGAGGTCGAGGCGCAATGCTCGCCACTCTCCAGGCGGTCCGGGTTCATCGCCAGGCACATCGAGCAACCTGGCTCACGCCATTCGAAACCGGCTTCGACGAAGATCTTGTCCAGACCTTCCTTCTCGGCCTGGGCTTTGACCAGGCCCGAACCCGGCACGACGATGGCTTGCTTGATGGTCGCAGCCACCTTGCGGCCCTTGGCGATCTCGGCAGCGGCGCGCAAGTCTTCGATCCGCGAGTTGGTGCACGAACCGATGAATACGCGGTCGAGCTGGATATCAGTGATCGCCTGGTTGGCGCTCAAGCCCATGTATTTCAAGGCCCGTTCGATGGAGCCGCGCTTGACCAGGTCGGCTTCGGCAGCAGGGTCCGGTACGCGCTGGTCAACCGCCAGGACCATTTCCGGCGAAGTGCCCCAGCTGACCTGTGGCTTGATCTGCGCAGCGTCCAGCTCGATCACTGTGTCGAATACCGCATCGGCGTCCGACACCAGGTCTTTCCAGGCTTCTACCGCCTGATCCCACTGCTCGCCTTTAGGCGCATAAGGACGACCCTTGACGTAGGCCACGGTCTTTTCATCGGTAGCGACCAGCCCCACCCGGGCGCCCGCTTCGATGGACATGTTGCAGATAGTCATGCGGCCTTCGACGGACAGGTCGCGAATCGCGCTGCCGGAAAATTCCATCGCGTGGCCGTTGCCACCGGCAGTACCGATCTTGCCGATCACCGCCAGGACGATGTCCTTGGCCGTCACGCCAAAAGGCAACTGGCCTTCGACGCGCACCAGCATGTTTTTCATTTTCTTGGCTACCAGACACTGGGTAGCGAGCACATGCTCGACTTCCGAGGTACCGATGCCATGGGCCAAGGCGCCAAAGGCACCATGGGTGGAGGTGTGCGAGTCGCCGCAGACCACGGTCATGCCCGGCAAGGTCGCGCCCTGCTCCGGGCCGATGACGTGGACGATGCCCTGACGCACGTCATTCATCTTGAATTCGGTGATGCCATACTCGTCGCAGTTTTCATCGAGGGTCTGCACCTGCAAGCGCGACACCTGGTCAACAATGGCGTCGATACCGCCCTTGCGCTCCGGGGTAGTCGGCACGTTGTGGTCAGGCGTGGCGATGTTGGCATCGATGCGCCAGGGTTTGCGGTTGGCCAGGCGCAGGCCTTCGAAGGCTTGCGGCGACGTCACTTCGTGAATGATGTGACGGTCGATATAGATCAGCGCCGAACCATCGTCGCGCTGCTTGACCAAATGCGAATCCCAGAGCTTGTCGTAGAGCGTTTTGCCGGCCATCAGACTGTTCCTCATCAGCGTCTTTCTATGCCAATAACCACTTGGCTTGTACGGACGATCCTATGAGGTTAGATTGAATAACTCAAATTCATAATTTTTATGCTTTGGATAACCAGAAGGAATCCGAGTAGTGGACCTGGCCAACCTCAATGCCTTCATTGCCATCGCCGAGACCGGCAGCTTCTCTGGCGCCGGGGAACGCCTGCACCTGACCCAGCCGGCAATCAGCAAACGCATCGCCGGGCTAGAGCAGCAACTGGATGTGCGCCTATTCGACCGCCTCGGCCGCGAGGTCAACCTGACCGAGGCTGGTCGCGCCTTGCTGCCGCGCGCCTACCAGATTCTCAATGTGCTGGACGATACCCGACGGGCCCTGACCAATCTCACTGGCGAAGTCACTGGCCGCCTGACCCTGGCCACCAGTCACCACATTGGCCTGCACCGTTTACCTCCCCTGTTGCGTGCCTTTACCCGCCAGTACCCGGCCGTAGCGCTGGACATCCAGTTTCTCGATTCAGAGGTGGCCTACGAGGAAATCCTCCATGGTCGCGCGGAGATCGCCGTGATCACCCTGGCCCCGGAACCGCACCATTTGGTCCGCGCCGTGCCAGTCTGGGACGATCCGCTGGATTTCGTCGCCGCCCCCGAACACCCGCTGGCCCGAAACAACGCGGTCAACCTGGCCGACATTGCCCATCACCCGGCAGTTTTTCCCGGTGGAAACACTTTTACACACCATATTGTTCAGCGCCTGTTCGAAGCCCAGGGACTGACGCCAAATATCGCCATGAGCACCAACTACCTGGAAACCATCAAGATGATGGTTTCCATCGGCCTGGCGTGGAGCGTTCTACCGCGTACCATGCTTGATGAGCAGGTTGCGCCTATCGCTTTGCCGGGCATACAGCTTTCGCGCCAGCTAGGCTACATTCTGCACACCGAGCGAACATTATCGAATGCAGCCAAAGCCTTTATGGCCCTACTCGACAGCCACGCAGACAACCCCGAGCCATTGAGGTAAACCCGGTCAGTACGACCCCAGGACGCGTCACCTGCCAAAGGTCTGGTACCGATGCCCAAATCAGCAAATCGCTTTCCGCGCCTGCCGCGCATCCATGCGGCAGACCCCCAGGCGTTGGAGCAGACCTGGGAAAACGCACCGCAATTGCTGGCGGCGTTGAATGGCGCGCGCCTGGGTGCCTGGTTCTGGGATGTCGAGACCGGCCGGATCAGTTGGTCCAGAGGTACTCAGGCGCTGTTCGGCTTCGACCCCGAGCAACCGCTGCCCAATGACGTGGACTACCTCGACCTGTTGCCCGCCGAGGACCGCACCCGCACGTTGCAGGCCTTCAATGCGGTGCTCAACGGCGAGCCGGTAGAACAGGCCTTGCGTCACCGTATTCGCTGGCCCGACGGCAGCCTGCACTGGCTGGAAATCAACGGCAGCCTGGCCAAGGACAAGAACGGCCGCCCGCAGATGATCGGGGTGATCCGAGAGATCACCCGCCAGCGTGAACGGGAAACCGCGCTGATCAACTCGGAAAAGCGCTTTGCCACACTGTTTCATCTGAGCCCCAACGTGGTGCTACTGACCCGCCGCTCCGACGGCCTGATCCATGAGGTCAACCAGTACTTCGAACAGATCCTCGGCTGGCCCGGCCATCAGGTGATCAACAAGACCACTATTGAGATCGGCCTGTGGGCCAACCCGCAGCAACGCAATAGCGTGCTCGAGGCTACGCGTGGCACCAGCGGCCCGGTCACACTGGAAGTACAGTTTTGCGCCAGCAACGGTAAAGTCCACGACGGCATTCTCAGCACCCAGAACATTGAGCTCGAAGGCACTGTCTACCTGCTCAGCACGTTCGTCGACACCAGCGAACGCAAGCGCGCCGAGCAGGCCCTCAAGGACAGCCAGGAACGCCTGGACCTGGCGCTGGACTCCGCGCAAATGGGTACCTGGGACTGGCACATTCCCAGCGGCATGCTCTACGGCTCGGCGCGCGCCGCCGAACTGCACGGCCTGGACCCGGTGCCTTTCCATGAGTCTTTCGAGGCGTTTTTCGAAGGTGTGCCGGAACAGGAGCGCAGCACCATGCGCAAGGCCTATCGTAGCCTGCGCGAAGGCCCGGCCGGCAATTACCAGTTCACTTACAGGATCCAGCTGGAAAACGGCACCTCGCGCTATATCGAGAGCCGTGCCCGGCTGTACCGCGACGAACAGGGCAATCCGTTGCGCATGGCGGGCACCCTGCTCGACATCACCGACCAGGTTGAGCGCGAGCAACGCCTGACCAGCTCCGAAGAAAAGTTCGCCAGTCTGTTTCAGGCCAGCCCGGATCCGATCTGCGTGACCCGCCAGGACAGCGGCCAGTTCATCGAGATCAACCCCGCGTTCACCCAGACCTTCGGTTGGGACGCCAGCGACGTCATTGGCCGCACTGCTGAGGAAATCAGCCTGTGGGCCGAGTCGGCCGAACGCGCCCGGCGCATCGAGCAAGTGATTCGCGATGAGGCACTGAACAATGTCGCCGTGGTGATCAATCACAAAGACGGCCAACCCCTGACCTGCGTGATTTCCAGCCGCCTGATCACCGTCGACGACCAGCCTTGCAGCGTCACCACCCTGCGCGACATCACCCAGCAACAACGGGCCGAGGCAGCGCTCAAGGCCAGCGAAGAGAAATTTGCCAAGGCGTTCCACTCCAGCCCCGACGCCATCACCATTACCGAACTGGACAGTGGCCGCTACCTGGAGGTCAACGACGGCTTTTGTCGGCTGACCGGCTACAGCACCAGCGAAGTGATCGGACGCACTGTCTACGAAATCGGCATCTGGGCCGACGACAGGCAGCGCACAGCGCTGATCGCCGAGTTTCAGGACAAAGGCCGGGTACACCATCGGGAAATGCTCGGACGCAACAAGCGTGGCGATATCCTCACCGTTGAGGTGTCGATCGAGCCCATCACCCTTAACGAGTCACAATGCCTGCTGCTGACCGCGCGCGATGTCAGTCAGCTGAAAAACGCCCAGGCGCAGATCCGTCACCTGGCCTACCACGACCCGTTGACCAACCTGCCCAACCGCGCCCTGCTGATGGACCGCCTGAGCCAGCAGATCGCCTTGCTCAAGCGCCATAACCTGCGTGGCGCCCTGCTGTTTCTCGACCTCGACCACTTCAAACACATCAACGACTCACTGGGTCATCCGGTCGGCGACACCGTGCTGAAAATCATCACCGCACGCCTGGAAGCCAGCGTTCGCCTTGAAGACACCGTGGCCCGCCTGGGTGGAGACGAATTCGTGGTGCTGCTCAGCGGCCTGGAAGGCAGCCGCGACGAAGTCACGGAAAAGGTCCGCGAACTGGCGGATACCTTGCGCGAACTGCTCGCCGAACCAATGTCGCTGGACGGTCAGCGCCTGCAGGTCACGCCGAGCATCGGCGTGGCGCTGATTCCCGATCACGGCTCGACCCCGGCCGATCTGCTCAAACGCGCCGACATCGCCCTGTATCGCGCCAAAGATTCCGGACGCAACACTACCCAAATGTTCCACACCACCATGCAAAAAGCTGCCAGCGAGCGTTTGCGCATGGAAAGCGACCTGCGCCTGGCCCTGGCTCGCGGCGAACTGGCCCTGCACTTCCAACCCCAGGTCGATGCCCGTGACAATCATATTATCGGTGCCGAAGTGCTGTTGCGCTGGCATCACCCGCAACTGGGTCAGCAGCCGCCTGCGCAGTTCATCCAGGTTCTGGAAGAAAGTGGCCTGATACTCGAAGTGGGTAACTGGATACTCGACGAAGCCTGCGATGCCTGCTCTGGGATGTTGCGCGACCACTTGATCGACGCCGACGAGTTCAGCCTGTGTGTAAACATCAGCCCGCGACAGTTTCGCCAGAACGATTTTGTCGAACGGGTATTGCGCAGCCTTGATGACTTCGGCCTGCCGTACAGGATGCTCAAGCTGGAGATCACCGAAGGCATCGTCATCCAGAATCTGGAGGACACCATCAGCAAGATGCGGGAGCTCAAACAGTATGGGGTGAGTTTCGCCATGGATGATTTCGGCACAGGTTACTCGTCGCTGACCTACCTCAAGCGCCTGCCGGTGGATGCACTGAAGATCGACCAGTCGTTCGTGCGCGATGCGCCGGAGGACCCTAACGATGCGGAAATTGTCCGGGCCATTGTCGCCATGGCCCGTAGCCTGGATCTGGCGGTGATCGCCGAAGGGGTGGAGCTGTCAGAACAGCTGGAGTTTCTGGAACGGCTGGGGTGTCATTTGTATCAGGGGTACCTGCACAGTCGGCCATTGCCGCTGGGGGAGTTTCGGCGGTTGTTGCTGGAAGCCCCGGCGGACACTTAAGCACTTGCCTCGATTGCAGCGAGCTGCGCTGGGCAAATAAAAAAGGGCACCCGAAGGTGCCCTTTTCTTCACATCACCGCACTCAGTTCAATGCAGGCTTGCTATCCCCATTGATCGGGATGCGCTTGGCTTTTGCCTCTTCCGGCACGATCCGCAGCAGGTCGATGCTGAGCAGACCGTTGGCCAGTCCCGCAGCCTTGACCTCGATATGGTCGGCCAGGCGGAAGGACAACTTGAACGCCCGCTGGGCAATGCCCTGATGCAGGTAGGTAACGCTGTCAGCGTTGCTTTCACGCTTGCCGCCAGTGACGGTCAAGACACCTTTTTCCACTTGCAGATCAAGATCCTGCTCCTGGAAACCGGCTGCAGCAACGACAATTCGATAGTGGTCTTCGCCATGTTTTTCAACGTTGTAGGGTGGGTAGCTGCTACCCGCCTCGTTACGCGCCGCGGATTCGAACAGGTCATTGAAACGGTCGAAGCCTACGGAATGACGGAACAGTGGAGCCAGAGAAAAAGCAGTAGTCATGGTACATCTCCTGAAAATCAGCGAGGTTGTGTAGTAGCGCGACCCGACTTCGGCATCGCGTACTCCTTAGATAAGGACCCTCGCCTGCTTTTCAAGCAACCCTGCGAAAAATTTTTCAGGCCGCCTCGCTGACCGGCACGCCGATCAACTGGCCGACGCGATCGCAGTCGGTTTCCCGGCGCAGCTCAGTGAACAATGCCACGGCCTCAGGGTAGGTGCGGGTCAGCATCGCCACCCATTGCTTCAAACGTCCTGGCGCCTGACGCGGAGTCATCTCCGCTCGCGCCTGGCCCCAGAAGTCCTGGATCAGCGGTAACAGGCTTGGCCAGTCCATCGGCACAAACTCGACGCCATCGCGTTCAGCGGCGATCTGCCGGGCCAGGTCAGGACGCGACACCAGGCCGCGACCGAGCATGATGTCTTCGACACCACTGACCTCGCGGCAGCGCCGCCAGTCTTCGAGAGTCCAGACTTCGCCGTTGGCGTACACCGGCACCTTGACCACATCCTGGACCCTGGCAACCCATTCCCAGTGGGCCGGCGGCTTGTAGCCATCAACCTTGGTTCGCGCATGCACTACCAGCTGTTCGGCACCGCCTTCGGCCAGGGCCAGGGCACAGTCCAGGGCGCCATCGGGGCTGTCGAAGCCCAGGCGCATCTTGGCAGTCACCGGTATATGTGCAGGCACGGCACGGCGAACTTTACGGAGGATGGCGTGAAGCAGTTCCGGCTCCTTGAGCAGCACTGCTCCGCCTCGGGATTTGTTCACTGTCTTGGCCGGGCAACCAAAGTTCAGGTCGATCACCGGTGCGCCCAGCTCACAGGCCAACACTGCGTTTTCGGCCAGGCAGACAGGATCGGAGCCGAGCAACTGCACACGCAAAGGAACCCCGGCCGCCGTCTGCGCACCCTGGCGCAACTCCGGCGCCAGCTTGTCGAAAGTGGCAGCAGGCAACAGCCGGTCGCAGACGCGAATGAACTCAGTGACACACCAGTCGATGCCGCCCACCTGGGTCAGTACGTCACGAAGGATGTTGTCGACCAGCCCCTCCATCGGGGCCAGGGCAATTTGCATGGGTTGCATCTCGAGCGGAAAAGGCCGGCAGTCTAGCAAAATCCGCGGGTTACAGCGCTCCGGCCATCAGTGCCTGGCCATAGCCGTCGACGAACTCGCTGGGCATGCGCTTGGGCCGCCCTGTGGATAACTCGATGCAGACGAAGGTGGTTTGCGCACGCAGCAAGGTGGTGCCGTCGCTGGGTCGCACCAGTTGAAAGCGCCGGGTCATCTTCAGACGCTGGTCCCAGTCGACGATCCAGGTCGCCAGCTGCAACTCGTCGTCTTCATACGCCGCCGCCAGGTAATCGATCTCATGGCGGACCACCGCCATCGCCCGGTCCAGGCGCCGGTATTCAGCCAGGTCCAGGCCCAGACGCTGGGAGTGACGCCAGGCACAGCGCTCCAGCCAGGTGACGTAGACCGCATTATTGGCGTGGCCGAGGCCATCGATATCGTCGGCTGCGACACGCAGATCGATTGTGAACGGTGTTGCCAGATCCCAACTCATGCCCGCTCCAGGTCTGTGGTGAACGGGCAGAGTGTAACGGATGCTCAGGCCGATTGCCGTGTCGGTGCGCGACGACGCGTGAGCAGCGTCATTACGCCTTCGATCAGTTGCGGGTCGGACAGAACGCGCTGATGACCACCTTCAGGCAGTAACAACAGACGACTGTCGAACCACGCCTGGTGAATCGCTCGCGCCTCGCTGGCCGGCACCAGGCTATCGTCTTCGGCATGCACGATCAGCGCAGGAATTTCCAATTGGTAGCCGCTGACATCAAGGCGCGTGATCGGAATGCCGACATCCCGCTCGATCTGACGGACAAAGGCTGCCCGGGCTCGCGTCGGCATGCCCAGATGCTTGGCAAAGCGGCGCAACACGCCCAGCAGTTGCGCTGGCGCGGCAACACTTACCGCCATTTCAGCACGCAGCCCCCACTGCAGGGCCAACATGACGCTGGAGCCGCCCATCGAATGGCCGATCACCGCGTGCAACGGCGGCAACTCGGCCGCGGCTTCCAGTATGGCCCGCGCAAACAGTGCGACATGCGCTTGATTGCCCGGTGAATGACCATGGGCCGGCCCTTCCAGAGCCACGGCGGTGTAACCGGATTGCACCAGGGTGTCGATCAGGTGCGCGAACTGGGTCGGCCGCCCTTCCCAACCATGCATCAGCAGCACTGTCGGGCCTTGTCCCCAACGCAGCGCCGACAAGCCGAAACGCAAGGTGATGCGCTCAGCGCGGGCCAGCAGCGGCAGCTCCCACTCGCGCGGCGGCAAGTTGCGCGGGGTCATGAAGGCGCGGCGCATCTTGCCGGCGATATGTTCCGGCGCCAGCTGTCCGAGGGTGCCGTTGACGCTACGAATCCAGTTCAGGGTATTCATCGCTTCGCTCCGGTGGATGTCGCTTGATCAGACCACCGCCGACTTGGCGGCACGCAGGATACGATCAGACAGCTCGTCAGTGCCCAAGGCACGGGCCAAGGCCAGGCCGCCGACCATCAACGCCATGTCGGCGAGGACCTTGTCGGCCTCTTCGGGGCTGTCAGCCAGATTGGCCATCATCAATTCGATGTGTTCCGCCAACACCTGGCGAAAGGCATCCGGCAGTCGCGCCATCTCGCCCAGCGCCGTAGGCAGCGGGCAGGCACGCTCGGTGGCATCACGGTGTTTGCGCGACAGGTAGAAAGCGGCAACCAGGGCGCGACGCTGCTCGCCGCTCATGTTCGGGTCGACCTCGGCAAGCAACGCCCGACGCTCTGACAGCAGCTGATTGAAGGCTTCAAGCATCAGCGCATCCTTGCTGTCGAAATGCGCGTAGAAACCTCCTACCGTGAGCCCGGCAGCCCCCATGACCTGGTTGACGCTGGGCTCGGCCGGGCCGTGCTGGATCAGCGCACTACAGGCTGCATCAAGAATCCGTTCGCGGGTTTTTGCCTTTTTGTCGTTCATGACCTGCCTCCGAATATTATGGATAGAATATTATCTTCATAATATTTTTACGCAAGCATTTTCTCCGGTCGCTGTTCGCGCAGAGGCAAGATGGGGGGAAGGGAACTTTTTTCGAGGCAAAAACAAAAGGCTCATTCAATAATCGAATGAGCCTTGAAATCCCACAAAGTGGGTAAAATGGCGTCCCCTAGGGGACTCGAACCCCTGTTACCGCCGTGAAAGGGCGGTGTCCTAGGCCACTAGACGAAGGGGACGAACCTTCTTACCTTACAACCCGGCTGCTGGAACCCGGTTGATTTCGCAGTCAGTGTAGCCGACTACGAATCGGAATTTGGTGGAGCTAAGCGGGATCGAACCGCTGACCTCCTGCATGCCATGCAGGCGCTCTCCCAGCTGAGCTATAGCCCCACTATGTCGCTTTGAACTGAATCGCTTGGCTGGGTGCTTCGCGCTTCGTTTCGTTCATCGCTGTGGACGGGGCGCATATTAAGATCGGATGGCGAACCTGTCAAATATATTTTCAACAAAATTCAAAAAAATTTTCCGAGATAACAAACACTTACCGTCCAGGTCTGGTTTCAGCCCGCAAAAACGGGGGTTACAGGCGAGTGCCTGTAGGAGCGGATTCATCCGCGATGGACTGCGCAGCAGTCCCAATTTGGGGCCGCTGTGCGGCCCATCGCGGCGGTCCGGCGTCCCGGCAAATCCGCTCCTACAAAATCAGGCGATGGCGCCCAACAGCTTCTCCCACTCTTTGTTTTCTTTCTTCGACACACCGCCGAGCAGATCCAGCGCCTGGCGCAGGCGGTAGCGGGTCAGGTCGGGGCCAAGGATTTCCATGGCGTCGAGTACCGATACCGAGCTGGCCTGGCCGCTGATCGCGGCGAACATCAATGGCATGGCGTCACGCAGCTTGAGCTCCAGCGCTTCGACCACCGCCTGAATGCAGCCGGTGATGCGGTCTTTTTCCCACTGACGCAGGCTTTCCAGCTTCCACAGGATCAACTGCAGAACCTGACGCACCTGGTCGGCGGACAGCTTCTTGTGCTCGAACAGCTTGGCATCGAGCTTGAGCGCACCTTCAAAGAAGAAGCCACCCAGCGGCGCGATCTGGCTGAAGGTCTCTACCCTGCCCTGCACGTGCGGTGCGATCTTCATCATGTAGTCGCTGTTGAACGCCCACTTCTGCACCCGCGCGGCGAACTCTTCCACCGGCAGCTCGCGCAGCCACTGACCGTTGAGCCAGGACAGCTTCTCGATGTCGAAAATCGGCCCGCCCAGGGAAACCCGCGACAGGTCGAAGTGCTCGACCATCTCGGCCAGGGAGAACTTCTCACGCTCGTCCGGCATCGACCAGCCCATGCGACCCAGGTAGTTGAGCATGGCTTCCGGCATGAAGCCCATGCGCTCGTAGAAGGTCACCGAGGTCGGGTTCTTGCGCTTGGACAGCTTGCTCTTGTCCGGGTTACGCAGCAGCGGCATGTAGCACAGGGTCGGCTGTTCCCAACCGAAGTACTCATACAGCTTGATCAGCTTGGGTGCCGACGGCAGCCATTCTTCACCGCGCAGCACGTGAGTGATGCCCATCAGGTGGTCGTCGACGACGTTGGCCAGGAAGTACGTCGGCAGGCCGTCGGTCTTCATCAGTACCTGCATGTCCATGCGGTCCCACGGGATCTCGACATCGCCGCGGAGCATGTCCGGCACCACGCAGACGCCTTCGCTCGGCACCTTCATGCGGATCACATGCGGTTCGCCAGCGGCCAGGCGGCGCTGTACTTCTTCGGCCGACAGCAGCAAGGCGCGACCGTCGTAGCGTGGGGTCTCGCCACGGGCCATTTGCTCGGCACGCATCTGGTCCAGCTCTTCGGCCGTGCAGAAGCACGGGAACGCATGGCCCATGTCGACCAGTTGCTGGGTGTACTGCTTGTAGATGTCGCTGCGTTCGCTCTGCCGGTACGGGCCATGCGGGCCGCCGACGTCCGGACCCTCGCTCCACTCGATGCCGAGCCAGCGCAGGGCGTCGAAGATCTGCTGTTCGGACTCGCGGGTCGAACGCAGCTGGTCGGTATCTTCGATACGCAGGATGAACTCGCCGCCGTGCTGCTTGGCAAAGCAGTAGTTGAACAGGGCGATATAAGCGGTGCCGACGTGAGGATCGCCAGTAGGCGAAGGCGCGATACGCGTGCGAACGGTGGTCATGGAGAGTCTCGAACTAGAGATGAATCAAAGGCTGGATGTTAACAGGGAGCAGGCATCCGGCTCCAGCAATGGGCGCGATCGGCACTTGTGGTGGTGGATCCAAACACGGTTAAATTTGCTTACATTTTTGGAACGATAGTACCCATGCCTGCTCAACTCAAACGCCGCCTGCTGGTTTTCCTGACCCTGGTTCTGCTGATTGCCCTCGCCTTTCTCGCCCAGTGGTACCTCAAGGGACGCTTTTACGAGAGCACCGACAACGCCTATGTTCAGGGTGAAATCACCCGGGTTTCCAGCCAGCTCAGTGCGCGCATCGATGAAGTCCTGGTCCAGGACAACCAGCACGTGGCCAAGGGCGACCTGCTGGTGCGCCTGGAGCCGGACGATTTCCGCCTGGCCGTGGAACGCGCCCGCGCCGCCCTCGACACCCGCCAGGCCGAGCGCCTGCAAGCCGAAAGCCGCCTGACCCAGCAAGCCAGCCTGATTGCCGCCGGCCAGGCTCAAGTCGCCGCCAATCAGGCCACCCTGGGCCGCGCCGAGCTGGACCTCAATCGCGCCCAGGCTCTACGCAAGCCTGGCTTTGTTTCCGAAGAACGGGTGACCACCCTGTCGGCAGAAAACCACGTGGCCCATTCCCTGGTGAGCAAGGCCCAGGCCGACCTGCAAGGCCAGCGCCAGCAAGTCAACGCCCTGAGCGCCGAAATCAAACGCCTGGACGCCCAGATCGTCAATGCCCGCGCTGATCTGGCCCAGGCCGAACTGAACCTGACCCGCAGCGAAATCCACGCCCCGATCAGCGGCATGATCGGCCAGCGGGCCGCCCGCAACGGCCAGGTGGTTCAGGCCGGTGCCTACCTGCTGTCGCTGGTGCCGGACGAAGACATCTGGATTCAGGCCAACTTCAAGGAAACCCAGATTGGCCACATGCAGCCCGGCCAAAAAGCCGAGCTGGTGTTCGACAGCTACCCCGATACACCGATCGAAGCCCGGGTCGACAGCCTGTTCGCCGCCTCCGGCGCCCAGTTCAGCCTGTTGCCGCCTGACAATGCCACCGGCAACTTCACCAAGGTGGTGCAACGCATCCCGGTGAAGCTGACCTTCGCCGCCGACAACCCGCTGCAAGGCAGGATCCGTCCAGGCATGTCGGTCACCGCTACCGTGGACATCCGGGAAATCCGCAAAGTCGCCGACAATGGCCGGTGATACTCTGATCCGTCCCGTCGGCGAACCCAGCCGACGCGACTGGATCGCGGTGATGAGCGTAATGCTCGGCGCGTTCATGGCGGTGCTCGACATCCAGATCACCAACTCCTCGCTAAAGGACATCCAGGGCGCTCTTTCGGCGACGCTGGAGGAAGGTTCGTGGATCTCCACCTCGTACCTGGTGGCCGAGATCATCATGATCCCGCTGACCGCCTGGCTGGTGCAGTTGCTGTCGGCACGGCGCCTGGCGGTGTGGGTGTCGCTGGGCTTTCTGGTGTCGTCACTGTTGTGCTCCATGGCCTGGAACCTGGAGAGCATGATCATCTTCCGCGCCATGCAGGGCTTTACCGGTGGTGCGCTGATTCCGCTGGCATTCACCCTGACCCTGATCAAACTGCCTGAGCACCATCGCGCCAAGGGTATGGCGATGTTTGCCATGACCGCTACGTTTGCGCCGTCCATCGGCCCGACCCTGGGTGGCTGGCTGACCGAGAACTGGGGCTGGGAGTACATCTTCTACATCAACATTCCACCCGGCCTGATCATGATCGGCGGCCTGCTGTATGGCCTGGAAAAGAAAGAAGCGCACTGGGAGCTGCTGAAAAGCACCGACTACGCCGGTATCGTCACACTCGGCGTGGGCCTGGGCTGCCTGCAGGTATTCCTTGAGGAAGGCCATCGCAAGGACTGGCTGGAATCGAGCCTGATTGTCGGCCTCGGCAGCATTGCGCTGCTGAGCCTGATCACCTTTGTGATCCTGCAGTTTTCCAAACCCAACCCGCTGATCAACCTGCGCATTCTCGGTAACCGCAATTTCGGCTTGTCGAGTATCGCCAGCCTGGGGATGGGGGTTGGCCTGTATGGTTCGATCTACCTGTTGCCGCTGTACCTGGCACAGATCCAGAACTACAACGCCCTGCAGATTGGCGAAGTGATCATGTGGATGGGCGTTCCGCAGCTGTTTCTGATTCCGCTGGTGCCGCAGTTGATGAAGGTGATTTCGCCGAAAATCCTCTGCACCCTGGGTTTTGGTCTGTTCGGTCTGGCCAGCTTTGGTTCCGGGGTGCTCAACCCGGACTTTGCCGGCGAGCAGTTCAACCATATCCAGATCATCCGCGCCCTGGGCCAACCGATGATCATGGTGACCATTTCATTGATCGCCACCAGTTACATCCTGCCCCAGGATGCAGGCTCGGCGTCGAGCCTGTTCAATATCTTGCGCAACCTGGGCGGTGCTATAGGCATTGCCCTATTGGCGACCCTGCTGGATGCGCGGACCAAGGTGTACTTTGATTACCTGCGCGAAGCTGTCGTGCCGAGCAACCCGCAAGTGGCGGAGCGTCTGGCGCAAC
The DNA here is from genome assembly GCA_036643775.1 of Pseudomonas sp. Lineage (GTDB taxonomy): Bacteria > Pseudomonadota > Gammaproteobacteria > Pseudomonadales > Pseudomonadaceae > Aquipseudomonas. Next base: position 22,035 of record JAVXRI010000033.1, on the reverse strand, counting down.
TGGCGGAACGTCTGGGCAGCGACAGCGCGGCACTGGGCAAGCTGAGTGAAATCACCCACCAGCAGGCGATGATCATGGCCTATAACGATGCCTTCCATTTTGTTGGCATCGGGTTGGCGATCAGCATGCTGGCGGTGTTGATGACGCGCAAATTGCCGCAAGGGTTGAAGGCCGGAGAAGCCCACTGATCAGCCTTACAAATCGCTTTGTAGGAGCGGATTTATCCGCGATGGACTGCGTAGCAGGCCCATCTTTTGGGGCCGCTACGCGCCCCATCGCGGATAAATCCGCTCCTACAACAACAACTGCATCAGACAGTCAGTAAGCGTTCGCGCAGCGCCGCAATCTCGTCCCGCATCTGCGCCGCTGCCTCGAACTCCAGATCCCGGGCCAACTGATACATCTTCTCTTCCAGCAGCTTGATGCGCTTGGCAATCTCGCCCGGGGAGCGCAATTCGGCTTCGTAGCGCGCGCTTTCTTCGGCCGCCTTGGCCATGCCCTTGCGCTTCTTGCTGCGCGAGCCGGGCACGTTGGCGCCTTCCATGATGTCAGTGATGTCTTTGACCACGCCCTTGGGCACGATGCCATTGGCTTCGTTGAAGGCGATCTGCTTGTCACGGCGACGCTCGGTTTCGCCGATCGCCCGCTCCATCGACCCGGTCATTCTGTCGGCATAGAGAATCGCCCGCCCGTTGAGGTTACGCGCCGCGCGGCCAATGGTCTGGATCAGGGAGCGCTCGGAACGCAGGAAGCCTTCCTTGTCGGCGTCAAGAATTGCAACCAGCGACACCTCGGGCATGTCCAGACCCTCGCGCAACAGGTTGATCCCCACCAGCACATCGAAGGTCCCCAGGCGCAGGTCGCGAATGATCTCCACGCGCTCCACAGTGTCGATGTCCGAGTGCAGGTAACGTACCCGTACGTCGTGATCAGCCAGGTAGTCGGTGAGGTCTTCGGCCATGCGCTTGGTCAGGGTGGTGACCAACACACGCTCTTCCACCGCAACACGCTTGCGGATTTCCGACAACAGGTCATCGACCTGGGTGGTGGCCGGACGTACCTCGACCTGAGGGTCGACCAGGCCGGTCGGGCGCACAACCTGCTCCACTACCCTGCCGGCATGCTCTGCCTCATAGTTCCCGGGCGTGGCAGAAACGAAGATCGTCTGCGGGCTGACACTTTCCCACTCATCGAAACGCATGGGCCGGTTGTCCAGTGCCGAAGGCAGGCGGAAGCCGTATTCGACCAGGGTTTCCTTGCGCGAACGGTCGCCCTTGTACATCGCCCCCACCTGGGGAACGCTGACATGGGACTCGTCGATCACCAGTAGCGAATCTGCCGGGAGGTAATCGTAGAGTGTCGGCGGCGGTGCTCCGGCCGGACGCCCGGAAAGGTAGCGCGAGTAGTTTTCGATGCCGTTGCAGTAGCCCAGTTCGAGGATCATTTCCAGATCGAAACGGGTGCGTTGTTCCAGGCGCTGGGCTTCGACCAGCTTGTTGGCCTTGTGCAGGTATTCAAGGCGCTGCTGCAGCTCTTCCTTGATACCCTCCACCGCTTCGAGCAAGGTTTCCCGCGGGGTCACGTAGTGACTTTTGGGGTAGAAGGTGAAGCGCGGCAACTTGCGGATCACTTCACCCGTCAACGGATCGAAGGCGGCAATATTTTCCACCTCGTCATCGAACAGCTCGATGCGGATCGCCTCAAGGTCCGATTCGGCCGGGAAGATATCGATGACATCGCCACGCACGCGGAAGGTGGCGCGGGCAAAGTCCATTTCGTTGCGGGTGTACTGCAGGTCGGCCAGGCGGCGTAGCAAGGCGCGCTGGTCAAGCTTGTCGCCGCGGTCCACGTGCAGGACCATTTTCAGGTAGGTTTCCGGGCTACCCAGACCGTAGATGCAGGACACCGTGGTGACGATGATCGCATCACGACGCTCCAGCAGCGCCTTGGTCGCCGACAGACGCATCTGCTCGATGTGGTCGTTGATCGAGGCATCCTTCTCAATGAAGGTGTCGGAAGACGGCACGTAGGCTTCGGGCTGGTAGTAGTCGTAGTAGGAAACGAAGTACTCGACGGCGTTGTTGGGGAAAAACGCCTTGAACTCGCCGTACAGCTGCGCTGCGAGGGTCTTGTTCGGCGCCAGCACCAGGGTCGGTCGCTGCACCTGGGCGATGACGTTGGCGATACTGAAAGTCTTGCCCGAGCCGGTCACCCCGAGCAGGGTCTGATGCGCCAGGCCCGCTTCGATGCCTTCGACCATCAGGCGAATGGCTTCGGGCTGGTCGCCGGCCGGCTGGAAACGGGTGACGAGCTGAAACTCGGACATGACAAACCTCTGTGTAATCGCGACGTTTTTATCGCAGACGCTGGCAACTGTATTTATAGACAGTACTTATACCGAATTAAGGCTCTCGAACGCCAGTTTCAACTCAATGTGGTGAGCATTTGTGAGTATGGACCGGTCAATTCGACTAACGGTCGAAAAATAATCGGCGAAACAGCAGGAAAAGCTGCGTCAGACTGTCGCCGTGACCGATGGGTATCACTATACTGACTCCCCGTTTGTGCACCGCTCTAGTGCATTCGACTGGAGCGTGCGACCCCTCTCACTCTCCATTCAGAGCCAAGGTAATAATGAGCCTGTTTTCCGCTGTCGAGCTGGCACCACGCGATCCCATTCTGGGCCTCAACGAAGCTTTCAACGCCGATACCCGTAGCAACAAGGTCAACTTGGGTGTAGGTGTTTACTGCAACGAAGAAGGGCGTATCCCACTGCTGCGTGCAGTGATCGAAGCCGAAACCCAGCGCGCTGCCCAGCACGCTTCCCGCGGTTACCTGCCGATCGACGGTATCGTCGCTTACGACCAGGCCGTACAGAAGCTGCTGTTCGGTGCCGAGTCGCCACTGCTGAGCGCCGGTCGCGTAGTCACCACCCAGGCCGTCGGCGGTACCGGCGCCCTGAAGATCGGTGCCGACTTCCTCAAGCAACTGTCGCCCAACGCTGTCGTCGCCATCAGCGACCCGAGCTGGGAAAACCACCGCGCCCTGTTCGAAACCGCCGGTTTCCCGGTGCACAACTACCGCTACTACGACGCCGCCACTCACGACGTCAACCGCAGTGGCATGCTCGAAGACCTCAACGCCCTGCCAAACGGCTCGATCATCGTGCTGCACGCCTGCTGCCATAACCCGACGGGCGTCGACCTGAGCCTGGACGACTGGAAAAACGTCCTGGAAGTGGTCAAGGCCAAGGGCCACGTGCCATTCCTCGACATGGCCTACCAGGGCTTTGGCGACGGCATCCACGAAGACGCTTTCGCCGTGCGCCTGTTCGCCGAGTCGGGCCTGGACTTCTTCGTCTCCAGCTCGTTCTCCAAATCCTTCTCGCTGTACGGCGAGCGCGTTGGCGCCCTGTCGATCGTCACCGAGTCCAAGGAAGAGAGCGCGCGCGTGCTGTCCCAGGTCAAGCGCGTGATCCGCACCAACTACTCCAACCCGCCCACCCACGGCGCCACCATCGTCGCCACCGTGCTCAACAGCCCGGAACTGCGTGCGATGTGGGAAGAGGAACTGGGTGAGATGCGCCAGCGCATCCACGGCATGCGCAAGCAGATGGTTGAGCTGCTTGCCGAACAAGCTCCCGAGCATGACTTCAGCTTCGTCGCTCGTCAGCGCGGCATGTTCTCCTACTCGGGTCTGACCGTCGATCAAGTAGCGCGCCTGAAGAACGAGTTCGGCATCTACGCACTGGATACCGGTCGTATCTGCGTGGCCACCTTGAATCAGAGCAACATCGATGTGGTGACCAAGGCAATCGTCGAGGTGCTGTAATCACTGAATTGCGCGGGGGAGGCTTGACTTCCCCTTAGCAATCAGTAAGATACGCCACAGATTCCGCGATAGCTCAGTCGGTAGAGCAAATGACTGTTAATCATTGGGTCCCAGGTTCGAGTCCTGGTCGCGGAGCCAAACACCTGAAAAACCTCCAGTTGCGCTGAGCACTGGAGGTTTTTTCGTTTCTGATCCTATGTCCCCCCCTTCCCCTACAAGTGGGCTCAGGTCGCCAGCAAGGTAAACAAGCTGGCGAGCACGAGGCAAAAAGCGCCAATCGAGGGAAAAACGCGGAGGCTGATCAGCTGCGACCAATGGGATAGAACGTGCCACCACTCCAGACGCCCAGCCATTGCTGCCCATCGATCTGCCGCGGCACGGCCAGCTCCACCAGCTGATAAAACACGTTGCGATGGATCAGCGCTTCAAGATTGCTGCGCATGTGCACATAGGGCGACGGCTCCTCGGTCTGCGCATCGATCTCGAAACGCAGCGGGTGCTCGGGACCGGCCTCGACCTGATCCTCGACATTACTCGTGAAGCGCAGCACTTGCCCCTCACCTTCACCCTCGACCTCCAGGCTGACGGCAACAAAAGGCGCATCGTCGACCTTGATGCCGACCTTCTCCACCGGCGTCACCAGGAAGTAGTCATCACCGTCGCGGCGAATGATGGTAGAGAAGAGTCGAACCATCGGCTTGCGCCCGATCGGTGTACCCAGGTAGTACCAGGTACCGTCACGGGCAATGCGCATGTCGATGTCGCCACAGAAATCCGGATTCCACAGATGCACCGGTGGCAAGCCCTTTTCAGACTTGGGAATCTGTGCCAGTAGATCTACGGCCTTACCGGTATCTGTCATCACGCTTTCCTCAGCGACTCATGCCCAAAAGGCTACGAGCGTAATCCTCAAGTGGCGGGCCGAGCAAATCTTCCGGCGTGTTGTCGTGAAACGTCAGCAAGCCGCCGCGGCTTTTGATCCGCGCAGTGTCGATCAGGTAGCGGGTATTGGTTTCGATGAGCATCAGCTGAACCACGCCGGTATCGATACCCAGGCGATCAACTGCTTGCTCGTCATACCATTCGTCGCCATTGCCTATACGGTCATCGGTGCGGGCAAAGCGGGCATAAAGCAGGTAATGGGCACCCACTCCACGCGCTTCGACCAGAGCCTGTTCCAGCCCCAACGGCCCCTGAGCGCGGCGGACCATAGGGAAGTATTCGATGAAGCCCTTGAACGCCTCTTCAGCCACCACGTTTGGCCGTGGATAAGGCCCCTTGCCCGGAGGGACGAAAGCACCCTGGCCAATGTAAATGAATGAATCAGGCTGCAGGCGCACCGACAGCGAACGGCGGGTGTCGCTGTGATCGAGCAAGCCGGAATCACTCATGTGATAACGGACACCTTCACCCATATCGCTGACATTCATACAGCCGCCCAGCGCCATCAGCGCCAGCAGCAAAACCAGGCTACGCATCTATCCTCCAGTGGCCGGTGACGGAAAACCGGCGAACGGCCGACAGATGCAGCTTTTGCGCCAGTCTTAGCCGCCGATGATTTTCATCACCGTGGCACCGCCGGAAAATGCCACCGGCTGCTTGTCGCCAAGGGCCTTGACCAGCAAACCCTGCAGCGCCGGCAAGGCCTGATGGCGCGGCTTGTCGAGCAGATCGCCGATATAGTGACGGTTACTCGACGACAGGCAACCATGCAACCAGCCCGTGGAGGACAGGCGCAAGCGCGAGCAGGTTCGGCAGAACGGTACGCTTTCGTTGGCGATCACGCCAAAGTAACCCTGTCCGGGAATCTGATAACGCAGTGCCGTGGCATCCACCGGCGCGTTCGCCTGCAGATACTCGTAGCGCTCGCCAATCAACCGCAGCAAGTGTTCGAGACTGACGAACTGCTGCAAAAAGGCATTGCTGTCTCGGGCCAGGTGGCCCATGCGCATCAGCTCAATGAAGCGCAACTCGTAGCCACGCGCCAGACAGTATTCCAGCAGCGGCACGACCTGATCGAAGTTCTGCCCGCGCAAGGGCACCATGTTGACCTTGATTTTCATCCCGGCCGCACTGGCCTGCTCCATGCCGTCGAGCACCGTGGCAAGGTCGCCACCGCGGGCAATACGGCGGAACGCGTCAGGATCAAGGGTGTCGAGGGAGACGTTGAGCCGACGAATACCGGCATCGCGCAGCAGCGGCAGTTTGCGTGCCAGCAACTGACCGTTAGTCGTCAGACTGATTTCGTCCAGCCCCAGACCTGCGACCGAGGTCAGAAACGTCTCGAGCTTGGGACTGACCAGCGGCTCACCGCCTGTCACACGCAAACGCTCGATACCGGCGGCTTCGATCAGATAGGCCACAGCGCGCGCCATGGCTTCGGCAGACAGCTCGTCCTGGGCCGCCACCAGACGTTTGCCGTCCGGTACGCAATAGGTGCAGGCATAGTTGCAGGCAGCCGTGAGGCTGACACGCAAGTTGCGAAAACGCCTGCCTTGGCGGTCGACGATCATGGGTGACTCCGGCATGGATGAATCGGGCCTGCAAAACCTGACTCAAAAATCAGGTTTTTGCAAGCCTCTTACATGAGTATAGGCCTCAGGCCTTGTCTCAGGCGCGTCATCACCCTGCAGAGTGCGTCAGTTGCCCGTCACATCCGGGTCGCGTTTGCGCTTGTTGCCCATGCGCACACCGATGTCCATCAGGAACTGGAAGAAACCTTCCTGATCTTCCAGCACGTTGCTCCAGAACGGCGAGTGATAGAGCGCCACGGCGCCATGCACCAAGGCCCAGGCAGCACAGTAGTGGAAGTACGGTGGCACATCTTCGAGCTTGCCTTCGCTGATACGGCCCTTGATCAGCAGGGTCAGGCGGTCGAAGTTGGAAGCGCGGATCTTGTGCAGTTCCTCGACCATCTCCGGCACCTGATTGCCCTTGACCACCTTCTCTTCGAGACGATCGAACAAGCGGTAGCGCTGTGGATCGCGCATGCGGAATTCGAAGTAGGCACGCGACAGGGCTTCCTTGTCGCGGTCAACATCGGCAGAGTGCAACAGTTCGTTCAAATCGCGCTCGTAGTCGAGCATCAGGCGCAGGTAGATCTCCGCCTTGGATTTGAAATGCTTGTAGATCGTGCCTTTGCCGATACCGACTGCATCAGCGATCATCTCGACGGTGACGCTGTCTTCACCCTGTTCGAGAAACAGCTTGAGCGCGGTATCGAGAATTTCTTGCTCACGGCGACGAAACTCACGGACCTTACGAGGTTCTTTCTGCATAAGAAGGACTGGATCAAAATCGAAGCCGGTTATTATGCCTAACTTGCGCCAAAATGCACGGATCATCCGACCATGTCTATGTTTCTTGATGAGTTTGAACAGGCTCCAGGCCTTCGCTATCTGAACCACGCTGCCGTCGCCCCCTGGCCAAAAAGAGCCAGCCAGGCCGTCGCGCGCTTTGCCAGTGAGAACGTTTTGCTCGGCGCCAGGGACTATCCAGACTGGATGGCGATGGAACAACGCCTGCGCGAACGCCTTATGCGTTTGACGAATGCACCGTCGACCGATGACATCGCCTTGGTCAAAAACACCTCCGAAGCACTTTCGTTCGTCGCGTTCGGACTCCCGTGGCAAGCGGGTGACCAGATCGTCATCAGCGATGAAGAGTTCCCTTCCAACCGCATCGTCTGGGAAGCCTTGGCCGACCAGGGCGTAGAAGTGCTCCAGGTGAGCCTCAAGGGACAGGATCCGGAAGCCGACCTGCTCGCCGCCTGCGGCCCGCGTGTACGCCTGCTGGCGATCAGCGCTGTGCAATTCGCCAGTGGCCTGCGCCTGGACCTGGTGCGGCTCGGCCAGGGCTGCCGTGAGCGCAACGTGCTGTTCTGTATCGATGCGATTCAGCAACTGGGCGCCCTGCCCTTCGATGTACAGGCCTACCAGTGCGACTTCGCCATGGCCGACGGCCACAAGTGGATGCTCGGCCCGGAAGGCCTGGGCGTGTTCTACTGCCGCGCCGAGGTTCGCCCGCAGCTGAAACTGAGCGAGTACGGCTGGCACATGCTCGAACACATGGGTGACTACACCCGGACCGAGTGGGAGCCCGCCCGCAGCGCCCGGCGCTTTGAATGCGGTAGCCCGAACATGCTCGGTGCGGCCGCGCTGGACGCCAGCCTGTCGGTACTTGAGGAAGTGGGCATGCCCCAAGTGTCTGCACTGCTGGCAGAACGGGTGCAGTGGCTCTACGACGGACTGGCAGCGATCCCCGGTGTACGCCTGCACAGTCCCGAAGACCCGCAGCGCCGTTCGGGCATTGTTTCGTTCAGCATCTCCGGGGTGGAGAACGCCGACGCCTATCATCGCCTGAAGCAGGAACAGGTCGTGTGCATTACCCGCGGGCCTGGCGTGCGCTTTTCCCCGCACTTCTACACACCCAAACGGATAATCGACGAAACTCTGGCAATTGTGCGGCAGATTGCAGAGCGATGAGTGCTCAGCAGCCTCCGCCGTATTCCAAATCTGTTTAAAAAACGAGCAGTAGCTGCTGGCAGCCCGCCAATCCTGACCAATACTTCAGGTGTTGGCGTGGCGCATCCCCCCAAGTGGCGCGCCGATAAAGGTGCTCAGGGACCGCGTACCTTTGTTTTACTCCTAATGGTCTTAACCCGGATTCACCCCCCAGAACCCGGGTTTTTTTTGCCTGTCGTTCAGCTCACTCGAGCCAGCGGGAACAGGCGCTTGAAGTTCGCGGTGGTCTGCTCCGCCAATTGCTCGTACTTTTCACCTCGCACCATGGCCACGAACTCCGCCACTTCCCGCACATACTGCGGCAGGTTCGGCTTGCCGCGATACGGAATCGGCGCCAGATAAGGCGAGTCGGTTTCGACCAGCAGGCGATCGGCCGGGACCTGCCGGGCAACGTCGCGCAAGGCATCGGCATTGCGGAAGGTAACGATGCCGGACAACGAGATGTAGTAACCGAGGTCCAGCGCCGCCCTGGCCATGTCCCAGTCTTCGGTGAAGCAGTGCAGCACACCGGTCTGACTCAGGTCTGCTTCGCGCAGCAGGGTCAGGGTGTCGGCGCGCGCCGCACGGGTGTGAATGATGACCGGTTTACCGGTCACTTGCGCCGCCTGCAGGTGCAGGCGGAAGGAATCCTGCTGCACGTCGGCCGCTTCTGGCTCGTAGTGGTAGTCCAGCCCGGTTTCACCAATAGCCACCACATGCGGGTGCTCAAGCTCCTTGAGCAACCACTCAAGCGGCGGTGCACCGTCGGGTGTCAGGTCCAGTGGATGGATTCCCACCGAACAGTCGACATCGTTGTAACGCTCGCTCAGGTCCTTGACCGCCTTGGCGTTGTCGGCACTGACGCCAATGCACAGGAAGTGACCGACGCCGCGGGCGCGGGCAGCATCGAGGGCAGCATCGAGGGAGCCCTGATGAGCCGTGAGGTCGAGACGATCGAGGTGGCAATGGGAATCTACAAGCATGGGTACATGACAACGCTGAATTGAAATAAAGGGACAGCTCAGCTCAACGCTGGCCAGGTAACATTGCCCAGGAGGCCAGCAGCGCTTCGAGCAACAGCACGCGATTGAGATTGGCCTTGCCCAGGACCTTCTGGCGCTGCGCGAGGATCCAGTCCTGAATCTCCAGCACCTTGCCCTGGCCGCTCTTCTGCGCCAGGTACTGCACAACCTTGCGCATATCGCTCAAGCCTAAACCTTCCTCGTCCTCGGTCAACTGATAGCGCAGGACCAGATTGGACCAGTCACAGAACCAGTCGAACAGCTGCAGCAAAGGGATGGCATTCCAGGCTTCGGCCAGCTGACTGGGCGATTGCTGCTGCTTGAGCAGTTTCTTCACCCCGTCGACCACCAGCGCGCGCTGCTCACGCACTCCTTGCGCCTGCAGACTGACGGCAGCCAGCGGCGAACCGGCAGCCAGGCTGAGCAACTCAAGGCGCTCCTGCTCATCGCTGTCAGGCAACGCCTTGCTCAACCAGGCCAGGCTCTGGGCTTTGTCGGGCAACGGGCATGCCTGCTGCACACAACGGCTCTTGATGGTCGGCAGCAAGCGGCTTGGCTGGTGGCTGACCAGCAGCAACACGGTGTTGCCGGAAGGTTCTTCCAGGCTCTTGAGCAAGGCGTTGGCAGCGTTGATGTTCATCGCCTCCACCGGCTCGATGAGCACCACTTTACGCCCACCCATCTGCGCGGTCTGGACCACGAAGGACACCAGGTCACGCACCTGGTCGACCTTGATCGGCTTGTCGGCCTCCTCCGGCTCCAGCACATAGTTGTCCGGATGACTGCCAGCCGCCAGCAACAGGCAGGACTTGCACTGCCCGCAGGCTTGCAGGTTGGCAGGTCGCTGACAGAGCAACAGCGCCATCAGGCGCTCAGCCAGGGCGCGCTTGCCAATGCCTTGCGGCCCGTGCAGCAAATAGGCATGCGCATGCTGGGTGCGCCCGGCCAGTTGCTGCCACAAGGCCTGCTGCCAGGGGTAGGCCTCAGCCACGGCAACGCTCCAGGATCTGCGGCAGCAAGGCATCCAGCGCTTGCTGCACCTGCGCCAGCGACTGCGAGGCATCGATCAGCGTGTACTGCTGCGGGGCGGCCTGGGCGCGCGCCAGGTAGGCCTGACGTACGGCCTCGAAGAAAGCCTGACCTTCCTGCTCGAAGCGATCCAGGCGACCACGGGCTGCAGCCCGGGACAAGCCGATTTCCACCGGCAGATCAAACACCAGGGTCAGGTCCGGGCGCAGTTCGCCCTGAACAAACTGCTCCAGGGTGGCGATGCGCTCCAGCGACAGCCCACGGCCTCCGCCCTGATATGCATAAGTGGCATCGGTAAAGCGGTCGCAGAGCACCACGGCACCCCGGGCCAGGGCCGGGCGAATCACTTCGGCCAGATGCTGGGCACGGGCAGCAAACACCAGCAACAGCTCAGTGTCGGCATCCATTTTTTCATCGCTGGGGGCCAGCAACAGTTCGCGGATCCGCTCGGCCAGCGGTGTACCACCAGGCTCACGTGTCAGTACCACATCCACACCCTGGGCACGCAGGTGCTCGGCAAGGTACTCACGGTTGGTGCTCTTGCCCGCGCCTTCGGGACCTTCCAGGGTGATAAACAAGCCGCTCACAGGCAGTCCTTACAGTTGATCATTGCGAAGAGGTTGCACCAGCCGGCACCGACGATTCAGGCGCAGGCTCGGGATTTGCCTCAGTGGGTTCCGGAGTCTGCGACTCGACGTCAGGCTCTGCTTCAGGCTCGACCTCAGGTTCTGTCACCGGTGCCGGGCTCGACCGGTAGTCGGCACGGCGCTTGATCTGGTACTCGCGGACCGCCGAATTATGCGCATCGAGGTCGTCGGAGAAAATATGGCTACCGTCACCACGGGCGACGAAGTACAGGCTGCTGCCCGGTGTCGGATTCAACGCGGCATGGATGGCTTCGCGACCCACCATGGCGATCGGCGTGGGCGGCAGACCCGCATTGGTATAGGTATTGTAAGGCGTCGGCTCGCGCAGATCGGCGCGGGTGATCTTGCCGTTGTAGCGCTCACCCATTCCGTAGATCACGGTCGGGTCGGTCTGCAGCAGCATGCCGATACGCATGCGGCGTACAAAGACACCTGCAATCTGCCCGCGCTCCTGGGGGACACCGGTCTCCTTCTCCACCAGCGATGCCATGATCAGTGCCTGGTACGGATCGCGATAGGGCAAATCGGTCGGACGCTCTGCCCATTCCTTGGCCAGCACCTCATCGAGGCGCGCATAGGCTTGCTGGAGGAACTCTACATCCGACATGCCGCGCACAAAGCGGTAGGTATCAGGGAAAAAACGTCCTTCCGGGAAGACCCCAGGGTGACCGAGCTTATCCATCACCTCAGCATCGCTGAGGCCATCGAGGGTCTGCTTGATCTTTTCGTGCTTGGCCAATGCCGAACGCACCTGGCGGAAATTCCAGCCTTCGACCAGGGTCAGGCTGTACTGCACAACATCGCCACGGCGCCAGGCCTCGAACAGGTCGCGCACTGTCATGCCAGGGGCCATGCGGTACTCGCCGGTGTGCAACGGCACACCGGCCATGTTGAAGCGCCAGTACAGCCGCAGCCAGAAGGCGTCATCCAGCAGGCCCTGGCTCTCCATTCGGTAAAACATGCGATTGGGGTTGGTACCGGTGGGCACGTCGAGCAGTTGTTCCTGGCTGACGTGCAGGGTCTGCTCAAGTGCCGAATTCACTTTCCACGCCGAAAAGCCCAGCATCAGGCCTGCCAGAATCAATCCGGTTTCCAGCAGCACCAAGAATTTACGTCTCACAAATCAGGCATCCAGTAACGTACGGGCAATGGCCTGCAGTTTACGGGTGAGCGGACCCGGCGACCAGTTCAGCGATGCAAATGCCCGCACCGGCCAGATACCGTAAACGCTGTTGCAGACGAAAACCTCATCGGCCTGCTCCAGGTCCTGCAGGGAAAGATCGGTAATGTGCAGGGCGATTCCGGCCACTGCCGCCTGCTCGATCAGGGCCGCACGCATCACTCCGGCCACGCCACAGCGACTCAGATCAGCCGTCAACAGCTCGCCGTTACGCACCAGGAACAGATTGCTGTAGACCCCTTCGATGATGCGACCAGAAACATCGCGCATCAATCCTTCGGCATGTTCGGAGTCTTGCCATTCGGCACGCGCCAACACCTGCTCAAGTCGATTGAGGTGTTTGAGTCCGGCCAGCAGCGGTTGTTCCGCAAGACGAGTGTTACAGGTGAAGAGACGAACACCCTGCTCGGCATGCTGAGCAGGATAAGCGGGCACAGGACTGCCCTGGAGGATACGCCGTGGTGCCGCGCCAGCAGCTGGCGCATAGCCACGCTGACTGTCACCACGGACGAGAATCAGTTTGAGTACGCCGTCACCCAGCAAACTGGCATAACGGCATAGCTCTTCGCGAATCAGGCCGTGATCGGCGCTGATCGCCAGGCGCTGGCAACCCAGCGCCAGGCGCTCGAGATGAAACTCGAGCAATGATGGCCGACCGGCCCTGACAGCGATGGTCTCGAACAGACCATCGCCGTAGGCCAGCGCGCGGCTTTGCAGGTTGACTGCATCTGCCGCCTGGCCATCAATCCAGCTGTGCATCAGCCGGCAAACCGGCGGAACACCAGCGAGCCGTTGGTACCACCAAAACCGAAGGAGTTGGACAGCACGGTATCGATCGGCATGTTGCGCGCCTCATGCGCCACGAAATCCAGATCACAACCTTCGCTTGGCTCATCCAGGTTGATGGTCGGCGGGGCTACCTGGCTGTTGATCGACAGGACACTGAAGATCGCTTCCACTGCACCGGCAGCACCCAACAGGTGACCGGTCATCGATTTGGTCGAGCTGACCGCAAGCTTGTAGGCGTGATCGCCAAACACCGACTTGATCGCCGAGGCTTCCGCCAGGTCGCCAGCTGGCGTCGAGGTGCCGTGGGCGTTGATGTAGTTCACTTGATCGGCATTCAAGCCGGCATCACGCAGGGCATTGACCATGCAGCGCGCGGCACCGCTGCCGTCTTCTGGCGGCGAGGTCATATGGTAGGCGTCGCCACTCATGCCAAAACCAACCAGTTCGGCATAGATGGTCGCACCACGGGCCTTGGCGTGTTCAAGCTCTTCAAGCACCAATGCACCCGCACCGTCGGCCAGGACGAAACCGTCACGGCCTTTGTCCCACGGACGGCTGGCACGGGTCGGGTCGTCATTGCGGGTCGACAGCGCGCGCGAGGCACCGAAGCCGCCCATACCCAGACCGCAGGCCGCCATTTCCGCACCACCTGCGATCATCACGTCGGCTTCACCGAAGGCGATGTTGCGCGCTGCCATGCCGATACAGTGGGTACCGGTGGTGCAGGCCGTGGCGATGGCGTAGTTAGGTCCCTGTACACCCAGGTGGATCGACAGGAAACCGGAAATCATGTTGATGATCGAACCCGGCACGAAGAACGGCGAAATGCGCCGCGGGCCCTGCTCATGCAAAGTCCGGCTGGTTTCTTCGATATTGGTCAGGCCACCGATACCCGAGCCCATGGCAACGCCAATGCGCTCGCGGTTGGCATCGGTCACTTCAAGGCCGGCGTTACGCACAGCCTGAAAACCGGCTGCCAGGCCGTACTGAATGAACAGATCGAGCTTGCGGGCTTCCTTGACCGACAGGTATTGCTCAACCTCGAAGCCCTTTACCGAGCCGCCAAAACGGGTGGAGTAGGCAGACAGGTCCGTATGTTCAATCAGACCTATGCCACTGCGGCCAGCCAGAATGCCCTGCCAACTGCTCGGCACATCCGTGCCCAGTGGCGACAGCATACCCATACCGGTGACCACGACGCGTCTACGCGACACAGTACTCTCCTTATTCAAATGACTACATCTCTTGTAAAGAAAAAACCGCACGCCGGCGAAGGCAGTGCGGTTTTTCCATGACAAGAAGCGACGACTACAACGTCTTAAGCCTGGTGGCTGGTGACGTAGTCGATAGCAGCTTGAACAGTAGTGATCTTCTCGGCTTCTTCGTCAGGGATTTCGGTCTCGAATTCCTCTTCCAGAGCCATCACCAGCTCAACGGTGTCAAGGGAATCGGCACCCAGATCTTCGACGAAGGAAGCAGTGTTCACTACTTCTTCTTCTTTAACGCCCAGTTGCTCGGCGACGATTTTCTTGACGCGTTCTTCGATGGTGCTCATACCTTGTTTTCACTCCTAATGGACATATGTCAGGCGGCTGGCCGGTGTGTAAGTGTATAGAAAGACGTCTGCTTTTCAAGCGCAACACGCCTCGCCAGACCACACCTGCCAACCGACTAGAATCTGGTTGCAGCTTTATAACGGATTTTAGACAGCTCGTATGACATTTTTTTGAAGCAATCCGTCACATTAGATTTACATATACATGCCGCCGTTGACCGGAATCGTTGCGCCAGTCACGTAACCTGCGCCTTCGGAAGCCAGGAAAGCCACGACATTGGCGATCTCCTGAGCCTGGCCCAGACGCCCCAGAGGGATCTGGGTCTGCAGCGCTTCACGCTGAGCTTCAGGCAGTTCACGGGTCATGTCGGTGTCGATGAAACCCGGAGTCACCGAGTTGACGGTAATCGCACGGGAGCCGACTTCACGGGCCAGCGCGCGGCTGAAACCTTCCAGGCCGGCCTTGGCTGCCGCGTAGTTGACCTGCCCGGCATTACCCATGGCGCCAACTACCGAACCGATGCTGATGATACGACCCCAGCGCGCCTTGGTCATGCCGCGCAGCACGCCCTTGGACAGACGGTAGAGGCTGTTCAGGTTGGTGTCGATGACGTCGAACCACTCGTCGTCCTTCATGCGCATCATCAGGTTGTCACGGGTGATGCCGGCGTTGTTGACCAGAATGGTCGGCGCTCCGAACTGCTCCTGGATCTTGGCCAGGACAGCAGCAACCGACTCGTCGCTGGTCACGTTCAGTTCCAGGCCGGTACCGGTGATACCGTGCTCCTTGAGGGTCGCGGCGATACGCTCGGCGCCCGAGGCGGAGGTGGCGGTACCGATTACGGTAGCGCCCAGACGACCCAGTTCCAGGGCGATGGCCTGGCCAATACCACGGCTGGCGCCGGTAACCAGTGCAACTTTACCTTGCAGGCTCATGCAAGCTTCTCCTAATTCAGGCCAGCGCCGCACGGGTGGCGGCGAAAGCATCCGGGGTATTGAGGTTAGAGGTGTTCACGCCGTCGGCACAGCGCTTGTTCAGACCGGCCAGGACCTTGCCCGGGCCGCACTCGACCAGCTGCACCGCGCCATTGGCGGCCAGGGTCTGTACGCACTCGACCCAGCGCACCGGCTTGTACAACTGCTCGAGCAGATCGCGCTTGAGGGTGTCGAGGTCCGCAGGTACTGCGGCGCTGACGTTCTGCACCACAGGAATCTGCGGAACCTGCCAGTCGATGGCATTGACCGACTCAGCGAAACGCTCGGCAGCCGGGCGCATCAACTCGCAGTGCGACGGCACGCTGACCGGCAGTGGCAGTGCGCGCTTGGCACCGGCAGCCTTGCAGGCTTCCATGGCACGCTCGACAGCAGCCTTGGCACCAGCAATCACCACCTGACCTGGCGAGTTGAAGTTGACCGCGCTGACCACTTCGCCCTGGGCTGCTTCAGCGCAGATACCGACGACGACAGCGTCGTCCAGGCCGAGAATTGCCGCCATGGCGCCCTGCCCGGCCGGAACGGCCTCCTGCATGAGTTCGCCGCGACGTTTGACCAGCTTCACGGCGTCACCCAGGCTCAGGCTGCCAGCGGCAACCAGTGCGCTGTACTCGCCCAGGCTGTGACCGGAAACGAAAGCCGGACGCGCACCGCCCTCTGCCAGCCACAGACGCCACAGAGCGATCGAGGCGGTGAGGATGGCCGGTTGGGTTTTGTCGGTTTGATTGAGTTGCTCTTCCGGACCCTTCTGGGTCAGTGCCCAGAGGTCATAGCCCAGAGCCTCGGAGGCCTCGCGGAAGGTATCAATGACCAGGGGATACTGGGCGCCCAGCTCGGCAAGCATGCCGAGGGACTGCGAACCTTGACCGGGAAAGACGAATGCGAGGGATGCAGACATTGAACAAGCCCCTAATGATCTTGTCGTCGGAAATGAAGCACTCAGCACCAGGCTGAGCACAAGAAACTGAAGACTTGGATGATAACGAGGACCAAGCGGTCACATTTAACCACTTCCTGAGGCATATGCCTAAAGCAACAGGTCTTCCAGACGCCCGTGCAGGCGCTGCGGCAGGTTCTCCTGGATTTCGATCAGGGCACGCTGGATAGCGCTCTGAAAGCCCTGTACGCCGGCAGAGCCATGGCTCTTGATGACGATACCCTGCAGCCCCAGGAAGCTTGCGCCATTATGTCGCGCCGGTGCCAGGTCGGCCTGCAGACGCCTGAGCAGCGGCATGGCCACGGCACCCGCCAGACGCGCACCGAGCCCGCCCTTGAACAGGGCCTCGATACGTGCACCGATCATCGTCGCCAGGCCTTCGCTGGACTTGAGCAGGATGTTGCCGACGAAGCCGTCGCACACCACCACATCCGCTTCTCCACGGTACAGACCATCACCTTCGACGAATCCGATGTAGTTAAGCCCGCGGGCATTCTGCAACATGCTGGCTGCGAGTTTGACCTGCTGGTTACCCTTGATGTCTTCGGTGCCGACATTCAGCAGCGCCACCCGCGGTCGTGAGATACCCAGGGCTTGCGCAGCCACCGAGCCCATCACCGCGAACTGGAACAGGTTGTCCGCACTGCAGTCGACATTGGCGCCCAGGTCAAGCAGCTGACAGTATCCTGCCTGGGTAGGAATGGCCGCGACCATGGCCGGACGATCAATGCCGGGCAAGGTCTTGAGCACATAACGCGACAGCGCCATCAGGGCGCCGGTATTACCGGCACTCACGCAGGCCTGAACCTTGCCATCACGCAATAATTCCAGGGCTACGCGCATCGACGAGTCGGGCTTGCCACGCAACGCCTGGGACGGCCGCTCGTCCATGCCGATCACTTCGCTGGCAGCAACAATCTGCAGGCGCGCGCGATCCGCTGCCGAATGGCCAGCGATAAGATCTTCAAGAAGGGAGGGTTGACCGACGAGGGTCAGGTGCAGCGAGGGAGTAGCTGAAAGGCAAGCAATACTTGCCTGAACAATGCTGCGGGGACCGAAGTCCCCGCCCATTGCGTCAATCGCGATGATCTGAGCGGACAAGGATTACTCGTCAGCGCCCTTGTCGATCACTTTACGACCACGGTATACGCCTTCTGGCGATACGTGGTGACGCAGGTGAATTTCACCGGTGGTTTTCTCTACCGACAGCGCGTTTTCCGAGAGAGCGTCGTGCGAACGGCGCATGTCACGGGCAGAGCGGGATTTTTTGTTCTGCTGAACAGCCATAATTGATTAACTCCTAAACGTTTGGGTCACGCTTTAACTGCGCCAATACACTGAACGGGTTGGACCGTGTTACCTCGTCCTTGCTCGGTTCGGGCTCATCGGCGCCCGCCGGCTGCTGGCATTCTTCCGGATGATGAGCAGGCACGATGGGCAGGGCGAGCAGAAGCTCTTCCTCGACCAAAGCCTGCAGATCCAAAGGATCTTCGCCCAGTTCCAGCACGTCATAACCTTTCGGCAACGACTGGGTATTCGCACCCTCCTTCACCACGGCGTAAGTACTTTCGCTGTGGATCGGCAGGGTGACCAGCTCAAGACAACGCTGGCAAACCATTTTGACCTCGACGCTCAGGTCGGTGTGGATAACCACAGCCTTCTGCTCGTCTCGCTCAAAATCGAATTTAGCCTGCACCGTACCGACAGTGTCGGAAAGCGGGTCGCAGAGTCTCTCCAAATCGGCGAGCTGCAGTGTTCCTTCAAGGGAAACACCACGATCGGCCAATTTGCGCGGGTCAACGTGAGGTGGAATCGGGTCATTCAACATAGGCGCAGCATTCTAGGGATGACCCCCGCCCCTGTCAAAGGAAATTCGGCTCCGTTCAGCATGTTAGAATCGTTTTACCTGTCCAGGAGTCTATCATGCTGCCTTTATTACTGGCTTCCAGCTCGCCCTATCGACGCGAATTGCTTGAACGCTTGCGCCTGCCTTTCAGTTGGGCCTCCCCGGATATTGACGAACAGCGCCAGCCCGAAGAGCCCGCCGTTGACCTGGTCAAACGCCTGGCCCGGGAGAAAGCCCAGGCCCTGGCCGCCAGTCATCCCGACCACCTGATCATCGGCTCCGACCAGGTCGCGGTGCTCGGCGAGCAGATCCTCGGCAAGCCGCACACCTTCGAGCGAGCCTGCGAGCAGTTGCTCGCCGCCAGCGGCAACCATGTCACCTTTCTTACCGGCCTTGCCCTGCTCAACAGCCAGAGCGGCCACTGCCAGGTCGACTGCGTACCGTTCACGGTCAACATGCGCGAACTCGATCTGCCCCGTATCGAACGCTACCTGCGCGCTGAAGAGCCCTACGATTGCGCTGGCAGCTTCAAGGCCGAAGGGCTTGGTGTCAGCCTGTTCCAGAGTACCCACGGGGTCGATGCCACCAGCCTGGTCGGCCTACCCCTGATCCGCCTGGTCGACATGCTCCAGGTCGAAGGCGTAAGCCTGTAGGAGCAGGGTTACCCCAAACAAAAAGCCCCGACATCTGCCGGGGCTTTTTCACTTCGGTTGCATTCAGCGCAACGACGGCCCCTGAAAGCCCATCCACATCGCCAGACGCTCGGCAATGCTGGTACCCAGACGCTTGGAGAAGCGATCAAATGGCGACTCTTCGATAGTGAAGTCGACCAGTTCCTTCTCCCCCACCACTTCGCGGGCCACATAACCGGCACTGCCCAGACCATCCACCAGACCCAGCGCCAGCGCTTGCTCACCAGACCAGATCAGACCGCTGAACAGCTCAGGGTGCTCCTTGTCCTTGAGGCGCTCGCCGCGCCCCTGCTTGACGCTGGCGATGAACTGCTTATGCGTGGTTTCCAGTACGCCCTGCCAGAACGCCGTCTCTTCAGGCTTCTGTGGCTGGAACGGATCGAGGAAGGCCTTGTGCTCACCTGCCGTATAGGTACGACGCTCGACACCAAGCTTCTCCATGGTGCCGACAAAACCGTAGCCAGCGGCCGTAACACCAATGGAGCCGACCAGACTAGCCTTGTCGGCGTAAATCTGGTCCGCAGCACTGGCAATGTAGTAGGCACCGGAAGCACCCAGATCGCTGATCACGGCGTACAACTTGATTTGCGGGTACTCGGCGCGCAGGCGACGAATCTCATCGTAGATATAGCCCGACTGCACCGGACTACCACCCGGGCTGTTGATGCGCAGGATCACCGCCTTGGTTTTCGAATCCTTGAACGCTTCGCGCAAGCCGCCGACGATATTGTCGGCACTGGCAGGCTCCTGATCCGCAATCATCCCGCGCACCTCGACCAGCGCCGTGTGATTGACGCTTCGGGAAGCGGCCTTGTCCATGCTCATCAAGGGGCTGAACAACGCCAGGATGCCAAACAGATAGGCAAAGGTCAGCAGCTTGAAAAAGATCCCCCAGCGCCGCGCACGACGCTGCTCCTGCACACCCGCCAGGAGGGTTTTCTCCAGCAGCTTCCAGCTTTTCTGCTCTTCGTTGCTCTCGGCGTCAGGCGCCTTCCATTCGTCAGCCATGCTCACCTACCCTGGAATTACTACAGCAGGCGCGCGACTCAGCCAGGCCTGCAACTGTGAAAAATGCTCGATACAGACTTGCGGCCCGAACGCAGCCAGCGCCTGCGGCGACATAGCCCCATAGCTGACCGCCACCGAATGCATGCCAGCGTTACTGGCCATCAACAGATCGAACGACGAATCACCGACCATCAGTGCACGCCCCGCCTCGACCTGACAATGCAGCAGAATCTCTTCAAGCATCTGCGGATGAGGCTTGCCGCGACTTTCGTCGGCAGCCCGGGTGATATCGAAGTAATCTTCCCAGCCATTGGCCCGCAACACCCGATCCAGGCCGCGGCGCGCCTTGCCGGTAGCCACCGCCAGACGATAGCCCTGTGCACGGAACGCCTCCAGCGCTTCCACCACACCCTCGAACAGCGGCGACGGCTGCTCATCCATCGCCATATACACATCAGCGTAGTGCTGACGGAATGCGGCCACTTGCTCGGCATCCAGGTGCGGATACAGCGTACTGATGGCCTCGGGCAGCGCCAAACCGATTATACCCTTGACCGCCTCGTCATCGCAGGTAGCGTGACCGGCGCGACCGGCAGCCAGATGCATCGCTTCGACGATGCGCCCGATCGAGTCCGCCAGGGTGCCATCCCAGTCGAAGATCAGCAGATCGTAATCACGACGCACTCAAGCGCTCCACAGTCTTGGCCCACATGTCGTCCACCGGCGCCTCAAGCTTGAGCTCACCGCCATCAGGCAGTGGCACGGTCAGCGCGTAGGCATGCAGGAACAGGCGCTTGCCGCCCAGATCGCGAATTTCGCGGCTGAAATCTTCATCGCCATACTTGCTGTCGCCAGCAATGCAGTGCCCGGCATGCAGGGCGTGCACACGGATCTGGTGGGTACGACCGGTAATCGGACGCGCCTCGACGATAGTGGCGAACTCGCCGAAGCGGCGCAGCACGCGGAACAGCGTCAGCGCTTCCTTGCCCTCGTCATTGACCTCGACCATGCGCTCGCCGGAACGCAGATTGCTCTTGAGCAAAGGGGCATTAACCTGTTTCTTGGCCGTCGCCCAGTGACCACGGACCAAGGCCATGTAACGCTTGTCGACCCCATCACCGCGCAGCGCGGCATGCAGGTGGCGCAACATGCTGCGTTTTTTCGCGATCATCAGCAGACCGGAAGTGTCGCGATCCAGGCGATGGACCAGCTCCAGCTCCTTGGCATCAGGACGCATCTGACGAAAGGCTTCGATCACGCCAAAGTTCAGGCCGCTGCCGCCATGCACGGCGATACCAGCGGGTTTATTCAGCACGATCAAGGCCTTGTCTTCATAGACGATGGCGGCCTCGAGGCGCTGAAGCAAACCCTGGGCCACCGGCACAGGCTCGTCGCGCTCAGGCAGACGAACGGGCGGAACACGCACGATATCGCCGGCCTGCAACTTGTACTCCGGCTTGATCCGTCCCTTGTTCACACGCACTTCGCCTTTACGCAAAATGCGGTAAATCAAGGTCTTGGGAACACCCTTGAGCTTCGTTACGAGGAAATTATCGATTCGTTGGCCGGCAAGTTCCGGCGCGACCTCAATCAGCTGGACGCCGGAGGTCGGAGGGGCATTAGTCGTCATTTATCAATCATAACAATTTTTTATGGATTTGAAGCACTTAATGATTGCTGCTATAGTCGCGAACGCCGCCAAAAGCGGCTGGCCAGCGGACTCACGGCTTATTGCCGGCCCTGACCGACGCAAAATCTCTAGGACGCGAGGCCGTCCGACGGGGCTTTCGCCAGTTTACAGAAATGCCTGGAATCGCCACCAGCGCCGTGCAGAGAAGACCGATAAAAAACTTCAAGAGCGGTGTTTTGCCCTCCCCGATGTTTTTTTCGATGCCACTCTGTCAGTGCCGTCAATTTCACGCAGTCATGGCGAAGGCTTCGGAAATACCAGCCTTGGACATAAAAGGCGCGGGCTCCCGTAGTGGAGCTGGCGATAAATGCAAC
>JAVXRI010000032.1:0-53913 GCA_036643775.1 Pseudomonas sp. | reverse complement strand
AAAGAGTCCGTAATTTTTTGTAGGAGCGGATTTATCCGCGATGGGGCGCAGCGCGGCCCTAAAAGTTGGGACTGCTTTGCAGTCCATCGCGGATGAATCCGCTCCTACAGGTCAATGCGCTCCCGCCGCTTTGTTCAGGTCGCTTTCGGCCCACTGGGTGTAGACGCAGGCATCAGACACGGCCCAGCGTACGTTGACCCTGTCACCCGGCTGCATCGGCATACCCGCCGCCGACAGCGCTTTCACGGTCATGGCGGTGCCGCCGGCAGTGACCACGCTGCAGGTCTGGCTCTCGCCGAGGAACAGCACTTCGCCAACCCGCGCCGTGACTTCGTTCCAGCCCGCAGGCAATGGCTCACGCTGGGCCT
This sequence comes from Pseudomonas sp., assembly GCA_036643775.1. Lineage (GTDB taxonomy): Bacteria > Pseudomonadota > Gammaproteobacteria > Pseudomonadales > Pseudomonadaceae > Aquipseudomonas. The sequence goes on along the minus strand of JAVXRI010000032.1, from coordinate 53,545 downwards.
GTTCGGCACTCAGCGCTACGGCTTTTTCCGGCCGAACCATCAACAGCACCTCCTGACCCTCGCTCAGCCCCGGCGTCAGACGCATCGCCAGCGGCTGGCCTTCAAAGCTGGCCACGCCATTGCCATGGGCCTTGACCCGGAGGAAATTGGAGTTGCCCAGGAACGAGGCAACGAAGGCATTCGGCGGGTTCTGGTAGAGGTCGTAACCGGTGCCCAGACCAACGATTTTGCCATGGCTGAAAATCGCGATGCGCTGGGACAGGCGCATGGCTTCTTCCTGATCGTGGGTGACGTAGACAATGGTGATGCCCAGACGCCGGTGCAGCTGGCGCAGCTCATCCTGCAGGTCTTCACGCAGTTTTTTGTCCAGCGCCCCGAGCGGTTCATCCATCAGCAGGATGCGTGGTTCGTACACCAGCGCCCGGGCAATGGCCACGCGCTGCTGCTGGCCACCGGACAGTTGCGCCGGGCGACGGTGAGCGAAGCTGTCCAGTTGCACCAGCTTGAGCATTGCATCGACCTGCTTGTCGCGCTCGGCGGCGCTGCGTTTGCGGATCGCCAGCGGGAAGGCGATGTTGTCGCGTACCGACAAATGCGGGAACAGGGAGTAGCGCTGGAACACCATGCCGATGTCGCGCTTGTGCGGCGGCACATTGACCAGCGATTGGCCACTGACGAGGATCTCGCCGCTGCTGGGCGTTTCGAAACCGGCGAGCATCGACAGGGTGGTGCTTTTGCCGGAACCGCTGGAGCCCAGGAAGGTGAGGAATTCACCGTCCTGGATGTCCAGGTTGATGTCGTCGACGGCGGCAAAGTCGCCGTAATGTTTGTTCAGGTTGCGCAGGCTGACCAGGGTCTTGGCGTGCTGGGCGGAATCGAGGACTGCACTCATCTTGTTGTTCTCCAGGCGCTCAAGCGCTGACTTCGTTGCGCCGACGCAGGGCGGCGGCGATTACCATGACCAGCAGCGATAGGCCGATCAGCAACGTCGAGGCGACGGCGATCACCGGGGTCAGGTCCTGGCGCAGGGTGGTCCACATTTTTACCGGCAAGGTCTGCAGGGTCGGGCTGGCCATCATCACGCTCAGCACCACCTCGTCCCACGACACCAGAAAGGCGAACAGGCCCCCGGCAATCATCCCCGGACGGATCGCCGGGAAGGTCACCTTGATGATCGCCTGCAAGCGTGAGGCACCACAGATGACTGCGGCATCTTCGATTGACTGGTCGAACAGCTTGAGCGAGTTGATGATCGAGATGATGGTGAAGGGCAGGGCGACGATCACGTGGCTGACCACGAAGGAGAACAGCGTGCCGGTGTAGCCGAGCTTGAGGAACAGCGCGTACACCGCCACGGCAATGATCACCAGCGGCACGATCATCGGCAGGGTGAACAGGCCGTAGAGCATTTCCCGACCGGGGAAGCGCCCACGCACCAGGGCAAACGCGGTGGGCAGGCCCAGGGCCACGGCGCACACCGTGGTCAGTACCGCCACTTTCAGGCTGGCCAGGGCGGCGTCCATCCACTCGGCGTTGGAGAAGAACTGGCCGTACCATTTCAGCGTCCAGCCCGGCGGCGGGAACACCAGCCACTGTGAAGAGCCGAACGACAGCAGGACGATGAACACGATCGGCAGCAGCAGGAACAGTGCGATCAGCCCGGTGGTGGTGTACAGGCCAAAGCGCAGGCGTCGGCTCATGGCATTGGGTGTCAGGAGCATCGTGGCTTACCTCCCGTTGCTGTTGCCGACCGGGGATTCCGGTTGCAACTTCAGGTAGAAGTAGAACAGCACCAGGGTGATGGCGATCAGCAGCGCCGCAGCGGCACTGGCCAGGCCCCAGTTGAGGAAGGATTGCACCTGCTGGACGATGAATTCCGGCAGCATCATGTTCTGCGCACCGCCCAGCAGCGCCGGGGTGACGTAGTAACCAAGGGACATGACGAACACCATCAAGGCGCCGGAGAACAACCCCGAACGGCACAGCGGCAGGAACACCTTGAAGAAGTTGGTCCAGGGGCTGGCGCCACAGATGGAACCAGCCTGCAACACCATCGGGTCGATGGCCTGCATGGTCGCCTGCAGGGGCAGCACGATGAACGGGATCATGATGTAGCTCATGCCGATGACGACGCCGGTGAGGTTGTGCACCATCTCCAGCGGCGCATCGATGATGCCCATGGCCATCAGCGCCTTGTTGATCACCCCCGAGGCTTGCAGTAGCACTAGCCAGGAGTAGGTGCGGGCGAGCAGGCTGGTCCACATCGACAACAGCACGATGTTCAGCAGCCAGCGCCCCCAGCCCCGTGGCACCAGGGTGATCGCCCAGGCCAGGGGAAAGCCCAGCAGCACACTGATCACGGTCACCAGGCCCGCCACCGAGAAGGTATTGAACAGCACCCGGGCGTACGCCGAGTTGGCGAACAGCTGTTCATAGTTGCCCAGGCCCGGCACCGGTTCCAGCACACCGCGCAGCAGTAGGCCGATCAGCGGGGCGAAGAAGAACAGGCCCAGGAACAGCAGGGCCGGCAGCAGGTTGCGGCTTCCGCGCCAGCGCTGGCGCAGTGGAGTCGGGTGGGTCATTGCCGCTCCCTTGGCGCCAGTACCCGCGGCGCCGGATGCGGTTTGCAGGGCATTGATCGCGACTTTCATTTGACCAGCCACTCATTCCAGCGGGTGGCGATGGCCGGGCCGTTCTTCGCCCAGTAGGCAAAATCCAGCGTGACCTGATCTTGAGCGTAGGCGGTCGGCAGGTTGGGGGCGAGCTCGGGTTTGAGCTGGCTGATGCTGTCGAGGTTGACCGGCGCGTAGGCGGTCAGGTTGGCGAACTCGGCCTGGCCCTTGGCGCTGCTGGCCTCGGCGAGGAACTTCATCGCCGCGTCCTTGTTTTTCGCGCCCTTGGGGATGACCAGAAAATCGGCCATGACCAGGTTCTGCTTCCAGCTCACGCCCACCGGTGCGCCGTCTTGCTGCAGGGCGTAGACGCGACCGTTCCAGAACTGGCCCATGCTCACTTCGCCCGAGGCCAACAGCTGTTGTGACTGGGCGCCGCCGCCCCACCAGACGATGTCTTTCTTGATGGTGTCGAGCTTTTTGAAGGCGCGATCGAGGTCCAGCGGATAGAGCTTGTCGGCGGCCACGCCATCGGCCAGCAAGGCCAGTTCCAGCACGCCGGGGCTTGGCCATTTGTACAGGGCGCGCTTGCCGGGATAGGTCGTGGTGTCGAACAGCGCGCTCCAGTCCTGCGGTTTGTTGGCGCCGAGTTTGCCTTCGTTGTAGCCGAGGACGAAGGAGAAGAAGAACGAGCCGACACCATGGTCGGAGACGAAACGCGGGTCGATGCGATCACGTTTGACGGTGTTGAAATCCAGCGGCTCCAACAGGCCTTCGGCGGCGGCGCGCAGGGCGAAATCAGCTTCCACGTCGACCACGTCCCACTGCACGTTGCCGCTTTCGACCATGGCCTTGAGTTTGCCGTAGTCGGTAGGACCGTCCTGGACCACGCGGATTTTGCTGGCGTCGCTGAAGGGTTCGGCCCAGACCTGCTTCTGCGCATCCTGGGTGCTGCCGCCCCAGCTGACGAAACTCAAGCTGTCGGCGGCCAGGGCAACCTGGCAGGTCAATGTCAGCAGGCTGGCGGCCAGCACTGCGCTTGCGCGTTTGGTGAACAGCATAGGTACGCCCTCGTTTCTTGTGTTTATCAGCGGGCTTTGGGTTGCCCGCCTTGTAGTGGGGAGCATCAGGTCAAGCGTGGTAGCGGCTGGCGGTCCTGTCAGGTGCCGGTCAGCAGGTTTTTCGGTCTACGGGATATCATATTATGGTATTCCAAACTTTTGACAAGAGGCGCAAGGCTACCGGCCATCACCAAGGCTTGGCTGTCAGGCAGGGAGCACCGTGCCAGAGCCTTTGCCGGGCACTGTCTATAGTGAAAGAATGTTTTCAGCGGGAGCGTTGCCGATGGAACTGATCAGCCGAGAACCCTGGTGGCGCAGGCCGCCACAACCCGGTCAGCGTGAGGAAGACCTGGAGTGGGGCTATCTGGAGATTTACAAGGATGGCCATGCGGTGTTCGTCGACCAGCGCCCGAGTGACAAGGAGCTGGCCGAGCGCAAGAGCTGCCGCAATTTCCCCGACGCCGAGGATTAACCGGTAAACGGGATGCTTTGCACCACTTCCAGGTCATATCCGGTCAGCCCGGCATACTTGAGCGGCGGCCCCAGGTGGCGCAGTTTGCCCACGCCCAGGTCCTGGAGAATCTGTGCCCCGGTGCCCACTTCCGAGTAGGTGCGTGACTGTCCGCGCTGGTAGGGGCGCGGCGGTTGGGTCAGCTGAGGTACCCGCTCCAGCAGGGCCTGGGACGATTCGTGGTTGGCCAGGATCACCACCACGCCGCAGCCTTCGGCGGCGACCTTCTGTAGCGCCGCCCACAAGGTCCAGTTGGCCGGCCCCGCGTATTCGGCTCCGACCAGGTCGCGCAGCGGGTCGATCACATGGACGCGCACCAGGGTGGGTTGCTCACGGCGGATGTTGCCCATGACCATGGCCATGTGCACGCCGCCTTCGACGCTATCCTCGTAGGTCACCAGGCGGAATACGCCGTGCACCGTGGGCAGTTCGCGCTCGCCGATGCGCTTGACCGTTTGCTCGGTGCTCAGGCGGTAATGGATCAGGTCGGCAATGGTGCCGATCTTGATCCCGTGGCGCGCTGCGAAAACCTCCAGGTCCGGGCGGCGGGCCATGCTGCCGTCGTCGTTGAGCACCTCGACAATTACCGAGGCCGGGCTGAATCCGGCCAGGCGCGCCAGATCGCAACCGGCCTCGGTGTGCCCGGCGCGGGTCAGCACACCGCCTTCGCGCGCGCGCAGCGGAAAGATATGCCCCGGCTGCACCAGGTCTTCTGCGCAGGCGCCAGGCGCTACGGCTGAGGCCACCGTGCAGGCGCGGTCAGCGGCGGAAATACCGGTGGTAACGCCCCGGGCCGCTTCGATCGATACCGTAAAGGCGGTGCTGAAGGCGCTGCCGTTGGCCGGAACCATCTGCTCAAGGCCCAGGCGTTGGCACTGCTCATCGGTCAGGGTCAGGCAAATCAAACCGCGCGCCTCACGGGCCATGAAACTGATGGCCTGGGCGTTGCAGTGTTCGGCGGCGATCAACAGGTCGCCCTCGTTTTCGCGGTCTTCGTCGTCCACCAACAGGACCATCTTGCCTTGGCGGTAGTCCTCCAGGATCTCTTCGATGCTGTTGAAGGCCATTGCTGTGTACTCACTGTCAGGTTGAAAATTTTATGGTATACCATAATACGAAATAACCTGAAGCGGGAGCACGCAATGAAGGCTTACTGGATTGCCCACGTCGACGTCAGCGACCCGGAGCAGTATCAGCACTACACCCAACGGGCACCGGCGGCGTTCGCCGCATTTGGCGGCAAGCTGCTGGCCCGTGGTGGGCGCAGTCAGGCGATGGAGGGCAGGGCGACGCCGCAGCGCAGCGTGGTGATCGAATTCGAATCATATGAACAGGCGCTGGCCTGTTATCAGTCGGCGCAGTATCAGCAGGCGTGCGCGTTCAGGCAGGGGGTGGCAAAGGCTGAGGTGATCATTGTCGAGGGGGTGTGAAGGCTGTGCTGATTGTCGACGGCACTAAACCTTCAGTGCGCGCTGCAGTCACACAGACAAAGCGCTGTTCAATTGCCTGAGGGAGACCATCATGGCCAGAGCCATCTGGAAAGGTGCCATCAGCTTCGGTCTGGTGCATATCCCGGTGTCCTTGAATGCCGCGACCAGCAGCGACCGGGTCGACTTCGACTGGCTCGACGAACGCAGCATGGAACCGGTCGGCTACAAGCGGGTGAACAAGGTCACCGGCAAGGAGATCGCCCGCGAGCATATCGTCAAGGGCGTGGAATACCAGAAGGGCCGCTATGTGGTGATCAGCGAAGAGGAAATTCGCCAGGCACGCCCCGAGGCAACCCAGACCATCGATATCTTCTCCTTCGTCGACAGCACTGAGATTCCTCTGCAGCAGTTCGACACCCCGTACTACCTGAGCCCGGATCGGCGCGGCGGCAAGGTTTATGCCTTGCTCCGCGAAACCCTGCAGAGCACCGGCAAAGTCGCCCTGGCCAAGGTGGTGCTGCATACCCAGCAGCACCTGGCATTACTGCGCCCGCTTGAAGACGCCCTGGTGATGATTACCCTGCGCTGGCCACAGGAAGTGCGCAGCCTGGACAGCCTGGAACTGGACAGCAGCGTGCGTGAGCCGAGCCTGGACAAGCGCGAATTGCAGATGGCCAAGCGTCTGGTCGAGGACATGAGCGGTAGCTGGACCCCGGACGATTACCGCAACGACTTCAAGGACACCATCATGACCTTGGTCGAAGAGAAGGCCAGCCAGGGCAAGATCGCCACGGTCGAGCCACTGGAGGGCGAAGGCGAGCAGAAGAGCGCCGACATCATCGACCTTACCGAACTGCTCAAGCGCAGCCTGGGCGGGCACAAGTCTGCGGCGAAAAAAGCCCCTGCAGCGAAAAAGCCTGCGCCCGGCAGCAATCCGCGGAAAAAAGCCTGATCAGGCTGCCACCGGCGTTTCATGCAGGTGCAGCCAGCGCAGCGAGCCGTCGTTCTGCTCGAACACGGCAGTCGAGCGCCGCTGCGACTGATTGCCGGCGGCATCCGCTTGCCACTCTCGATAGCTGACCACTGCCATGCTCGGACCGGAAGCGATCTGTTGTAACTCGTCGATCCTGATCTGCAGCCCTGGACGTTTGCCATGGGCCTGTTCGAACACCCGGTACAGGCCTTGGTAATCAAGGCACTGGCCGGGCAGGGTGATCATCGAGTAGTGCGGGCTGAAACGTGCCATCAGCGTGTCGAGCCGACTGGCCGGGGCGTCGCCCGACAGCCATTGTTCGATTGCGACGTGGGCTTCGAGGACTTCGTTGAAAGCAGGATTTAGTCGCGGCATGGTCAATGGACTCAGGCAGAAGGAATTGAACGCCGCAGCGAGCAGGCGTCGGGAAGTTTGATCACCATCGGCAGCGGCAGCAGGGTAAGCAGCGCAGCCAGTACAAAGGTTTGCCGGAACGCCGCCGGTGCTGGCAAAAGCTGGTTGAGTGCGGCGCCCAGCAGCGCTACGCCAAGGCAGAAGCTCAGCTGTCGATTGAGGTTCCACAAGGCGCTGGCCTGGCCCATCTGTTCAGGCGTCATGGTCAGGAAAGCCAGGTTTTGCGCACTGCTGCTGCACAGGCTGCTGCCAAGGCCGAGGAGGGCGAAGATTATCGCCAGAGCGGTTGGGTGATCAGCGACCCACGGTAGCGCCAGCCACAGGAGTGCCGCGCATTGAATGAGCATACCGGCGCCGAGCAACAGTCGTGGCCCCAAGCGGGTAAAGCCCCAGCGCACCAAGGCGATGGCGGCCAACGCGGCCAGCGCCCACGGCAGCATCAGCGCGCCGGTTGCTGTTGCGCTCAAGCCAAGCTGTTGTTGCAGGTACAACGCCGCCACCAGGTTGGCACCGATGAACACTCCGGGAACGCACAGGTAAATCAGCATGGCCGTGCGCAGCGACGGCTGGCCGAGCAGGCGCAGGTTCAACACCGGCTGAGCACTCGGCAATGGCTGGCGCGTGGGCAACCAGGCGAGTACCAGTACGGCCGTCAGCAAGGTCAGCGGCAGCATGGCAAAAAAAATCCAGCGCCACGAGGCATGATCGACCACCAGCCCACCCAGCGCGGGTGACAAGGCCGGCACCAGCAAGCCCACCATCATCACCAGCGAGGTCAGGTGATGGCGCTGGTCGGGCGGGTACAGTCGATAGGCCATGGCCTGACCGACCGGAATCAGCAAGCCGCCCCCAAGCCCCTGCAACAGCCGCCAACCGAGCAGGCTTTCAATCGTGCCCGCACCCCCGGCCAGCGCCGAGCCGAGGCCGAATACCGTTAGCGACAACAACAGTGTCGTGCGCTCACCCAGGCGGCTGGCAAGCCAGTTTCCCAACGGGATCACCAGGGTCAGGCCGAGCATGTACAGGTTGCTGCTCCAGCCCAGTTGCGCCACGGATGCGTGCAGCTCTTGCCCGAGTATCGGGTAGGCCGCGTTGAGGGCAAACATGTTGAGCAGGTCCAGGGTAAAACCCAGCAAGTAGACCAGGGTGATTTTCGAGCGATAGGGCATGACAGCTTCGATGGGCCGGAAAAAGGCACAGTCTAGAGACGTTGAAGTGCTTGAATAAGAGGCGTAAAGCGGTCAGATTGATCGATATTTTTTGACAATAGCGAGTTTGCGCAATGGTCAGTCTCGACCGCTTCGAACTGTTTTGCGCGGTGGTCCAGGCCGGTTCCTTTACCGGCGCTGCCGAGCGCTTGCAGCAAACCCGTGCGGCCGTCAGCTTCAGCATCAAACAGCTGGAGGCCGAACTGGGCGTGACCCTGTTGACCCGGACCACCCGCCGGATCGCCCTTACGGATGCCGGTGAGCGCTTTTATCTGCGCTGCTTGCAGGTGGTTGAGCAAGCCCGCATCGCCATCGACGAAGCCCGCGTCGAGCATGGCAGCCTGCAGGGCAATCTGCGTATCACCTCCACGGTGGAGTACGGATCGAAAGTGCTCGCGCCAGCGCTGCAGGCCTTCTGCCGGGAGCACCCGAATCTCAGCGTGCGCCTTGAAACACACACCAATCAGGTCGATCTGGTGCGTGAGCGCTTCGATGTCGCGATTCGCCTCGGCCAGCCTCAGGACTCCAATTATCGCGGTGTGTGCCTGGCAACGTATGACGTGCGCCTGGTGCTGGCGCCGAGTCTGCTGGCGGCACACGGCAAAACAATCATCAATGCCCCGCAGCAGCTCGCCGGGCTGGCGCAACTGGTGCATAGCCGTTTCGAGCAGAACAATCGCTGGGAGCTGCTCGATAACCAGGGACGCGGCGCGGTGTATGAAGTACAAGGTACGCCTTGGCTGGTTGCCGACAACGCATCGATTCTGCACACCTTCGCCGTGCAGGGCGCCGGTGTTGCCTTGTTACCGGACTGGCTGGTGGCGGATGATCTGCACACCGGGCGGCTGATCGATGGCTTGCCTGGTTACCGTTTCCCGCGCCAGAGTGTCTACGCGCTGTATCCGTCGAGCCACCACGTGCCGCGCAAGGTGCGGGCCTGGATCGACTTCATCAAGGCGTGGCTGGCGGTGCCTGGGCCGGGTCGTCCAGGTTGTTGAGAAAATCACCGAAGCCGCCACGCACCCGGCAATCGCGGCGCGGGCTGGTGGATACGCTGTTACGTGCGGTCCAGACAATCTGTGCGCCGCGTTGTTGCAGGTCGCGAACCAGTTGCACGTCTTCATGCAGCGCCAGGGCCTTGAAGCCGCCGACGTGTTCATAGGCGCGGGCGCAGATGCCCAGGTTGGCACCATGGATGTGACGATGGCCTTCGCAAGCCTGGTAGTGGGCCAGGTAGCGCTCGCGCAGGGCTGCGTCCTGGTGCGGTTGCCAGTCGGCGACATGCACGGTGCCACAGACGGCGTCGGCGGCGAAGGCCAACTGACAGCGCAACCAGTTTATCGGTACGCAACTGTCGGCGTCGGTGAAGGCCAGCCAGCGCGCCCCCCGTTCGAGCATCAAGGCGGCACCGGCGCGTCTGGCGTGGCCGACATTGCGTGCGCTCACCTTCAGCGCTTCCAGGCCGTGCGCGTGGACAATGGCTTCACTGGCATCGCTGCAATCATCCAGCACCACGAGGATCTGCACCTGTTCAGCCATCGACGACATTGCCCGCGCGGCCCGGCCCAACGCCCTCAAGCAGGCAGCTAGCAGTTGTTCTTCGTTATGCGCAGGCACGATCACGGCAATCATAGGCAGGGCTCGTCCAGGTCGATGGCCGAGGGTTTGACGCACCAGTATTCAAGAAGAAAGTCGGCTTCTTCATGACGCAGGCTGCGGTACAGCGGCAAGCGCCGGGCCAGCAGGTCATGGACCTGATGGCCGCTTTGCGGACAACCGTCGATCGGGTGCAGCCAGTGGCACAGGAGCAGGGCACCGTCGGCGCTCAGGCTGGCCTGCGCGTGCTCAAGTACTTCCAGCCACTGGGTCGGGTCCAGGTAGTAGCCGATCTCGCTGAGCACGATCAGGTCGAACTCGCCGGCCGGCCAGTCGCCTGGCAGACAACCCTGTTCGACCCGGGCGTGAGACCAGGGCCGCAGTCGCTCGGCAGCCAACTGCACGGCAGTGGCATTGAGGTCCTGGCACAGTAGGCACTCAGTGCGCTCGGCCAGCCCGGCGCTGAGCTCGCCATTGGCACAGGCCGGTTCGAACACGCGTGCGTAGTATTGACGCGGCAGGCAGGCCAGCAGCAGCTCGCGTTTGCGCTTTTCGTACCAGCGGGTGCGCATCGTCCAGGGGTCGTCGTTGTGCGCGAACAGTTGCTCGAAGTAGCTCGCCGGTACGCTCATGTGAACACCAGTTCGAAAGGTTGCAGCCAGCGCGCCAACGCGTCGCTATCGAGCACAGGAGGTGTTGTACCGTCAGCTTGCAGCTGGCTGGTATGCGCGGCGACAGCCTGCTGCTTGAGGGCCAGCACGGCACGGTCGAGGAACAGCTTGTGCGCGCGTTGCCAGGGCAGCCGCGGGTCGCTCGGCAGGGCCCAGTGCCAGGCCCAGATCGGCACTTCGATTAATCGCGCACCCACGGTTTCGCAGGCTCGGGCACAGGCACGGCCCACTGCTTCATGATCGCAGTGGCCGTCCAGACGCCATGTCGTCACTACCCTGTCGTTGGCGCGCAGCAACTGCACCAGGCGCTCGGCCAGCCGGCGTTCATGGTTGGCCACGGCGCCGTCAGGCAGGCCCAGACGTAGCCAGGTCAGGCGCGTCAGGTCCAGGCTCAGGCGGCGCAGTGCATCGGCACTCTCCCGTGGACGCTGCTGGCGCAGGCGCTCGCTGGTCCAGTGCCGGGACTGTGGGTGGCTGGCTGCGCCGTCGCTGACCGATACCAGCAGTAGGTCCTCCTCACGGCCACGCATTCCGGCCAGCACACCGCCACAGCCGAGGACTTCGTCATCCGGGTGCGGGGCGACTACCACCAGCCGGCTGCCCGGAGGCACAAGCTGCGCGTGGCTGATGGCCGGTACCGCTTGCAGGGTGGGTGATACCTGCCACTGGGACAGCGGCGTTCCGTGACCCTGGAGCGGATTGTGTGGCTGCTGCAGGGTCATAGCTGCCAGCCTCCTTCGGGTGCCTCTGTCAACTGCCGGCCCAGTTCGGCCAGGTCGCGCTCGGCATGGCTCTGGCGCAGAAATACTGGCAGGTCGGCGCTGAGGCGAGCGAAATGACTGTTGTGGCAGAAGGGCGATGCCCCCAAAGCCCGCCCCACATGGTGGAGCACAGTGTTCGCGGCGGATTCAACCTGGGCACGCAGGCGCCGCACTTCGGCTTCGCCAGGGCTGCCGGGGTGGCCGTCGATCCAGCCGGCAGTTTCCCGCAGGGCCGTTCGCGCACCGCTCAGGGCGGCATCCACCGCCCCCAGATGAGCGAGGGCGTGGGGCTCATCACGGGTTTTGCAGTGCTCAAGCAAAAAGCCACCCAGGGCTTGCGCCGCACCATACCAGCAGGCCGCGATACCACCGCCGCCATGCCAGAAACCCGGGCGCGACAGGTATTGGCCGCTGCTGCCGACCAGTTGCGCCGGCGTGTCGGCGAACTCGACATCGACGCTGGCGGTGCTGGCCATGCCGACCGCCTGCCAGGCTTCGTTGAAAATCCGCAACGACGGTTGGTTCAACGCCACGGCCACCAGGAACGGATGCTCTTGTTCGTCCCAGGCGGTAAGCAGTGCCCGGTCGATCTGCAAGGCGCCGGAGCACCAGGCTTTGCGTCCCTGCAAGCGCACTTCATTAGCATCGCGGGCGACAATACGCACCCTGGCGGTCGGCGGCTCAGCGGCCCACACTCCCCAGTTACCGGTCGTCTCCACATGAGTGGCGCCGCACTCATGAAGGATGGCCAGGGCATCGGTATGCCCTTCGAACAGCTTGGCCAGGTTCAGGTCGACCGCGGCGATTTGCGCCAGCCCCTGCCAGCGTTGCAGGGTGCGGCCATGGCCGGGCAGCGGCAGCTGATCGAGGCCGTTTTCCCGGCACTGCTGCAGACAGCGCTGCAAGTGGCGGTCAATGTTCAGCGCCTGGGGCCGCAGGGCGAATTCCTGCAGGAAAGGTGCAGCGGCGGCGGGTGTGTTCATCGGCTCGACTCCCGAGTGGAAGGGCGTTTTTGCGTGGCGCTGTTGTCCAGCCCCAGGCGCCGCCGCAGGTCTTTGCTGATTGATTGGCGCACCTGGTCATAGCCGGCCCAGGGATCCGCGCCTTCTGCCAGGCGCTCACCGAGGTTGCGCAGGGTCCACTGATTGGCGCCTTTGAGTGCGGTCAGCTCTTCACGTTGAATCGGCACCGACACCGGCAAGCCTTCGCGCGCCCTGATCGAGTAGGCACAAACGGTGGTCGCGCCCTTGCTGTTGCGCAGGTAGTCGATAAAGATACGGCCAACCCGGTTCTTCGGCCCGGATACCGCCGACAGACGCTCCGGAAACAACCCGGCCATGTGCTGGACGATGGCCTGGCTGAAGGCCTTGACCTCGTCCCAGCCCGCGCGGCGAGTCAGTGGCACGACAATGTGCATGCCTTTGCCGCCACTGGTCTTGAGAAAACACTGCAGCCCCAGTTCGTCGAGCAGCGCCAGGGTCAGTTGGGTGGCTTCGAGCATGGCTTTCCACGGCAGTGCCGGGTCTGGGTCGAGGTCGAGGATGAAGCGGTCGGGTTTGTCGAAGTCCTTGGCCGTGGCGTTCCAGGTGTGCAGTTCGAGGGTATTCATCTGCACCGCGCCGAGCAGGGTGTCGGCCTGGTCGATGATCATCAGCGCCTGGCCGGCTTCGGCTTTGTCATGGCTTTCCAGGCCGGGGATGTTCAACTGTGCGGCGTTCTTCTGGAAGAACAGTTCACCGGACAAACCATCCGGTGCGCGCACCAGGGCCACGGGGCGGTGCTTGAGATGCGGCAGGATCCAGGGCGCGACCAGGGCGTAATACTCGGCCACCTGACGCTTGCTGATGCCACTGCTGGCATCGACGATTCGCTCGGGGTGGGTGAGGTGCAGGGCGGGAGGGCTTGCCGGGGTTTTCACGGGTTGCTCCAGGCCGACGGCGCGGGCAGGCTTGTCGTCGCGCAGGCCATGGAACACCGAATGGCGAACCACGCCGTCACGGGTCATCTGCGCATAAGCCACTTCAGCCAACAGCTGCGGTTTGAGCCAGTGCATGCCCTTGGCGTCAGTGCCTTGGGGCGGCTTGCTGAACTGCGGCCTGGTCACTTCCAGCGGTGCCAGGCGCTGGTGGAGATGGCTGAGGGTGGTGCTGTTGAATCCTGTGCCTACTTTGCCAGCGTAGCGCAGCTCGCCGCTGTCCGGGTCATGCAGGGCCAGCAGCAGGGCGCCGAAGGCTTCCCGCGAGCCCTTGGGATCGGTGAAGCCGACAATCACGAACTCCTGGCGCTGCTGGCATTTGAGCTTGATCCAGTCGCTGCTGCGGCGGCTTGAGTAGTGGCTGTCCATGCGCTTGCCGATCAGGCCTTCCATGCCCAGCTTGCAGGCACTGTCGAGCAGTGAATCGACCGGTTCGTCGAAGTCGGCAGAAAAGCGCAGGCGCTCGGGGTCGGCTTTTTCCAGGACTGTCGCCAACGCGCTGCGCCGCTGTTGCAGGGGGCATTGGCGCAGGTCCACGCCGTTGAGGAAGGGCAGGTCGAACAGGTAGTAGACGATCTGCTCATCGCGGGCGTCATCGAAGGCATTCTGCAGGGCCTGGAAGTCGGCCACGCCTTGCTCGTTGGCCACCACCATTTCACCGTCCAGCCAGGCCGATTGCAGGTCGAGCCTGGCCAGGGCCTTGGCCTGCCTTGGCAGTTTGGCTGTCCAGTCATGGCCGTTACGGGTGAATAGGCGTACCTCACCGTCTTCAATACGGGCGAGGATGCGGTAGCCGTCGAACTTGACCTCGTAGCGCCAGTCGCCCTCGGGAGGCGATTCCACCAAGATGGCCAGTTCGGGTTTGAGGGTGGTGGGCAGGGCGGCTTTTTTTGCGCCGCTGAGGGTATTGTTCGCGGCTTTGGGTTTACTGGCGGGCCTGGGCTTGCGCTCGATCAGGGTACGCTCGCTGAGCACACTGTCGGGTTCGGCTGCGAGCACATCGTAGTCGGCCTGATGGCGCGCCTGGGCATCGTCGGACTTGACCAGCAGCCATTGCTCCTTCTTGCCGGCCAGATGCGTGCGAAACAGGTTCCAGATTCCCGAAAGCTTCTCGCCCTGCAGGCGAAAGCGCAGTTTGCCTTTGGCATAGGCCTTGTGCGGGTCTTCTTCGGGAATCCACACGCCGCGGTCCCAGACGATGACATCACCGGCACCGTAATGACCTTCGGGGATATGCCCTTCGAAGTTGGCGTAGTCCAGCGGGTGGTCTTCGACATGCACCGCCAGGCGCCGGACCTTGGGATCGAGCGACGGACCCTTGGGGATCGCCCAGCTTTTCAGGGTGCCGTCCAGCTCCAGGCGAAAGTCATAGTGCAGGTGGCTGGCGTCGTGTTTCTGGATGCAGTACTGCAGCGCGTGCGCGGGCTGCTTGCCACGGGTGTGCTTGCCGGCAGGTTCCGGGGTGGCGTCGAAATTGCGCTTGCGCGCGTACTCCTGCAAGGGCTTGGACATGGCGATGGCCTGCGGCTTTTCTGCATTTCCTTAGCATTGGGAAAGGCCGCAGGGATGGGAGTTCAATCGACTTGAGCGAGCGACCGCTCTCCAGCAGGTCACCCCGCCATCTGCCGCTCTCGCTTGCGCAGGGCCGTAACAGTTTCACCCCCGACACCCCAATTGTCGGTTGGCACTTCTTCGATCACCACGAAGGTCGAGGCCGGTGGTTTGTTCAGCACCCGAAACAACAGTTCGGTAGTCCCTTCGATCAATTCGCGCTTTTGCTCGGCGCTGACGCCTTCCTGGGTGACCCGGATATGTACATAAGGCATGACAGTTTTCCTCTGATTGATTACCAGACGCCGGTGGCCGAGCCACCATCTACAGCGATAACAGTGCCGGTGACAAAACGCGAGTCGCTCAGGTAGAGCACCGCATCGACGACATCCTCGGGTGTGCCGATCTGGCCGGTCGGGGCCAGGGCCTTGAGTGCTGCGCGCACCTGCGGATCATCACCATGCAGCGGGGTGTCGATGATCCCCGGGGCTACGGCATTGACCTGTACCTGCGCCGACGCCAGTTCCAGCGCCAGGGCGCGCACCGCCTGGTTCAAACCACCCTTGATCAGCACCGGCAGCAGCGCCGGTACCTTGGTATTGGGTTGCAGGGCGATGGAGGCGGTGATGGCAATAATGTGCCCGGCGCCGTTCTGGGTCATATGTTGCGCAGCCGCCTGGGCGGGATAAACGAAGCCTTTGAGGTTGGTGTCGACAATGGCCTCGATGTCGGCCGGGGTGTAGTCGGCTACGGGCTTGGCGATAAAAATGCCGGCGTTGTTGACCAGCACGTCGACCTTGCCAAAGGCTTCGATGGCCTGGGCGAACAGCTTCTGGGCCGTTTCCGGCAGGGAGATGTCGCCCTCGACCAAGAGCAAGTTTGCCGGATTGCCCAGTTTCGCTGCAGCCTCCTGCAACCGTGCGAGGGTCCGGGCATTGCCCACTACGTTGTCGCCGCGCTCAAGGTAGGCCTTGGCGATGGCAAAGCCCAGACCGCTCGAAGCGCCGGTGACGATGACGGTTTTGTTGGTGCTCATGATCAGTCTCTCCGAATGTCCGAACGGTGTGTCCGGTAAGTGGAGCTCACTTTAATTGGCAAGAGGGGCTTGAAAAATGGTGTGCATGGAACTTGAATAGATACTTCATGTAATTAATCGAGTGGTTATGACCCGCCTTTTCGACGATGTTCAACTGGGTAGCATCGAGCTGTTCTGCCTGGCTGCCGAGACCAGCAGCTTCACCGCGGCCGCGTCTTTGGCGGGGGTGACGCCGGCGGCGGTAAGCCGCTCGGTTGCCCGGCTGGAGGAACGGCTGGGGGTGCGTTTGTTCGTGCGTACCACTCGCCGGGTGCGGTTGACTGAAGGCGGGCGGCGTTATTTCGAGCAATGCCGCCAGGCGTTGACGCAACTGGTCGATGCCGAGCGCGAGGTCACCGGCTCGCAGGTGGTGCCGTCCGGTCTGTTGCGCATCAGCATGCCGACGCCTTACGCGCACTACCGTCTGTTACCGCGTCTGCCGCTGTTTCGCCAGCGCTATCCGCAGGTGCGTATCGATGTGCACGTCAGCAACCGCAATATCGACTTTGCCGACGAAGGCTATGACCTGGCGATCCGCGGGCGCGAACCTGCTGACTCCAACCTGATTGCGCGGCGCCTGGAAGATGCCGAGCTGGTGGTGGTGGCGACACCCGGCTATCTGCAGCGCGCGGGGACGCCGGTATCACTACAGGACCTGCACGATCACGAGTGTATCCAGTTCGAACTGCCCAGCAGCGGACGCGTCAGTACCTGGTCGTTTCGCCTCGACGGCAAGCCGATTGAAGTGGAGACCTCAGGCAGCTACACCTGCCTGGAAGACTTCCTGGCAACGGTCACCCTGGTGAAAAACGGTGCCGGGCTGATGCAAGCCTATCGCTTCACCGTGCAGCAGGAACTCGACAGTGGGCAGCTGGTCGAGGTGTTGAGTGATTTTGGCGGTACCTCGCGACCGTTCATGCTCATTTACCCGCATGCCCGGCATGTACCGTCGCGGGTCAGGGCCATGATTGATTTTCTCCTGCCTGCAGCAGACCCAGGTCATGGGCCGGCAAGCCTGCTTTAATCAAGCAGACCTTGTTTGCCCCTGACTCACTCTCAAGAGCATGCGCCCATGGAACGTCTGACTGCCAAAGACTTCGCCCCTGAACTGCTCGAACTCTATGACTACTATGCCCATGGCCAGATCAACCGCCGC
Source organism: Pseudomonas sp. (assembly GCA_036643775.1). Lineage (GTDB taxonomy): Bacteria > Pseudomonadota > Gammaproteobacteria > Pseudomonadales > Pseudomonadaceae > Aquipseudomonas. The sequence goes on along the minus strand of JAVXRI010000032.1, from coordinate 36,551 downwards.
GAGTTTCTTGACCGCGCGGCGGCGTTCACCCTGGCGGGGGTGACAGCCAGTGCGTTGCTGGCCTCATTGAGCCCTGACTACGCGCTGGCCGTACAAGTACCGGTGTCTGATCCGGACATTGTCGCCGAGTACATCACTTACCCGTCGCCCAAAGGCCATGGTCAGGTCCGTGGTTACCTGGTGCGTCCAGCCAAGGCTCAGGGCAAGGTGCCCGGGGTTGTGGTGGTGCATGAGAACCGCGGCCTGAACCCTTACATCGAAGATGTCGCGCGGCGCCTGGCCAAAGCCGGTTTTGTTGCCTTGGCGCCCGACGGCCTGACCTCGGTAGGGGGGTATCCGGGCGATGACGACAAGGGCCGCGCCTTGCAGGAAAAGGTCGACCCGGAAAAGCTCATGAACGATTTTTTCGCCGCCATCGAATGGCTGATGAAAAACGACACCACCACGGGCAAGGTCGGTATCACCGGTTTTTGCTATGGCGGTGGGGTGGCCAATGCGGCGGCGGTGGCGTATCCGGAATTGGCGGCGGCGGTGCCCTTTTATGGCCGTCAGCCGGATGCCAAGGATGTTCCGAAGATCAAGGCACCGTTGCTGTTGCACTACGGCGAACTGGACACCCGCATCAACGAGGGGTGGCCAGCTTATGAACAGGCGCTGAAGGCGGCCGGCAAGACCTTTGAGGCCTACTTCTATCCTGGGGCCAATCACGGCTTTCACAACGACACCACACCGCGGTATGACGAGGCGGCGGCGAAGCTGGCCTGGGAGCGGACCTTGGCGTGGTTCCGGCGCTACCTGGTGTAGTGCTTGATGGGTACACATCTGGACACAGCTGGCCATTTGCCAAGCCCTCTGCGATCTGCTGCCATGCCCGGCTCAGACCGTAAGCCACGTCAGGAGACAGGCAATGAGAACCATGGTGGTAGGTGCCAGCAAAGGCTTGGGCAAAGCGTTGATCGAGGGATTGGGAGAGGCCGGTGATACGCTGATCGGCGTATCACGTAGCAGGCCGGAAGGTCTCGCAGTGCAACCCGGTGTGCAGGTGCAGTGGGTTGCAGCCGATCTCACCCAGCCCCGGCAAGCCGCGCAGCAGCTGCAGCAGGCGGTGGCCGGGCAGGGGCTGGACACGTTGATCTACAACCTGGGGATCTGGGAAGAACGGGCTTTCACCCCCGAGTACGATTTTCTCGAGGATGACGATGGGCAGATCGAAGCCATTGTCGGCTGCAATATCACCGCGACCCTGCTGGTGATCAAACGCCTGCTGCCGACCCTGCTGCAAAGCGCCCGCCCGCGGATCATCCTCACTGGATCGACGTCGGGCCTTACCCAGAGCGGGCGTCCGGAGGTCACGTTTGGCGCGTCCAAGTTCGCTCTGCGTGGCATTGCCGATGCCTTGCGTGAAGGCTATCGCCAGCAACATCTGGGCGTGACTTGCCTGAACCTGGGTTACTTGAACACTGACGACCCGCTGGCCACCCCGCGCGAAGTGGCAGCACAGCAGGGCGAGGGGCAGTTGATCCCGGTGCACGATGTCGTCCAGGTGGTGCGCATGGCCTTGAGCTTGTCGTCGGCCAGTTTTGTCCGCGAGCTGACGTTGCCTGCGATCCTCGACGAGCGCTTCTAACCTGCATTAACCACTGATCCGCCGCTGCGCCCGGCCGTGCGCAGCGGACTATCATGGATGGTTGAAATACCACTATCGAGCAGGCCCCTAGCCGCCTTCTAAAGCAGTCACCCCGTGGCGTCGGACACGCTCGTCGCCCCCACTTTGGGAGACTCAACCATGAAAGTCGTCGTCATCGGTGGTACCGGCCTGATCGGTACGCAGCTGTGCGCGAACTTGCGAGCGAAGGGGCACAAGGTGCTGGCCGCGTCACCGCAAACCGGGGTCAATGCCCTGAGCGGTGAAGGCCTGGAACAGGCGTTGGAAGGCGCTGATGTGGTTGTTGATGTGGCCAACTCACCGTCCTTTGAAGACACTGCCGTGCTGCGGTTCTTCGAAACCTGCGGGCGTAACCTGGTTGCCGCCGAAAAAGCCGCGCAGGTGAAGCATCACATCGCGCTCTCGGTAGTGGGCACCGAACGCATGCAGGAAAGCGGGTATTTTCGCGCCAAATTGGCCCAGGAGAACCTGGTCAAGCAATCGGGTGTGCCTTACACCCTCCTGCGGGCCACGCAGTTTTTCGAATTCATGGGCGCCATTGCCTATTCCGGCGTCGACGGTAACCGTGTCTGCCTGAGTACCGCCGCGTTGCAGCCGGTGGCTTCGGCGGATGTCGCTAAAACGCTGGCCGATCTGGTCGAAAAGCCTGCGGCCAATCGCACCTTTGAGGTCGCAGGGCCTGATCGCCAGCCGCTGATCGAGTTCGTGCGCAGCTATCTGCAGCATCAGCAGGATCCCCGCGAAGTGATCGCCGATCCCCAGGCCACCTATTTCGGCGCGCCGATCGACGACCGCTCGCTGACGCCCGACGCCGATGCGATCACCGGTACGCTGCATTTCCAGACATGGTTGAAAACCACGCCTGTGCAACGCTGACATCGACCAGGAGAGCACCATGCGCATCCAGTCATTGCTTGTGCTTGTACCCTTGCTGAGCGCCACGGCAGTTCAGGCCCAGACCCCGACCTCCAGCGCGCCACCACCCACCGTTACCCCGATAATGACCGAGGCGCTGCCCGACTACCCAGGCAAGGAAGTGTTGATCCTGGAAGTAGCCTATCCGCCTGGGGGCGCCGACCCGGTGCACCGTCATGACGCTCACGGTTTTGTCTATGTACTGGAGGGTTCGGTAGTCATGGGTGTTCAGGGTGGCAAGGAAGTCACCTTGATGCCCGGGCAGGCCTTTCATGAAGGCCCGACCGATATTCACACGGTCGGGCGCAATGCCAGCCAGGACAAACCGGCGAAGTTCGTGGTGTTCCTGCTCAAGGACGCTAAAAAGCCCGCAGTACTACCGGCACCTTGATCAGGACGAAATGGCCGCTGTTGCCCGACGCATACGCCCAGCCAGCTTGGCGGTGAGCTTGAGGGCGATGGCGGCGAACATCGTCGAGAAGGCCAGTACGTACCAGGTGCCCATGGGAGTGCGTTTGTAGAACGACAGGCAGAACACCAGGGCGATTACCCAGGTGCCTAAGCTGTGCAGGCGCTTCCAGGCCAGTGAACCGAGCAGGCGCATCGGTGCCTTGAACGAGGTCAGGGTCAACAACAGGATAAACACGTAGCCGAAGGTGCCGGGCAAGCTGGAGGTGACTGTGCGCCCAGCCCAGAATAGCGCCGGAAACTGCTGGGCATACTGGTAGATCAACACGCCATGCACAGTGTGTGAGAAGGCAAACGCTAGGCCCAGGTAACGCCGCTCGCGCACCAGCCGCCGCGTTGTATCACCCGGCACCAGAATGGCCAGCGATGAGGCCAGGAAGGTCAGCAGGAACAGGGCGAACGAGCTGCGTGCGGTGGCGCGAATGGCACTGCGCAGGCCGTCCGAACCTAATGGTTGAGCGGCCAGGATCAGAGCGGTCATGGCCAGAGTGAGCACGGCCAGCAGACCGAAGAGTTTCCAACCCGAGGGCAAGGCGCTGAGTTTCATTGAGGGCTCCAGAGGCAGAGGGCGCCGACGGGGTGTCGTCGCCTGTGCGCAAGTCTCACTGGGGCGTTTATCTGCAGTGTGTCGGTCAGCGCAGGGTTATGTATCGTTGTGTACCGAGGGCCCTACACGACTTGTCCGGGCAGTTCGATCTGTGCGCACAAACCACCGCCTGCGCGGTTGCTCAGGGTCAGGCTGCCGCCGATGGCCTGGGTCAGTTGCTGGGCGATGGCCAGGCCCAGGCCGGTGCCACCGGTGTTGCGATTGCGCGAGCCTTCGACGCGGTAGAACGGCTTGAGTACCTCGTCCAGCTCTTCGGCAGGAATCCCGGGGCCGTTGTCCAGCACCCGGATGAAGGTACGACGTCCCGCCACGGCATCCACTTCGAGCTGCGCAGCACCGGCGAACTTGAGGGCATTGTCGATCAGGTTCACCAGTATCCGGCGCAGCGCATGGGGGCGGGTATCGATGACCGCATCGGTGCTGGCCTCAAGTGTCACCTGCTGGCCGCTGTCCTGGTAGTCGAGCACCAGACTGTCGAGAAACGCGTCCAGCTTCACCCGGCAGCTGGCTTCGGTGCTGCCGTCGATACTGCGCGCATAGGCCACGCCCTCGCGTACCAGGTGCTCCATGGCTTCCAGGTCGCTCCAGAGTTTGTCTTTCTCATGGGAGGGGTCCATCACCTCGACCCGCAGTTTCATGCGCGTGATCGGGGTTTGCAGGTCATGGGAGATCGCTGCCAGTAGCTGCATGCGTTCCTTGAGGTAAGCAGCTATACGCGACTGCAGCGAGTTGAAGGCCACCGCCGCATAGCGCACCTCGCGCGGGCCGCTTTCATCCAGCAGCGGACCGGGGGCGTTGGGATCGAGGCTGTCCACGGCATGGGCCAGGCGGGTCAGCGGGCGGATCGCGGTTTTCACCGCCAGCCAGGTGCATAGCAGCAACAGCACCAGCTGGATCAGCAGGACCACTGGCAACCAGGTCGACAGCGGTATGGACGCCGGGGTGACATCCACGGTCAGCGGTTTGCCATCGGCCAGGCGCAGGTGCACCTGAAAGTGCGGATTCGGGCCGGGGATGGTCTGGAAGCTCAATGGATATTGATGGCCGATGGCTTTGTCGATGGACTCGGCCGCCATCGGAGCATCGCGCAATGCCAGCGGCTGGCCCGGCAGGCCCTCATCCAGGCGGTAGCGGTAGTTACGCCGCTCCAGGCGCTGCAGCCAGCTCTCGCGTTCTGCCGCTGGCAAGCGGTCGAGGATGGCCACCGAGGTCGAGACGTCCTGCTCCAGGTTACCGAGCATCATCGAGCGCGAGCTGAGATAACGCTCATAGAACTGAAAACTGAACGACAACCCATAGGCCAGCACCAGGCCGGTGAAAAAGATCAATGCCAGGCGCGAGGCCAGGGTGCGCGGCCAGCGCAGAGGTGTACTCATGACTGCGGCTCGACCAGTTGCACCGGCAGTGAGAACACGTAGCCTTCACTGCGCACGGTTTTAATGAACGCCGGCTCGCGCGCATCGTCCTGCAGGCGCTGGCGCAGGCGGCTGACCAGCAGGTCGATGGAGCGGTCGAAGATGTCCGCCTCGCGGCCCTGGGTGAGGTTGAGCAGTTGCTCGCGGCTGAGCACCCGCTGCGGGTGGTCGAGGAACACCCGCAACAAACGGTATTCGGCGCCACTGAGGGCCACCAGTGTGCCGTCGCGGTCAAGCAGGTGCCGTGCGGTGGTGTCCAGGCGCCAGTGGCCAAAGCCGATCAAGCGGCTGCTTTCACTGATGGTCAGGTTCGGCGGCAGCATCCGCGTGCGGCGCAGCACGGCATTGATCCGTGCCAGCAGTTCACGGGCCGAGAAGGGCTTGGTCAGGTAGTCGTCGGCGCCCATTTCGAGGCCGATGATGCGGTCGGTTTCGTCGTTGCGCGCGGTCAGCATCAGCACCGGCGTTGCCTTGTGCTTGCCGGCGCGCAATTCGCGGCACAGCAATAGACCGTCGTCACCGGGCATCATGATGTCCAGCACGATCAGGTCGACCACATTCGATTCCAGAAAGGCGCGCATCTGCCGGCCGTCGGCGACGATGGTGGTGCGTAGCCCATTCTTCTTCAGGTAGTTGCCTACCAGCTCTCTGATTTCGCGATCGTCGTCGACGATCAGCACGTGATCGATATGATCCATACCCGGCTCCTGTTCAAGCGCTTGGCTCGAAGTGTACAGAGCCCGGTGGCGCTTGCCTGCCGGGGTTTGTATTGCAGTGTATCTGTTGTGCTGGCAGATACCTGAAGAGGCAATGTAGCGCCATCTCGACACATCGGCGATACCTTGCGCGCCTCAAATAGGTCTCAACGGCGAGGGCCCTTCCTCTCCGGCAGAGGGTGCAACGTCACCCGGGAGACTCGACATGACCTTCAAGACTCTGGCTCGCATCAGCCTGTTCGCACTCTTCGGTTTTGGTGCCTTCAGTGCATTTGCCGACAGCAGCATACCCGTGCAGAACTATCATTACGGCCAGCACCTGGACGTGAAGAAAGTCCTGTCCATCCACGAAACCAACAACGGCGAGGCCTGTGGCGTGGTTACCGCGAAGATGGACTACCTGGATTCCAAGGGCCAGCCGCATAGCGTGCAGTACCAGACCTACGCCACCGGTGCCTGCCACGAAGGCGGTTAAGCAGCCTCAAGGAGCGAGTTGCTTATGTCCATGTTCACTTCCCTTGGCGGCGCCTGGCGCCGCCTGAATCCGAGCCGGCGCAGGGTTGGCATTGCTGCGGCGCTGGCCTTTGTTCTGGTTGCCCTGGGCCTGGGCGGACGCTTGTTCGCCGGTCCTTCGCAACTGGATACGCTGGGGCCAATGCCCGAGCTGAGTGGTGCAGTGCAGTGGCTCAACTCGCCACCGCTGGATCGCGACGCGCTCAAGGGCAAGGTGGTGCTTATCGACTTCTGGACCTACGACTGCATCAACTGCCAGCGCAGCCTGCCGTACGTCAACCGCTGGGCCAAGCGTTACGCCGATCAGGGCCTGGTGGTGATCGGCGTGCACACTCCGGAATACGACTACGAAAACGAGATCGACAACGTGCGTGAACAAGTCGCCAAGCTGGGCATCGAGTACCCGGTGGCCATCGACAACCGATATGCGATCTGGAATGCCTTCGGCAATCAGTTCTGGCCGGCCCATTACTTCGTCGACGCCCAGGGCCAGGTACGTTTTGTGCACTTTGGCGAAGGTGCTTATGACAACCAGGAGCAAGTGATCCAGCAGCTGCTGGCAGAGCAGCGCGGGCTTGCTCCTTGATGCCGCTCAGCGGTCAGGAAAGGTAACCACCGTCGACATTCAGCGCCACGCCGGTGGTGTAGCTGGATGCATCACTGGCCAGGTACAGCACCGCGCCGGCCATTTCTTTCGGGTCGGCCACGCGCTTGAGCGGGATCTGTTGCAGGGCGGTGTTGAGGATGGCGTCGTTCTTGACCAGCGCCGAGGCGAATTTGGTGTCGGTCAGGCCTGGCAGCAGGGCGTTGCAGCGGATACCAAAGGGCGCGCACTCCTTGGCGAAGACCTTGGTCATGTTGATCACCGCGGCCTTGGTCACCGAGTAGATGCCCTGGAACACGCCCGGTGAAACGCCGTTGATCGAGGCCACGTTGATGATGCTGCCACCGCCGTTCTCACGCATCAGCTTGCCGGCCTCGACCGACATGAAGAAGTAGCCGCGGATGTTCACGTCGACGGTTTTCTGGAACGCGCCGAGGTCGGTGTCCAGGACGTTGCAGAACTGCGGGTTGGTCGCGGCGTTGTTGACCAGGATGTCCAGACGGCCGAACTGTTCGCGGATCGCGGCAAATGCCGCGCCGATCTGCTCCATTTCACCGATATGGCAGGCAATTGCCGTGGCTTTGCCGCCGGCCGCGACGATTGCGTCGGCGACCTGCTGGCAGCCTTCGAGCTTGCGGCTGGAGACAATCACGTGCGCGCCTTGCTGCGCCAGCAGGTGGGCAATGGCCTCGCCGATACCGCGGCTGGCACCGGAGACAAAGGCGATCTTGCCGTCGAGGTCGAACAGTTGGGTCTTGGACATGGTGTTTTCCTTGTTGTAGTCGTCAGAGGCTGGATTTGGCGATGACCTGCAGGCTCATGTGCTCCAGCAGCTTGTTCATGTGAATGAACTGGGCGAAGCGTTTGTCCTGGGTCTGGCCGTGATAGAAGCGGTAGTAGATCTGCTGGACGATCCCGGCCAGGCGGAACAGGCCGTAGGTGTAGTAGAAGTCGTAGTTGTCGATTTTGATCCCGGCGCGTTCGGCGTAGTAGTCGACGAACTGCTGGCGGGTGAGCATGCCCGGGGCGTTGCTCGGTTGACGCCGCATCAGTTGCACCGGGGCCGGGTCATTGGCTTCGATCCAGTAGGCCAGGGTGTTGCCCAGGTCCATCAGCGGGTCGCCGATGGTGGTCATTTCCCAGTCGAGCACGCCGATGATGCGCATCGGGTTTTCGGCATCGAGGATGACGTTGTCGAAGCGGTAATCGTTATGCACGATGGCAGGTTTGGGGTGATCGGCCGGCATTTTCTCGCGCAGCCAGGCGATGACCTTTTCCCAGCGCGGTGCATCCGGGGTCAGGGCCTTTTCATAGCGGCTGCTCCAGCCTTCGATCTGACGCTGCACGTAGCCTTCAGGCTTGCCCAGGTCGCCCAGGCCGCAGGCGTTGTAATCGACCTGGTGGAGTTCGACCATGCGCTCGATGAAGCTCTTGCACAACGCTTCGGTGCGTTCGGCATCCAGGCCCAGTTCCGGCGGCAGGTCCGAACGCAGGATGATGCCCTTGACCCGGTCCATGACGTAGAACTCGCCACCAATCAGTGCCTCGTCGGTGCAATGCACGTAGGCTTTGGGGCAATAGGGGAAGCCGCTGTTGAGCTGATTGAGAATGCGGAACTCGCGGCCCATGTCATGCGCCGATTTGGCTTTGTGGCCGAACGGTGGGCGGCGCAGGACGAACTCGCGCTCGGGGTACTGCACCAGGTAGGTCAGGTTCGAGGCGCCGCCGGGGAACTGGCTGATCTGCGGTGTGCCGCTGAGGCCGGCAATATGTGCCTTCAGATAAGGGTCGATGACAGCGGCATCGAGTTCTTCGCCGGGGCGGACCTGGGTGGACTGGTCAGTGAGCGTCATACTTTTCCCTTATGATTGAAGCCAGAGATTATTGGCTAATCTAATTCTCGTGCCGCACCCGGACAAGTCTGGCACAGCCTTATAGGCCAGCGTGTTGCTGGCCGATCAACGTCCCTGATGGCGGGTCTATAAACCCCAGGCAAAAAAAACCGAAGCCGTTAAAGGCTTCGGTTTGTGTGGCATCAGCGCAGGGCTCAGGCCGGGAACAGCTCGCTCAGCTTCATCGACAGCATCATGTCGCCTTCAACGCGCAGCTTGCCGCCCATGAAGGCCTGCATGCCGTCGGTTTCGCCGCTGACGATACCTTTGAGGGTTTCGCTGTCCAGCACCAGGGTGCAGTTGGCGTCGGCGTTTTCGCCTTCCTGGATTTCGCAGGTGCCATCCTTGACGATCAGGGCGTAGTGCTTGTCTTCGTCAGTGATGTTGAAACCGAAGACCAGGTCAAGGCCGGCAGCAGCGGCAGGGTTGAACTTGGCTTTCATCGCTTCGACGGCTTTTGCTACTTCGCTCATGGTGTGTTCCTTATTAAGTGATTACGACGACCGGTAAAGATCGCCACGGGCCGGGACTCAACGATAGGTGATGAGCTCCGGCACCTTCAACAGCTGCACATGGGCTTGGCTGTTGAAGGAAGCCAGGGCCACCTCGCGGCCACGAAACTTCAGTTGGCTGAGCGAGGTGTTGATGATCTGCCAGTTCAGCTCGAAAGCCTGGCTGGCAGTGATACGGGTAACCAGGTGGAGCAGGGCGGTGATAGTGCCGCCCGAGGTGAAAATCGCGATGTTGCTGCCGTTCTCGGCCTGTTGCAGGACGCGCTGCAGGCCAGCGTTTACACGGTCGACAAACCCTTGCCAGGATTCAAGACAGTCGCCCTGGTGCTCGCCACCGTGCCAGCGCTGGATAAGCAGGGCGAACAGGCGCTGGAACTCTCTGCGGTTCTGCGCACCGTTGCGCAGGATATGCAGGGCTTCGGGCTCCTGTGGCAACAGGCCGGGCAACAGGCCACGGATCACCGCATCGGCATCGAATTCGTTAAAAGCGGTATCGGTTTCTACTTCAGGCACGACGCAGCCGGCGTTGTGCATGGCCGCCAGGGCCAGGCGCGCGGTGTCTTGCTGGCGGCGCAGGTCGCCGGCCAGGCAGCGGTCCAGGCGTATACCCAACTGGGCCAGGTGTTCGCCGAGTGCTTCGCTCTGGCGCATGCCCACAGGTGAGAGGACATCATAGTCGTCTGCACCAAATGAGGCCTGGCCATGTCGAATCAGGTAGATACTGCCCACGTCGTGCGCCTGCGGTAAGAATGAGGCCGAGGTTAGGATGCCTCCGGCAGGCTGTCAACGAAAAAACATACAAGCGTTTGAAAAGAGCGTTTGAACTGCATTGCTGGACATTTCCTACGCTGGCAGGGGCAAGGCCGCCTCGGTATGCTTGACTATCGGTTCGCGCCGTTCGGGCGCCGGCATGTTAAGGAGTTACTGTGGAGTTTCTTGCAGAGTACGCAAGCTTTCTCGCCAAGACCGCAACCCTGGTCATCGCGATCCTGATCGTCCTCTCGGCGATTGCCGGGTTGCGTGGCAAAGGTCGGCGTAAGGCCGGCGGGCAGTTGCAGGTCAACAAGCTCAACGAGTTCTACAAGGACTTGCGTGAGCGTCTGGAAAGCAGCCTGCTGGACAAAGCCCAGCTCAAGGCCCTGCGCAAGCAGCAGGCCAAGGTGCAAAAGCAGCAGAAGAAAACCCCCGACGACAAACCGCGGGTGTTCGTGCTTGATTTTGATGGCGACATCAAGGCGTCGGCCACCGAGAGCCTGCGCCACGAGATCACCGCAGTGCTGAGCCTGGCCACACCGCGCGACGAAGTGGTGCTGCGTCTGGAGAGCGGTGGCGGTATGGTTCACAGCTACGGGCTGGCGTCATCACAACTGGCGCGTATCCGTCAGGCCGGTATTCCGCTGACCGTGTGCATCGACAAGGTCGCCGCCAGTGGCGGCTACATGATGGCCTGCATAGGCGACAAGATTGTCAGCGCGCCCTTTGCCATCCTCGGCTCGATTGGCGTGGTGGCGCAGTTGCCGAACGTCAACCGCCTGCTGAAAAAACATGACGTCGATTTCGAAGTGTTCACTGCGGGTGAATACAAACGCACCGTGACCGTGTTCGGCGAAAACACCGAGAAAGGCCGGGAGAAGTTCCAGGAAGACCTCGACGTTACCCACCAGTTGTTCAAGGACTTTGTCTCGCGTTACCGCCCGCAGTTGCATATCGACGATGTCGCCACTGGTGAGGTGTGGTTGGGCGTTGCTGCGTTGAACAAGCAACTGGTTGACGAACTCAAGACCAGCGACGAATACCTGGGCGACCGCGCGCGTGAGTCGAACCTCTACCACCTGCACTATGCCGAGCGCAAAAGCCTGCAGGAGCGGGTAGGACTGGCGGCCAGTGGTTCGATCGAGAACACCTTGCTCGGACTCTGGAGCAAGCTCGGCCAATGGCGCTGAGCAATATGTAACGCCACTGCATAGGGGCAACGCGAGTTTCCTGTAGGGCCAACTGACCTACAGGAAACCTCCTATGCAAACCTCTCAAACGTTTTCGGTCCCCGGCCTGCATGGCCGTTTCCTTGTCGATCGCCTGCCAGATTGGCTCAAGCACGCCAGCGTTGCCGACCTCAAGCGTTGGCGCGAAATCCAGCGTCCGGCCCAACTGAATCCGTCCGGGCCCAGCGCCTGGTTCTTCGAAGCCAGCCAGACAGCCCGCCAGACGCTGCTCGACGCTCAGCAAAGCAGCCGCAATTCGGCGCGCGCCTTGGCCACGGCATTGAAAGATCTCCAGGGCCTGGGCGCCTTTGCCGAGCCCTTGCTCAAGGCCAGGCTGAAAGCCGACCTGGGGGGCGAGCTTGACGTCAACACCACCGAGCTGGTGGAAATTCATCAAGAGGCGATACTGCTGGGCAGCATGCTCCGGCTCAAGCCGCGTCGGCAAAGCCTGATGCAGGCGGCGATGCAGAACTTTGCCGCCGACGCCGAGTTCCTGCCGGGCAGCGCCCTGGCGGCCAAGGGGGCGTTTGTTCTGGAATTGGCCCCTGGGCAGGAAGGGGCATACCCGCGCTTTCAGTATCGTTACGCCAGCAAGCTGGATATCGATCCCGCGCGTTTTGCCGCCTTGTGTCATGAGTTGGACCTGGGCGGCAAGTATCAGGCGCACTTGAGTGAGGTGTTCGAGAATCCCAGCTCTAGTGATGCCATACGCACGTTGTCGATCAACGCCTACAAGGACAATCTGCGCCTCGTTGCGCAAACGGCGCTGATGAAAGGCGAAATCTCTGCTTCGGCTCTGCAGATGGTCAGCGGCTTGCTCGACGGACAGCATGCCCCGTTGCTGCATGGCAAGCCCGTTGTCTGTCAGTCGCTGACCATGTTCCAGTCCCCCCTTGACGGGGTTCTGGTGTTCAGCGCCAATCGGGTGACCAGCGACGAAGTAGAGCCAATTGTCGTCTACCTGCCGGGCGCGCCCTTGTATCCGCTCAAAGAATACGCCTCGGTGGCAGCGTTCAAGCTGGACCTGCGGATCAACCTGCTGTTGCCCACTTACCGGCAGCTGTTTCGAGGTTTTGTACCCAAGCATGAGCAAGCACATTTCTTCAAACTGATTGATGAAAAGCTGTATGCCAATGGCCAGATCGATCACAGCGCCAATTTGCACTTGCGTGGCGTAACGATCGAAAGCGAACTGTTTGGCTATGAGCAAGATCAGCAACTGCAACGCATCAAGGCCAACGCCCGCGACCTCGCGGTGCCCAGTGCAGAGGCCGATGAAACAGCGAAAAAACAACGCTTGGCGTACTGGGAAAGTATTGGTTTCAACGCGCTCAACGCCACGGCATTCTTTGTGCCAGGGTTGGGTGAAGTGATGGCGATGGTGGCCGCGGGGCAACTGGTCAAAGAAATAGTTGATGGTGCTCATGCCTGGGAGGCAGGCGAACTTGACGAGGCCCTGGCGCATTTTGAGTCAGTGGCCCTGAATGTGGTTCTGGCCGTCGGATTGGGCGCGGCAGGTCATGCTGCGACACCGTTGCAGGCGAGCGAACGCGTGGATGGTTTGTTGCGGGTAACACTGCCTGGTGGTGAGCAGCGTTTATGGAAGCCTGACCTGGCGCCCTATGCACGTGACGTCGATTTGAGTAACAGCACCCCGGATGCGATGGGGCTGTATCACCTTGATGGTAAAACCTGGGTCCACATCGACGGGCGGGCCTGTGAAGTGTTCGTGGATGCTGAAGGTGCCTGGTCGATCCGCCACCCTGACGATGCCCATGCCTATCAACCGGCCCTTAGAAACAACAACGAGGGCAACTGGCAGCTCGTCGGTGAGCAACCTTTGCAATGGCCCCGTGAAAAGCTGCTCAGACGTATCGGAACCGCCACACATGGTTTGTCTGATGAGGTGCTCGAGCAGGCCGCCCGGATCAGTGGCATCGACGATGATGTACTGCGACGTGTGCACCTGGACCATCTGCCGGTGCCGCCGCTGCTCAGGGACACCTTGCAGCGCTTTCAGGTGGACCGCCGGGTTAGCCGGTTGATCGACAGCTTGAGGGCGGGTGCGCCCGATGTCGATGGTCTGGAGCTGGGGCCAAGCCTGAGCCTGGAGTTGCCGCGATGGCCGCAGCGGGTACTTGAGGTTTATAACGAGGCAAACCAGAACAGGATACTGGTTCGGTATGGCGCAGACCGCTGGCCCAGCGGGCGGGTGATTCCGATATCGGTAAGGGAAGTGTATGCCAACCAGCTGGCCGACAAGGTGCTGGCGGACCTGACCGAGACCGAAGCCCTCGACCTGTTTGGTTCAAGTGTCGAGTCTGACAAGCGCCTGGAGGTTCTGCGTGTTCTGATTGCCGAGCGTGCCCAACAGCACCGTGCTTACATCTTCAAGAGTATGTATGAGCACGGGCGCGCGCGGCCTTCCATTGAGCAGGAGCGGCTGCAACGAGATTTTCCGCAGTTGACCGATGCAGCCGCACTGGAGATCGTGCAGGCCGCTGACAGCACTGAACGTCTGCAACTGCAGGCCAGTGATGGCCGTGTGCCGATGCGCCTGGCTGAAGAAGCGCGCGTCTATCAGCGCCAGATTGTCCTCAACCGGGCCATGCAGGGCTTGTATCAACCCAGCCTGGCTAGCCTGGACAGCGATCGCCTGGCCCTGGGACTGTTGGCCAGGTTGCCCGGCTGGACCGACACCGTGCGTGTGGAAATGCGTGAAGATGCATTGTCCGGTCGCATGCTGGCCAGTGTCGGCACGCCTGAAGGTGCGCTCAAGACCTTGGTGCGCCGGGGGGATCTTTATACCGCATACGACGCTCAGGGGCTTGAGTTGAGCAAGGATCAGGAGATTGTCGTCTCTTTGCTCAAGGCCCTTCCCGATAGCGAGCGACAGGCTTTGAATATCGAGATCCATGCCGAGCAATCATTGCGCGCGACCTTGTATTCGCTCGCCGTGCAAGACCGTGCCATGGCAGCGGCGCAGCTCGGACAGCAGCCCATAAAGCCGTGGTTTCGTTCACCCTTGCGTTTGGCCGATGGCCGCGTGGGGTATCCCTTGGGCGGGGTGGTGGGAGGGCTGGCGGTCGATGGCAGGCTCAATGCTCTGTATCCGGAGTTGGGGTCTAGAGGGCTTGCGGCAATGAAAGCGCGCTTGCTGCTGGAGAATCAGACCCTGGGCGATGGCGTTTTCAAACTTGAGGCTGAATACAGGGCGCTCCAGCAAACCCTCGAACAGTGGGAAGCGGATAGCGATGACATCTTTTCGCGCCATAGTCGCGTAATAGTCAGACAGCGACTGCTCAACGCCTGGCGTCGAAGGGGTGGTGAGCACAGGAGGGCGCTGCAGCTGGATGGGTTGCTTGTCGAGTCACTACCGCAACTGAGCGCGCGATTCGAGCATATCCGCAGCCTGAACCTGAATCGTATGGGCCTGCTGCGAGTGCCTGCCGGATTTCTGCGGTGCTTCCCCAGACTGCAAAGCCTTTCGTTGGAAGCCAATTTGTTGGGTGTAATCCCGCCTGACATCGCTACGTTGACGAGTTTGCACCAATTGAATATGAGAGAGGTGCAACTGGACAGCAGCGACACAATGTTCGAGTCGTTGAGGCCCTTGGTAAGCCTGCAGTCACTGGAGCTGCAAAGTAACCGTCTGCACATAATCCCTGCTGCAGCGCTGGAGACGCTCGCCACATTGCCTGCGTTGACCCGCTTGAACCTGCGTTACAACCGGGTGGGTTTGAGCAGCGATGCTCTGACAGTCCTGGCCCGTTTGCCGCTGCAAGAGCTGGACTTGAGCAGTACCGAGCTGGTGCTGGATGAAGCCGGTGCCCAGGTCTTCGCACAGTTTGTCCACTTGCAACGTTTGCAGTTGAGCAGTAACCCCTTGGGGCAGGTTCCCGCGCTTGAGAATCTGCTGCAGCTGCGACATCTGACGCTGGATAGTTGCCGATTAGCCGAGTGGCCTGCAGGGCTGACGGCTCTGATGAATCAGGATCCCTATCAGTTGCGGGTCGTCGATTTGAGCCGTAATCGGATCACACAACTACCTGAACTGGCCGCCACGCGCTTCGGCGCCGGTCTGCGTACTAATGCTGATGGCGAGCACAGACTGAATCTGTACTTCAACCCCCTGGAGGCCGAAAGCATTGCCCGTTTGGGT
The DNA here is from genome assembly GCA_036643775.1 of Pseudomonas sp. Classification (GTDB taxonomy): domain Bacteria; phylum Pseudomonadota; class Gammaproteobacteria; order Pseudomonadales; family Pseudomonadaceae; genus Aquipseudomonas. Next base: position 21,099 of record JAVXRI010000032.1, on the reverse strand, counting down.
GTGGTGGGCTCTGAGTTCGAACCCGAAATTGTGGGACAGGTGCAGCCTGACGTTGCCTGGTTGCAGGGGGCAACTCAGGCTCAGCGCGACCTTTGGCATGACTTGTTCCAAAATCGGAGGCATGCCGCGCTGCGTGACATGCTTGACCGGCTGGCCTTGTCCAGTGAGTTCCGTACCCATGCAGTTGATGTGCGCAAGCGGGTGTGGTCCATGCTCCAGCTGGCCTCACGGCACACGCAGCTTAGAGAGGAACTGCTCGAGATTGCCGCTGATTTTCCGGTCACTTGTGGCGACGCGGGTACCGATGCCTTCAGTGCCCTGGAAACTGCGGTACTGGTGTTTCAGCGGAGTCTGGAGGCAACCAGCGCTGAGCGTAGTGCTGAACTGTTGGCGTTGTACAAGCAGCTGTTCCGCCGCCATGAAGTCCAGCGTATGGCCGATGCACTGTCGTTGGCTCGCACGCGGCGGCGCGAAGCCTTGTTGGCAGACGAACCGTTGACCCCGCTGGATCCACTGGATGACATCAGCGATGCCGTGCTGGGTAGTGAAAGTGTCGATGACATCGAAATCCGTCTGGCCTTGCGCCAGGAGCTGGCGGGCGTGCTGGACTATCCGGAGCTTTCCAGCGGCATGCTGTTTCGGGCCACGGCGAATCTCTCGCCGCAGACGGTAGAGCAGGTTGCAGCTGCAGTCAGGCTACGTGATACGGTCGCCAACCAACAGGCCTGGATGGTCGATGAAAACAGTTGGCAGCGTTACCTGAAACAGCGCTATGCCACGCAGTTCGAAAGCCTCTCGACGACCTGGGCTGAAGGTCTGGAGTACCTGGACTACTGCAATGGTGCGTCCGAGGAGGTGCCTGCCACGCTCGATGACGAGGTATTGACGGCTTTGCGCACTGCGCTGGAGGAAGACCCACTGGGTGCAGACGGGACGCTACGCAGGCTTGAGATTGACAGCCAAATGTACCTGGCGGCGGTCAGCGCACTGGCCGGAGCGCGCAACGGCGCTGAGACTGCCCTGCTGGTAAGCCTGACGCAGGCCCAAGAGGTCTGATTACAAGGTGTGATAAATAAACAAGGCCCCGCATGCGGGGCCTTGTTTATTCAACGGCGACGGAACAACGGTTGCGGTTCGTCAGTTGCAGCCTGGTAGGTCACCGAGAAGTCCTTGAGGCTTTCCAGGGCTTCGACCGGGTCCTTGTCGGCACGCAGGGCGAAGGCGTCGAAACCACAGCGCTTCATGTAGAACAGCTGGTCGCGCAGCACATCGCCAATGGCGCGCAGCTCGCCGGTGAACTTGTAGCGATCACGCAGCAGGCGCGCATTGGAGTAGTTGCGCCCGTCGGTGAATGCCGGGAAGTTCAGGGCAATAACCTGGAACTCATTGACGATGTGGCCGATCTCTTCGGCCTCTTCGTCGGCATCCAGCCATACGCCCAGACCGCCGTCGCGGGCCTTGAGCATGTGGCCGTGTTCACGCCACAACTGTAACGGAACGATGTAGTCGTCGCAGTTGGTCACTTCGTCGATGTTGAAGTCCTTGGGCAGCAGGTGCCAGGTTTCGTCGACGATTTCGTTGTTCTTAATGATTCGCTGCATAGACGCGTTCCTTGAAAGGGTCGATGCCAATACGCTGGTAGGTGTCGATGAAGCGCTCGTCTTCGGTACGTTTTTCAACGTAGACGTCGATCAGCTTCTCGATGACATCCGGCATGGCGTCCTGGGCGAAGGAAGGGCCGAGGATCTTGCCCAGGCTGGCGTCGCGGCTGGCGCTGCCACCGAGGGAGACCTGATAGAACTCTTCGCCTTTCTTGTCCACCCCGAGAATGCCGATGTGACCGACGTGGTGGTGACCACAGGCGTTCATGCAGCCGGAGATGTTCAGGTCCAGTTCACCGATGTCGAACAGGTAGTCCAGGTCGTCGAAACGGCGCTGGATGGACTCGGCAATCGGGATCGACTTGGCGTTGGCCAGGGAGCAGAAGTCGCCGCCAGGGCAGCAGATGATGTCGGTCAGCAGGCCGATGTTCGGCGTGGCGAAACCATTTTCACGCAGCTCCAGCCACAGCGCGTGCAGTTGGCTCTGCTCGACATCGGCGAGGATGATGTTCTGCTCGTGAGAGGTGCGCAGCTGGCTGAAACTGTAACGCTCGGCGAGGTCGGCGACGGCATCGAGCTGTTTGTCGGTCAGGTCGCCAGGGGCGACGCCGGTAGGCTTGAGCGACAGGGTCACGGCAACGTAGCCAGGCTTTTTGTGCGCCAGGACGTTGCGCGTACGCCAGCGCGCGAAGCCTGGGTGCTGTTGCTCGAGTTCGCTGAAGTCGAGGTTATCCAGCGCCTTGTACTCCGGGTCGACGAAGTGCTTGGCTACGCGGTGCACTTCGGCGTCGGTCAGGGTGCTGCTGCCGCCACGCAGGTGGACCATTTCGGCCTCGACCTTCTCGGCGAAGACTTCAGGCGTCAGCGCTTTGACCAGGATCTTGATCCGTGCCTTGTACTTGTTGTCGCGACGGCCATAGCGGTTGTACACCCGCAGGATCGCGTCGAGGTAGCTGAGCAGGTCTTGCCACGGCAGGAATTCATTGATGAAGGCACCGACCACCGGGGTACGGCCCAGGCCGCCACCGACCAGCACGCGGAAGCCCAGCTCGCCGGCAGCGTTGTACACCGGCTCCAGGCCGATATCGTGTACTTCGATGGCCGCACGGTCGCTGCTCGAACCATTGATGGCAATTTTGAACTTGCGCGGCAGGTAAGCGAATTCCGGATGGAAAGTCGACCATTGGCGGATCAGCTCGCAGGTTGGGCGCGGGTCAGCAATTTCACCGGCAACCACGCCTGCATACTGGTCAGTAGTGGTGTTGCGGAGGCAGTTGCCGCTGGTCTGGATCGCGTGCATCTGCACGGTGGCCAGTTCGGCCAGGATCTCTGGAATGTCTTCCAGGGCTGGCCAGTTGTATTGCACGTTCTGCCGGGTGCTGATGTGGGCATAGCCCTTGTCGTAGTCGCGCGCGATCTTCGCCAGCATCCGAGTCTGGCGCGAAGTCAGCTGGCCATAGGGCACGGCGACCCGCAACATCGGGGCAAAACGTTGAATATAGAGGCCATTTTGCAGGCGCAGGGGGCGGAACTCTTCTTCGCTCAGCTCACCGGCCAGGTAGCGGCGGGTCTGATCACGGAACTGCTTGACGCGGTCCTCGATGATCCGCTGATCGTATTCGTCGTATACGTACATAGGGGTCCTGTTCTCAAGCTGCTTGCAGCTAATCGCGCGCACGGCCGCGCACTCCCAAAGCGGAGCGGAAGAAAGATAGCAGTTTGTGTTTATGCGCAAAAGTGATGTTTTTGCATATGAAAAGAACCATTTGGACTAAGTGAGACTGAATGGCATTTGCCCGGTTGAGCCTTTGCGGTGTTTATAATCAACGGTTTGAATAGCAGGAGAACATCCGCATGCTCAAGGCCTTGTGCCAAAGCCTTTGCCTGAGTCTGCCGCTGGCACTCAATGCACAGGCTGCGTCGGTGGTTTTTCTCAATCCGGGCTATTCCAACGAAACCTTCTGGGTCAGCTACTCGAACTTCATGCAGGCCGCCGCCAAAGACCTCGGCATGCAGCTGCGTATCGAGTACAGCGAGCGGCAACCGGAGCTGGCGTTGATCCAGGCGCGGCAAGTGCTTGAAGGCGAGCAGCGCCCCGACTACCTGGTGCTGGTCAACGAGCAGTACGTGGCCCCGGAAATCATTCGCCTGTCGCGCGGAAGCGGGGTCAAGCTGTTCCTGGTCAATAACGGTCTGACCCGTGACCAGGCGGCGTTGATTGACGAACACCCGGACAAGTACCCGCCACTGCTTGGCACCCTGGTGGGTAACGACGAACAGGCTGGCTACCAGATGCTCAAGGAGCTGATTGCGCTGCGCCTGCGGGAGGTCCCGCAGCAGCCGATCGAGCTGTTGGCGTTTTCCGGCCTGAAGACTACGCCCGCCGCGCAGTTGCGCGAGCAGGGCATGCGCCGGGCCCTGGCCGAGCACCCGCAGGTGCGCTTGCGCCAGGTGGTGTATGGCGGTTGGGGGCAGCAGCGTGCTTATGAGCAGGCGCAGCAACTGTTGAAGCGCTACCCGAAAGTCGAGCTGGTCTGGTCGGCCAACGACGAGATGGCCTTCGGTGCTATGCAGGCGTTTCTCGAGGCCGGTCGCACGCCAGGCAAGGATGTCCTGTTCAGTGCCGTCAACAGCTCCCCGCAAGCGCTGCAGGCGCGAATCGACGGTCGCCTCAGCGTGTTGATGGGCGGGCATTTCTCGTTGGGTGGCTGGGCGATGGTGTTATTGCACGATGATGCGCTGAATCTGCCAATTGACCGTGATGGATTGCGCGATCATCAGGTGCCGGTGCTGCAGTTGATTGATCCGCTACGCGCCCGGCACTGGCTGAATGTTCAGGACCAGGCTGACTATGGCCTGGATTTCAACCGCTTCAGTGCCCAGGGGCGCCCGAGTGAATTCCGCTATCCATTCATGAGCGCACCGGTCAAATATTAAAAAGCCCCTGCTTGAGCAAAGGGCATTGCTGGACTTAACTGCTACGGGTGACATGCATTCCCATAACCACTAATAAGAGGCGATGCAATGGGAAACTCGACCAAAGTGAAGAGTGACAGCAGTGTTGATGCCTGGGCGATACTCTGTCTGATCGTCCTGGTTGTTGTGACTGCGGTGTATTGGGTCAGCCACCAGTAATGTCCATTCGAGACCGTGATGTAACCTGAACGCCTGCGGGGGTGTTCCCGCAGGCGCTTGCGCCCAAGCACAGATGGTCTGATCGCTGCGTAGATACATGTATGGCAGTGACGCCTGTGTTCACTGCTCTGATGACGGCTTCCAAATCCGAAGGAGCCTGTCATGACATCTTCCATCACGCCCGGTCGCGACGTTTTTACCGATCCAGGGGCACACCTCCCCATGTTGGATCTGCCACCGATCACGCTTGCCGCCCACTTTCACCCCACAACCCGGATCGATGATTTCACCCTGATGCAGATCGCAGAAGGCGTGTTCCTGTGGGATAGCGGTAATGTGGTTCTGCTGGAGAGGCTGCAGGCGTTGGCCATGAGTGTTGCGCACGCTGAGGTCGAGGGCGGGCACTTTGATACGTCGGACTTTGTCCTCGCGCTTAAGGCCAGGGTCGATCTCGAGATCGATGACAGCTTCGACGCCGAAATTCCCGAGACAGCATGGCATTTCTGCCTGATGGCCGCGCATAACGCGGTGCTTGGCACCACGGCTCAAGTATCTGATGACGTCACGGTGGAGTCTGCTACGGCTATGCCGCTGCCCTTGGTTTCCCTTCCTGACGATCTGATTCGGGCCGCGCTGAAGGGATCGTTCGCTCAGGCGCTGGTCAAAGTGGGCGTATTCGTCTGTGACGAAGGTTGGTCCGACGGCATGCTCGACCTGCAGCAAGCTGCCGAAGCGGTTGCGCAACAACTGGCGTTGAGTGGAGAGGTATGTGCGGAGGACTTTGTGCGTGAGCTGCAACGGCAAATCGATGTCGATATCAGCGCACACATGGATACAGACCCGCCGGGTATCGATGCGCTGGTGTTCCTCATGGCCGCCCACAACGCGCTCAATTCGCTGCTCGCACACGCGCTCATGCCAACACCGTTCAAACCGCACGAGTGGACAGAACTGCAGGATGATCAACAGGTTGTACCGAGCGGTGATCTGCACGAAGCCGACACGATCACCTTGTACCCTCGCGGCGATGAGCCAGTTTTGCTGAGCGTAGATGATCAGCAGGCGAGCGAACTGGTGCACAGGGCGCTGGATGTGATGGCGTCGTTTTACGGAACACTGGATCTCCCGCTCAGGGAGCGTCTGAACACGCTCTACAGTACGCCACGGGTGAGCACTGAGGCATTGAGCAAGATTGTCGACGACACCAAAAAGCAGATCAATGTTTCGTTGACTGAACTTGCCGGATACGTGGTGGATGTGGATGCGCTTGAGATTCACACCGCCCGCACAGGTAAGCCTGCTGCCAGCGGTCGACTATGGACCTGGCTTTCCCAAGGGACGCCACGGCAGCTGGTGCCCCCGCAGATAAACCGGGATGCCTATGATTTCGTCATGAAAAGCTGGCTGACCCTCGATGGCGCGCTTTTTACCAAGGCAGACGGTAGTGCTGTAACCGTCAACGAGGTCATCCGTATTGGCCGGGACCTTGATATTGGGCAGGCAATTGCCGACAACTGTGATCAGTGGGGGCGTGAGGTTGATGTTGCCGAGGTGATTGCACAGGAGGCCCAGGCGAACTTTGAAATCACTCTGCTCAACGCACTGAAGACAGGTTGCATCACCCTTGAGCAATATCAGCAACTGCTGGGCAGTGCAGGGTTATCGGTGGCCGGGTACGCAGGCGATACGTCTTTACATTATGGTAATCAGCACCTGCGCATCGAAGGGCATGACGTGCCGGTATTTGGCCTGCGAACGCGCAAGGCCAATTTCATTTATGCAGCCACGGAGCCCGAAGGCCGCCTTTTCACTGCTGATCTTGATAGACGCATCAGTGCGACAAGCGTATTCATCGAGACGTTTCGTGGTGACCTATGGAGCACGCGCCAGCGGCGCGATGGATGGTCCTGGTCACTCCTGGGCCCTGCGGCGCAGCGGACTGTGCACGCCAAACTACCCCAGCCGTTGCCTCAACAGTCCGCTAAAGATCGCCCGGTTATGGCCCACTGGACGGGCCAGGGCGTGTATGCGAGCAAGTCGGATTATGAACGCAAGGCCAGCGAGGTCCGGCTGACCGTGCCATACGCCATTCGGCAATCGATCCTTGCCCATGCGCTGGAAGTGCCGCGGCCCACCTGGAAATCGGCATTTACCGCGTTGTTGGCAAACACCCGGCGGGCATTCATCGCCAGTCAGGTCAAGGAGCATTTCACCCCTAACCTGCAAAGCAGCCTTACGCATGCGCTGCGAATCGGGTCCGAAATCGTTGCGTTCGTGTTGGATGTCTTGCTGATTGCGGTGCCTGGTAAAGTGAAATTTCCCGGTCGGGCACTGCTGTTCAAAGTCATGTTCCTCAAACAGCTAGCCATTGATCTCCCCACCAGTGTCGCGAAATCAAAATGGGATGAAGCCGGGGAAGTCTTGGTCGATTTTTTCGAAACCGTGCTGGAAATGGGGGCGACCCGTAAGGCCGGGATGCTGGCCCGGTCACGTCTCGACAAGTTGAACCGGGCGCTGCTGCCAGACCGGCACAGCGGTATCGGGCACTCAACGGACATCGCTTTGACCCAGCCGGTCCCGATACTACGCAGCATGTTGCCGCCGGTACTTAAGGTGCTGAAGGACGCTGATCTGTCAGAAATACTTCGGCAGTCGGGTGTGAGCGGGTCTGAATTAGGCGCTATGAGAGCTGACAGGACCCCTATGAGCATGGCGCTGGCTGTTGAGGCTTCCCTGGCGATGAACCGGGTGCTGCTAGCCCAGGCGAAATTGACCCTGGCCACACCCCGCTACCGTGAACTGCCCGTCAGTGTGGAATGGCCGGTCGTAGGACTGCTCAGCCATCACCTGGATATCTGCATCACGGTACTGGGTCCGGATGGCGTGTCGTTGAGGCGCTTTGAGCCTGTGAGCGGCAATCTGGTAGCGGGGAGCGCTCAGCGCAAGCCTGAGGTCATGTTGACGCGATACGGCGCCTGGCACTTTAGTGCAGGTATCGAAAACCGCAACGGGGCAATTTCCAATTCGCTCTTTTACTATGTGCAGCCTGCTCCAGAGAGTACTCGCCCGGGCGTTCGGACGGAGCAGGCGGATCGGTTGAAGGAGGTCGCAGCGGAGTTGTTGCGTTCCCCTGAAATCGAGTTTGCTTTTGCCCGCGCCATCCACCATGAATCTCGCCCGCGAGCCAGCGTACAAGCCACGGACAGAATGCTGCTCGCGGTCGTGGTTGAGGGAAAGGACACGGTCGACCAAGGCAAACTCAGCGGTGTGGCGACGCGTTGGATCAGCGCCGGGAGTGAGCGGTGCGTGCCCGATGCCGACAGTGTTGAGAACCTCAACAAGGCCAGCTTGCAAAATGACCTTGCGCTGCTCAGTGGCGGATTCGGTTTGTCTGCTTCACCGGCGCTGACGCAGAGTGCTGAGGCACTTTACCTGTCGGCCCTGATGGACCTGTTCAACGGGATCCAGGGTATGGCTGTGTCGGTTCGGGTAGTCGAAGCGAACAGGAGTGTCGCTGTGTGGGGTAATGAACGCGCTTCACAGGTGTTGGTGCTCGAGCGTCGCGGGGCAATCGATGCGCATGATTACCTGGGCAGGCTGGATGCTCGCGATACCGTGGGCCCTGACGCACAAAGTGCGAATCCGTTGAGTGATCTGGTGCTGCGGCTCATGAGTGATGCTGCCCGCGATTCGCTGGGCATCAATATCACAGAGCCGCAAGTGCTGACCAAGCTCGTCATGGAGCGGGTATTGAGTGTTCGAGCACAATCGACCGCCCAGGGAGACTTGAGAGGACTTGATGTGACGCCGCAGGCTGGGCTTTCCGGCTACGTGCAATCTGTCACGTTCACGGTGAGTGCCTCTGCAGACGGTTTGATACGTCAGGGAGAGAGCGTCTGGCTGGAGTGGGGGCACGGTGCGCTGGAAGTCCGGGCTGAAGGTAACGCATGGCGCGTCCTGTCGGCTGCAGGCGGAGCTGGTCCGTTGTTGCTGCGTAGCTACGCCGAGTGGCGGATTTTGCAGGAGCCGGTCGCGGCCCTCGAAAGGCTCCGTGACACCCCGGTCCAGGACGCAGCGCTATTGGCCAAACTCGACGCTATGCAGAGTCGGGATCCGTCGGCCCGGGTCTATCACGTTTGGGCTGATGATACTGGCGCAGGGGGGAGTTTCATTGCGTTCAGGGGCGGTAGCCGGGTGTACTACCGAGTGCGCCCGGCAGAGGCCGGTGCCGCCGAACTGGAGGTTGTCCGAGCGGATGGCAGCGGCGGTGGCGTCTGGCTCCGTCAGGCGCCAAACGGTGCCTGGGAGGCGGCGCGGAAGCTGTTGGGTGGGGTGCCAGACGATGAACACGTCGTTTTTTGGCGGCCTTGGGACTCGCCAGTTCCCCGTCCGATCCCGATCGGGTTTGGCATACAGGACTCCATCTACGAGGTGCGGTTCAGGGCCGGGGCTGGCAGCCACAAGTCACAAAACCGGTTTTATCCGTTCGTTGCGCCGCCGGGGCAGCAGGAGGCTTATAACCGCCGCCTGAACAACAGTGATGCGGTGTTGAGGGACACAAGCTCCGCAGGCAATATTGCCGCCAAGGTCGAGGTCTTTTCCAACCAGTGGCGGATGCCGCTGGATATTACGGCGTTGCCGTTTTTCCGATTGCCAGGTGAAGTCACCTCAGAAGTGAGGTTTGTCAACGGGGCGCTGATCGCCGACCTCATTGGCAAGCAGGTAGCGGGACAGTCGGTGGTTCGACGTATCCTTGAACCCATGGCCGGTTCAGGATTCTATGCCAACTATGTCAGGGCCGTTGGTTTTGCGGGCTCGCTGCACGTCAACGATGCGAACCCGCTGATCGCGTGGACTATGCGAGAGATTGTCGCGCAACCGGATCGGGTCAAGCACTACATCGGTAACATCAAGGATAACCTGGCGACACTTGCGTACGAAGGCACAGGAGTAGAGTTCGATAGCATTGCCTTGAGAAGGCAATTCGCTACAAGTGCCCAGGCAGAAGTCTTTATGGCTTCTGAGGCGGCAAGCCGAATACGTGAGGACATAAAGCATTACTTCTATCGGATAATCGATACTCACTTTCAATTGACGCCTGACGGTATCAATATCCACTCGACGCTCCCTGAAACGGATGCCCGAGCATTCCTTGCGGCCGCCTTCTACCTGATGCAACACAACTCGGCGCGCAATGCGGCGGTTGTCATCAACAATCTGGGCCGGTTAAACCTGCCGATATCCACCGTTGCACGGGACAGGCAGTTCGTGTCTCTGTTGCAGAGTGGAATTGCCAACATTGACCACTTGAACTACCTGAGTCACCTCCATACCGCTCAGGGCGAGAGCACGGTGTTTTCGAATGCGGACGGCTGGGACATGTTCAAGCCTATAGATGGCATGACCTGTGACGGTGATCTTGCCATCGTCAGTGGGCATTTCAGTGATATATACATCACTGAGGCCCAGTTCATGAGCAAGGTCAAGGATCATGTCGTACCGTTCGTCAAGCATGGCGGGAGGGTCATCATCATCAACGGCTACAGCATCTACAAAGCCGAGGAATTTGCCGCGCTTGGCTTTCGTATGTTCGAGTTGAGGACCCAGTCGACGGGCTATCTACTGGCCGTCAACACGCAGGTGGCGACGGATGTGGGGCTGGCGGTCAATTGAAGGGCAGACCGCCTACCGGGCGGTCAGGTGCAGCGCCAGCTGCACCAGGCCGATCAGCACCAGGATGAACACCAGGGTGAACGCGGTGCCCAGGGCAATGAAGTGGCTGGCTTTGCCGTGGGTGAAGTCGCGCGCGCGGTTTTTGCCGGTTTGTACGCCGAACGCGGCGGCCAGAATGCTTTGCAGCATCTGCAGGAAGGTTGGGGGTTTACCTTGGGCTGGGTCGTCCATGAGGGGCTCCTGGGTGTAGGGCATCCCCCCTAGTGTAGACGGTAGCTGCAAGCTATAAGCTTCAAGCTACAAGAAGGCCTTGCACCGTCTTGTAGCTTGCAGCTTGAGGCTTGCAGCTTTAGTTGTCATACCCAAGGTTAGGCGCCAACCAGCGCTCACTCACGCTCAGGTCCTGGCCTTTACGCGCGGTGTAGCTCTGCACCTGGTCCTTGTCGACCTTGCCCACGGCAAAGTATTGCGCCTGCGGATGCGCGAAGTACCAGCCGCTGACCGCTGCCGCCGGGAACATGGCGAAGTGCTCGGTGAGGAACACCCCGCTTGGACCGGTTTCGCCAATGGCAGTGCCATCGAGCAGGCGGAACAGGGTTTCCTTCTCAGTGTGATCCGGGCAGGCCGGGTAGCCCGGGGCAGGGCGGATACCCGAGTACTGCTCCTTGATCAGCGCTTCATTGCTCAGGTGCTCGTCTTTGGCGTAACCCCAATAGTCTTTACGCACCTGTTCGTGCAGCCACTCGGCGCAGGCTTCGGCCAGACGGTCGGCCAGGGCTTTGACCATGATCGAGTTGTAGTCGTCGCCCTTGTCCTGGTAGGCCTTGGCCACTTCCTCGGCGCCAATGCCGGCGGTGGTGATGAAGCCGCCCACATAGTCGGTGATCCCGGTTTCCTTGGGCGCGACGAAGTCGGCCAGGGAGAAGTTCGGCTTGTTGTCCGGCTTGATGGTCTGCTGGCGCAGGTGGTGGAGCTGGGCCAGTGGCTGGCCATCGGTGCCATAGACTTCGATGTCGTCGTGGTTGACCTGGTTGGCCGGCCAGAAGCCGAACACCGCACGGGCGCTGATCAGCTTCTCGTCGATCAGCTTGGCGAGCATTTCCTGGGCATCCTTGAACAGCGAAGTGGCCGCTTCGCCGACCACTTCGTCGGTGAGGATGCGCGGGTACTTGCCGGCCAGGTCCCAGGAGATGAAGAACGGCGTCCAGTCGATGTACTCGGCCAGCACTTTGAGGTCGATATTCTCCAGCACTTTGACCCCGGTAAAGGTCGGCACCGCTGGCTGATAACCGGCCCAGTCATACTTCGGTTTGGCCGCAATCGACTGCGCGTAGCTCAGACGCTCGGTACGCGCGCTGCGGTTGGCGGTGCGCTCGCGCACTTCGATGTAATCCAGGCGGGTCTTCTCGACAAACCCCGGCTTGAGTTCCTTGGACAGCAACTGCGTGGCAACACCCACCGCGCGCGAGGCGTCGGTAACATAGACCACGGCGTCGTTGCTGTACTTGGGCTCGATCTTCACCGCCGTGTGCGCCTTGGAGGTGGTCGCGCCACCGATCATCAGCGGCAGGTGGAAGTCCTGGCGCTGCATCTCGCGGGCCACGTGGACCATCTCGTCCAGGGACGGGGTGATCAGGCCGGACAGACCAATGATGTCGGCATTCTCGGCGCGGGCTGCATCCAGAATCTTCTGCGCCGGCACCATCACGCCAAGGTCGACAATGTCGTAGCCGTTGCAACCGAGCACCACGCCGACAATGTTCTTGCCGATGTCGTGCACGTCGCCCTTGACCGTGGCCATGAGGATCTTGCCCTTGGCTTCGGGCTTGTCGCCTTTTTCCAGCTCGATGAACGGAATCAGGTGGGCCACCGCCTGCTTCATCACCCGCGCGGACTTGACCACCTGCGGCAGGAACATCTTGCCAGCGCCGAACAGGTCACCGACCACGTTCATGCCGCTCATCAGCGGGCCTTCGATGACTTCGATCGGGCGCGCGCATTGCTGGCGGCATTCCTCGGTGTCTTCGACGATAAAGGCGGTGATGCCTTTGACCAGCGCGTGTTCCAGGCGCTTGCCGACCGGCAGCGAGCGCCACTCTTCGTTCTCGACTTCCTTGACCGCGCCGCCGCCTTTGTAGTCGTCGGCAATCGCCAGCAGGGCGTCAGTACCCTCCGGGGTGCGGTTGAGCACTACGTCCTCGACCCGCTCGCGCAGAGCGGCCGGGATCTCGTCGTAGATCTCCAGCTGGCCGGCGTTGACGATACCCATGGTCAGGCCATTCTGGATCGCGTGGTAGAGGAACACCGAGTGGATCGCCTCGCGCACCGGGTTGTTGCCGCGGAACGAGAACGACACGTTGGACACCCCGCCCGAGGTCAGCGCGTAGGGCAGGTGGTCGCGAATGTAGGCGCAGGCTTCGATGAAGTCGACGGCGTAGTTGTTGTGCTCTTCGATGCCGGTGGCGACGGCGAAGATGTTCGGGTCGAAGATGATGTCTTCCGGCGGGAAGCCGACTTCATTGACCAGGATGTCGTAGCTGCGCTGGCAGATCTCACGCTTGCGCGCGGCGGTATCGGCCTGGCCGACTTCGTCGAAGGCCATCACCACCACGGCGGCGCCGTAGCGCTTGCACAGCTTGGCGTGATGCTTGAAGGCCTCGACGCCTTCTTTCATCGAGATCGAGTTGACGATGCCCTTGCCCTGGATGCACTTCAGACCCGCTTCGATTACCTCCCACTTGGAGGAGTCGATCATGATCGGCACGCGGGAGATGTCCGGCTCACCGGCGATCAGGTTGAGGAACTTGACCATGGCCGCCTGGGAATCGAGCATCCCTTCGTCCATGTTGATGTCGATCACCTGGGCGCCGGCCTCGACCTGCTGCAGGGCGACTTCCAGGGCTTCGGTGTAGTTCTCTTCGCGGATCAGCCGGGCGAACTTGGCGGAACCGGTGATGTTGGTGCGCTCGCCAACGTTGACGAACAGCGAGTTGCGATCGATGGTGAACGGTTCCAGGCCCGACAGGCGACAGGCCTTGGGAATCTCCGGAATGACCCGTGGCGAGTACTTGGCGACCGCTTCGGCAATCGCCCGGATATGCCCCGGGGTGGTCCCGCAGCAACCGCCGATGATGTTGAGAAAACCGCTGGCGGCGAACTCTTCGACCACTTCGGCCATTTCCGCCGGGGTTTCGTCGTATTCACCGAAGGCGTTTGGCAGACCGGCGTTAGGGTGCGCGGAAACATGGGTGCCAGCTTTGGTCGACAGCTCTTCCAGGTACGGACGCAGGTCCTTGGCACCGAGTGCGCAGTTCAGGCCTACCGAGATCGGGTTGGCGTGGCGCACCGAGTTCCAGAACGCTTCGGTGGTCTGGCCGGACAGGGTACGGCCGGAGGCGTCGGTGATGGTCCCGGAAATCATGATCGGCAATTCCAGGCCGTCTTCGTCGAACACCTGTTGCACGGCAAAGATTGCGGCCTTGGCGTTGAGGGTGTCGAAGATGGTCTCGATCAGGATCAGGTCGGCGCCGCCGGCGATCAGGCCGCGGGTGGCCTCGATGTAGTTTTCTACCAACAGATCGAAGGTGACGTTGCGGTAGCCGGGATCGTTGACGTCCGGGGAAATCGAGCAGGTGCGGCTGGTCGGGCCGAGCACGCCGGCGACGAAGCGCGGCTTGTCCGGGGTTTCCAGGGTTTTCGCATCGGCGACCTGGCGGGCGATGCGGGCGCCTTCGAGGTTCAGCTCGTAGGCCAGCGACTCAAGGCGGTAATCGGCCTGGCTGACCGAGGTGGCGTTGAAGGTATTGGTTTCGAGCAGGTCCGCGCCTGCATCCAGATAGGCGCTGTGGATGCCGGCAATCACGTCCGGCTTGGTCAGCAGCAGCAGGTCGTTGTTGCCTTTGACATCGCTTGGCCAATCGGCGAAGCGCGTGCCACGATAGTCGTGTTCCTCGAGGCGGTAGCTTTGGATCATAGTACCCATGCCGCCATCGAGAATCAGGATGCGCTCTTTGAGTGCTTGCTGAAGTGCTTGGAAACGAGCGCTGCGGTCAGACATAGGACTACCTGGTCGGGCGAAAACAAAAGTTGCGGAATAATAACAAAGCTGCGCGGTTTTTAGACGTGTCGAGCATTTACATGAATTTCATTCATGTTGGCACGCCGCCAGCACCGGTAGAATCGTGAAGCTATCAATACCCAGGACATTCGGCACATGGTGCATCGCTTACTTGCCGGCGCTTTCGCTCTGTTCATCAGCGGCGCGGCGTTGGGGCAAGCCCCTCAATCGAGCTCGGCTATTTCTTATACCCGGGATATCCAACCGATCTTCACCGAGAAATGCGTGGCCTGCCACGCCTGCAACGACGCGGCCTGCCAGCTGAACCTGGGCAGTGCCGAGGGCGTTTCGCGGGGCGCTTCAAAAGTGCCGGTGTACCAAGGTGATCGCAGCACCGCCGTGGCCCCGACCCGGTTGTTCTACGACGCCAACAGTACCGAGGCCTGGCAGCGCAAGGGCTTTTATTCGGTGCTTGATAACCAGGGCAGCCAGGCGGCGCTGATGGCGCGGATGCTCGAACTGGGCCACAAGACCCCGTTGACGCCGAATGCCAAGTTGCCTGAAGAAATCGTCCTGGGCCTGAACCGCACCAACATGTGCCCGCTGCCTGGCGACTTCGACGCCTACGCCGGTGCCCACCCCAAGGAGGGCATGCCGCTGGCGGTTACCGGACTCACCGATGCCGAGTACCAGACCCTGCAACGCTGGCTCGCTGCGGGTGCGCCGGTAGAGCACAACCCGATTCAGGCAAGCGCCACCGAGGCTGCGCAGATTGCCGATTGGGAAGCGTTGCTCAACCGTCCCGGCTCGACCGAGGCACTGGTCGGGCGCTGGTTGTACGAGCACCTGTTCCTGGCCCACATTTACTTTGTCGGCGGCGAACCGGGGCACTTCTTCCAGTGGGTGCGTTCGCGTACGCCCAGTGGTCAGCCGATCGATCTGATTGCTACCCGCCGCCCCAACGATCCGCCAGGCACCGACTTCTATTACCGGCTGATGCCGGTGCAGGGTGTGATCGTGCATAAAACCCACATCACCTACCCGATGGGCCCGCACAAGCTCAAGCGCGTCAAGCAGCTGTTCTACAGCGGCGACTGGCACGCCAATGCGCTGCCAGGCTACGGCCCGCGCCACCGCGCCAACCCCTTCGAAACCTTCGAAGCGATTCCGGCCGTGGCCCGCTACCAGTTCATGCTGGACAACGCCGAGTACTTTGTCCGCACCTTCATTCGTGGCCCGGTGTGCCGTGGGCAGATTGCCACGGACGTGATCCGCGACAACTTCTGGGCGCTGTTCCAGGAACCGGCCCACGACCGCTACCTGACCGATGCCGAGTACCGCGGCCAGGCCACGCCGTTGCTGGCCATGCCGGGGCAGATCGACGATGTCGGCAGCATCCTCAGCCTGTGGCACGCCTACCGCGACAAGCGCAACGAATACGAGAAACTGCGCCGCGATGCCTACGCCGACATGCCGCCTCCAAGCTGGTCGACCCTGTGGGCCGGCAACGACAACGCGCTGTTGACCATCTTCCGTCACTTCGACAGCGCCTCGGTGACCAAGGGCCTGATCGGCGACGTGCCGAAAACCATGTGGTTGTTCGACTACCCATTGTTCGAACGCACCTACTACCAGTTGGCGGTCAACTTCGATGTCTACGGCAACGTCTCGCACCAGGCACAGACACGCTTGTACTTCGACCTGATCCGCAACGGCGCCGAGGTCAACTTCCTGCGCCTGATGCCAGCCGACGCGCGGGGCGCGATCCTCAGCGACTGGTACCAGAACAGCGGCAAGGTGAAGATGTGGATGGATTACGAGGAGATCGACACCGACACCCCGAGCGCGCTCAAGCTCGGTGTGACCGATCCCAAGCGCGACTTCGGCCTCAAGCTGATCCAGCGTACCGGTAGCCTCAATGCCGCGCCCGACCCGATCAACCGTTGCTCGGGCGCCTATTGTTCGCGCCCGGAAATGAATGAGGCGTTCCGTGACGCCGAGCAGACCCTGAGCCGTCTGGTGTCGCGTCCGGCGGCCGGGCTGAAGGTCATCGGCCAGCTGCCCGAGGCCACCATGCTGCGTATCGAAGGGCAGGGCGGTCAGCGTCAGGTCTATAGCCTGCTGCGCAACCGCGCGCACAGCAACGTCGCGTTCATGCTCGGCGAGGCCTATCGCTACCAGCCGGGCCTGGACACCCTGACCCTGGTCCCGGGCGTGCTCAGCAGCTACCCGAACTTCATGTTCAATATCCCGGTCGCCGATGTGCCCGAGTTCGTCGAGGACCTGGAAGCGGCCCGCGATGACCCGGCCAGGTTCGAGCGTGTGGTCATGCGCTGGGGCGTGCGCCGCAGCCACCCGCAGTTCTGGCAGTACTTCCACGACCTGAACAGCTACATCAAGGAAACCGATGCGGTGGAAGCGGGTGTGCTCGACATGAACCGCTACGAAAACCTCTGAGTATGACCGCCGGGAAGGTCATTTGACCTTTCCCGGCAATCTGCGGTCCGAGCTCTGACGCAGCCCAGGTTCTCGCCTGGGCTTGAGCAGGATTCACGCGCAGGTATCCGGATGTTGTTTTCGCTTCAGGCTTTACGGGCGCTCGCCGCCTGGGTGGTGGTCTGCCATCACTTCATGCAGATTTTTTTCGACTTCCATGCCAGCGGCCCTGTTGGCCAGTTTCTGGTCGAGCGCGGGGCCGTCGGCGTGGATGTGTTCTTTGTCATCAGCGGGCTGGTGATCTACCTTTCGACCCGCGACAAGGTCATTGAGCCCGGGCGCTTCCTGCTCAACCGGGCGCTGCGTATTGTTCCGGCCTACTGGTTCTACACGGCGTTGATGGGGCTGTTGTTGCTGACTGCACGTCAGTGGATGCCGCACCAGGCCATCGATCTTGAACATTTCGTCCTGTCGTTGTTGTTCATTCCGGCGGAAAACCCCGGTGGCTATGGCCAGTACCCGACGTTGAACGTCGGCTGGACCCTGAACTACGAGATGTTCTTCTATCTGCTGTTCTCCCTGGTGTTTCTGGTGCGCCAGCAGCATCGCTTGTTGTTGGTGGCAGCGGCGCTTCTGCTGGTCAGTGAAGTACTGACACGCGTCGGTCTGCTCAATCACTTCTACCGCAACAACATCGTTTATGAGTTTTTGCTGGGGATCGGCATCGGCGTGCTCTATCGCCGCGGCTGGATCGTCCAGGGCTTGTGGTTGCCACTGGCAATCCTGGCGGCGGCGGGGGTGGCGATTCATTACCTGGATGCGTCGCGGCGCTTGCTGCACTGGGGCCTGCCCAGTGCCTTGATCGTGCTGGCCTGCGTGTCGCTGGAGCCGTACTTCAAGGACAACCGCGTGCTCAAGGCATTAGGCGATTGCTCGTATTCGGTGTACCTGGTGCATGTGCTGGTGCTGTATGCCGGCTGGTTTGCCAGCCAGCGCCTGGACCTCAACCCCTATGCCGTGTTTGCCCTGTGCGTGCCGTTGATTGCGGCATTGTCCTGGGTGAGTTACCTGGGCCTGGAAAAGCGTCTGTACCGGCGTTTGAGCGACTGGTTCGCACCGTCTGTGGTAGCGCCGGTACCTGTGACGCTTTCCCGACAGAATTACTAGGACTTTGTTCGGCGGCCAGGTTGGCGTAAACTGCCGACAAGTCTGTGAGGAACTTCCATGAGCGCCATAACTATTACCGACGCCGCGCATGATTATCTGGCTGATCTGCTGTCCAAGCAGAACACCCCGGGTATTGGCATTCGCATCTTTATCACCCAGCCGGGCACCACTTACGCCGAAACTTGCATTGCCTACTGCAAGCCGGGCGAAGAAAAGCCGGAAGACACGGCCATTGGCCTGGCCAGTTTCACCGCTTACCTGGACGCGGTCAGTGTGCCGTTCCTGGAAGACGCGGTGGTTGACTACGCGACCGACCGTATGGGCGGCCAGCTGACCATCAAGGCGCCGAACGCCAAAGTGCCGATGGTCAACGAAGACAGCCCGGTCAACGAGCGCATCAACTACTACCTGCAAACCGAGATCAACCCGGGGCTGGCCAGCCACGGTGGTCAGGTCAGCCTGATCGAAGTGGTTGAAGACGGTATTGCCGTGCTGCAGTTCGGTGGCGGTTGCCAAGGCTGCGGCCAGGCGGACGTGACCTTGAAGGAAGGCATCGAGCGGACCTTGCTCGAGCGTATTCCCGAGCTCAAGGGCGTGCGGGATGTGACTGACCACAGTCAGAAAGAGAACGCTTACTACTAAGTAGTGGCTATCGCCGGCAAGGCCGGCTCCCATAACCGTGTGGGAGCTGGCCTTGCCGGCGATAGGGCCCTCAGCAGCACATCGCCCTAGCGCCAGGGCGCGCCATTGGCGAACTGCCGTTCGATCCACTGCTTGAACGCCGTAGTTGCCGCGGTATTGAAGCGAGCGCCGGGACGCACCAGGTACACGCCTGCATCCCTGTCCAGTTGCCACTCTGGCAACACCCTGACCAGGGTGCCGCAATCCAGATCCTTCTTCATCATCCAGTCGCCTCCGGCGATGATGCCTACGCCTGCCCGTGCGACGCCAAGCAGCGCTTCGTTATCGTTGCTGTGCATCGAACCCTGCACTTTCACCGTCTGCAGCTCACCCTCGCGATACAAGTGCCACTGCGGATACGAACGCAAGCCGGTAAACCCTAGGCAATTGTGCGCCCCCAGCTCGGCCGGTGACTGCGGCTGCCCATACCGTTCGAGGTAGGCGGGTGCAGCGCAGATAATGCGCTGGTGATCGCACAGCTTGCGCGCCACCAGACGGCTGTCACTCAACTCGCCGATGCGGATCGCCGCGTCGAAGCCTTCCGCGACCAGGTCGACAAAACGCTCCGAGTACTCGGTCGTCACGCTTACCTGAGGGAAAGCCAGGGCAAACTCGGCCAGCATCGGGCTGAGCCAGAGCCTGCCCATCGACGAAGGTAACGCCAGGCGCAAGCGTCCTCTGACTTCGATCGCACCCTGGGCTGCTTCGCGTTCGGCATCACTGATCAGGCTGGCAGCATGTTGCAAGCGCTCCACCAGACGCAGACCTTCGTCGGTGAAGCGCAACTGCCGGGTGGTACGTTCTACCAGGCGGATACCCAGGCGTTGCTCCATGGCGCCGAGGCGCTTGGACAGCACCGAAGGGTGGCGTTGCAGGTGCCGGCCGGCTGCAGCAAAAGAGCCATGAGCAAAGAGGGCCAGGAGGGTGGCCAGCTCATCGGCCTGGCGACTGTCGAACGGGTCCATGTCGGTGCTGCGCCTCGCAATGGTTCGGTCAGGGGGTGAGGACAATCGCGCCTTGCGAGCGCCCTTGCTGCAAGTCGTCGTGGGCCGTGGCCACGTCGGCCAGGGCGTAGCGTTGCCAGATTCGCGGCTGGATGATACCTGCCGTGACTGCTGCCAGCACGTCCTGCGCACGTTGCTGATACTCCTGCGCGGTGGCGGTGTGGGCGGCCAGCGAAGGGCGGGTGACAAACAGCGAGCCCTTGGCATTGAGGGTGCTCATGGCCAACGGCTCTGGCGCGCCTGAGGTCATGCCATACGACACCAGCAAACCACGCGGGCGTAGGCTATCCAGCGAGGCCTGCAGCGACACGCGGCCGACTGAATCGTAAACGACGTCGACCTTGTGCCCTTGGGTAATGTCCAGTACCTGGGCAGCCAGCGTTTCGGCATCGAACACCAGCACTTCGTCGCAGCCTGCGGCTTTGGCCCTGGCCAGGCTTTGCGACTTTGATACTACCCCGATCACAAACGCGCCCAGGTGCTTGGCCCAAGGCACCATCAACTGGCCGAGCGCACCCGCTGCGCCGTAGATCAGCACCCGGCTGTCAGGCCCGACCGGGTAGGTGCTCTTGAGCAGGTACTGGGCGGTAATGCCCTTGAACAGCACGGCGGCGGCGTCCTCGAACGAGACAGTGTCTGGCAGCTTGACCAGGCGTTCGGCAGGAAACAGGCGGGCGCTGGCGTAGGCGCCCAGGGGGCCGGTTGCATAGCCCACGCGGTCACCGACTTGTACGTTTGTGACGCCCGCACCGACCGCCGTGACCGTTCCTGCTCCCTCCAGGCCCAGGCCCGAAGGCAGGGCAACCGGCACATCGCCTTTGCGCTGGTTGACGTCCAGTGGATTGACGCCGATGGCGGCTTGCTCCAGCCAGACCTCGCCGGGGCCAGGGGTTTGTACTTGAGCGCTGTGCAGTTGCAGTACTTGCGCAGTGCCGGTTTGTTCAAGGCGCACATGCATGACCATTTCAATTCCTCGGATCAGTTGTAGGTGCTGCGAGGATATTTACTGATTGATTGATCAACAATTACCTGGAAAAGCACTTCAGTGCTGCATATGGTGCAGTAATAAATGGTTCTTTACGGAATTCCGGGGAGTATGACCTTGGGCCTGGCCTGGCCTGGCCTGGCCTGGCTTGGATTGGATTGGATTACGGCTGTGAGCTTATCCATTTGATGTGGCGTCGCTGCCGGCCCCTTCCGCCCTTACGGCGGGTCCCTTTTGTCTTGGCAAAAGGAACCAAAACCGTTTGCTCCTGCATACGGCCCTGCGCTGCGCTCCGGGTCCCTTCGCTCCGGCACCTTCCGGGGCCACGCGGCCTACGACTTGCTGCGCCAAGTCTACGGC
>JAVXRI010000031.1:0-55370 GCA_036643775.1 Pseudomonas sp. | reverse complement strand
GTCTGGTGCACCGGCACGCTGATACGTTCCGGCAGTGCCGGCAGCACCCGTGGGCCTGCTTCGATCAGAGTGATGTGCATGTCCTTGGGCTGGATACGGTCCAGGCCATAGGCGGCCAGTTCGTGCGCCGCGTGGTGCAACTCGGCGGCCAGTTCCACACCGGTAGCGCCGGCACCGACAATCGCCACGCTGATGGTTGCGCTGGCCTGATCGCCGGCATGGGCGCGCAGGTAATGGTTGAGCAGCTGTTGATGGAAGCGTTCAGCTTGCTTGCGGGTATCCAGGAACAGGCAGTGCTGAGCCGCGCCGAGGGTGCCGAAGTCGTTGGTGTTGCTGCCGACGGCGATAACCAGGGTGTCGTAACCCAGGGTGCGCGCAGGCACAAGCTCGCGGCCCTCTTCGTCGAGGGTCGCGGCCAGCTGGATCTGCTTGCTCTCGCGGTCCAGGCCACTCATGCGGCCGAGCTGGAACTGGAAGTGATTCCACTTGGCCTGGGCCACGTAGTTCAGTTCGTCTTCCGAGGAGTTCAGCGAGCCGGCGGCAACTTCGTGCAGCAATGGCTTCCAGATGTGCGTCAGGTTGGCGTCGACCAGGGTGATGCTGGCGCTGCCCTTTTTGCCCAGGGTTTTACCCAGGCGGGTCGCCAGTTCCAGGCCGCCGGCGCCGCCGCCGACAATCACGATACGGTGAGTCATGGAGATATCTCATAAGGTTTACGGAATTCTGGTCGTGAGTAATCGGCCGCTCAGGGCGGGCGGTTCGGGCGAGCGCAAGGCAGCTCATAGCACCAGGTTACTCAAGAGGCGGCTCAACAGGCCCAGGCCAACGGTCACCAGCACCACCATGCAAAGGAGCAGCCACGGCCGGAAAGGCTTGCGCTCGACTTGATGCTGGGGGGCTTGCAGGTATTGATCGACACGACGTTGGTCTTCGGGATTCAGGCGGCTGGTCATGAGGGCCTCGTCAGGTAGACGCTTGTGACTGAAAAGAAGCTACAGGGTTCACTGTAGTTGTTTGAACAGGGCCCAGGGTGCAGTCACGCAGCGGCGGTGATGACGAATGATTGCGCTTTGTATCACCGCCGCGCAATTTATGCCATTACGCGTTGGCAGGGGGCCATCTCAAAGGCTGATGCCGACATCGAAAACAATGCTGCGGCCGAGGTTGCCGCGCAGAAAGTCCGGCGCGTCCGGGTGGGCGAACAGCACCCGGGCGAACGTCGGCCCGACCAGCGACAACGAACGCCAGCCCTGGCGCAGGTATTCGGTGGGCGGTGGGAAGTGGCTGTTGAGGTCGAGCACTTCGCGCTTGAGGCTGGCGAAGGCAATGATATCCAGCTCGCTGAGGTCGAGCCCGCGCTCCTGATAGTTGTGCGACTTTTTGCGCAAGGTCGGGGCCAGGCGCTGCAGCAGCTCCTGGGCACTGATGCGCCGCGGTCGCGCTTCGCGCCGCACCAGCTGGCTGAGGGAAAAGGCACTGCGCCGCCGTTGCAGCTCCTCGCGCCATTCGTCATTGAGACGTCGGCCTTCATCGAGAACGAAAAACACCTCGAAGGCGGCGTCACGAAACAAAACATCAGGCGGCTCCTGGCCGGCGGGGGTGAAATCCTCGCTGCGATAAGGAATGTTCAAGCCTTGCAGCAGGCGCTGGCAAACCCAACGCTCACGTTCCCATTTACGGGCATTGGAAAGAAACGCATTGGCTTGTTCGGCCTGAATGGTGAGCAGGCGCAAGTAGTCTGAGTCGTCCATGGGGACAAGCTTAGCGTTCAATTGTGTCTTCAGAAATAAAGTCGTTCATCGCGCCGCAGCGCCAGGCAGGGCCGTCACTCCGTCACGCGCGCTGGCAGGGCGATATCGCTGAACGGCATTGGCATCACGATCGCCGATTGCGCCGGCAGGGTGGTACGCACGATCCGGTACATGGCTTTTTCGTTTTTTTCGCCGCGCAGCACTTTCGGTTTATGCAGATCGCCGCCAAAGAAATCCTCCCAGTGGCACAACACCACCAGCCGAGGTTGGGTCAGTTCGATCAGGGCCTGTGGATAATTGTCGACGTGCGCCCATGACGCCACCGGCAGGATCGCGACATCGATCCCCTTGCCGTCGCCAAGATCGGGAGGAAACCCATAGGGGGCATCGCTTGAGCTGTCCTGGAAGTGAATGCGGTAAACGGTCGTGCCGTTTTCATCCAGCAGGTCCACCAGCCAGGCCAGGGTCTGGCCTTCTTTCCAGTTCCAGAAGGTTCTGGGTAATGCGCTCAGGTCCTGCTGATATTCACCGCCCATCAAGTCGACACCGGTAGCGTTCGGCGCGTGGCTGCTCTGGATCGGCATGGCCCGGATAGCGCCCTTGCTCGAAGTGAACCAGCCATCTGCGCGGGCAATCGGGCGCGGGCCGTTAGGGGCTGGCATCCAGGCCATCTTCGCTTCGGCATTTTCGATTTTCCGATCGTTGCCCACCTCGGCGCGCAAGATGTGTCCCGCCGTGCGTGAGCCATAGAAGGTGGCGTTTGGCGTGTGGTGGTTCATCACCCAGGCCACATCGAGCAAATGATCGTAGTGGGCGTGACCGACCAGCAGCATGGTCACTTCCGGGGCTTTCGGCATGTTGGCGTCAATCTGTTTGGTGTTGGGTGATAGCCAGAACAGCTGAGGCAGGGAAGGGCGGCTGAACAGGGGATCGAACAGTACCGCCTCATCGCGCCAACGCAGGAGGAACCCGGCCACACCGAGAAACTCCAGCTTGGGTTGCGCCAGCTTGTGTTCATCCGACAATTTGACCGGATCGAGTTCGCTCAGATCCTGCGCGCACCCGGTGGTTATCAGCAGCAACAGCATTAGCATCCAGCGCATTGCACATCCTCCGCGGCCGCATTCAGCGGTAGGGCATGGGCGTTACTGATTTGAATCTGTGACCGTGACGCGCGCGCATCCCTGGTTGTTGCGGTAGAGGTAGTCGCTGAAAAATGGCCAGCCCACCGCGTCGTTTACATAAAAGAACAAGGGGCCGTCGGCGCGGGCTGTAAAACTGCTGGTAAAGATGCGGCCACCTTCGGCGGGCACCGCATCAGGAGGGCAGCGCCAGCCTTTGGGCCACACTTCGATTTCGGGTTTCACGGGGCATTGCTCTGGGGGTAAAGGTGCATCCGGTTTGATCGGCAGGGCATAACTGTCATTGCCGTTGGCGCCGACACGCACCATTGTCTGGAACCAGGGCTGACCGATGTGCCGGCGTGCAGGCGTCGAGATTGCCATCACGACCGCGGTGCCGGGTTCCAGTGGACATTCGAAACCGCCCGGATTGGCCGGGATGGTTTTGTCGCTCCAGCGCCACTGATCTGGCACCTGCATGGATATCAGGTAGGTGTGGCCCTGGAGAACCTGCATACCGGAATAGGCACAAGGCTTGCGCGTGTCGAACCAGAAGGTCGCCTGCTTGCTGGCGCTGCCCTCTGGTGCCTGGCACACAGCGCCGGAGGTAGCAGACCAGGCAAACAGCGGTTGGCCCAGGAGCATAAGAACGCCCAGCAGGATTGCCAGCACAAATACAAATGGCAGCAGTTGGTAGCCAAGGAAGTACATGAACGCCTTGTAGGCGATGTGGGTACGCAAGCGCTGGATGGCCCTGTCGCGCAGCGTGGGTTTTCTCAGCTGCGGCATCGATGCTACCGAATTGGGTTTGAGTGGGCTGATGGTGTACCAGACGCGGCGTATCTTGTCCCTGATCCTGGTGTCCAGGTGCTTGCCCCAGGCCATGAGAATCAGCAGCGCCAGGATCAGCGGCAGGAATATATTCGGGTTGGTGGCAAAGGAGGCGGTCCAGGTGCTGGCGAACGAAGGTAGCACGATATCGAGCAGGCCGATCGGCTTGCTCACCACGCAGAGCGTGTCCTGGCAGCTGGTTCGAGCGGGCGCGAACAGCGGCATGGCTGCCAGTGCCAATGACACGAAAAGTGTCAGGAAGTACGCAACGCGGCGTCGCCACACGGTGTTGTAGACATCCTCCCGGGCCGCCCTGAAACCCTTCATCCAGCGCTTGGGTACCGGGCACGCATGGTGATTGTCGTGCTTGCTGTTCATCCGCGTCAGGTAGTTTTGAATATTGTCGATGCTGCCATCAAAGCGCACCACGGAAAAATTCGGTGGCAGACTGATGGGGGCGTAGCCCTCGGGGTCGACTTTGATTCGCCGCAGCACGCTTTCGTGCACCTTGGTTCTGGGCA
Organism: Pseudomonas sp.; assembly: GCA_036643775.1. GTDB lineage: Bacteria > Pseudomonadota > Gammaproteobacteria > Pseudomonadales > Pseudomonadaceae > Aquipseudomonas. The sequence continues at coordinate 51,146 of JAVXRI010000031.1, read as the reverse complement.
CTCTGACCATATCGGTGCGATTGAGGCGATCGATCCGGCGCGGGTTGTAGCAGTAATAACTGGCTATGCCGTGGCGCGAGTCATAGAGCTTACCGTTCTCGTCCGACAGCGCCTTCAGTTCGTTCCAGATCGACTTCTCCAGACGCAAGCCATGCTTGTCGGCCTCACTCATGATCCACTGCAGTGGAACGTAAGACAGACTGTCGTCGGCATAGCCGCCGCCGACGTTGGCGTGCATGCCGCAAAACCACACCTGGCTGATGCGTTCACCGTCGATGTGGCGGCTGCGCCGGTTGGCGTTTTTTACACCGTACTCGAGATTGTCGGGGTCCTTGGGATCAGGTGCTTCGTTCCACAAGCGCGGATGGAAGGCATTGCGCTCATCATCCAGCGCCAGTGCGTGACGCGCATGCAGCACCCTGGGACTGAGGTTGTAATCACGCATGGTCAGCGGCCAGATGAACTTGTCGATGGCTCGCGTGAGCTGGTCTACCGGTAGCCCGTAGGCATCTACGGTATCCCAGAGTCCGAGAAACTCGACCTCGATAGGGGCGGCGGAACCCGGGCAGCCAATGCGTTCGGCTTCACTATAGGGGGTATTGCCGTGCAGGAGATCCCTGGCATGGAGGACGCGATCGCGCAGGTTTCTGAGCATTTTTATCCCCCAGTGACTGGGGAAGCGCTTGCGCCGGAAGGCCCGGTAGGCATCCCAGGCCAGGCGCTCAAGGTCGCGCTCGCTGCCGCGGTAGCGCAACAGACCTTCGCTCATGATCAGCCCGATCAGCACCCTTACCGTGAAGGCACCCCGACTGAAGCCGAACACGTAGATCTTGTCGCCTGGCGTATACATCCGACAAAGGAACAGGTACAGGTCCACCACGTTGCGCGCCAGGCCCACGCCAAATCCACCACCGGCTATCGCCAGGGGTTTGAACGTCGAGGTACCGACACCGTCGTCGTAGAAGGCGAACTGCCTGGGTTGTTTCGGGTCTGCGGGGTCGCAGAGGTCGACGGCCTGATAAAGCCGCCAGACATTGGTCTTGAACAGCTTCCCGGCGCTGTTGCCAGTGCCGTCTGAAAACAGTACGAGATGCTTTATCGGCTTCTCTTCGGGCAGCTCTTTGGGCATGACCAACTCCTTTCAAGGAGCGCCAGGACTGCCCACGACTGCTTATCCAGTGGCCCGCGCCAGTGTCGCTTGTTGATGAGCATAGTTGAAGCTCAACGCCGTGAGGGCAAAGCGCCATGTCCTTCGGGCGCTGCCTGGCGCGTGCGGGTGTAGACTGCGAGCAACGTCTTGGCTGAAGGGCTGCAATACCGTGATTGATGCTCAAGTGCTGTCTGACCACAGCCTGACCCTCGGTTGGGTCGGCTATGTCGTGCTGTTGGTGTGGGCGGTGGCGCGTACACGCTGGGTCGAGTTGTTCACCGACAGTCGCCGTCAGCACCTGCTGTTCGGCACGGTGTTCGCGCTGTTTGCGTTGTGGCTGGTGCGTCGCGACTTCGACAACGGAGTGTCTTACCACTTCATCGGCATGACCGCGGTCACCTTGCTGCTCGACTGGCCGCTGGCGATAGTCGGCGGATTGCTGGCCCAGGTCGGGCTGATACTGATGGGGCGCCAGGACCTTGCGGCCATGGGCGTCAACGGCCTGTTGTTCATTGGCCTGCCGGTGCTGGTCACTGAGGTTTGCGCGATCCTCGTCGAGCGCGCGCAGCCGAAAAACCTGTTCGTCTACATCTTCTGTTCGGGATTTTTCGCCGCAGCCTTGGCGGCACTGCTGTGCCTGCTGGTCGGGCTGGGTTTGCTGTGGTTGGACGGGCGCTTCGTGATGCCGGAATGGATCGAAGACTTTATCGGCTACCTGTGGCTGATCATTTTCCCCGAAGCGTTTATCAACGGCATGATCGTCAGCGCACTGGTGGTGTTCTGCCCGGAGTGGCTGGAAACCTTCAACCGCACCCGCTACCTGCAGGCACCCTGGAAGGACGACGACTCCGGGCGCTGAGGATCAATGGTGGGCGCGTGGATCGAGCTCGCCGGAGAACAGTTCGTCTTCGGCATCCGGTGCGACCGGGATCTTGTGCTCTTCAGCAGCCCAGGCGCCGAGGTCGATCAACTTGCAGCGATCGGAACAGAACGGCCGAAACGTGCTGGCGGCGTTCCATTCAACAGGGGCGCCACAGGTCGGGCATTCTACGGTCATCGGTTGGCTCATGCTTGGCCTCCTCGCAAAGTCAGATAAAAGTGATGCAGGCGGTCGACCTCCGAATGCAGCCAGGCCAGGTCGCGGTCGTTGACCAGCACATCATGGGCGTGGCGCAGGCGCTCTTCGCGGCTGGCCTGGACCTTGAGAATGGCCTGGACCTGTTCGGCGCTGGTCTGGTCGCGCAACAGCGTGCGCTGCACCTGCAGTTCCTGCGGAGCATCGATCACCAGCAGGCGCTGGGTACGCTGGTACTGGCCCGATTCGACCATCAGTGGCGAAACGAACACCGCATACGGCGACTCGGCCTTGGCCAGGTAGCTGAAAATCTCCTGACCGATCAGAGGGTGCAACAGCGCTTCCAGCCAACGCCGTTGCTCTGGATCGGCGAAGATCAGCTCGCGCAGGGCCGCACGGTTCAGTTGCCCGTCGTCCTGCAGCACACCCGCACCGAAGCGCTCGACGATACTCGCCAGCGCCGGCCGCCCGGGCTCGACCACCCAGCGCGCGGCCTGATCGGCATCGACCAGGTGCACGCCCAGTTCGACAAAGCGCTGGGCGGCAGCGCTCTTGCCACTGCCGATGCCGCCGGTGAGGCCGAGAATCCAGGGAGTGAAAGCAGCGGTGGTCATCACATTCCAGAAAAATTCAGGTAAGAAGTGGTTATTTGACCACCCCAGAGCAGTGCGATCCAGCCCGCGATGGCCAGATAGGGACCAAAGGGGATTGGTGTGCTGGCTTTCTGGCCTTTAACGCGCAACATGATCAGTCCGATCACCGCGCCAAGCACCGACGACAGCAGCAACGTCAGCGGCAGGATCTGCCAGCCGCCCCAGGCGCCGATCAGTGCCAGCAACTTGAAGTCGCCATAGCCCATGCCCTCTTTGCCGGTGATGATCTTGAACAGCCAGAACACCGACCACAGGCTCAAATAGCCGGCGACCGCCCCCCACAGCGCATCCGCCAGGGGCACGAACAGCTCGAACGCGTTGACGATAAGCCCCAGCCACAACAGCGGCAGCACCAGGGCATCGGGCAACAGCCGGTGCTCCATGTCGATCAGACTCATGGCCAGCAGCCCCCAGCTGAACAGCATCAGCGCCAGTGCAGCGGTGCTGGCACCGAGATGCCAGGCGACAAACACCGTCAATGCCGCGCAGCCCAGTTCCACCAGTGGATAACGGGCACTGATGGCCGTGCGGCAACTGCTGCAGCGGCCACGCAAAAGCAAGTAGCTCAGAACCGGAATATTTTCCCAGGCGCGAATGCGGTGCCCGCAGTGCGGACACTGTGACGCTGGCAGGAACAGGTCGTAACGTTCAGGCGGGTCTTCGCTGGGCAGATCCAGCACTTCGCGTGCTTCAGCCTGCCACTGCTGTTGCAGCATGATCGGCAGCCGGTGCACCAGCACATTGAGAAAACTGCCGACGATCAGCCCCAGCAGCAGGGCGACGCCCAGGTAAAACAGCGGCTGGCTGGCCAGCATATCCATCAGGTCCATGTTCAGATCACGCTACCCAGCTGAAAGATTGGCAGGTACATGGCGATCACCAGGCTGCCTACCAGCAGCCCGAGAATCAGCACGATCAGAGGTTCGAGCAAGCTGGCCAGGTTATCGAGCAAGCGTTCTATGGCGCCTTCATAATGGCTGGCGACTCTGGCGAGCATATCGTCCAGCGTACCGCCTGTCTCGCCAATGGCGCACATCTGTTGCATCAGCCGCGGAAACAAGCCGCTGCGGGCCATGGCCTGGCTTAACGGCTGGCCGCTGGCGAGGTCCTTGCGCAGGCGCAGCACCGCCTGCTCATACAACGGATTACCGCAAGCACCCGCCACCGGCCCCAGTGCCTCCACCAGCGGCACCCCTGCGGCGAACGAGGTAGACAGCGTGCGGGCAAAGCGGGCGAGGGCGGCATTGCTCAGCAGGTCACCGACAACCGGTAGTTTCAGCGCAAGGCCCAGGCATTTTAGACGTAATGCTGGCTGGCGCTGGTAAACCCGACACAGGCCCCAGGCACTAGCGACCACGCACAGCAGCAACCAGCCAATGTACTGCCCCAACCACTCGGACAAACCGATCACCCGCCGTGTGAAAGCGGGTAGCTCCGCACCGAAACCACTGAACATCGTCTGAAACTGTGGCACCACCTCCAGCAGCAACAGGCTGGAGACACCGAGCCCGGTCAGCAGCACGATCAGTGGATACGTCATGGCTTTTTTCAGCCGCGAACGCAGGGCCTGACGTTGCTCCTGCAGGCTGGCGACCTGTTCAAGCACGCTTTCCAGGTTGCCGGACTGTTCACCGGCGGCAATCAGATTGCAGTACAGCGCATCGAAATACTGAGGGTGCCGACGCAAGGCATCCGCCAGATTGCTGCCAGCGCCGATATCGGTTTTCAGCGTGCCAATCAGAGTGATCAGCGTCGGGTTGCTGCTGCTTTGGGCAATCACCTCAAGCGCTTGCAACAGCGCCACGCCGGAGCAGGTCAAACTGGCCAGCTGGCGACTGAACTGGCTCAACTCGCGAGTACTCAGCGTGCTCCGCCTGCGCCACAGTCCAGCCCGTACCCGCTCGACGCTTACCGGTCGAATACCGCGTTTACGCAATTCGGCGCGCAGCAGAGTAGAGCTGCGCCCCCGGCTTTCACCACTGACCATCGTCCCTTTTGCCGTAGTGCCTTGCCAGTTGTAGCTATGGAGTTTTTCGGTCATCGCGACATCCTTGCTGCGAGGCCTGCACAAACCCGGAAACAGCTTCGGGCCTGGTGCGGCGAGCAGGAGTGCCCGCCGCTCACTAGAGTAGTCGAGCCGGCATCAGCGAATGACCGGCACAGGGTGACAAAAGGTGTCTATTCGGGCCTACTGGCGCGCCTGTTGGCGGCCTGCCCTTGAGCGCTGCTGACCAGAACCGATTTTGCGAGGGAGAACGTCCATGAAAGGACAACGCGGCATTACCTTGATCGAACTGATGATCGTCGTGGCGATCATCGGCATCCTGGCGACCATCGCCTTGCCCATGTACACCAACCATCAGGTCCGGACCAAAGCGACCGCTGCCCTGGTCGAGATTTCCGCCCTGAAAACCCCGTTCGACCTGCGCATGAACGAAGGCAAAGACGTCACTGACGTCACCGCCCTTGGCGGCCAGGCCACGACCACCAACTGCACCATCACCGCCACCGGCACCGCTGCCACCGGCGCGGGCAGCATCGTCTGCACCCTGGTCGACGCCCCGGCCACCGCCCTGGGCAAAACCCTCACCCTGACCCGCTCAGCCAGCGGCTGGGCCTGCGCCAGCACCCTCGAAGAAGACCTCGCCCCAGCCGGCTGCAAGCCCGCTGAAAGTGCCCCGGCGAAGTGAGCATTAGCTGTTATTAAACAGTGATTTGCGTAAGCGATCCGGCAGTGGTAGCGTTGGTGCCACGCCGGTGTAGCTCAGTCGGTAGAGCAGCGCACTCGTAACGCGAAGGTCGCAGGTTCGATTCCTGTCTCCGGCACCAGTTCAGGTTCCAGCGAAGGCTACCAAAATCTCTGGAACCCCCGTAAAGCCCGCCTTCTGGCGGGTTTTCTCGTTATGGCGTTCCGTCGGATTCCGACAGCTGCCAGCCGATTTAGGGGTAACGTTTGGGATAAAGTCGATTCGATAAAGGGGTTTACCCTTATGGCTCGTACTACTGCTCCCCTGACCGACACCGCTTGCCGCTCGGCCAAGCCTACTGACCGCCCGTACAAGCTTTTTGACGGTGACGGTCTTTACCTCCTCGTTTACCCCAATGGCCGCAAAGGCTGGCGCTTCAGGTATGTGAAACCGGATGGGCGAGAGGGGCTGACCTCGTTTGGCAACTATCCCGTCATTGGTCTCGCCGATGCTCGGCAGAAGCGTCTGGAGACTAAGCGGATGCTGGCTGAGGGCATCGATCCGATTGCGTCCAAGCAGCAGGCCAAGGCCGAGGCGGTTGTCAGAGGCCACACATTCGAGCGCGTTGCCTTGGACTGGCATAAGGAAATGTCTGTGAAGTGGGCGCCTGGCCATTCCAGGACCGTGCTGAGTCGTTTGAAGACTCACGTATTCCCGCTGCTAGGCGCACGCGCCATCGTTGATCTGGATACCTTCGACCTCATGCAGCCGCTTGAGGCGATCAAGAAGCGCGGCACGATCGATGTGGCCTTAAGGGTACAAAACTACCTTCAAAGCATCATGCGTGAGGCGAAGCGGCTACGGCTGATCACGGTGAACCCTGCATATGACCTTGAGGGCTTCATCAGCGCGCCACGGGTTACGCATCGGCCTGCACTCCCACTCTCACGTCTGCCTGAGTTGATGGATCGCATCGAGAACTACAAGGGACGCACACTCACTCGGCTGACAGTCATGCTGTCGCTGCATGTGTTCGTACGCTCCAGCGAGTTGCGCTTCGCACGCTGGAGTGAGTTCGACCTGAAGCGCGGTCTATGGGAGATACCTGACACGCGACCCGCGTTGGACGGCGTCCCGTATTCGACCAGAGGGACGAAGATGGCGGGCGATATCCACCTAGTCCCTCTATCACCGCAAGCGGTGGCGTTGCTCGAACAGATTCATGCGATCACGGGGTACTTCGATCTGGTGTTCACCAGTGACGCTCGCTCGTGGAAGCCTATGTCCGAGAACACGGTCAACAGCGCTTTGCGGAACATGGGCTATGACACTAAGACCGAAATCTGCGGGCATGGCTTCCGGTCCATGGCGTGCAGTGCCTTGGTCGAATCCGGGCTTTGGTCGGAGACCGCTATTGAGCGGCAGATGAGCCACAGGGAGCGCAACAATGTTCGGGCGGCATATATCCACAAGGCCGAGTTCCTGGAGGAGCGGCGAATGATCATGAGTTGGTGGAGCCGTTACCTCGAAGCGAACCGGCAGGAGCATATCTCGCCGCATGAGTTCGCGAATCAGACTGGAGCAAACGTTTCTAGCCTCAGAGCAAGGCGTGGCGCAGTCGAGTGAGCGCACGGCTTTGAAATTTCGATGATCTGCTTTCCTGCGGGTCCATCCAAACAGGGCTGCAAAGCCGCCCCGTTTGGATGGACCTCACCTAAAAAATCTAAAGCACCCAATCGGCCACTGGAAACCACGGGATTCCGTACACGGCCAATGCCATTTTCAACCGTAAAATCCAGCGGGCGAGTCGCTTGACCCTCTCGGATTGCGGGCGTAGAAAAGACAGTGCAAAGGCTGTCGTTGACAGCACCCAGGTGGCCAGAACCTTCGAGGTCACGCCGCTCCCGCGGTGGTTCTCCCCAAGGGCGATTCGCATCCGGCAGCTCGCCCGGTCACTACCCATGTGATGGATGCTCTTACACTTATGGCGCTTGTGCGCCAGATACACCGTACCTCGCAGCCCTGCAGCAACCTATCCGCTTGGCCGACTATTGCGCCAACCTGTGCCCGTCTCTTTCTCTGGAAAGAGACGGGTACTTCTACCACTGCTGCAGCCCTGATCGCACATGGCTTTGCGGCATTCCCCCTGGTGACAAACGCCGATGTCACCAGCAACAGCCCTGCAGATGATGGTGCCGCAGACCAGGGAATGGACTGCACCTGACTGACAGTCAGGCATGCCCCGGTCATCGCATTGCTGCGTTCACCCGGCTCAGGATCTTCAGGCGCTGGTCTCGTCAGCCAGTGCCGCCTCCACCCGCCCACCGGTAACGGTGTTTAGGAGGTCAGATCATGAGTTGCCCTCGCTCCCGATCGTAAGGAGCCGCAAGTCCCGCGTAGTGGACGTTCCCCACAGGTCGCAGGGGCCTTGATCCCTGATAACACTCAGCATTCTTGGCGGGATGACGTGGGGCGAGGATCGGAGAGCAGGCGATGAGGTGATCGACATGGCATTGGTAGGTAGGCGGGATGGCCGCAATTTCGGCTACGGCAGGCAGTTGAGCTTCGCGGGTCCGCAGGCGCTGAAAGACATGTTTGGCGGTGGCAACTACGGCACAGTCAAGGCGCACTGTGGCCGGTGGCAGGCTTTCGTGAAGTGGTGCCGCTCCGATCTGGGGCCCGGCATCAACGATTCGCGGCAGATCAATCGAAAGGTGTTGGCCGACTATGCGGCGTATCTGCGCGATGCGGTTGAGCGCGGTGACCTCGCCATCAGCACCGCACAAAACCGCCTATCCAGCGTTAACAGGGCCATGGCGGCGCTTCGCGGTGATCAGTGCGTGAAATTGCCAAGCCCGAGCAAGGTGTTGGGAATGCAGCGCACCGGGGCTCGACACTCAGTACCGCAGGGCCAAGACCGCGAACAGGTTAAGCAGATCGTCGATGCGCTTTGTAGCCAACATCAGCTACGGGCCGCTGCGATCGTTCTTTTGGCGCGATCCACCGGCATGTGCTTGCGTGAGGCCATCTTGACGGATCTGCCACGGCTGAGCCGTGAGGCTAACAACCTGGGCAGGATTAACATTCAGGATGGCACCAAAGGTGGCCGCGCCGGCGCCTCGGCGCCACGCTGGATTGCGGTGGACGAACATGTTCGATGTGCACTTGAGTTTGCACTGCAGGTAGTCGCAACCTGATTGCGCCACACGAAAGCTACCTGAGCATTCTGCAAGGAATCGTTCGTCCCGCCCGCGACACCCTCCATGCACACAACCTTAAAGGCTTCCATGAGCTACGAGCGGCGTACGCTTGTGAGCGCTATGAGCAAATCACCCAACACCGCGCGCCTATCAACGGTCGCCAATGTTGCCAGCTAGATAAGACCCTTGATCGTGAGGCTCGCAGGCAAATCAGCTACGAGCTTGGGCACGGGCGGGTCGACGTGGTCGCGGGCTACATTGGAGGGCGCGCATGAGTAGGCCATTCGATATGGAACTGTTCTTGGCTGCGGTGCTGACGGGTTCGTACGCAACCCGGCAGCGCCATTTACGGCAAGTCTCATCCAAGCTGAGATATCTAAACACTGGTAGCTGGAAATACCTTGGACTTGGCAGAGGAAGCATGTGGCTTAGTTTCTAGAGCGTCACCTAGCTAGGCGCAGTGAGGCGAGTCGGTATTACTACTTTTTGACCATGCGGCTGATTGCTCGCCGTTTAGCAAAGGCATGGGTCTTCAACTACCAAGCGAAGATCTGATTTTGATAGTCACGATCGACAGCAATTGACCCATAGCGCCCCTAGCGGCAGGCAGCCTCGATAGTCAAGCTGATCAATTGTCTGGTTTCTTGGGGGGCGTGCAGTCTTGGAGGCCCCAAGTCTCGTATCGCTACAAAAGCAGCGCATGCTGCCATGGCTGTGTCTCTTTGCCATGGCTTCGATATATCACTTTCACTTCTGCGTTGGATTCTTCTGCTCATGCTTTTGTGTGGGTTGGTGAGCGATGTTCCGCTCTCGGAGACACTCCTGTTATAGCTTTACATGGCGGCAAATTGACATGGCGCGGCAAGGTCAGCATTATGAAATTGGATCCACTTCCCAACTCTAGCAATCCTTGGGTTCCGCATGCAGTACGCGAATCTGTGCTCCCGACCCAGTGCTGGAACTTGCTGACGTTAACCTGCACCGTACCGATGGTGCTCGCTGAAAGAGGGCTGTGCCACGATGTCATCACTCGGAGAATTACCCAAGGGAGTTCATCAGATCGTCACATTGCCGTCGCCCCCACTGGGTGATCTGTGGAGTTCTATTTTCCTTGATCAGGGAATAAAGGATCAGTTGCTCGGTCAGGCGGTGGTCAATTTCACTGTACGAAAGGCGGTCCCTCGTACTGTCCTGCCCTTGCACGGTACGATTTTGTTGGTCGGCGAGCCGGGGACTGGCAAGACTTCGTTGGCCCGAGGGTTAGCCCATAAGACAGCAGAAATCTTTACCAAGCAGAAGTTTTCTCTGATTGAAGTCGATCCTCATGCGTTGGGTAGCGCCATGATGGGGAAAACCCAGAAGGCGGTTTCAGATCTATTCGGTCAGACTATCGCTGAGGCGGCGATGGCCGGCCCCACCATCGTGCTGCTGGATGAAGTGGAAACTCTCGCCGCTGATCGCAGCAAGCTCAGCCTCAGTGCAAATCCGGTGGATATTCACCGGGCGACGGATGCCGTACTGGTTCAGCTGGATCTGCTCGCCGAGTCACATAAAAATCTGTTGTTTATCGCTACCTCGAATTTTCCGCAGGCGGTAGATGAAGCGTTCACCTCACGTTGTGATTTGGTGCTGGAAATTCCGCTCCCCAATCGCGAGGCGTGTGGGCAGATATTGACTTCCTGCCTTTCCGACTTGGGCAAGTTTTTCCCCGCAGTTGCAAAACTGCCTCAGGCCTCGGGCTTCGCTGACGTCCTGGATGAGGTTTTTGGCCTGGATGGCCGAGCCATTCGTAAACTCGTTGCCAGTGCGATGACGCTTCGTAAGGAGGTCGCACTCAAGCCCGGTGAGCTGAAGGTGGCAGATCTGTTGCAGGCGGCCAGAGCTTCCAAAGCAGTCCGCTTGAGGAGGGAAACCGCATGAGTTCGGTAGTCAGCCGCGTCATTCGAAGTTCGCCTCAGCGCAGCACGGCCGATACATGGAGCTTTATCGTCGATATGCTGACCAAAGGTGAGCAGGGCGAGAAACGTGACGAACTGCTTTCCGTGTCAGGCGTCGCCAGTTCGATTATTGCGGAGCAGGCAGCGAAGGATGCCGCAATCGTGATCACCTGTGACGGTCCACGCACACGGATCTACTGCCTGTATGACGATGATGCGCTTGCTGCCGGGGACGAAAAAGAAGATCGGCTTGGGCACGATGCCCTTAAGGGAGACTGGGCGGTTTCACTGCCGTGCCCGGTAGACGATCTGGCCTGGGTCCAACGGGCGCTGAAAGCCAAAAGTTCTCGCATTACCGCCCGTGACATGACTCAAAGCCTAGGGAGCGAGTCCTCCGGGAGCCAAGCGGCGACTGATAGCGCCTTCACCGTTGACGTCGATAGGTTCTTAAAATCATGACGACCGTCTCGGTTTATTCCTATACCCAATCGGTCACCTACGTGACCGATAACATTCTGAAGAGCCTTAAAGACATCCTCCGGGTCAGCGGCCTTGATCCGGCGGGGTTAGTGGGAGACTGGGAGGTCCTACATCGGGGAATCAAGGCGTGGATCGATTCCAAACATCTCGAACTGGTGATTCTCGAGATCCACCACCCGAAGACCGACGCTCTGATTATGCGGTGGGATATCGCCGTGTCGTATACCTGGGACAGTTCCGCCGGTAGCTTCTGGACCGATACTGAGCAACTGAAGTATGCGATCAAAAAGGCTGGCGTGATGCCATCTGATGCCTCTTATCGTGTGGTAGTCACCACTGCCAACGGTCGACCGGAGGTCTTAGGCTGGAGCACCTGCAACCTGAGATCAACCGAGGGTTTTGTACGTCAGAGCTTGGGTACCACTATTGAACATAACGGTCTGGGCGCGAATACCACCTACTGGAGAAGTACCTGATGCTGACAATCGATGAGGCGTTTCGCAAGTTCAAGAGTCGGTTGGAGCTCAACGACAAGGAGCAGAAGAACGCAAGCGAGCGTCATACTGAAACTCGTGAATTCGTCCGTTCGAAGTTCTCCATCGACAACGATTTTCTGACTGGCTCCTACGCCCGCTACACCAAGACCAAACCACTAAAAGATATCGATATCTTCTTTGTGATGAAGGAGTCTGAAAAACATTATCGGAGCAAGTCTGCTGGCGTGGTTCTCGACGATTATGAAAAGGCGTTGATCGACAAATACGGGAAGGCTGCAGTCCGGCGCCAGAGTCGTTCGATCAATGTCGACTTCGGGGTCGAGGTCAAAGAGGACGACAAGACCGATTATAAAATTCTCAGTATCGACGTGGTGCCAGCGTTCGCTTGCGGTGAGGACTACGAAATTCCAGACGATGATACTGGCAAGTGGATCAAGACCAACCCGAAAAAGCATGCGGAGAAAGCGACGAACGCCCATCAGGCCTATGGCAATGAGTGGAAAGGTCTGGTGCGGATGGTCAAATATTGGAATAACAACCCAAAGCACGGCGAGAAACCGGTCAAACCCTCGTTCATGGTCGAGGTGATGGCGCTGCAGTGTTTGTATGGAGGGTGGGGGGGACAGTTTGACCGCGAGCTGCAGAGTTTCTTCGCCACCTTGGCTGATCGGATCGGTGAAGTCTGGCCGGATCCGGCCGAGCTGGGACCGCCCATCAGCAACTCAATGGACCCGCAGCGGGTGGCCAGTGCGCAGCGAGCGCTGCGTCAAGCAGCCGAAGAGGCAGGACAAGCAATCCATCTGGTGCGACAAGGCAAGAACGGCGAAGCCCTGAAGGTTTGGCGCGCGTTGCTCGGTCCTATGTTCCCACTGAGTTGAATCGCCATGGCACAAGCAGTTATCACGCGCCGAGATGGCGATGTTTTTCAGGCGCGGATGTTCTGGCTGCACGCCGCGCGCTTGCTGGATCCTGAGAGTAATGTATTACGGGTCGGCTTTGAGTCAGGGCTAAAAGGTTTTGATGATATTTGGATTGAATACGATCCAGATAGAGCGCCGCCGGACCATGTTGGACAGGCACTGCGGTTTGAGCGTATGCAATGCAAATGGCACGCGGTGCCCGGATCATTCACTCATGTCGATCTGACAAGCCCCGAGTACATCAACGCCACAACTACGTCGCTGTTAAAACGTGCTCTGGACGCCCACCGTCACGATGCGGCGAACGATCAGGTCTCAAAGCTAGTATTGGTGACCAATCACAGTGTCGCGGCGGAGGACATACTCAACCGACATATTCGTCAGCGCTCGCTGAATCTTGACGTGATTCAGTTGTTCGATGGCACTACCCCGCGTAGTGCCAGGGGGAAACTGAGGAAGCTGTGGGCCGAGCATCTGGGCATCGACGAAGATGAACTTAAACAGCTGTGTGGCCGGCTCGGATTCCACCTGACCCGTGATTCGCTTGACGGGCTCCGTGAGTTGCTTGATCAGGCCTGTCGAGCCAATGGCTTGATTCGCCCTGTCCCCAACGCGAGTACAACTCCCTATGACGCCAATATTTTCGAATGGGTAGGTCATCAGCGGACCGAGTACACGCGTGAATCTTTCAGGGATCAGTGCGCCCAGGAAGGACTACTGGCAAGCAAACCAGTAAACCCTGTCTATACCTTCGGTGTGAAAGCCTTCGAGCATGCCTTGGACCGCCTGGACAACCGCTGTGTCGAAGTACTGGACCTGGTACCAGAGTTTGATGAACGAAGTATTCGCAACACCGATGCCTGGCGGGGTTCGCTGCTGCCCAGACTGCGGGAGTTCCTGCTCAGGCTACCGACACGTGAGGGGCGTATTCGGTTGGCGATCGAAGCGCACGCGACGTTGGCGTTTGCCGCGGGCGTCGTGCTGGATACCAAGTCCGGGCGCCTGGTCGAGCTTGAGCAAAGGTCGCCGGTAATGAAGATCTGGGCGGCAGATGATGAGACTCTGTCGTCCATGCATTCGACATGGGTGTTTGAGGAGCACGAACTGGATCCTGAGGGGCAGGGCACTGCTTGTGCGGTAAGTGTCACCCGGGATACTGAAGGCGCCGTGCGTCACTACCTCGGGCAGAGCGGGCTGAAGTTGCGTCGGTTACTGGTCGCCAGACCGAGTTCTGGTGTGTCGGCGCAGTCGGTCGCCTCCGGTGCCCACGCAAATTCGTTGGCCGAGCAGTTGGCTGCAAGAGTTCGTGCTGACCGTGATGCCCGGCCGAGCTCGCGGCTAGAGCGTTATCATCTATTCATCGCAGCCCCAAACGCCTTCACCTTCTACTTAGGGCGCCAAGTGGCGATGCTCAAACCGCTGACACTCTACGAATTCGATTTTGGATTTCAGGTGGACAACTCCTATCAGCCGTCACTCGCCTACCCAGAAGTCGCTACAGTGCCCCCTGCGGTGTAATCGATTCAGCGAGGCTGATCGGTAGTAATGAGAGTGCTGTCTGCTAACGGAAGGTGGTTGGGGGCGGCACTTGGATCACTGGCTGCAGTTGCTTGCGGGGAGTATCGGGCGTGAGTCAAAGGAGACAGGTCCAAGATTGATTTTTTGATAGGCCCATCATACGGCCGATGATTCGATTGGATTCTAAATTTAAGGATCATAAATCCGGAAACTAAAGAGTCGCTGCGACTACAGTCTCAATAACATAGAAAGGCGACCTCGAACGGGTCGCCTTTGCTTTTCTTAGCAGTGGTAAAAATAAATTTGTCTCCATTTTTGCATGATCGGTAGACATATAGACGACTCAATCAGCACCTGCGTATCAAGCAGTCGGGCAGCATTGGAGCGGCTCGTGAGTTGAAGTCTCAAAGGGTGCAAAGCAAATCGGAGTTAAGATAAGCCATCATGTATGTCTGCCCTAAGTTTTCCGAGTCTCAGGTTCTTATAATTTGCTCGGTCAAACTGAGTGAGTAAAAATTCCTTGTGTCTAAAGCCTCTAACTATCGCTATTTGATCGTTGTTTTTTGTGTCCTCCCAGTCTAGCTTGGCATGTGCGTAGGCCAAAGCTTCTGCTTTAATGTTTTTGAGTGCGTATCGGGAGTCGATCATAAATGTGTCAATTGATTTTTTGGTTTTGTTGCAGGCTTTATTAGGTTCTACGGATAAAACAAATTCCTCGAGTTTGTGAATGTCTTCCCATATAAATAGCTCGCCAGTTACCCGATGAAATTTGAAGTCGATATTCTCGCTGTCAAAGTATGGATGCAGGTGAAGGTTCTCAAAGAAATCTATTTCACCTTTAAGGTTGGAGTTGCACGTGGTACAGCTAGGAATTAGATTCGCGAGGCTGAGCGCTAGGTGAGGATATTTATCCTTGTGAAAGAAATGGTCTAGCGCAGGTCTAAATCCTCGGTTTACTTTTTCCATCAATAATGTAGGAAGTTCGAGTTGCTGGCAGTAGGGGCAGATTTTAACGGCTAGTCCGCTGCAGAATTTATACGCGTCCCAACCTTTTTTCTTTGTGCAAAAATTAGTGTAATTGAATAGTTTTGAAGTTTCTCTGATAAATCTTGCTTGGCTTCGTTTGGCTTGAGTTTTGTATTTATTATAAATTGAGATGCTTTCATGGATGTCTGTTATTTTTTCGGACGTCACTAGATCCCTAATATCTTTAACGAATTTTTTAGTTATCGCCAGGGGCGATTGCTCGCCTTTTCTAAGCTTGCGTGCAGGGTTTAAAAATTTATCTATGACTCCGGTAAGGAAGATGGTGTGTGGACCCCGAACTTTGCTCCAGGGGTCGAGAATGGAAACTATCATTTCTCACTCTCCGTTTGGTTGAGTAAAAGCTCGATCTCTCTTCTGATTATGGGGTTGTCAATGGATTGTATTACCAGCTTATCCCTCAATGTTAGATTCTGCTTCTGTAGGCTATTTACTGCTTCATTTATCCGTTGTGAGGCAAACTCTCCGATTGTTCTAGCATTAAAGGAGTGGTTAAATATAGTATGTAAAGTTGCCGCGAAAGCTTTTGGGGGTTCGCTGTTATTTCGACTATCTAAACTGCATATGAATTGCTTTGGGATATCAGTGGCTAGTAAAGGGGAGTGAGTGGCCATTATTACCTGAAGTGCCGACAGTTCGGCTGATTTTGCGGACACTGCTAGCAAATCGTTTAGTTGTTGAATGTATATTCTCTGCCACTCCAGATGTAAAAAGGCATCTCCCTCGTCAATTAGCAATAGCACATTTCTTCTTTTTTTCGATATTTTTTCGAGTGCCGCAGTGAGATTGCAGAACTGTAAAAGAATCGCGATTTGTCCTGAGCTCATTCCGTCTAGATGAAGTTCAAAATATATGTCCGCCCACCTTCTATCGTCTGGGGAGATCTCTTTCCCGCTTGATATTTTTTTGAATATGAAAATAGTAGATAAGTTATCGCGATCTGTTGTTAGTCTACGCTCTGCGCTCTTAATTATCCTCCTGATCGCAAATATTTCTCTAAGGTGTCTGTATACGCCCTTAGATCCTCTGTCATACTCATACGGGATTTTCAATAATCGATTGCATAAGTTTACTATCTCTCCTGTCGCGCCTCTAATAGACGCTGTCCGATCAATAACGATCAGTGTGGATATTATGAGATCTCGCTTAGGCAAAGCCATTAAATAATGTTCCAAGCTCGCAAGGCAGCCTGTCTCCAATATGTCTCGCGGCGAGATGGTTTTGGAGTGGGATAAAGAGTATAGGTTGTGGAGGTTTGTGAAGTGAGGGTCGTTCGGGAAAATTACACCAATGGAGTCTTTGGCTCCAATTAAAGTTCTGATTATTTTGATTAAAACCTTTTCAATTGAAAGCTGGGTTGTAATGTAAGTGTCGGGAGTAAAACCAAATCGCTCAATTCTGCTGCGGCTTTTTACTATCTCGCTTAATAGTGAGGCATTTTTTCGCTTTGGCGATGCATCGATAAAGTTGGGCGATGCGTTGAATTTTGGAGGGTAGAGCAGTGAGGAGTAGTATACTACTCCCCATTCTTCTAAAGCTTCCGTAGATTCTATGGGTGTTCCGTCTGTCTTTATTACATCTAACTCAGGACTGATGTATTCATTGAATTGCCCTGTAAAATAATCCACGAGCTTTTTTAGCATCATGGTTTTTCCTGATCCATTCGGGCCTATCACGAGCGAAAGAGAATCAATATCAAATATGTTTCCTTTCCCTGGACTTTTTAGGAGTAAGGTCTTTGCCCCTAGCTTTATTTCTGCCAGCAATTTTGTCGTCCTTAAATTCTCAGTTTGCAAATAAAAATCAAACAATTCAAAAATATGCTTTAGGGTATTGAGTGCTGAACTAACAGGCTGTCTGGCGACAAGCTCTTGAAGAAGCTTTTAATCTAGATCAGAGTGCCATTACTGTCAATGTTTTAGTCTGGTGGCGCTATATTCGTTGAGGTGTATGTAGAGATTTGCATATGCGTAGAGCGAGTGGAGAGTAATTATGCAACGTCTGCTCATATCATAAGCTGTACGCTTAGTCGGCGCTCAGGAGGCTTTCACAATATTCAAGAATTTTGAAGAGTGTAGTACCGTGGCGCGATATATAAGCACTTGCCTTGGTCTGATTCACGTTACTAAATGGCATGCTGTTGGAAAGTCTTGATAGCTTTAAGTAATAGGTTTTCATGGTGATGGTTGATTGTATCGTTGCAAGATTTTTCTATTCTTTGATACCGAAAGTAGCCTGTCAAAGGCTTTCTTTTCATGGTCTCGTTTCGGGGCGGCACAACTTTTGTAACCCCATACTAGCCAACAGAGGCAGCCAACTGGGAGGCCGGTTCTTCTGGCCGATTTCGCGACCATGGGGGATTGCCGTCATCCGCGAGAAGCGCTTTTGGTTAGGTTAGGCTCACATGTTGCGAGGGCCTGTGTCGGCCCTCAATCATACTGCTAGAGCTTTTTTCACAACGATCCACATCTTGGAGATAGCCTGAGGATAATCTTAGAGATAAAAAATCTACCCTGAAGATTAATAACGATTAAATTCAGGGCTTTCCGTGTTGGTACGATTCCTGTCTCCGACCAGATAATGGTTTTTAGCGGTTTATGACTGTCTATGGAACACCCAACAAAGCCCACCTAGTGCGGGCTTTGTTGTTTCTGCTTGTCTCGTTTTGTCTCTGCCAAACGATTGTCCACATCATCCTGATGGCAACCATCTGTAACGCCGGCATGTTCCTCTGTTGGTCGGGCTCAGGCGATCCCTCAAAGTCAGTCGTGTTAACTACTTTTTTGACTTGTTAACCATGCAGGTTTACAGTTTCAAAAAATAGTTAACATGGCGACCTGAAATGCCGAATCTACAAGGTGAAGTGAAGGATTACATTGAGTCCACGCTCGGCGCTACAGCGCAGCTGAAGCCCGTGTTGTTGAAGATGCCTTATCACATCCAGGATACCTACAAGCCTGTCGAACTGAGGCTTCAACTGGGGCCTGTAGGGCTGAGCATGCTTTTGCTGCTACCGACGAGCGACAAGTATTCCGGCGTCGTTGCTCTGAGCAAGCACATAGCTCAGGTGCGCAAAGCTACAGATGCTGTGATCGTGTACGTTTGCAAATCGCTGACAAAACATGAGCGACGCAGCCTCATCACTCACCACATCAACTTCATCCAGCCTGGTTACCAGATGTTTGTGCCAGAGCTTGCCATGGACCTGCGCGAAAAAGTTCGTCAGCGAAGGTCGGAGGATGAGGTATCAGCTCTACTTCCAGCTGCTCAAGCAATGTTGCTCAGCTGCCTCTACGACGGCTGGACCAGCGATACGCTTTTCTCGGCCAACGCCATTATGGGCGATCTTCGGTACAGCCGAGTGACCCTCTCCAAAGTAGTGGATCAGTTGGTGAAGCTTGGGGTTGTCCAGCCCGCCACAAGTCAGACGTTCACCAATACCTACGCGTTCGGTGCCCCCCAATCGGAGGTATTCAGGAAGGCAAGACGCTACATGCGCTCGCCGGTCAGGCGGAAAGTGGCTGTCGACTCGAAGCCTTTCCTTGGCGATGGTGTGTTCCTGGCAGGTGAGACTGCGCTCGCCAAGTACTCGATGCTTGCGGAACCAGTTCAACCGATCTACGGGATGACCAAGAAGCGCTTCGATGAGCTGGTTGAGTCTGGTGCGTTCAAGGCCGCCGAGTCGGTTGACGACACCAAGGCATGGGTAGAGATCTGGGCATACAGCACATTGAAGAAACACATCAACCTTGCAGATGAGACCTCGTTGCTGCTGAGCTTGGAAGATCACCCGGACGAACGCATCCAGATTGCTCTGGATGAACTCAAGGAGCAGGTTGAATGGCTAACGTCAGAGGATTAGACCTTTTCGGTAAGCATTTCAGCAAATATCGAGACCAGTATGTGCTGATTGGTGGCGTCGATTCCTCGCTCTTGACTGTCTATGGATCACCCGATAAAGCCCGCCTAGTGCGGGCTTTGTTGTTTTTTGGGGGCATTGTTGCGTTCCACTCTCAGCGCGTTTTCATCTATCACAATCGGAAATCAATTCGATTAAGAAACGGTATATGAGTCAAATTGTTACGATGCTTTACTTGCTAGATGCCCACGCAGTTTTAGGTCCCCATCCCAAATGAGGAGGCATGCTTTCTCTAGATCAGAGCAATCTGAACCTGGCGACCCGTCTGGTGAAGGGGTGATATATGACACTGCTGAGGATCTGTTTATTGCTGGCTTTGGGATCACCATCATTTGCTTATGCCCATTGCCAGCAAATATGTGACGAGCACTTCAGGGGCTGCCGCAATGACTGCACGCGCGCCCCGGTGGGGGATGACATCAAGCAACAGTGCTATGGGAAATGCGAGGTAATGTTTAATCAACAGTGCCGCACAAAATGCCCAAGCACCTCATCTCAAACCACACCCCTGCCTCAAATTCCCTCTCAATCTAAAACCCCATCGCAAACCAATACGGTCCTCGAGACCCTGGATAAGGCCAACGATGCTATTCAATCGATTTGGGGGAAATGAGCAAATCGTCAGCCCGCATCGTTCAAGTTTTCTGAGCTCCCCGGCAACATGCCATGCGCCAAGTCCTGAACCAGTGCCTTGGCCATCCCGCTCAGGTAGTGGGCTGCACAGATCATCGATTCATCCTGCTCAAACAACATCTGCTGGGTAAGTTTGTTCACGCAGCTCATTAGCAGCGTCGCTTGCTCCAGAACATAATCCGCACTGTGCCCAGGCTCAACCCGAAATAATTGTTCAGCGGCATTCCCGCTCGCGCCTTCACCGAATACACCAACGCCTAGCGTCTTGAAACCTGAAGTTCGGCCTTCAATCGAGTCCTCGTTCATCCGTTCCTCTCCTGGCATGCACAACGCCCTAAGCAGCCAGCCTTGCTTGAGCAGGGCTGGCGCTTGTTTGTGGATATCTCAGTGCTGCAACTGAACCTTGCTCAAGGCCACTTCGACCAAGTGCCGGGCATTGTCGATTTCGTGCATGGAAGCCAGGGTCAGAACCTGGCCTGAGGAGCTGGAATGGAGCAGAACTGTTTGCTGCGCCACAGTCATTGCGCAAACCAGATATTCGGAGATTTGAACGAGGATATCTTCGAGGGATTGATGAAGAGGTGGATCAGGAACGATTTTCAGCATAGTAGCCTCCGAGTGAGTGGAGCCGCCACGAATCTGCTGTCAAACAAATGGGTGGCAACTGTACGTGGGTTGACAGACCGATCACCGGAGAACTCGGCGCACACGAAGGTGCCCCACGTACAATCGCCATAAAGACTTGCACATGTCTCACGATGTTCGGCGGCCTGTCAAAACCGGTCGTTGAAATTGGCAACGACCGGTCGAGACTAGGCCCCTCGCGGGACCACTGCAATGGCTTGAAAGCGCCGAAAGTATGATTCGGAAATGGACTACAGGGAATCAGGAAATTCTGAAGATTTGTTGCCCTGAAGCAGCCGTTTTGGTTGTTAATTGATCAAACTGTTCGCAACGCTGGTGACCCTGCCAACGCGCAGGCCATCATAGAACATCGGCAGAACCTGCTCCGTTCAGGTGCTGCGCTACATACGAAGGGCAACTAATGCCCTCATTTTTTTGCTGGGGCGATGGATGAAACAAGGGCGGATTTGGGCGCTGATGCTGATGTACGTGATCTTGACGGGCTGCGCCACCGCGCCTCCCCGGGATCAGAACAATCTCTGCAATATTTTCCGCGAATACCCTGACTGGTACGAAGACTCGCTGGAAATGCAGCAGAAGTTCGGCACGCCGCAACACGTGGCAATGGCAATCATGAAGCAGGAAAGCAGTTTCGTTCACGATGCGCTGCCACCTCGCGATTACCTGCTGTGGATAATTCCGTGGGGGCGCGTCAGTTCTGCCTACGGTTATGCACAGGCGCAGGACCCGGTCTGGGGTGAGTACAAGGATCGCACCGGCAATGGCGGCTCGCGGGACAATTTCGATGACGCGATGATGTTTATCGGCTGGTACACCGATGGCACGCAAAAGCAGCTCGGGATTTCCAAGTGGGACGTCTACAACCAGTACCTGGCCTACCATGAGGGACGCGGTGGTTTCAGTCGCGGTACCTATCGCAACAAGCCGTGGCTGATGCAGGTGGCGCGTAAAGTTGAGCAGCAGTCGAAGGTTTACAGTGCACAGCTCAAGCAGTGCCGGGCGGAGCTTGAGGATGATCGCGGCTGGTTTTGAGGCGGTCGTTGGTTGAATTGAGAGCAGGCGTTGCCAAGGAGGCCAGATGCCCGGTAATCACATCGTTTCCATTCTCCTGCATACCAAGGACTGGAGAGCCGCGACCGACTGGTATGCACAGGCCTTTCCCCAGGCGGTACGGGTTTATCCTGATTCCGATGATTATGGGCTGCTGCAGCTGGATGGCGTGGCGCTGGAGATTGTCGATGGGGATGAGAAGGTCAGCAGTGGGGCGGCGGGGTCGGTGGCGTACTGGTCAGTCGACGATCTGCGCCAGGAAGTGCAACGTCTGGAGGCGATAGGCGGCAAGCTCTATCGCGGGCCGCTGCAGATTGAGGGCGGGGAGTGGATTGCCCAAGTGCGTGACCCTTGGGGGAACTGCATAGGGTTGCGGCAGGGAGTGAATTGATAGGGTAGGAGATTGAGGTGTTGGGTTGGTTTGGGATTGATCGCGGGTCAAGCCCGCTCCCACCGGCAAGAGATCTACTGCCAACTGAACAACTCACACGCATTACGCGTACTCACCTCAGCCAACCGCTCCACCTCAATCCCGATCACCGCTGCCAGCGCAGTAGCAATCTGCGGCAAATGCTCCGGACTGTTGCGCAACCCGGCATACATCACCGGCGCCATGTCAGGCGCATCGGTTTCCAGCACCAGACTTTCCAGCGGCAACTGTGGCAGCACTTTGTGCAAGCGCAGCGCTTGCGGCCAGGTTGCAGCACCGCCTAGGCCCAGTTTGAACCCGAGCTTGTGATACTCGCGCGCCTCTTCAAAGCTCCCGGCAAATGCGTGAATGATGCCGCCACGCTGGAGCTTGTAACGCTTGAGCGTGGCAATCACCGCGGCATGACTACGGCGCACGTGGAGTAGGGCAGGCAAGTTGAAATCAACGGCCAGTTGCAGTTGCGCTTCGAACCAGTGCTGCTGGCGTTCGCGATCCAGCTCCGGCAAGTAGTAGTCCAGACCGAATTCGCCTACCGCACACAGCTGGCGCTCGCCGCGCAGGCGGGTCAGCCAGTCGCCCAGTTCACGCAGGTGTTCTGGGCGATGCTGGTCGAGGTAGACCGGGTGCAGGCCGAAGGCGGCGTACAGGTGCGGGTCGCTGCTCACCAGGTCCCACACCCGCTGCCAGTTGTCCTGGTACACCCCGAGCACCACCATGCGCTCGACACCCGCGGCCCTGGCGTTGGCCAGCAGGGCCGTACGGTCAGGGTCGAAATCCGGAAAATCCAGATGGGTGTGGGTGTCGATCAGGCGCATGCTCAGGCCTTGATGATTCGCTGTTTGAAGGTTCGACCTACGGCGTGTACGCCAGGTTCGTAGTGTTTCTCTTCAACCGCGGCCAAGGCCAGTTTCAGGGCGATCTCAGCCATGACGCCGTGTTGCTGGGCCATGGCGTTGACGGGCAGTGGCAGGAAGTCGAGCAGCTGGTTGTCACCGAAGGTGCCCAGTTGCAGGCTGCGCGAGTTGGCCGGGCGCGCTTGCAGTACGTCGAACACGCCTTGCAGCAGCACGTAAGAGGTGGTCACCAGGGCATCAGGCAAGCCGCCGAACTCTTCGAGCAGTTCGGTCATCAGGCGCTGGCCGCACTCGCGGCTGAAGGCTTCGCCCTGATAGCGGCTGACTTTGCCGGTGAAGTCTTGCAGGGCTTCATCGAAACCACCGGCACGCGCCTGGCTGACGCTGAGCTCTGGCCGTGCACCGATCAGGGCGATGTGCGCCGGTTTGGTAGCGAGCAGGCTGCGGGTCAATTGCAGGCTGGCGTTGCGGTCGTCGCTGACTACCGAGCAGAAATGCGCCGGGTCCAGGCTGCGGTCGATGGCGATGATCGGCAGGCCTTTGGCCTGCAACTGGCGATAGCTGTCGTCACCGGCCGGCAGGCAGCTGGCGACAAACAGCGCATCGCAACGGCGGGCACGGAACAGCTGCTGCAACTGGCGCTCGCTCTCGGGCTGGTCGTCACTGCTGGCAATCAGCAGTTGGTAACCTTTGGCCCGGGCGCCTTGTTCCAGTTGCTTGGCAATGCGTGCGTAGCTGGGGTTTTCCAGGTCCGGGAGAATGAACCCCAGGGTCTTGGTGTGGCGGCTACGCAAGCCGGCAGCCTGCGGGTTGGGGGTGAAGCCATGGGCTTCGACCACCGCACGCACACGCTCCACGGTGCTGACGCTGATGCGTTGCTGTTCGGCCTTGCCATTGATGACGTAGCTGGCTGTGGTCACGGACACACCGGCCAGACGCGCGATATCGCTGAGTTTCACCGCAAATTCCTTGTTATACCGGGGCTGCTTGCACAGCCTGACCGGGAATTGTCACCGATCCTGTGTTCACGGCGCAGACGACCATTGTCGCAATTGTCCGACAAGATGGGGCTTCTTTGATCGAAGATTATCGAGTAACGTGCTCACAATTCCAGATTAAACGTTTCAGCAGGCGATTTTTCTGCCGAACCAACGCCTGCCGAGGGCCGAGTGCAACTGGCCCTATGCTGAAAAATTCACAACAATACCTCAGCACCCGCCTGGTGCTGCAAAGGAGAAGGTCATGCTCGAGCTCACTGTAGAGCAGATATCCATGGGCCAGTCGGCTGTGGATAAGTCGGCGGCGCTGCAGCTTTTAGCCGAGCACCTGGTCCGTGACGGCCTGGTCGCCGAGGGTTACCTGGCTGGCCTGCAAGCCCGCGAGGCACAGGGGTCGACCTTTCTCGGCCAGGGTATTGCGATCCCTCATGGCACTCCGGAAACCCGCGATCAGGTGTTTACCACCGGCGTGCGCCTGTTGCAGTTCCCCGAGGGGGTGGACTGGGGCGATGGCCATAAGGTGTACCTGGCCATCGGTATCGCTGCACGCTCTGATGAACACCTGCGCCTGCTGCAACTGCTGACTCGCGCCCTGGGCGAAACCGACCTGGCCGAGGCATTACGCCGCGCGAGTTCTGCCGAGGCCCTGCTCAAGTTGCTGCAAGGCGCCCCGCAGGAGCTGGCGCTGGATGCGCAGATGATCGGCCTGGGCGTGGCGGCTGAAGATTTCGATGAATTGGTCTGGCGCGCTGCGCGGCTGTTGCAGCGAGCTGACTGTGTCAGCGCCAGCTTCGCCGGGGTGTTGCAGCAGGTCGAGCCGCTGCCGCTGGGCGAAGGCCTGTGGTGGCTGCACAGCCAGCAGGCGGTGCGTCAGCCAGGACTGGCCTTCGTCACTCCGCAACAACCGCTGCGTTATCGCGACCAGCCTCTGCACGGCGTGTTCTGTCTCGCTAGCCTGGGCGCCGCCCATCAGGCCTTGCTCGAACGCTTGTGTACGCTGCTGATCGAAGGCCGTGGCCAGGAGCTGTGCCGTGCCACCAACAGCCGCGCGGTGCTCGAGGTACTGGGCGGCGAGGTGCCGGCCGATTGGCCCAGCGTGCGTATCGGCCTGGCCAATGCCCATGGGCTGCATGCGCGGCCGGCCAAAGAGCTGGCGCAACTGGCCAAGGCGTTTGACGGTGAAATTCGTTTGCGTGTGGTCGACAGCGGCCAGGCGGCCGTTTCCGCCAAGAGCTTGAGCAAGCTGCTGAGCCTCGGTGCTCGCCGCGGTCAGGTGCTGGAAATCATTGCTGAGCCCAGTGTGGCTGCTGATGCGCTGCCGGCTTTGTTGGCGGCAATCGAGCAAGGCCTGGGCGAGGAAGTCGAAGCGTTGGCCGCTGTGGTCGAGGCCGCGCCTGAACTGCTGCCGGAGCCTGAGCTTCAGGCGCCATTGCCGGGTGCAGTGATTCAGGGCGTGGCGGCCGCGCCGGGGATCGCCAGCGGCCCGGCGCATATTCAGGTGCTGCGTGAGTTCGATTATCCATTGCGCGGTGAGTCGCTGCCGATCGAGCGTGAGCGTTTGCAGCAAGCACTGGCCGCGGTCAATGCCGAGATCGGCGCGCTGATCCAGCGCAGCCAGGCCAAGGCCATTGGCGAAATTTTCATCACCCATCAGGAAATGCTCGCCGACCCCGATCTGGCCGACGAAGTCGACCAGCGCCTGCGCCAGGGGGAAAGCGCTCCGGCGGCCTGGATGGCAGTGATCGACAATGCAGCGCGCCAGCAGGAGGCGCTGCACGACGCCTTGCTCGCCGAGCGCGCGGCCGATCTGCGCGACATCGGCCGGCGGGTGCTGGCCCAGCTGTGTGGCGAAGCGGACATCCCGGCACCGGAGCAACCTTATGTGCTGGTGATGGAGGAGGTCGGTCCGTCGGATGTGGCGCGGCTCGACCCGGCGCGTGTCGCCGGGATTCTCACCGCCCGTGGTGGCGCCACCGCGCACAGTGCCATCGTCGCCCGCGCCCTGGGCATCCCAGCGGTGGTCGGTGCCGGCGATGCGGTGTTGCTGATTGCCTCGGGTACTGCGCTGTTGCTCGATGGCCAGCGCGGTCGCCTGCAGGTAGCGCCGCCCGCCGATGAACTGCAGCGCGCACTGGCCGAGCGTGATCGCCGCGAGCAACGTCTGCAACTGGCCCGCGCTCATCGTCTGGAGCCGGCGGTGACCCGTGACGGGCATGCCATTGAAGTGTTCGCCAACATTGGTGACAGCAAAGGCATCGAGGCGGTCGTCGATCACGGCGCCGAAGGGATCGGCCTGTTGCGCACCGAACTGATTTTCATGGCCCATCAGCAGATTCCGGATGAAGCGCTGCAAGAGGCCGAGTACCGCCGTGTGCTCGACGGTCTCGACGGTCGGCCACTGGTGGTGCGCACGCTGGATGTGGGCGGCGACAAGCCGCTGCCTTACTGGCCGATTGCGAAGGAAGAGAACCCCTTCCTCGGCGTACGCGGCATTCGCCTGACCCTGCAGCGTCCGCAGGTGATGGAGAGCCAGCTGCGCGCCTTGCTGCGTGCGGCGGGTGACCGGCCGTTGCGCATCATGTTTCCCATGGTCGGTCAGTTGGAGGAGTGGCAACAGGCACGGGCGATGGTCGAGCGCCTGCGCGCAGAAATCAGCGTCAGTGACCTGCAGCTGGGGATCATGATCGAGGTGCCTTCGGCGGCCTTGCTCGCGCCGGTGCTGGCCCGTGAAGTGGACTTCTTCAGCATCGGCACCAACGACCTGACCCAATACACCCTGGCCATCGACCGTGGCCATCCGAGCCTGTCGGCCCAGGCCGACGGCTTGCACCCGGCAGTGCTGCAACTGATCGACATGACCGTGCGCGCCGCCCATGCCCATGGCAAGTGGGTGGGCGTGTGCGGTGAGCTAGCGGCGGATCCGCAAGCCGTCGCCGTGCTCCTGGGGCTGGGCGTCGATGAGCTGAGCGTTGCCGCGCGCAGCATCGCCGAGGTCAAGGCCCAGGTCCGCGAACTGAATTTTGAACACGCCCGGCAGCTTGCTCAGCAAGCACTGCTGCAGGGCAGTGCCAGCGCCGTTCGGGCGCTGGTGGAGAACGATTGAATGGCCAAGATACTCACCCTCACCCTTAACCCGGCGCTGGACCTGACCGTCAGCCTCGATGCGCTGCACAGCGGCCAGGTCAACCGCAGCCAGGCCCAGCACAGCCATGCGGCGGGCAAGGGCCTGAATGTCGCGCAGGTGCTGGCGGACCTTGGCCATAGCGTCACCGTTGGCGGTTTTCTTGGTGCCGATAATCTGCAGCCCTTTGAGGCCCTGATCGCTCGGCGCGGCTTTGCCGATTGCTTTGTTCGCGTGCCCGGTGAGACGCGCTGCAACATCAAGCTGGTCGAAGCCGATGGCCGCGTGACCGACATCAACGGGCCCGGCCCGCAGGTCGATGAGCAGGCCTGTGAGCAACTGCTGGCCAAGCTCACGCATATCGCCCCCGGCCATGAAGCGGTGGTCGTGGCGGGCAGTCTGCCGCGTGGCATCAGCCCGCAATGGCTGCGGCAATTGCTGGAATCGCTCAAGGCCATGGGCCTGAAGGTTGCGCTGGACAGTAGCGGTGAAGCCCTGCGTGCCGGGCTGCAAAGTGCGCCCTGGCTGGTCAAGCCCAACACCGATGAGCTGGGCGAAGTGCTCGGCAGCACGGTGCACAGTTTTGCCGAACAACAGGCGGCGGCCCAGCAACTGATTGCCCAAGGCGTCGAGCACGTGGTGGTGTCCCAGGGCGAGCAGGGCGTCAACTGGTTCCAGCAGGGGAGTGCGCTCACGGCCGTGCCGCCTACGGTCAAGGTGGCCAGTACAGTCGGCGCTGGCGACTCATTGCTGGCGGGTATGGTTCATGGCCTGCTCAGTGCCAATGCCCCGGAGCAGACTTTGCGCCTGGCCACCGCGATTGCCGCCCAAGCGGTGACCCAGATCGGTTTTGGCATCAACGACCGCACCCAGCTGGCGCACCTTGAGCACGACGTGCGCCTGCGCGAAGAACAACAAGAGGGTTGCAGATGAATATCGCCATCGTCACCGCCTGCCCCAATGGCCAGGTTTCCAGTGTGCTCAGTGCACGCCTGCTGGAGGCTGCGGCGCAGCGTCTGGGCTGGAGCACCAGTGTTGAAGTGCATGATCCGCAGCAACCGCAACGGCAATTGTCGGCGGCGGTGATTGCTGCTGCCGACTGGGTATTGGTGGTCAACAGTGGTCCGCTGGACTTGCAGCGCTTTGCCGGCAAGCGCCTGTTCCAGAGCACTCCGGCCCAGGCCTTGGGCGATGCCCAGCACTTTCTCAGTGAGGCTGCAGAAAAGGCAGAGGTTTATCAGCCGGTCAGTGAGGCGCTATCGACGTCTGCCGAGCGCAGCGCAAAAATCGTCGCCATCACCGCCTGCCCGACCGGCGTTGCGCACACCTTCATGGCTGCCGAAGCCTTGCAACAGGCCGCGCAGCAACTGGGTTACCAGCTTACGGTCGAGACCCAGGGCTCGGTCGGTGCGCGCAATCCACTGCCGCCTGCCGCAATCGCCGAGGCCGATGTGGTGCTGTTGGCAGCCGATATCGAGGTGCCCACCGAACGCTTTGCCGGCAAGCGCATCTATCGCTGCGGCACCGGTGTGGCCTTGAAACAGGCCCAGGCCACGTTGAACAAAGCCCTGGCTGAAGGGCGCGAGGAGTCGGTCGCGCAAAGCGCCAATGCCGGCGCTACCCGCAGTGAGAAGACCGGGGTGTACAAGCACCTGCTTACAGGTGTCTCGTTCATGCTGCCGATGGTGGTGGCGGGCGGTTTGCTGATCGCCTTGTCCTTCGTATTCGGGATTGAAGCCTACAAAGAACCGGGCACCTTGCCAGCGGCGCTGATGCAGATCGGTGGTGATGCGGCGTTCAAGCTCATGGTGCCGCTGCTCGCCGGTTACATCGCCTACTCGATTGCCGACCGGCCCGGGCTGGCGCCGGGAATGATCGGCGGTCTGCTGGCCAGCACCCTGGGGGCGGGTTTCATCGGTGGCATCGTCGCTGGTTTTCTTGCCGGTTACAGCGCCAAGGCAATCAGCCGTTGGGTACGCTTGCCCAGCAGCCTGGACGCGCTCAAGCCGATCCTGATCATCCCGTTGCTGGCCAGTTTGTTCACTGGCCTGGTGATGATCTATGTGGTCGGCAAACCGGTGGCGGGCATGCTCGAAGGGCTGACCCATTTTCTCGACAGCATGGGCACCACCAACGCGATCCTGCTCGGTGTGCTGCTTGGCGGGATGATGTGTGTGGACCTCGGCGGGCCGATCAACAAGGCCGCCTACGCCTTCTCCGTGGGCCTGCTGGCGTCGCAGAGCTACGCGCCGATGGCCGCGACCATGGCCGCCGGGATGGTGCCGCCGATTGGCCTGGGTATCGCCAGTTTCATCGCCCGGCGCAAGTTCGCCCAAAGCGAGCGCGAAGCCGGCAAGGCGGCGTTTGTACTGGGCTTGTGCTTTATCTCGGAGGGGGCGATTCCGTTTGCCGCCAAGGATCCGCTGCGGGTGATTCCGGCGAGTATCGCCGGTGGTGCACTGACCGGCGCACTGTCGATGTACTTCGGTTGCAAGCTGATGGCACCCCATGGCGGGCTGTTCGTCATGCTTATTCCCAACGCCATCAACCATGCGCTGCTGTACCTGCTGGCGATCCTCGCCGGCAGCCTGCTGACAGCGCTGGTCTATGCCGTGCTCAAGCGCAGTGAAGTGGTGGAGCTGGCGGTACAGCCGGTCAAGGCCTGATCAGGGACGGCGGCGCGGGTGCTTCTTGCGCAGGGGCACCAGCAGTTCGCCCAGGCCGTTGTGGTCGATTTCGTGCATCAAGGCCAGCAACCCGCCGAGTTCACCCTTGGGAAAGCCCTGGCGGGCGAACCAGGCCAGGTAATGGCCCGGCAGGTCGGCGATCAGCCGGCCCTGGTACTTGCCGAACGGCATTTCGCGGGTGACCAGCAGTTCAAGCATCTCGGGATTCATGCAATGTGATTCTCAAAGGGACCTGTCGAACATACATGCAATCTGCATGAAGGCCAAAGGACAGTTCATGCAGAACGCTGGAATCCTGAGAGTTCAATTAATCGTAAGCTATTGAAAAATATCAAAATAACGTCGTAGTCAAGGCTGGCACGAACACTGCTCGGTAGTTAGGCATGTCCCTCGTGCAAAGGAGTAGTGTCATGACCAGTCCCCACAAAGAAGTTGTCTCGGTACTCAACGAACTGATCGAATTCAGCAAGGATGGTGAGAAAGGCTTCAAAACCTCTGCCGAGGATGTGAAGAATCCTGAGCTGAAAACCTACTTTCTGCAGCGCGCCGGCGAATGCGGTACCGCAGCGTCCGAGTTGCAGCACCATGTGCGTGCCCTGGGTGGTGATCCGGAGACGTCCACCAGTGTCAGTGGCGACTTGCATCGCAAATGGGTAAGCCTCAAGTCGATGCTTACCGGCAAGGATGAAGAAGCGGTGCTCAATGAAGTCGAACGCGGTGAGGACCACGCGCTTAAAGCTTACAAGGATGCCCTGGAAAAACTCGCCAAGCTGCCGTTGGCTACCGGCAACGAAGTGATTCCGCTGGTTGAGCGTCAGTATCATGGTGTGCAACGCAACCATGACCAGGTCAAGGCACTGCGCAATCAGGCCAGGGCGCGTTCTTAAACCGCTGTTTCCACGCGGTTGCGGCCATTGCGCTTGGCGCTGTAGAGCGCATCGTCAGCACTGCCCAGCAAGGTCGCCAGGTCTTGCTGGGCGCCTGGCGTGAAGCAGCCAATACCGATACTCACGGTTACCGGTTTGATGTCGTCACCGAACAGCGGCAGCGCCTCGACGCTGCGCCGGATGCGCTCGGCCAGAATCTGTGCGCCGTGGCGTTCGGTCTCGGGCAAGACCACCAGAAACTCTTCGCCGCCATAGCGTGCCGCCAGGTCGGCCGGGCGGCGAATGCTGCGGGCAACGGCGTCTGCGACCTTGCGCAAGGCTTCGTCACCACCCTGGTGACCATGACGTTCGTTGAAGGCCTTGAAGTGATCCACATCCACCATCAGCACCGCCAGCGGACGGTGATTGCGTTGCGCCCGTGACCATTCCCGGCGCAGCACTTGATCGAGCTGACGGCGGTTGGCAAGGCCGGTGAGGCTATCGGTGGCCGCCAGTTCCGCCAGGTCTTGTTCGGCGCAGTGGCGGCGGCGCAACTCGCGGCCCAGCAGCAAGGTCAGCCAGAGGATGCCGATGCACAGCACCCCGGTCGCAACACTGACCAGTAATACCGTGCGCCGCCAGGACTCGAAGACCTCATCGGCCGAACGCGCCACCACCACGATCAGCGGCAAGTCAGCGACCCGCGCGAAGGTGTAGAGCTTTTGCTTGCCGGTGCGCCCGGAGTAACCGGTGAAGCTGCCGCTGCCATCGGCCAGCAGGCGCTTGAAGTTGGGGCGGTCGGCGAAATTGGCACCGATCAGCACGTCTTCAACGTTGTTCGACTGGCGTGCCAGGAGGACGCCATCGGTGTTCATCAGGTTGATGCTGCTGTCATTGCCGATGTCCAGGCGCTTGAACAGGTCGGTGAAGTACGACAGGCGCAAGGCGCCGGCAGCAACCCCGGCAAATTCGCCGTTGGGGCCATCGATACGGCGGCTGAAGCTGATGCACCAGTCGAGGTTGCCCAGGCGGGCCTTGAAGGGCGGGCTGATCACCAGCCCCGCGTCTGCATGCTGGCGATGGGCCTGGAACACCGTGCTGTCCGCGAAATTGGCTTGGCGCGGGATCACGCTGGTGGAGTCGGCAACCACGTTACCCAATGCGTCGAGCCAGAGAATGTCGCCGCGCACCGGTGTGGTAAATGCCTGGTTGAAGAGCACCTGCTGGCGCAGTTCGGCGGGCAGGGTGCGCAGTTGTGGCTGCTTCACCGCCCAGATCAGGCCGCGTAGCGACAGGTCATAGAGTTCGACGTTGCGTACGATGTCGCTTTCGATCAACTGCACGATGTTGCTGGCCGAGCGGGCGGCGCTCTGTTCGATGCTGCTGCGCTCACGCATCACCAGGTAGCTGACGATGGCGACGATGGCGAGCACCGCAAGGCAACTGCCCAGGTTCAGGATCAGCTCCGGATGAGACTTGTACAGGGCAGATCGCTGGGATCGAGAGGGCAAAGTCATGGTCGCTGCAGCCGAAGACCGTCAGAAGAGTCGCGGCGTGGTTACGCGGCGGCGCGGTATTCTAGGGGGCACAGGATTGTCGAACAAGAACTTTGGCAGCAAGCCGACGGAAAGAGCTGGCGAGGGCGCCAGCTCTTGTTTACGCAGGGATCAGAAGATGTTCAGCGGGTAGTCGACAATCACCCGGTACTCGTCGACGTCGTTGTCGATCTGCGAGTAGCCCTGGCTGCCACGATGGCTGGCCCAGCGCAGCAGGACCGAGAGGTCTTTGAGGCTGCCTTGCTGGAACACGTACTGCACGTCGATGTCGCGCTCCCAGTGTTGGGCGTTCTTGCCTTCAGGGTTGTACCAGTGTTCGCCGTAGCCGACGCTGTTGGGGTCGACCTTGGTCAGGTCCAGTTCACCGCGGGAATAGGAGACGATCGAGGTCAGGCCGGGAATGCCCTGGCCGGCGAAGTCGTAGGCATATTTCAGCTTCCACGAGCGCTCGTTGGGGCCGTTGAAGTCCGAATAGATCTGCGAGTTGTCCAGGTAGATGCTGTCGCCCTGGTTGATGTAGTCGAACGGGGTGTTGCCGTTGACCCGCTGGTACACCGCGGTGAGGCTGTTGTAGCCGACATTGACGGTGAAGTGCAGGCTGTAGGTGTTGTTGTCGATGTTGCCGAGCAGCGCCTGGCCGGTGTCCTGGGTGTGGTAGTAGTGCAGGCCCGGGTTGAGGCTGACCAGTTCGTTCACCTGCCAGGTGTAGTCGAGGTCGAAGTAGTACTGGTTCCAGATGTCCTTGAGTTCGGAGGCGTACAGGCTCGAGGTCAGGTTCGGCACGCCGTTCCAGGCCATGCCGGCCCAGTTCAGGTGACGGCTCTCGCGATCATCCGGCAAGGCGCCGTAATAGGTGTCGATGCGCCGGTGGCCGCTCTGGTTGTAAGGCTTGGTGAAGCTGGCCTGGCCGGCTTCGAGCATCAGCCCTGCGACGCTGTTGTTGGTCAGGCTGACACCACGGAAGGTCTGCGGCAGCATGCGCGACTCACCGCCGGCAATCACCGGGTTGGTCAGAAACAGGTCGCCAGCCTTGAGCTCGGTGTCGAAGGCCTTGAGTTTGACTGCGGCGCCGGCGGTCGAGAACGAGTCATGGGCCTTGCCCGGCTCGCCGTCACCCTGGGTGTTGATCGGCAGGATGCTGGTGCCGGAGGTGCCGGCGCCGCCATCGAGTTTCAGGCCGAGCATGCCGTGCACGTCCAGCCCGAAACCAACGGTGCCCGGGGTGTAGCCCGATTCGAACTTACCGAGAAAACCCTGTCCCCATTCCCGGTTGTCACGCACACCGCGATCCAGCTGATTGCGGTTGAGGTAGTAGTTGCGAGCATGCACGTTGAGGCTGGACCCTTCGATAAAACCTTCGGCCTTTTCCTCATCGGCCTGGGCGTTGAAGGGGATCGTTGCAGCCAGTGCAACGAACAGGGGGGTGAAGCGTAAAGCAGTGTTCACCGGGGTGTACTCCTTGAGGTGACGGTAAGGCAGTTTTTATTGTGCGAAAAATGATCTTCTTATGAACAAACGCGCCAGCAGGCTGGCACTTTTCGACACGCGAAAAAAAAGCCGCTGATCATCAGCGGCTTTGAAAGACAACCGCACCGGCGCTCAAGTCACCTGTGCGATCATCCAAGGAGTCGAAGGGAGTAACGGAGTGGCGATCAGCTCTCGGCTGCATCACTCGAAGAAACCTTTGAAGCGGTCTGTTCTGCGGGCTTTGACGATTGCTCGGACTGGGCGGCGAAGGCCTCGCGAGCCTGATCGTGGACGGCCGCCAGCTCGGCATTGCGAGCGACGAAAGCCTGCGATTCCTCGGCCATGGCCAGAGGGGACAATAACAGGGAAGACAGGACGAATACGCTGGCAACACCCATACTGTTGGACATTTTGAAACAGCCTTCTTGCGGTGCAAGTGTTAAGTAGGTCCGACTAAATTAGTCGGAATCAACCGCAAGAAACAGTGACTTTTTCGAGAAGTACTGTTGCGTCCAGGGTAATAGTCAGGTTGCTGTAGGAGCGGATTTATCCGCGATGGGGCGCAACGCGGCCCCAAAAGATGGGCCTGCTACGCAGTCCATCGCGGATAAATCCGCTCCTACACCGGCAACAAAATCCCGAAGGTATTGGCCCCCGCCTGGCTGCGCACAAACACGCTGCCACCGTGCATCAGGGCAATGGCCTTGACGATTGCCAGCCCGAGACCATGGTTGCCCCCGCCGCTGGTGCGCGCGGCATCGACCCGATAAAAGCGCTCGAACAGCATCGGCAAGTGCTCCTCGTCTATCGCCGGGCCCGGATTGCTCACCGCGATGCTGATCTGTCCATCAACCTGCTCGATTCGCACCTGGATAACCTGCTGGGCGGCGGTGTGCTGCACGGCGTTGTTCAGCAGGTTGATCAGGGCTCGACGCAACTGGGCCTTTTCGATCTGCGCCTGGGCGTCGCCACTCACTTCGACCCGCACCTGGGCGTCCTCAAGGATGTAATCCAGGTAGTCGAGGGTCGCCGCTACTTCCTCGGCCAGCGAGCTGCAGGTCAATGCCGTGGCCTTGCTGCCCTGGTCGGCACTGGCGAGAAAGAGCATGTCGTTGATGATGGTGCGCAGGCGTTCGAGTTCTTCCAGGTTCGATTGCAGCACCTCGAAGTAGTGCTCGGCACTGCGCCCGCGGGTCAGCGCCACCTGGGTCTGGCCGATCAGGTTGGTCAGCGGCGAGCGCAGTTCGTGGGCAACGTCGGCATTGAAGGCTTCAAGGCGAGTGTAGGACTGGTCGACCCGCTCCAGCGTGGAGTTGAAGGCACTGGCGAACTGCGCCACCTCGGGCGGCAGATCCGACAGCTGCAGGCGACCGCTGAGGCGCGGTGGGGCAAGTTTCTGTGCTTCGGCAGAGAGTTTGCCCAGCGGCTTGAGCCCGACCCGTGCGACCCAGTATCCGAGCAACGAGGCAAGGAGCACGCCGAACACCGACAGGCTGATAATGGCCACCAGCAAGGTGTGTTGGGTTTGCCAGAAGGCTTCGGTGTCGATGGCGATCAAAAAGCGCAGCGGCGGACGCGCACCCATCGCCGGCAGTTCACTGACCAGCACTTTATACGGGTAAGGACTGTTGCTCAGGTGCAGGTCGCGCATGCCCAGCGGCCCCGAGGCGAAGGCGCGGATGCTGGCGTCGGGATGGCCGTATTCGAAGGTACTGTTGCCGCTGACCACCCAGAAACGAATTCGGCGATCTTCTTCACCGAGCAGGTTGAGCTTGTTGGTGATCTTGGCCCAATGCTCGGTGGTGTCGTAGCGGGTCAGGGAGGATTCCAGCACACTGAAGCGCGCTTCCAGCTCCGCCACCGGCAGCAGGTCGAGGCTACGGTCCACCTGCTTGTACAAGGCGCTGCCAATGAACAGGAACACACCCAGCGCGACCAGAGTGAACAACGCGCTCAGGCGCAGGGCGATGGAATTAGTCGGCACGGTTTTCCAGAACATAGCCCATGCCTCGGATGGTGTGCAGCAGCTTGGTTTCGAAGGGGCCGTCGAGCTTGGCGCGCAGGCGCTTGATCGCTACTTCGACGACGTTGGCGTCACTGTCGAAGTTGATGTCCCAGACCAGCTCGGCGATGGCGGTCTTGGAGAGGATTTCGCCCTGGCGCCGGGCCAGCACACTGAGCAGCGAGAACTCTTTGGCGGTCAGGTCCAGGCGTTGCCCGGCGCGACTGGCCTTGCGGCTGATCAGGTCGACCCACAGGTCGGCGACCTGGATTTGCACCGGTTCATGGCTGCCGGTGCGCCGGGTCAGGGCCTGCAGGCGGGCGACCAGTTCAAGGAACGAGAACGGCTTGCCGAGGTAATCGTCGGCACCCTCGCGCAGACCATGAATGCGGTCTTCAACCCGCTCGCGGGCGGTGAGCATGATCACCGGCGTCTGTTTGCGCGCGCGCAGGGCACGCAGTACGCCATAGCCGTCGAGACCGGGAAGCATGACGTCGAGCACGATCACCGCGTAATCGCCTTCCAGGGCCAGGTGCAGGCCGTCGATGCCGTCGCGGGCCAGGTCGACGGTGAAACCTTGCTCGGTCAGGCCGCGGTGCAGGTAGTCGGCGGTCTTTTCTTCATCTTCGATAATCAGCACGCGCATGATCGGTTCTCAACTGGCATTGGGCTGCGCCACGCTTTGTGGCGCCTGACGCCGATGGAACAGACGTTCCAGGGCCAAGTATATGATTGGCGTGGTGAACAGTGTCAGCGCCTGGCTGACCAGCAACCCGCCGACCACGGCAATGCCCAGCGGCTGTCGCAGTTCGGCGCCGGCGCCCATGCCGAACATCAGCGGTACGGCGCCGAGCAGGGCGGCGAGGGTGGTCATCATGATCGGCCGGAAACGTGTCAGGCAGGCCTGGTGG
The DNA here is from genome assembly GCA_036643775.1 of Pseudomonas sp. Classification (GTDB taxonomy): domain Bacteria; phylum Pseudomonadota; class Gammaproteobacteria; order Pseudomonadales; family Pseudomonadaceae; genus Aquipseudomonas. The sequence goes on along the minus strand of JAVXRI010000031.1, from coordinate 14,846 downwards.
ATGGCCTGTTCGGGGCTCAGGCCGAGGGTGCGCTGGGCATCCAGGGCGAAGTCAATAAGCAGGATGCCGTTCTTCTTGACGATGCCGATCAGCAGCACGATGCCGACGATGCCGTCCACCGACAGGCTCATGCCGCACAGGTACAAGGCCAGCAGTGCACCGACGCCGGCAGGCGGCAGGGTGGAGATGATGGTCAGCGGATGGACGAAACTCTCGTAGAGCACGCCGAGGATGATGTACACCGCCACCAGGGCGGCGAGGATCAGCCAGGGCTGGCTCGACAGCGAACTCTGGAAGGCCTGCGCCGCACCCTGGAAGTTGCCGATGATCGAATCGGGCATGCCCAGTTCACGCTGGGTGCGTTCGAGGATCTGCACGGCATCGCCCAACGCCACACCGGAAGCCAGGTTGAACGACAGGTTGGCGGCCGGGAACAGGCCGTCGTGGCTGATCGACAACGGCCCGGTGCTCGGCGGCGCGACCTTGGCCAGCACCGACAGCGGCACCATCTCACCGGTCAGCGGTGAACGCAGGTAGAAGTAGTTCAGGCTTTCGGCCTTGCCGCGCTGGCGGGCGTCGAGTTCGAGGATCACCTTGTACTGGTTGGTCTCGGTCTGGAACTCGCTGATCTGGCGCTGGCCGAAGGCGTCGTAGAGCGCCTGGTCGATGTCGGTGGTGGTCAGGCCGAAGCGTGCCGCGGCACGACGGTCGATCTCGATGCGGGTGACGCTGGCGCCCAGTTGCAGGTCGTTGGACAGGTCGCGGAAGGCCGGGTTGGCTTTCAGGCGCTCGGTCAGGCGTTGCGTCCACAGGTTCAACGCTGCGCCGTCGTTGCTCTTGAGGACGTACTGGTACTGGCTGCGGCTGGGCCCGGAACTCAGGTTGATGTCCTGGCCGGCGCGCAGGTACAGGACCACGCCCGGTACCTTGGCCAGCTTCGGCCGCAGGCGATCGATGAACTCGCTAGCCGAGACGTCACGCTCGCCGCGGTCCTTTAGGGCGATCCAGAAACGGCCGTTGGCAATGGTCTGGTTGCTGCCGGTGACCCCGACCGCATGGGAGAACGCGCGCACTGCCGGGTCGGCCTCGATGACCTTGGCCAGTGCCTGGTGCTTTTTGATCATGTCCGGGTAGGAGATGTCCGCCGCGCCTTCGGAGGTACCGAGGATGAAGCCGGTGTCCTGGACCGGGAAGAAGCCTTTGGGAATGGCGACATAGCCGACCACCGCCAGCGCCAGGGTGACGCCGAAGATGCCCATCATCAGCCGCTGATGCGCCAGCGCCTTGACCAGTACGCGCTCATACCAGGCCAGCAGGCGTTCGCCGAAAGTGATCTTGTGCTGGTCCTTGTGCTCGGGGCGCTCCATGAACAGAGCGCACAAGGTCGGTGCCAGAGTGAGCGAGACCACCACCGAAATGAGAATGGTCGAGGTTGCAGTGAGGGCGAATTCCTTGAACAGGCGCCCGACTACACCGCCCATGAACAGCAATGGAATAAAGGCAGCCACCAGCGAGAAACTGATCGAGACCACGGTGAAGCCGATTTCCCCGGAGCCCTTGATCGCCGCTTCACGCTTGCTGTCGCCGGCTTCCAGGTGACGGTGGATGTTCTCCACCACGACGATGGCATCATCGACCACGAAGCCCACGGCAATGACGATGGCCACCAGGGTCAGGTTGTTCAGGCTGAAGCCGAACAGGTACATCAGGGCAAAGCTGGCGATCAGCGACACACCGAGCACGCTGGAGACGATCAGGGTCGCCGACCATTGCCGCAGGAACAGCGCCATCACCCCGATCACCAGGACCACGGCGATCATCAGGGTGATTTCCACTTCGTGCAGGGAGGCGCGGATGGTCTGCGTGCGGTCGTTGAGTACCGAGACCTCGACCGCGGCCGGGAGCATCTGCTCAAGCCGGGGCAGCGCCTCCATGATGCCGTCGACGGTCTCGACGATGTTGGCACCGGGCTGGCGGAACACCACCAGGTTCAAGCCCTGCTGCTCGCCGGACCAGGCTTTGACGTAGGCATTCTCGGCACCGTTGATGACCTTGGCGACATCCTTCAGGTGCACAGGCGCGCCGTCGCGGTAAGAGACGATCAGCTCGGCGTATTCCTCGGGATGAAACAGCTGGTCGTTGGTGGCCAGGGTCGAGACGCTGTTGTCGCCATACAACGCGCCTTTGGCCAGGTTCAGGCTGGTCTGCTGGATCGCCTGGCGCAGGTCGGCGAGGGTCAGTCCCAGGGCGGCAAGTTTTTCCGGCTGCGCCTGGACGCGGATCGCCGGGCGTAGCTGGCCGGTGATGTTGATCAGGCCGACGCCATCGATCTGGCTCAACTGCCTGGCCAGGAGGGTTTCGGCGTAGTCGCTCAGTTCGTTGGCGGGCATCTGCGCTGAACTGACGGTGAGGATCAGCACCGGGCTGTCCGCCGGGTTGACCTTGCGCCAGGTCGGCGGGCTGGGCATGTCCTGGGGCAGGCGTGCAGTAGCGGTGTTGATCGCGGCCTGGACTTCCTGGGCGGCGGTGTCGATGCTTTTTTCCAGGGTGAACTGCAGGATCAGGTTGGTCGAGCCCAGGGCGCTGCTGGAGGTCATCTGGGTCATGCCGGGGATGGCGCTGAACTGCACCTCCAGCGGTGTGGCCACTGATGAAGCCATGGTCTCGGGGCTGGCGCCAGGCAGTTGTGCGGTGACCTGGATGGTCGGGAAGTCGGCTTCCGGCAAGGGCGCAATCGGCAGGCGCGGAAAGGCGATGACCCCGAGCAGCACCAGGGCAAAGGTCAGCAGCAGGGTGGCGATCGGGCGGTCGATGCACCAGGCCGAAATCGAGCCGCGGGCTTTCATGGCAGCTCCCGGCGCTTGGCCACTTCTTCAGGGGCGGCCGTTTCCGCAGCCACCTCGACGGTGGCGCCGGGCTTGAGCCGCGACTGACCATCGGAGACCAGTTTGTCGTCTCTGCCGACCCCGGCGATGATGTTCAGAGCGCTGTCCTGATACAGCACCTTGACCGCCACGCTCTCGACCTTGTCGCCGACCAGCCGGTAAACGTAATGCCCGTCGATGCCGCGCTGCACCACCTGCGGTGGCACCACCAGCGCGTTCTGCTCCAGCGCCGTCTGCAGCTTGAGGGTAACCAGTTGACCGGGCCAGAGGCGTGCGTCGGGGTTGGCGAACTCGGCCTTGACCCGGATGGTCCCGGTGTTGGCGGCTACCTGATTGTCGATCAGGGTCAGATGCCCTTCAGCCAGCAAGGTGCCGCCGCTGTCGCCATCGCCTTCCAGATAGGCTTGAACGACAGCCGCGGGTTTTGCCTTGAGCAGCCCCTGCAAGGTCGGCAGCATGGCTTGTGGCAAGGAAAACTCGACACCGATCGGATCGATCTGGGTGACGCTGAACAACCCCTGGGTATCGGCCACACGCAGGAAGTTGCCTTCATCGACGTTACGGATACCGACCCTGCCGGTCACTGGCGAGAGGATCTGGGTGTACGATAACTGCACCTGCGCGGCGGCAATCGCTGCCTGGTTGCCCAGCACCGTGGCTTGCAACTGATTGAACAGGGCCTGTTGTTGGTCCAGTGTTTGCCGCGACACGCCATTGTCGGTACTGAGTAGTTTGTAGCGTTTGAGGTCGACACCGGCGACCTGCAATTGCGCCTGGCTCTGGCCCAACTGCGCCTTGGCCTGCTCCAGGCTGGCGCGGATGGCGCGGTCGTCGATGGTAGCCAGCAGGTCGCCCTGCTTGACCCACTGCCCCTCCTTGACCAGCAGGCGCGTCAACACGCCTTCGACCTGCGGGCGGATCACCACGCTGTGCAGCGACAGTACCGAGCCGATACCGCTGACAAAGCGTGGCACGTCCTGCTGTTTGACGGCGACGACACGGACCGGAATGGCCGGGTTGTGGGCGATTTTTTCCTCGCCCGTTCGGCCGAACAGCCAGAAGGCAGCCGCGGCCAGGGCAAACAGGGCGGCGCAGATCACAAGGGAGCGGGGCTGGATACGCATAGGTGAAATCCCGGGGCGATGCCTAGTTTATAGCGGCTCGATCAGGTCAGCAGGGTGACGGCTAACTGACAGCGCTGACAGCTTGGGGAGAGGGTAGTGGCCAATTGCCAATTGTTGTGAGCTGGATCAATGAATCCAGCCCATTTCTCACTAGAGTCGTACGCCCTGCCGATTCTCCCAAAAAACAACGAGTGCCTCCGATGAAGAGCAATATGCCTGTGACCGGTCGCAATGTGGATTATCCCGGTGACGCCAATATCCTTTCCACCACAGACCTCTCCAGCGTAATCACTTACGCCAATGACGATTTCGTCAGGATCAGCGGTTTCAGCCGTGAAGAACTGATGGGTAGCGCGCATCATGTCGTGCGTCATCCGGATATGCCGCCACAGGCATTCGAGCAGATGTGGCAGACCCTCAAGAGCGGCCGCTCGTGGATGGGGCTGGTGAAGAATCGCTGCAAGAACGGCGATCACTACTGGGTCAGTGCCTTTGTTTCGCCCATCGCCAGCCGCGGGCACACGGTGGAGTACCAGTCGGTACGCACCAAACCCAGCGCCGAACAGATCGAAGCCGCCGAGCGCTGTTATGCACAGCTGCGCAATGGCCGGCTGCCCTGGTGGCAACGCTTGCCGGCGCTGGGGCTGGGCTGGCAGCTGTGGGCGGGGGTGACCCTTGGCTGTGTGCTGGCATCGGTGCTCAGCCGCCTGGTGTTGCCGGTGTTGCCCTGGCAAGGCTTCTTTGAGGTGCTGTTGGCCAGTGGTCTGAGTGCCGTGGTGATTCTTGCCCTGCTCAAGCCTTTTCAGCGCTTGTGCAGCGAAGCGCAGGCCATCGCCGACAACCCGTTGAGCCAGCAGTTGTACACCGGTCGACGCGATGGCATTGGCCAGATCGATTTTGCCCTGCGTATGCTCAAAGGCCAGCTCGGCGCGGTGGTCGGGCGCATCGGCGATACCTCCCGGCGTCTGGCCGGGCACAGTGGATCTTTGGCGCAATCGCTGCAAAGCAGTCACAGCAACAGCCTGGAGCAGCAGGGCGAAGCCGATCAGATCGCCACCGCGATCAATCAGATGGCCGCCAGCGTCGCTCAGGTCGCCAGCAATGCCCAGCAAGCGTCCCAGGCCGCCGATCAGGCCGAAGATGAAACCCGTGCCGGACACCATCTGGTAGACCTCAACCGCAGCGCGATCCAGGAACTGGCCAACTCGCTGGATGCTGCCACCGAGGTTATCCACAACCTGCAGAACCACAGCAGTGAGATTACCGGCGTCGTCGAAGTGATCCGCGCCATTGCCGAGCAGACCAACCTGCTGGCGCTCAATGCCGCTATCGAGGCTGCCCGGGCGGGTGATCAGGGGCGGGGATTCGCTGTGGTTGCCGATGAAGTGCGCGGCCTGGCGCAGCGCACGGCGCAGTCGACCCATGAGATTCAGCGAATGATCAGTGCCTTGCAGAGCGGCACGCGCGATGCCGTGCAGGTGATGCAGCAGAGCAGCGAACATGCCGGGCACAGTGTCGATCAAGCCAGGCGCGCCGCCACCGCACTGGATGGCATCAGCCTGCGGGTCAACCAGATCAGCGAGATGAGTGTGCAGATTGCGGCTGCAGTGGAACAGCAGAGCCAGGTCAGTGAGAGCATCAACCGCAACATCATCAGCATTCGCCAGGCCAGCGAATCAACGGTGCAGGTCGGTCAGCAGAGCCACCTCAGTGCCACCGATGTCGCCGCGCTTGCTGAAGACCTGCGGCGCCTGGCCGCCGAATTCTGGCGGCGTTGCCATTGAGTGTGATCAGAAACCGATGAAACTGTAGTGCTCGGCGGCTTCGCTGCGGCTCCGCGCGCCGCAGGCCTGGAGCTGTTCGCTCAGGTGCGGGTCGAGTACATGCAGGGTCCAGGGAGCGATCTCGCCCTCTGTCGACACCTGCTGCAATGCCTGGACAAGGGCCTGGGTGTGCGGCAGGTAGGCGGTGAAACCGTTGCCCTTCAGGGCACTGGTGTCGATGCCCAGAGCCTGGCAGATGGCGACCTTGCCACGAATGTCATCGCGATCAGCCTGGCGCGAACGCTCGATCAGTTCGGCCAGGCGCCGGTCGACCAGGTGCTGGCCGTGAATCAACGGCGGGCCGCTTTGCCAGGCCTCGCTTGGGCAATCCTTGGCTTCGGGGCGCAAGGGAATGTGCGGGTTGATCTCCATCGGGTAGATGCGGCAGACCAGAGGCCGGTTTGCGTAGATGGTGCAGCGGTCGTCGGCATCCAGGTGACGGCAGCGCCCAGGATTGAATGCGGCGAAGGTGATGGTCACATGGGCTTCGGTGCTGCCGCAGGGTACCGGCCAGGAGCGACGCAAGGCATGTTCGCGTTGTTCGGCAGGCAAGCCCAGGCCATTGGCCAGGAAGGCTTCGATCAGGACGATGACCTGTCCACCGCTGTCCGTCCACTGGCGGGTCTCGCCCAGCGTCAGGGGGACGTGGTGGCCGGTGCAGCATTTGCCGCAGCCGGTGCAGTCGAAGCGAATGTTGCGGGTGTCTACTGTGTTCACGGTTCAGCGGGGGATGATCGACAATGGGCTCAATTGTGCCTGAGGTTCAGGCACTTTCAAGCACTGCGGTCATCGCTTGTGTATCAGTTTTCTTCGAAGGCTACCGCCCGCGCGGCGACGATCAGGCAGTCGGTCAGCTCCGGCGAGGAGAACTTGGTCAGCACCGCATTGGCGCCGGCGAGCCGGGCTTTTTCGCTGTTCATCGCGCTGTCCAGCGAGGTGTGCAGCAGCACGTAGAGGTGCTTGAAGTCCGGTGTTTCGCGCAGGGTACGGGTAAAGGCGTAGCCATCCATCTCGGACATTTCGATGTCCGAGACCACCACGTTGATCTCCTGATCGGTGCCTTGCAGCTCCAGCAGGGTGTTGATCGCATCCTTGGCGCTACGTGCGGTGTGGCATTCGATACCGAGGCCGCGCAGGGTGTGCACCGACTGCTGCAAGGCCACCAGGCTGTCGTCGACGACCAGGATGTTGGTGGCGGCAAGCACCGCAGCGTCATCCGCGCTCAACTCGCTGCCGTTCGCTTCATGTGGCGGCGGGGCGATGCCATGGATGACCTTCTCGATGTCCAGCACCTGGACCAGGGTGTTGTCGACCCGGGTGACCCCGGTAATGAACGACTTGCTGCCCGAACCATAGGGCGGCGGCTTGATGTCGGTGGTCAGGCAATGGACGATCTTGCTCACCGCCTGTACATGCAGGCCCTGTTTGGAACGGCTGATATCGGTGACGATCAGGCAGCCGCCCTGGGGATCTTCCAGTGGCCGCTCACCAATGGCGCGCGACAGGTCGATCACTGACAGCGAGTTGCCGCGCAGGGTGGCCACGCCTTTGACGTGGGGGTGCGACTCCGGCAGTTTGGTCAGCGCCGGGCAGGGGATGATTTCACTGACCTTGAGCAGGTTGATCGCCATCAGCTTGCCGCTGCGCAGGGTGAACAGCAGCAGCGACAGCGAGTCCGCGCGGGCATTGTGCGAGGCCATAGGCACCTTCAGGACAGATTGAATGGGGGAGATGCCGGGTTATCGACCCGCCATCCCCTGGCTTTAATCACGTGCGCAAATCAGCGTAGACCCAAGCGCTTGGCCAGGCGACCGAGATTGGCCCGGTCCAGGCCCAGTTCGCGGGCGGCGCTGGCCCAGTTGCCCTGGTGGCGTTCCAGGCACGCCTGGATCAGTTGACGCTGGTAGTCATCGAGGGCCTGGCGCAGGTCGCCGGCCGGCAGGGGCGCATCCGCCGGTTGTGGCGCCTGGTCGTGGTTGAGCACGGGCTCGACGGCGCTCAGGTCCAGGTCCGCAGCATCCAGGGTGAGGATCTTCGGACGCTGACGGTGTTGGCCGAGGGCCTTGAGCGCCGAACGCCCGATCAGGTGCTCCAGTTCACGCACGTTCCCCGGCCAGTCGTAGGCCAGCAGGGCGGCCTGGGCTTCTGAACTCAGGCGCAGGCTGCCCAGGCCCATGCGCGAGCGATTGTGTTCGAGGAAGTAGCCACTGAGCAGCAGCACATCGCGCCCGCGTTCGCGCAAAGGCGGCACCAGCAACGGGTAGACGCTCAAGCGGTGATAGAAATCGGCGCGATAGCGGCCGGCACGCACTTCATCGGCCAGGTCGCGGTTGGTGGCGGCGATCAGGCGTACATCGACCCGGTGGTCCTGGTCCGAACCCAGGCGTTGGAGCTGCCCGCTCTGCAGCACGCGCAGCAGTTTGGCCTGCACGGCCAGGGAAAGCTCGCCGACTTCGTCGAGAAACAGCGTACCGCCGTTGGCCAGTTCGAACTTGCCGCGTCGTTCGCCGACGGCACCGGTAAAGGCGCCACGCACATGGCCGAACAGTTCGCTCTCAACCAGAGTGTCGGGCAAGGCCGCGCAGTTGAGGCTGATCATCGGCTTGTCGGCGCGCGCCGAGGCCTGGTGGATGGCCTGGGCAACCAGCTCTTTACCGACGCCGGTTTCGCCGGTAATCAACACGGTCAGGTCGCTGCTGCCTACCAGTTGAATCTCCTCCAGCAGGCGCTTGTGCGTTTTGCTTTGACCGATCAGTTCCTTGTGTTGCTGGCCGCTGGCCTGGCGATAGACCTCGGCGCGCTCGTGCTCATCCTCGGCCCGCAACGCCAGGCGTTCGATGCGCTCGGCGACATTGACCGTGGCCTCTGCCAGGCTGGCAAAGGCTTGCAGGGCATCCAGTTCGACCTGCTGGAACTGCTCCGGGTCCAGGGCATCGAGAGTGATCAGGCCCCAGGGCTGTTCATCGACATACAGCGGGCAGCCCATGCAATCGTGGACTTCCAGCTGCTGGTGCAGGCCTTCGACCAGGCCGTCGTAAGGGTCGGGCAGTTCACTGTCGCTGGCAAAGCGAGTGGGGGCGTTGTGGCTGAGGATGGCTTCGAAGCGCGGGTGTTCGTTGACCTTGAAGCGCCGCCCAAGGGTGTCGGTGCTCAAGCCATCGACCGCCAGCGGCACCAGCCAGTCGCCGTCCAGGCGCAGCAGCGCGGCAGCGTCGCAGGGCAGCAGGCTGCGCATGGCTTCGAGCAGACGCCGGTAGCGTTCGCGCTCGGGCAAGTCACGGGCCAGGTCGCTGACCAGGGGCAGCAAGGCGGTGAGCAGGGATTTTGCGGTCATAAAGACTCCTGTTGGTCTTAATGACTATATATTAACTGTTGTCTTTATGACTCTTTAATTTTTAAGTTATTGATTTTAAAGGATTAAAAAGTTGGCATGGAAACTGAATTGTCATAGGCAATCATCAAGAAGCCATCGGCTCAGGAGTCATCCATGCTTAATGCCCAGGATCGTGCAATCGTTAAAGCCACTGTTCCCCTGCTGGAAAGCGGCGGTGAAGCGCTGACGACTCATTTCTACAAGCTGATGCTCAGCGAATACCCGCAAGTGCGTCCGCTGTTCAACCAGGCGCACCAGGCCAGCGGCGACCAGCCTCGAGCCTTGGCCAACGGTGTGCTGATGTACGCCCGGCACATCGACCAGCTTGAACAACTGGGTGGTCTGGTCGGCCAGATCATCAACAAGCATGTGGCCTTGCAGATCCTTCCGGAGCATTACCCGATCGTCGGTAGCTGCCTGTTGCGCGCCATCGAAGAAGTCCTCGGCAAGGAAATCGCCACCCCTGAAGTGATTGCCGCCTGGGGCGCTGCCTACCAGCAACTGGCCGATATCCTCATCGGTGCCGAAGCCGATATCTATGCCCAGAAAGAAGCCGCCCCGGGTGGCTGGCGTGGTGCGCGGGATTTCAAACTGGTGCAGCGCGTCGATGAAAGCAGTGAAATCGTTTCCTTCTACTTTGCCCCGGTCGATGGTGGTGCGATCCTCAAGGCCGAGCCGGGTCAGTACATTGGCCTGCAGCTGTTCATCGACGGCGCGGAGCAGCGTCGCAACTATTCGCTATCGGCCCTGAGTGACGCCGGTCAGTACCGCATCAGCGTCAAGCGCGAGGCCGGCGGCAAGGTCTCCAACTACCTGCACGAGCAACTGGCTGTGGGCGATAGCCTCAAGCTGTTCCCGCCATCGGGCGAGTTCACCTTGAGCGCCAGCAGCAAGCCGCTGGTACTGATCAGCGGCGGCGTCGGCATCACTCCGACCTTGCCGATGCTCGAAGCAGCGCTGGAAAGCGGTCGCCTGGTGCACTTCATTCACTGTGCGCGCAACGGCGCGGTGCACGCGTTCCGTGAGTGGGTCGATGGGCTGGCGGCACGTCATCCGCAGGTCAAGCGCTTCTACTGCTATGCCGAAGATGACGGTGTCAGTGAACCTGCCGATGCCGTTGGCCTGCTGTCTGCCGACCAACTGAATGAATGGCTGCCTCAGAACCGCGATCTGGACGCCTATTTCCTCGGTCCGAAAGGCTTCATGGCGGCCATCAAGGGTCACCTCAAGGGCCTCGGTGTGCCTGAGAAGCAGAGCCGCTACGAGTTCTTCGGCCCGGCCTCGGCGCTGGAATAACGCGGTTTTTCCCACCTACGGTTGAAAGCACAAGGCACAGTCAGCGATGGCTGTGCCTTGCGGCGTTTGGTCGCCTTCTCAAACAGGGCGCCTGGCCTTTTTACTGCATGCAGAAAAAGCGTCATGCGCGTGGCGCATCATCCTTCCAGCCGTATCAAGGAAACCGCAATCGTGAACATCAAATGGGCAGACAAACTGCGCAAAGGCCTGCATGGCTCTGCCGACTCGCTGGGCAACCTCTGCGTCGAAGCGTTTCATTACCTGGCCCTGTTCGGTATCGGTGCGATCACCGCCTATGCGGCGGTGGCGACTTTCATCGATATGCTCAGCAAGGGCGGTATCAGCGTCGATGACATCCTGCTGCTGTTCATCTACCTCGAACTCGGGGCGATGGTGGGGATCTACTTCAAGACCAACCACATGCCGATCCGCTTCCTGCTCTATGTGGCGATCACTGCACTGACCCGCCTGCTGATCGGCGACGTCTCGCACCACAAGGCGCCGGATGTCGGCTTGCTGTATGTGTGTGGCGGCATCCTGCTGCTGGCGTTCGCGATTCTGGTGGTGCGCTATGCCTCGTACCAGTACCCGTCGACCAAGGCTATTGATGCGAGTGGCAAGGAGATCGAGGAGGGCAAGTAACGCCCCCTGAGCCAGACCACCCGTCGGACATCATCCACTTTTGCCAGCACCCTCTGGCCTGCCTGGTTTTCCCTGCTTAACTGATCAGGGCTGCCAGGCAGGCAGCTATGCGCCCAGGGAGGGTTTCACGCCCGTTGCACCTCGGAAAACCTTGCTCACGGAGGGCATGGTCAGGCCGGACCGCAGCGTCTTCGCCGCAGGCAATCTGCGCGTGACGCGATTGCGGAGGTTGCAACGCCGCTCGCCTACAACCAACTGTGTGCCAAGGAAGTCGCCCGCCAGAAACAGCCCACGCGCTTGTTTCCACTCATTGATTGCAATGGAGGCACCATGACTGACTCACTACAAGCACCCGTGATAGGACTGTTCCCGCTGTCCTACATCATCAGCACCGATGCAGAGGGCGCCCAGCGCCTGGTGCTCGACCTGCTGGTTCACCCAGCCGACCGCACCCTGCGCGGCACCGCCCAGCTGACCCAGGCCACCAACCCGCCGCTGGACCTGAGCCTGGACGTATGGGGCACCTACAGCTATCAGCTGTTCCTGCCGCCCAGCCCGAGCAATCTCCTGATCACCCTGCAAGGCAACCACGGCGGCCCGACGGCCAACTCACCCATCATCTTCAGCCTGAAACTGGCAGTGGGCACGGACTGGCAAAAGGGCCAGGCCGGCTATCGCTACCTGAACATTCAGCGCCAATGGATTGTGGTCGAGGCGCCGGCGCACCGGGAAGAAAACCGCATCCAGGCGTTCGGCAACGCCGACATCCAGGCTCAGTTGCACGCTGCCACCCTGGAAGCGGCAATCGCCACTGGCGATCTCGACCATCTCAAGGCCCTGGCCGCAGGTGACGCAGGCCAGGCCCTGAACACCGCCATCGATTCGACCAAAAGTGCTTCCGGCAAAGCCGGCAAGTCCAGCCGCGCCTGAACAGACAAGGAGTCGCACCATGCCCTTAATTGGACTGTTTCACACTCGCCTGAACGTGAGCACCGGCCTGCTCGGTGCCCCTGTCCTGACCCTCGATCTGCTGGTCAATACCGTGCAGAAGAAGTTCACCGGCGTGGCCAGCATTTTCGTCGCCACCTACCCGCCGCTGAACTTCCATGCCGATGTCTGGGGAGACTATTCCGACCTCAAGCTCGGCCTCAAAGGTGAGGGCAACATCGTGCTCAATCTCACCGGTAGCCCGAGCGGCCCGTTCAGTACCCTGGAGCAGACCTTGCACCTGCACGGGATCCTCGATGCCAACTGGACCAGCGGCACCGCCAGTTACCGCTACCTGCCGCAGGACGGCAGGCCATGGCAGGTGGTGCCACATGCCAGCGTGCGGCAGGCACCGACCGAGACTCATCAGGCGCAGAAGGAGGTCAGTGAACGTAGCCGCAGCCGCTTGCAGGAGGTGATTGGCCAGCTGCAAGGCGCTTAAGCAGAGTGGGAGAAGGGTAGCCCGGGATAACCGGGCTATCGAAAGGCTGAACTTTTGCGCAGATAAAAAAGGCGAGCCCATTGGGCTCGCCTTTTTACCGACTGCGTTTTGAACATTCAGTTGAAATCTAAGGCTGACGGCGATTTCTGGTCGCCATGTAGGATGTTTCTGAATCAGTTCCAGCGACCTTTTTGCCTGTAAATGCCGTGCTAGGTTCCGGGCTCCCCTTGCTCAGGGAATCAGTGCATGGTTTACCGTATGAACATGAATGGTCGTGGCGCCGGGCAGCATGGCGACCAGACCACGACCGGGGCCACCTGCCTCAGCAGTCAGACGTTTCACACCCAGGAAGGGGTCCCCAACCTGCGCTTGGGGGACGCCACTACGCCCTGTCCGCAATGCGGTCAGGTCGGGCAGATCGCCGAAGGTTATGACGGCTGGACCATTGATGGTCTGGCGATTGCCGTCGACGGTGTGAAGATCAACTGTGGCTGCCCACCCGGCAGTAACCGGCTGCTAGCACCCTTGTACGGTGGAAGCTTTACCGCTGCGCCAACTGCGGCCGGTTTTTCCGAGCCGGCTCACCCGGTCGTCAATTCGCCTTCGTCGCTGCCTCCGTCCAGTTTCCCCCCCACGACTCGCCCCCAGCCGGTCACGGCCGCCGCACCGGGCACACTGGAACCCGGTTTTTATGTCGTGCCACGCAGCATGTCGGGCCAGCAGGTGCTGGCTCAGCTCGGCGGCGAAAGCCGCTACCTGACGGCCCGGCTACACCGGCTCAATCCCACCTTTGCCCAGGGCTTCAAGGCCGGTGAGCTGTTCGTCATCGGCGATCCGAACATCGGCACGGCTTGTACGCGAGAAGAGGCTCAGTTGATGGCTGCTGCCGCTCAGGTCCGTGAGGCGCTGGCGCCGCTGAATGAGGAAGAGGCCAATTTCATGGTCCGCTACCAGGGTGAAATTGCCGGCTTGCTCAGTGGCGCGAGCCAGTCGATGGGGGTTGGCAAGGACATGCTCGGTCAAGGGTTGCGTCAGGTTGAAGGCAGCTTGCGCGCGCTGGAGCAACTGCACCAACGCGCGTTCAGCACGTATGGGCACCTGAATAGTCCGGAGTTCTTCGCCTCGCGCCAGCAGTTGTACCGCCAGATTGATGCACAGTTGAAGAGCGCGTTTCTCAACAAGCAATTGAATCTGGGCAGCTACGACACCTTGCGTCGTGATCTGGGTATCTCAACCAAAAGCCTGGTGCATCACTGGAGTCGTGCTGGAGCGCCAGGCGAGATTCCGAGTTATGCGACGCACCTGGAGCAAGTATCCAAGACTGCCAAGTACCTTAAGTACGGCGGATACGTCGGGATTGCTCTTGGCGGTGGGGCTTCGGTGCTTAAGGTGCAGGACGTGTGTCGCGCCGGGGAAACAGAAGCATGCAGGAAGATCCGCTTTACCGAGGCTGGGAGTTTCTCTGGAGGATTGGGTGGTGGAGCGGCCGGTGCCTCCCTCGGAGGCTATGCAGCTTATTTATTCTGTGGGGCTGTCGGTATTGCTACAGGTGGTATCGGCGGGGCTGTTTGCGGAATTATTCTGGTTGGAGGAGGCTCGCTTGCGGGCGGGTTAGGAGGCGGGGTAGGTGGTGAGTGGCTTGGGGAGCTCCTTTATGAGAAGGTCAATCCATGACCGGATTTTGGAGTTCTTGGTGGGCATTCGCCTTCATGCTTGCCCCTTTTGTGATCGGGTTGAATCGCCCCGGGTTTCGTAGACACCTCTTTGCCTTAAACTGAGGCCAATTAGGAGGTGCCATGAGCAACCCGCGTTACCCTGAAGAATTCAAAATCCAAGCGGTCAATCAAGTGACCGAAAAGAAGCTGCCTGTCGCTGATGTAGCGGCTCGTCTCGGCGTGTCGACGCATAGCCTCTATGCCTGGATAAAGCGCTACAGCAAGCCTCAAGAAGAGCGGCAGCAGGATGATGATCAGCACGCCGAGCTGCGTCGTCTTCGAGCGGAACTCAAGCGGGTGACTGAAGAGCGAGACATATTAAAAAAGGCCGCCGCGTACTTTGCCAAGGAGTGCGGCTGAAGTACGCCTTTATCAAACAGCGCGCGGGCGACTATTCGATTCGACGGCTTTGCCTGACGCTGAAAGTCCATCCCAGCGGTTATTACGCCTGGCTGTCCGAGCCGCAATCTGCACGAGCTAAAGACGATCAGCGACTGCTGGGTTTGATCAAGCACTCATGGCTGGAGAGCGGCGGCGTTTATGGGTATCGAAAAATCCA
>JAVXRI010000030.1:0-55500 GCA_036643775.1 Pseudomonas sp. | reverse complement strand
GCTGCTTCAGGGCGCTGCAGACGCCAAATTCGCCTTCTCCGAGGCGGCCCTTGATCAATTGATCTTGCAGACGCCAGAGTTTCAGGTTGACGGCAAGTTCAGCGCCGAGCGTTTCGATCAGGTCATTCGCCAGATGGGCTACGGCCGTCTGCAATTCCGCGAAATGCTGGCTCAGGAAATGCTCATCGGACAATTGCGTGCTGGCCTGGCCGGTAGCGGTTTTGTCACCGATGACCAGGTCAATGCTTTCGCTCGCCTGGAAAAACAGACCCGTGATTTCGCTTCGCTGACCCTCAAGGCCGATCCGGCTGCGATCAAGGTCACTGACGAGCAGATCAAGGCGCACTACGATGCCCACGCCAAAGAGTTCATGAGCCCGGATCAGGTCGTTGTCGACTATATCGAGTTGAAGAAGTCGGCGTTCTTCGATCAGGTTACTGTTGACGAAGACGAGCTCAAGGCGATGTACGAGAAGGAAATCGCCAACCTGGCCGAACAGCGTCATGCCGCGCACATCCTTATCGAAGTCAACGACAAGGTGAACGAAGCGCAGGCCAAGGCGAAGATCGAAGAGATCCAGCAGCGTCTGGCCAAAGGCGAAGACTTTGCCACCCTGGCCAAGGAATTCTCCCAGGACCCAGGTTCGGCCAACAACGGTGGCGACCTCGGTTATGCCGGGCAAGGCGTCTACGATCCGGCCTTTGAAGAAGCGCTGTACGCGCTGAACAAAGACCAGGTCTCGGCTCCGGTGCGCACTGACTATGGTTTTCACTTGATCAAGTTGCTGGACGTGCAGGCACCTGAAGTGCCGAGCTTCGCCAGCTTGAAAGACAAGCTGAGCCGCGAGCTCAAGACCCAGCAAGTCGAACAGCGTTTCGTCGAAGTGACCAAGCAGCTTGAAGACTCCGCGTTTGAAGCTTCCGACCTGGCTCAGCCAGCTCAGGAGCTGGGTCTGAAGGTTCAGACCGCACCTGCGTTCGGTCGCGAGGGTGGCGAAGGTATCACTGCCAATCGTGCCGTGATCCAGGCCGCGTTCAGCACTGAAGTACTGGAAGAAGGTGCCAACAGCACCGCTATCGAACTGGACCCGGAAACCATTGTGGTCCTGCGCGTCAAAGAGCACCGCAAGCCGGAGCAACTGGGCCTGGACGTGGTTTCCGAGAGCATCCGCAAGCACCTGGCCAAAGAACAGGCGACTGCAGCCCTGAAAACCAAGGCTGACGCCCTGATTGCTGGCCTGCGTGACGGCAGCATCGCGCTGGATGCTACCCAGGACGGTCAGAGCTGGAGGGTTCAGGAGGCGGTTTCGCGCAGCCAGGAAGGCATTGATCCGGTCGAGTTGCAGGCGGTGTTCCGCATGAGCAAGCCTGAGGCCAAGGACAAGCCGGTCTACAGCAGCGTAGTGCTCAACGATGGCAGTCTGGTTGTAGTGCGCCTCAATGGTGTCAACGAAGGTACTGCAGCCACCGATGAAGAGAAATCGGCCTATCGCCGCTTCCTCGCTTCGCGTGCTGGTCAGCAGGACTTCGCGGCTTACCGTAAGCAATTGGAAGCCAAGGCGGACATCACTCGCTACTGAGTGATCCGCGCTTGAAACAGAAAAGGCCGCTTATGCGGCCTTTTCTGTTTTCTCCGGATTGTTTCGCGGCTATCGCCGGCAAGGCCGGCTCCCACAATGGATCGGCGGACACCAAGCCCTGTGGGAGCCGGCCTTGCCGGCGATCGATCGCGAAGCGATCGCCAGGTTCAGGCAATTCCCTACGCGGGCACAGGCGCCAGGAAGGCCGCTTCCAGCAGCTGTCGGGTATAGGCGTGTTGCGGCGCGGCGAAGATGTCCGCTGCCATCCCTTGCTCCACCACCTTGCCCTGCTTGACCACCATCAGTTGATGACTCAGCGCCTTGACTACCGCGAGGTCATGACTGATGAACAGATACGTCAGGTTGTATTTGCTCTGCAGCGAGCGCAACAGCTCGACCACCTGACGCTGCACCGTACGGTCCAGGGCCGAGGTGGGCTCGTCCAGGAGGATCAGTGCTGGCTTGAGCACCAGGGCCCGGGCGATGGCGATGCGCTGCCGCTGGCCACCGGAAAACTCATGGGGATAGCGGTGACGAGCCTGAGGGTCCAGGCCGACCTCCTTCAGCGCAGCAATGATTGCCTGCTCCTGTTCTGCCGCCGTGCCGATGCGGTGAATGCGCAGGCCTTCACCGACGATATCACTGACGCACATGCGCGGGCTGAGGCTGCCGAAGGGGTCCTGGAAGACCACCTGCATCTGCCGGCGCAACGGTCGTACCTGCTGTTGATTCAGGTCTTGTAGCGCGGTGCCCTGAAAGCGAATGGCGCCCTGGCTGCCAAGCAGGCGCAGGATTGCCAGGCCCAGGGTGGATTTACCCGAGCCGCTTTCGCCTACGATCCCCAGGGTCTGCCCCTGGGGCAAGCTGAAGTTGATGCCGTCCACCGCTTTGACGTGATCGACGGTGCGCCGCAGCAGGCCCTTCTTGATCGGGAACCAGACGCGCAGGTCTTCGACCTCCAGCATCGGCGCGCCTGGCGGATTGCCAGCCGGGCCGCCGCTGGGTTCGGCGCCGAGCAGCATCTGCGTGTAGGGATGCTGGGGGCTGTGGAACAAGGTCGCGCAGTCAGCCTGCTCGACGATGCAGCCGCGCTGCATCACGCACACCCGGTGAGCGATACGCTTGACCAGGTTGAGGTCATGGCTGATGAGCAGCAGGGCCATGCCCAGGCGCGCCTGCAGCGACTTGAGCAGTTCGAGAATTTTCAGCTGTACGGTGACGTCCAGAGCGGTGGTCGGCTCGTCGGCAATCAGCAGCTCCGGCTCGTTGGCCAGGGCCATGGCAATCATTACCCGCTGCCGCTGGCCGCCTGAGAGCTCGTGTGGCAGGGCTTTGAGGCGTTTGTGTGGCTCGGGGATGCCTACCAGGTCAAGCAGCTCCAGCGTGCGCGCTGAGGCCTCCTTGCCGCGCAGGCCTTTGTGCAGCAGAAGGATCTCGTTGATCTGCTTTTCGATAGTGTGCAAGGGGTTCAGCGAGGTCATCGGCTCCTGGAAGATCATCGCGATGCGGTTGCCACGGATGTGGCGCATCTGCTTTTCGTCCAGGGTCATCAGGTCGCGTCCGTCGTAGCGGATGCTGCCGCTGGGGTGCCGGGCCAGGGGGTAAGGCAGCAGGCGCAGGATCGAGTGCGCGGTGACCGACTTGCCCGAGCCGCTTTCGCCGACCAGGGCCAGGGTCTCGCCGCGGCGGATGTCGAAGCTGACGCCTTCGACTACGCGCTGAACCTGGTCGCCGGAGACGAACTCGACGGCGAGGTCACGCACTTCGATCAAGGTTTCCGTGCTCATGTCATTTCCTCGGGTCGAAGGCATCGCGGGCGGACTCGCCGATGAATACCAGCAGGCTGAGCATCAAGGCCAGTACGGCGAAGGCGCTCATGCCCAGCCAGGGCGCTTGCAGGTTGGACTTGCCCTGGGCCACCAGTTCGCCCAGCGATGGCGCGCCGGGCGGCAGGCCGAAGCCGAGGAAGTCCAGGGCAGTCAGGGTGCCGATGGCGCCGGTGAGAATGAACGGCATGAAGGTCATGGTCGAGATCATCGCATTGGGCAGGATGTGCCGGTACATGATTGCACCGTTCTGCATCCCCAGCGCCCGCGCCGCCCGCACGTACTCGAGGTTGCGTCCGCGCAGGAACTCGGCACGCACCACGTCCACCAGGCTCATCCAGGAAAACAGCAGCATGATGCCCAGCAGCCACCAGAAGTTTGGCTGCACGAAGCTGGCGAGGATGATCAGCAGGTACAGCACCGGCAAGCCCGACCAGATCTCCAGGAAGCGTTGGCCGACCAGATCGACCCAGCCGCCATAGAATCCCTGCAGGGCACCGGCAATCACGCCGATGATCGAGCTGAGGATGGTCAGGGTCAGGGCAAACAGCACCGAGATGCGGAAGCCGTAGATCACCCGGGCGAGTACGTCCCGCCCCTGATCGTCGGTACCTAGCCAGTTCTGTGCCGACGGTGGCGCGGGGGCGGGCACCTTGAGGTCGTAGTTGATGCTCTGGTAGCTGAACGGAATGGGCGCCCAGAGTACCCAGCTGTCCTTGGCAGCCAGCAGTTCACGGATGTAGGGGCTCTTGTAGTTGGCCTCAAGCGGGAACTCGCCACCGAAAGTGGTTTCCGGGTAACGCTTGAGTGCCGGGAAATACCATTCGCCGTCGTAGCGCACCGCCAGGGGTTTGTCGTTGGCGATCAGCTCCGCGCCCAGGCTCAGGCCGAACAGGATCAGGAATAGCCATAGCGACCACCAGCCGCGGCGGTTGGCCTTGAAACGCTCGAAGCGCCGGCGATTGAGAGGGGACAGATTCATCTCAGTTCTCCCGGCTGTCAAAGTCGATACGGGGGTCGACCAGGGTGTACGTCAGGTCGCCGATCAGCTTCACCACCAGCCCCAGCAGGGTGAAGATGAACAGGGTGCCGAAGACTACCGGGTAGTCGCGGTTGATCGCCGCTTCGAAGCTCATCAGGCCCAGGCCGTCGAGGGAAAAAATCACCTCGATCAGCAGCGAGCCGGTGAAGAAGATGCCGATGAAGGCGGAGGGGAAGCCTGCGATCACCAGCAGCATGGCGTTGCGGAACACATGGCCATAGAGCACCCGGTTCGGGCTCAACCCTTTGGCTTTCGCGGTGACCACGTACTGTTTGTTGATCTCGTCGAGAAAGCTGTTTTTGGTCAGCAACGTCATGGTTGCGAAGTTGCCGATCACCAGGGCGGTGACGGGCAGGACCAGGTGCCAGAAGTAATCGAGAATCTTCCCGCCAGTACTTAGCTCGTCGAAATTGTTCGAGGTCAGGCCGCGCAAGGGGAACCAGTCCAGGTAGCTGCCGCCGGCGAACAGCACGATCAGCAGGATGGCGAACAGGAAGGCCGGTATCGCATAGCCGATGATGATCGCCGAGCTGGTCCAGACGTCGAAATGGCTGCCGTGGCGAGTGGCTTTGGCAATCCCCAGGGGGATCGACACCAGGTACATGATCAGGGTGCTCCACAGGCCCAGCGAGATCGACACCGGCATCTTCTCGATGATCAGATCAATGACCTTGGCGTCGCGGAAAAAGCTGTCGCCGAAATCCAGCTGGGCGTAGTTCTTGATCATGATCCACAAGCGTTCCGGCGCCGACTTGTCGAAACCGTACATCTTCTCGATTTCCTTGATCAGTGCCGGGTCCAGGCCTTGCGCGCCGCGGTAGTTGGAGCCGGCCACGGAAACCTCGGCGCCGCCACCGGCGATGCGGCTGGTGGCGCCCTCGAAGCCTTCGAGCTTGGCGATCATTTGTTCGACAGGTCCGCCGGGAGCGGCCTGGATAATCACAAAGTTGATGATCAGGATGCCCAGCAGGGTCGGGATGATCAGCAGCAAACGACGAAAGATGTAAGCCAGCATGCTAGTACGCCCCTTCGGTCGGTGGCGCATCGGCTGCCGGTGTCAGCGGAACCGCAGGTTCGACGTCCGGCTTGATCCACCAGGTATTGATGCCGATGTCGTACTTGGGCGATACCTTCGGGTGGCCGATGTGGTTCCAGTAGGCAACCCGCCAGGTCTTGATGTGCCAGTTGGGGATCACGTAGAAGCCCCACTGCAGGACCCGGTCGAGGGCCCGGCAGGCCTCGATCAGGCTTTGCCGGGAGTTGGCATTGATCAGGTCTTCGACGAGGACGTCAATGGCCGGGTCCTTGAGGCCGATAAAGTTGCGGCTGCCCGGGTTGTCGGCGGCGGCGCTCTGCCAGAATTCGCGTTGCTCGTTGCCGGGCGAGTTGGATTGCGGGTAGCCGCCGACGATCATGTCGAAATCACGCGAACGCAGGCGGTTGATGTACTGGGAAACGTCCACCCGGCGAATCACCAGGTCGATACCCAGGTCGGCCAGGTTGCGTTTGAACGGCAGCAGGATTCGCTCGAACTCGGTCTGGGCCAGGAGGAATTCGATCGACACCGGTTTGCCCTGGGTATCGACCATCTTGTCATCGACGATGCGCCAGCCAGCTTCCTGCAGCAGCTTGTACGCCTTGCGCTGTTGTTCGCGGATCATGCCGCTGCCATCGGTAACCGGATTGGCAAATGGCTGGGTAAAGACCTGTTCGGGAATCTTGCCGCGCAGCGGTTCGAGGATTTTCAGTTCGGCTTCCGAGGGCAAGCCTTTGGCCGCCATTTCCGAGTTTTCGAAATAGCTGCCGGTGCGCGTATAGGCGCCGTTGAACAGTTGCTTGTTGGTCCACTCGAAGTCCAGCAGCAGGCTCAGCGCCTCACGCACGCGTACATCCTGGAACACCGGGCGGCGAATGTTGAAGACGAACCCCTGCATGCCGGTCGGGTTTCCATTGGGCAGCTCTTCCAGGATCAGGCGTTTCTCCCGGACGGCGGGTACGTCATAGGCGGTGGCCCAGCTTTTTGCCGCGGTTTCCAGGCGGTAGTCGAACTGGCCGGCCTTCAACGCTTCCAGGGATACCGTGCTGTCGCGGTAGTAATCGGTGGTCATCACG
Organism: Pseudomonas sp.; assembly: GCA_036643775.1. Taxonomy (GTDB): domain Bacteria; phylum Pseudomonadota; class Gammaproteobacteria; order Pseudomonadales; family Pseudomonadaceae; genus Aquipseudomonas. The sequence continues at coordinate 48,941 of JAVXRI010000030.1, read as the reverse complement.
TCGAAGTTGTAGAAGCCGCGATTGACCGCAAGGTCTTTGCCCCAGTAGTCCTTGACCCGTTCATAACGGATCGAACGACCGGCCTTCACCTCGGTGACTTTGTACGGGCCACTGCCCAACGGAATTTCGAGATTGCCCTTGGTGAAGTCGCGCCCCTCCCACCAGTGCTTGGGGAACACAGGCAACTGGCCGAGGATAAGCGGCAGTTCACGGTTGTTGTTGTGCTTGAACTTGAACAGCACCCGTTGAGGGTCCTCGGCGATGACGTCGGCGACGTCGGCGTAGTAGCCGCGAAACAGCGGAGCTCCACTCTTGATCAGGGTGTTGAAGGTGAACACCACGTCTTCGGCATGGATCGGATGACCGTCGTGGAAGCGCGCTTGCGGGCGTAAGTAGAAACGCACCCAGCTGTTGTCCGGGGCCTTTTCGATCTTGCCGGCCACCAGGCCGTACTCGGTGAACGGCTCATCCAGGCTTTGGGTCATCAGGGTGTCGTAGATCAGGCCGATGTCATCGGCCGGCACGCCCTTGTTGATGAACGGGTTGAGGCTGTCGAATCCGCCAAAACCGGCCTGGCGGAAGGTGCCGCCTTTGGGCGCATCCGGATTGACGTAGTCGAAGTGTTTGAAATTGGCCGGGTATTTCGGCGCTTCGTCATACAGGGTCAGGGCATGTTGCGGGGCCGCCAGTGCCTGGGCACTCAAGCAGGCCAGCAGCAGGGCGCAGGCCTTCAGGCGCAGGCTGGACAGTGACATCATTGGGCGTTCTCCGAAGGCTTTATCCACCAGCTGTTGAGCCCCAGGGTATAGGGCGGCGTGGTGACGAAGGCGAACCGGTTGCGGTAGGCCAGGCGGTGATTGTCCAGATACCAGTTGGGAATCATGTAGTACTGCCACAGCAACACCCGGTCCAGAGCACGCGCCGCCGCCACTTGTTCTTCGCGGCTCTGGGCGGCGAGCAGGGTGTCGAGCAGGTGATCGACCACCGGATCTTTGACCCCAGCATAGTTCTTGCTGCCCTTGGTCGAAGCCTGGCTGGAATGAAAGTACAACCATTGCTCAAGACCCGGGACTGAGGGTCTGGTTCAGGGTCATCAGAATCATGTCGAAGTCGAACTGGTCCAGGCGTTGTTTGTACTGGGCGCGGTCGACAGTGCGCAAGCGCGCATCGATACCAATGCTGGCAAGATTTTCGACATAAGGTTGCAGGATCCGCTCAAGGTTCGGATTGACCAGCAACAACTCAAGCTTCAGCGGTTTGCCTTTGCTGTCGAGCAGGCGCTGGCCATTGAGCTTCCAGCCGGCCTGGGCCAGCAGGTTCAGGGCCTGGCGCAGGGTCTGGCGATTGATCCCGCGTCCGTCGGTGTGGCTGACCTTGTAGGGTTCGCTGAACAGCGTGGCCGGCAATTGCTCGCGGTAGGGCGCGAGTAGCAGCCACTCTTTGCCCACCGGCAAGCCGCTGGCGGTGAATTCACTGTTGGGGTAATAGCTGCTGGCGCGGCGGTAGGCACTGCTGAACAGTGCACGGTTGGTCCACTCGAAGTCCAGCATCAGCCCCAGTGCCTGGCGGACCCTGGCATCGCTGAAGGTCGCGCGGCGGCTGTTCATGAACAGGCCCTGGGTCTGGGTCGGGATCTTGTGCGGGATCTGCGCCTTGATAACGTCGCCGCGGCGTACTGCCGGGAAGTTGTAGCCATTGGCCCAGTTCTTGGCCTGGTGTTCGATGTAAATATCAAACTCGCCAGCTTTGAACGCTTCGAAGGCCACGGCGCTGTCGCGGTAGAACTCGTATTCGACGCGGGCGACGTTGTATTTGCCGCGGTTGACTGCCAGGTCCTTGCCCCAATAGTCCTTGACCCGCTCGAACACCAGGCGTCGCCCCGGCTGCACCTGGGTGATGCGGTAGGGGCCGCTGCCCAGTGGCGGCTCGAAGGTGGTGGCCTTGAAGTCACGCCCTTTCCAGTAATGCGCTGGCAGCACCGGCATCTCGCCCATGCGCAGAATGAGCAAAGGATTGCCGGCACGCTTGAATACGAAGCGAATGCGCCGCGGATTGAGGATATCGACCCGTTTCACTTCCTGCAGGTTGGTGCGGTAGATCGGATGACCTTCCTTGAGCAGGGTGCGATAGGAGAACGCCACATCGCTGGCGGTGATGGGGTGGCCGTCATGGAAACGAGCTTCCGGACGCAGGTTGAATACCACCCAGCTGCGGTCCTCGCTGTACTCCACGGAGCCGGCGATAAGACCGTAGCTCGACGTGGGTTCGTCGCCCGAGGGATCGTATTGGCCGGTGCCCACCATCAGCGTCTCGTTAAGCTCGTTCACCCCGTACTGCAGGAAATTTGGGGTGGTGACCGGGCTTGAACCCTTGAAAGTGTAAGGGTTGAGGGTGTCGAACGTACCGAATGCCATAGCGCGCAAGGTGCCGCCTTTTGGCGCTTGCGGATTGACCCAGTCGAAGTGGGTGAATTTGGCTGGGTACTTGAGCGTGCCGAACTGGGCGTAACCGTGGCTTTCGGTGATTGTGGCGCCCGCAGGAAAGCTCAAGGCCAGGCTGAATGACAGCAGCAGGAGGGGGCGTATCAAGTCGGCGATCCGATCCAGGCTTGGGCTTTATTCCAGCTACAGTAACAGCTTGTATCGGCTGGAAAAAGAGGCCCGCCAGGACGGTGAGGCAGGCTCCGGTGCAGGGCACGGAGCCGGGTGATCAGTGTGGCAGGTAGACGGTCAGGGTCTGACCTGGCTTGAGGGCGTGACCACTGCGAGGATTCCAGCGCTTGAGGTGCTGCATCTCGACATTGAAGCGCTTGGCCACCAGGTACAGGGAGTCGCCCTTGCGTACCTTGTACTGGGTGGATTTCTTCTGGTTCTTGCCCTGCACCGCTTGCGTGCTCTGCATGACCAGCGTCTGCCCGGCCTTGAGGTTGTGGCCGGACAGCTTGTTCCAGCGCTGCAGGTCCTTGACGCTGATCTTGTTGGCCTTGGCGATGCTGCCCAGGCTGTCGCCGCGTTTGACCCGGTAACGGCTGCTGCGGGTGGTCGTTGTGCGTGGTGTGGCTTCGGCCAGTGCAGCTTCGAACACGGCCTTTTTCGGCTGCAGTGACAGCAGCTCTTCGGGCTTCATGTTCGACAGGCTGGTGGTCAGCAGTTGCGCCTTGGCGGTGGGTACCAGCAGCTGCTTGGGCCCGTCGACGGTCATGCGTTTCTTGAATGCAGGGTTGAGCTGGAACAGCTCGTCTTCGTCGATCTCGGCCAGCTCCGCGACCCGTGACAGGTCCAGGCGGTCGTTGATGGCGACGGCTTCGAAGTAGGGTTCGTTGGCGATCGGGTTGAGGTTCACGCCATAGGCCTGCGGTGTCATCACCACCTGCGACAGGGCCAGCAACTTGGGCACATAGTCGCGGGTTTCCTTGGGCAGCGGCAGGTTCCAGTAGTCGGTAGGCAGGCCGAGCCGTTCGTTGCGCTCGATAGCCCGGCTGACGGTACCTTCACCGGCGTTGTAGGCTGCCAGGGCCAGTAGCCAGTCACCGTTGAACATGTCGTGCAAGCGAGTCAGGTAGTTCAGTGCGGCGTTGGTCGAGGCGGTGATGTCTCGACGACCGTCGTAGAAGCGGGTCTGGCGCAGGTTGAAGTGGCGCCCTGTGGACGGAATGAACTGCCACAGTCCTACCGCATGGGCCCGGGAGTAGGCCATCGGGTTGTAGGCGCTTTCGATGGCTGGCAGCAGGGCCAGTTCCAGCGGCATGTCGCGCTCTTCGAGACGCTCGACGATGTAATGGATGTACAGGCTGCCACGGTCGCCGGCGGTTTCCAGGAACGAAGGGTTGCTGGCGAACCACAGGCGTTGCTGTTCAATACGCGGGTTGACCGCCATGTCGTCTTGCAGGGCGAAGCCCTGGCGCATGCGCTCCCAGACATCCTGGGGCGCCTGTTCGGCTTGCTTGACCGGGACGAACACCGGCTTTTGCTTCATCCGCGCCTGGTAATTGTGCGCGCGAACGCTCTCGGCTTCGTCGAGCTGACGGGTGCTCTGGCAACCCACCAGGGTGGCGGCCAGGGCCAGCGCACTGGCTTGGGCCAGGCGCGTCAGGGCAACGGAATTGAAGGTTCTGCGGCTGTTTGACGACATTGGCTGGGACAAAGTTCCGGGCAAAAATGTCGGGCGATTCTAGAAAGCAGCCCCTCTGTGGTCAACCTTTGAGAACTTCCGGATCCTAACAGGCGCTGTTTAGAACCTGTCCTTCCAAGCCCGTAACCCAGCAAAAACAGCACTTGGCGTGGGGTTTTTAAGGGGGCTCCGTTCGTCTAATTTTTCTTTAACGGATGTTTCGGTAGTGCGCAAAAAGGGGTTGGTAAGCTTTTCCAGTGCCAGGGTTGATGGCAAAGAGATGCGATCGTGTTCGCGCAGGCGGGTAACGTCGTCAAAACGTTGGGCAATGTGCTCGTTTTCAGGTTCCACAGCCTTGGCGAAGCGCAGATTGCTGAGGGTGTACTCATGGGTGCAATACACCAGGGTCTCGGCCGGCAGGGCCGCGAGGCGCTCAAGGGAGTGGTGCATTTGCTCGGGGCTACCTTCGAACAGGCGGCCGCAGCCCGCTGCGAACAGCGTGTCGCCACAAAACAGCAGCGGTGTGGCGGTTTGCCCGCAATAATAGGCAATGTGTCCCAAGGTGTGTCCGGGTACGGCGATGATCTGGAAATCCAGCCCGAGGACGCGCACGCTTGCGTTATCGTCCAGGGCCAGGTCACGGCCCGGGATGCGCTCCTGCGCCGGCCCGCAAACCCGAGCGCCGGTAGCTGTTTTGAGTTGCTCGACACCGCCGACATGGTCGTGATGGTGGTGTGTGACCAGAATATCGCTCAGTTGCCAGCCTGGATGACCTTCGAGCCAGGCCAGCACCGGTGCTGCATCGCCCGGGTCGACCACCGCACAGCGCTGGTTGGCAGAGTCCTGTAACAACCAGATGTAGTTATCGGTGAAAGCGGGTAGGGCATCGATCTGTATCATGGTGCGATTCGCCAAACGTTGGACATGGGTGCATCTTAGTAGCTATGCATGCTGTCGAGAACCTTCAAGGGAGACTGCAATGACCGATCAAGCCTTCGCCCAGGCCGATCCGCAGTGGCTGGCGCTGATCAGCCTGGCCCGCGAGTGGTTCGCCGGCCCCCTGGGGCAGTTGATGCTTCATGAGGAGCAACGCCTGCTCGAAGAAGAGCTGGGGCGTTACTTCGGTGGATACCTGGTGCATTACGGCCCCTGCGCCGAGGCGCCGCCCAAGGCCCCGCAAGTACAACGCAACGTGCGCCTGGGTGCACCGCTGCCCGGGGTTGAAATCGTCTGTGAAGAACAGGCCTGGCCGCTGAGCGAGCATGCCGCCGATGTGGTGGTGCTGCAGCATGGCCTGGATTTCAGCCTGTCTCCCCACGGCCTGCTGCGAGAGGCCGCCAGCAGCGTGCGGCCGGGCGGGCATCTGTTGATCATTGGCATCAACCCGTGGAGCAGTTGGGGGGTACGTCGGGTGTTTGCCCATGATGCCCTGCGCAAGGCGCGCTGTATTTCCCCGTCACGGGTTGGCGACTGGCTGAACCTGCTGGGCTTCGCGCTGGAGAAACGCCGCTTCGGGTGCTATCGTCCGCCGCTTGCGTCCCCGGCCTGGCAACAGCGTCTTGCCGGGTGGGAGCGGGTCGCCGGTGGCTGGCAGGGCGCCGGTGGCGGCGTCTACCTGCTGGTTGCGCGCAAAATGGTGGTCGGTTTGCGGCCGCTGCGTCTGGAGCGCCGTGAGCCGATGGGCAAACTGCTGCCATTGCCGATGGCCAAGGTCAATCGACGCCATTCCGAACACTGAGTTCCGGGCCCCAGGGCGCCGGACCCAATCATTGATGAAAAGGCTGTAAATGAGCGATAGCGTCGAGATCTTTACCGATGGCGCCTGCAAGGGCAATCCTGGTCCGGGCGGCTGGGGCGTGTTGATGGTCTGCAAAGGCGTCGAGAAGGAACTGTGGGGTGGCGAGCCCGAGACTACCAACAACCGCATGGAACTGATGGCGGCGATCAAGGGCCTGGAAGCGCTCAAGCGCGAGTGTGAAGTGCTGCTGGTCACTGACTCGCAGTACGTGATGAAAGGCATCAACGAGTGGATGGTCAACTGGAAAAAGCGTGGCTGGAAAACCGCTGCCAAGGAACCGGTGAAAAACGCCGATCTCTGGCAATTGCTCGATGAGCAGGTCGGGCGCCACAAAGTGACCTGGAAATGGGTGCGCGGGCATATCGGCCACCACGGCAACGAGCGCGCTGACCAATTGGCCAACCGCGGTGTTGACGAAGTGCGCGGGCTGCGCTGAGCACGCCAGACGCCACTCGGCCGTGCACTGAGGTAGAATGCCCGGCTATTCCCAGACAAGCTGTACGCGACAGGAGACCACCGGCGTGGAGATTCAAAGCAACAGGTCGGTCGTCCTGGACACCGAAACCACGGGTATGCCCGTCACCGACGGCCACCGGGTCATCGAGATCGGTTGTGTCGAACTGATGGGGCGCCGCCTGACCGGGCGGCACTTTCACGTTTATCTGCAGCCGGATCGCGAGAGCGATGAGGGTGCCATCGGTGTGCACGGTATCACCGACGGTTTCCTGATCGACAAACCGCGTTTCGCCGAAGTGGCCGATGAGTTTTTCGACTTTATCCAGGGCGCTCAGCTGATTATCCACAACGCGGCGTTCGACGTTGGCTTCATCAACAACGAATTCGCCCTGATCGGCCAGCACGAACGCGCCGATATTTCTCAGCACTGCACCATCCTCGATACCCTGATGATGGCCCGCTCGCGGCACCCGGGGCAGCGCAACAGCCTCGATGCCTTGTGCAAACGTTACGGTATCGATAACTCTGGCCGTGAACTGCACGGCGCGCTGCTCGACTCGGAGCTGTTGGCCGACGTTTACCTGAGCATGACCGGTGGTCAGACCAGCCTGTCGTTGGCCGGGCAGGGTGCTGATGGCGAAGAAAACAGCGAAAACAGCCGCGGCAGTGAAATCCGCCGTCTGATCGGGCGCCAACCAGGACGCATCATTCACGCCACTGAGCAGGAGCTCGAAGCGCATGTTGCGCGTCTGGAAGCCGTCGCCAAATCGGCCGGCGGCCCGGCGTTGTGGCAGCAGCTGTCCGAGGCTAACTGAGGCAGATTACCGCGCAAGGGGGCTGGCGAGCTTCTACCCTGAAATGACCGACCCGTCATTCGGAGCAGGCGCCCCCCTATGTACAAGGACCTCAAGTTCCCTGTTCTGATCGTTCACCGCGATATCAAAGCCGATACGGTAGCGGGTGAACGCGTACGTGCGATCGCGGAGGAACTGGCCCAGGACGGCTTCACGATTCTTCCTGCCATTGACTACGCCGAAGGTCGCCTGGTGGCCTCGACCCATCACGGCCTGGCCTGCTTGCTGATTGCGGCGGAAGGCGCCGGAGAAAACACCCACTTGCTGCAAAACATGGTCGAGCTGATTCGTTTGGCCCGGCTGCGGGCGCCGCACCTGCCGATTTTCGCCCTGGGCGAACAGGTGACCCTGGAAAATGCACCTGCCGATGTCATGAGCGAGCTGAATCAGCTGCGCGGCATTCTCTACCTGTTCGAAGACACCGTGCCGTTTCTGGCCCGGCAAGTGGCGCGCGCGGCGCACAACTACCTGGATGGTTTGCTGCCACCGTTTTTCAAGGCGCTGGTGCAGCACACTGCACAGTCCAATTATTCCTGGCACACCCCGGGGCATGGCGGCGGCGTGGCCTATCGCAAGAGTCCGGTGGGGCTGGCGTTCCATCAGTTTTTCGGCGAGAACACCCTGCGTTCGGATCTCTCGGTGTCGGTGCCCGAACTTGGTTCGCTGCTGGATCACACCGGCCCCCTGGCAGCGGCCGAGGCGCGTGCGGCGAAGAACTTTGGCGCCGACCACACTTTTTTCGTTATCAACGGCACCTCCACGGCCAACAAGATCGTCTGGCATTCAATGGTTGGCCGTGATGACCTCGTACTGGTGGATCGCAACTGCCACAAGTCGGTGGTGCACGCGATCATCATGACCGGGGCGATTCCCTTGTACCTGTGCCCGGAGCGCAATGAACTGGGCATTATCGGGCCGATTCCCTTGAGCGAGTTCAGTCCCGCGTCGATTCACGCCAAGATCCAGGCCAATCCGCTAACCCAGGGGCGGCAGCCCAAGGTGAAGATGGCTGTGGTGACCAATTCCACCTATGACGGGCTGTGCTACAACGCCGAGCTGATCAAACAGATGCTCGGCAACAGTGTCGAGGTGCTGCATTTCGATGAAGCCTGGTATGCCTATGCGGCGTTCCACCCGTTCTTTGCAGGTCGCTATGCCATGGGCACTTCACGCAGTGCCGACAGCCCACTGGTATTCAGTACTCATTCCACCCACAAGTTGTTGGCGGCCTTCAGCCAGGCTTCGATGATCCATGTACAGGATGGCGGTACACGACAGCTGGACCGTGATCGTTTCAATGAAGCCTTCATGATGCATATCTCGACGTCTCCGCAGTACAGCATCCTTGCCTCGCTGGATGTGGCTTCGACGATGATGGAGGGGCCGGCCGGGCATTCGCTGATGCAGGAAATGTTCGACGAGGCCTTGAGCTTTCGTCGGGCCATGGCCAATTTGCGCCAGCACATTGCCGCTGATGACTGGTGGTTCAGTATCTGGCAGCCACCGCAGGTCGAGGGTGTGCAGCAAGTGAATACCGGGGACTGGCTGTTGCAGCCGCAGGCTGACTGGCACGGCTTTGGCGAGGTGAGTGACGACTATGTGTTGCTCGACCCGATCAAGGTCACCTTGGTCATGCCCGGGCTCAATGCTGGCGGTGCCTTGAGCGAGCACGGCATTCCGGCTGCGGTGGTCAGCAAGTTTCTCTGGGAACGCGGCCTAGTGGTGGAAAAAACCGGGCTTTATACCTTTCTGGTGCTGTTTTCGATGGGCATCACCAAGGGTAAGTGGAGCACCTTGCTGACCGAGTTGCTGGAGTTCAAGCGTAACTATGACGCCAACACTGAGCTGCTCGAAAGCCTGCCGTGTGTCGCCAGGCTTGATCCGCTGCGCTATCAAGGCCTGGGTCTGCGTGATCTGTGTGATCAGCTGCACGCGTGCTACCGCAGCAATGCCACCGCCAAGCAGCTCAAGCGCCTGTTCACACGTTTGCCAGAAGTGGTCATGAAACCCGCCGATGCCTATGACCGGATGGTGCGCGGGGAGGTGGAAGCGGTGCCGATCGATCAGTTGCTCGGACGTATTGCTGCCGTGATGCTGGTGCCGTACCCACCAGGGATTCCATTGGTCATGCCGGGTGAGCGTTTTACCGAAGCGACCCATTCGATCATCGACTACCTGGCCTTTGCCGCAGCCTTCGACAGCGGCTTTCCTGGCTTTGTCGCCGATGTGCACGGGCTACAGCACGAGACGCGGGCGCAAGGGCGGGTCTATACCGTCGATTGCATCACGGGATGCGAATGATCTCGACGCCAGTGCTAACCAGTTCGAAGCGGTTGTCACCCAGGTGGTTGACCCTGTCACCGATGGCCAGTTTGTAGGTGGTGATAGGCAAGGAGGCGGCACTACCGTCGGCCTGGAGGGTGGCTTCCTGGAACTCATGAACGGGGTAGATGCGGCCTTCTGCGTCCCGTGCATGAAACTGTCCGACCAGTACTGCTGTCATTTACCGTGCAACCTCTAAAAGTTTTCTGTCAGGCATAGACCACTGATCCGGGTGGTAAGTTTTGTTCGTGTGGAAAAAAACTTCGGGCACTGGGGGGATCATCTATACCTACAAGTTCCTTTGTCCTATATGTCAGGAAATTGCCATGAGCCAGGTGTATTCGGTAGCCGTCGTCGTCGGCAGCTTGCGCAAGGAATCCTTCAACCGCAAAGTCGCCCATGCGCTTGCGAAGCTTGCGCCTTCCAACCTCAAATTGAACATAGTCGAGATTGGCGATCTGGCACTCTACAACGAAGACATTGATGTCGACCCGCCGGCGGCCTATAACGCCTTTCGTGAGCAGATCCGCAACAGTGATGCGGTGTTGTTCGTCACCCCGGAATACAACCGTTCGGTGCCGGGGGTGTTGAAAAACGCTATCGATGTGGGCTCAAGGCCCTATGGGAAAAGCGCCTGGAGCGGCAAACCAGGAGCGGTGATCAGTGTTTCTCCCGGTGCGGTGGGCGGTTTTGGTGCCAACCATCATCTGCGTCAGTCACTGGTGTTTCTCGATGTGCCGTGCATGCAGCAGCCGGAAGCCTATATCGGCGGGGCCGCGAGCCTGTTCGACGAGAGTGGCAAGCTGTCGGAAAAGGTCCAGCCGTTTTTGCAGACGTTCATTGATAAGTATGCGGTGTGGGTGGAGCGGCATCAGAAGTAATTCGTTGGCCCCATCGCCGGCCTTGCCGGCGATAGGGCCTCGAGACTTTACACCGCTTGCGGCATCTCACCCCGCGCCAGGCGCTTGTTGATGTCGGCGATCACTTCCGGCAGCTCGTTGATGGTGTCGATCAGGTAATGCGGGCGTGAGCCTGCGAACAGTGCGTGGATGCGCTTGCGCTCACTGTCCAGGGTGTCCGAGGCCAGGGCGCGGTAACCTTCGTAGGTCAGGCCCAGGGCATTGCCCGAACAGACCAGGGCCACGGTCCACATGCCGGCGCGGCGACCTTCGAGGATGCCCGGTACGGTATCGTCGACTTTGACGCAGGCCGCCACATCATCAATACCCAGGGCGATCACGTTGGCCAGGGCCTGGGCCGGCCATGGGCGGCCGTTAGGCGTTTCATCGGTTGCCACCACGTGATCGGCGACATAGCCATTCTGCGCGGCCAGCTCAACCACTTTGTCCATCACCACTTTCGGATAGCCGGAGCAGGAACCGATCTTCAGGCCGTCGTTGCGCAAGCCGGTCAAGGTGTCCAGGGCACCGGGGATCAGCGCCGAGTGCACGGCGATCTTTTCGATCTGCAATGGCATGAAGCGCTCATAGATGGCAGTCACGTCGTCGTCGGTCGGGGTGCGGCCAAACACCTTGCGATAGCGCTCGGCAATCTGCGGCTGGTCGCACAGGGTACGGATGTGATCCCACTTGCCCATGCCCATCGGGCCGCGGGCCTCTTCGATCGAGACTTCGACATCGAACTCGGCAAAGGCTTCGACGAAGATCTGCGTCGGCGCGAAGGAGCCGAAGTCGACCACGGTGCCGGCCCAGTCGAGGATGGCGGCTTGCAGTTGCGTTGGGTTGCTGTAGTTCATGTGCGAATTCCTAGAGAGAGTGTCAGCGCTTCAGATATCCAGTACTTCCATTTCCCGCAGCACTTCGGCCACAGCGTTCACGGCGGCTTGCATGCCGTCCGGTCCGACGACGCCGATGCAACCGACGCGGAAGGTCTCGACCTGGGTCAGCTTGCCCGGATAGAGGATGAAACCCTTGGCCTTGACCCGCTCGTAGAAGTCCTTGAACTGGTAGCGCGGATCGTTTGGCGCATGGAAGGTGACGATGATCGGTGCCTGGATCTCGGCGGGCAGAAAGCTGTGCAGTCCGATTGCGGCCATGCCGTCGAGCAGGACCTTGCAGTTGCTGGCGTAACGCTGGTGGCGGGCGGGCAGGCCACCTTCCTCGTTGTACTGCAGCAACGCCTCATGCAGTGCCGCGACAACATGGGTAGGGGGGGTAAAGCGCCACTGGCCGGTCTTGGCCATGTAAGCGTGTTGATCCTGCAGGTCCATGGCCAGGGACGGCGAGTTGCCTTCAGCCGCCGCCAGGGACGTTTTGTTGGCGAAGACGAAGCCCATGCCAGGTACGCCTTCCAGGCACTTGCCGGAGGCAGCGATAAGGGCATCGAAAGGGACTTCGCGGGCATCGATTGGCAGTGCGCCGAACGAGCTCATGGCATCGATGATCAAGCGCTTGCCGTGGCGGGCGATAACCGCGGCGATCTCTGCCAGCGGGTTGAGGATGCCGGTGCTGGTTTCGCAGTGGATCAGCGCAACATGGGTAATGCTGGCGTCAGCGGCGAGCAGGCGGTCGACGTCGGCAGCGGTGGTCGGCTGGTCTTCCGCAGTTTCAAATGTGCTGTAGGCGCGGCCCAGTACTTTGCAGATCTTCGCCAGGCGTTGGCCGTAGGCACCGTTGATCAATACCAGAACCTTGCCGTCGCGAGGCACCAGGGTGCCGATAGCGGCTTCCACGGCGAAGGTGCCGCTGCCTTGCAGGGGCACACAATGGTGGCTGTCGGCGCCGTTGACGATGGCCAGCAGTTGCTCACAAAGGCTGGCGGTCAGCTGGTTGAAGTCACGGTCCCACGAGCCCCAGTCCACCATCATCGCTTGGCGGGTGCGGGACGAGGTGGTCAAAGGACCAGGGGTCAGCAGGATAGGGGCGTTGCTCATTCCGGAGTTCCTCACAAGCGGTGGGCTGAAACTACGGGGCCTAAGTTGCAATTCTGCGCGTCATCAATCAAATTGTTTGTTGTTATGCCAGCCATAAGTCAGGCCGATAGATATGAATCTGTTTCAGCTTCGAGCATTCGATGCCGTGGCCCGTGAGGGCAGTTTCACCCGTGCTGCGGCGCGGTTGTTCATCAGCCAGCCGGCGGTCACGGGGCATATCAAGGCCCTGGAAGAGCACTACCAGATCACCTTGCTGCGACGTACCGCGCGGCGCGTTGAGCTGACTGAAGAGGGCACGCGCCTGGCCGCGATCACCCGGGCGATGTTTGGCCTGGCCGAGGAAGCCCAGGCCATGCTTGAGGCTAACCGCCAGTTGCTCACCGGACGTCTGGAGGTAGCTGCCGACGGGCCGCACCGGGTGATGCCGATGCTTGCCCAGCTGCGCGCGCGCTATCCCGGGATTACCGTCAACCTGCGCCTTGGCAACGCCCAGGAAACCCTGGCCGCATTGCTTGGCGAGCATGCTGATGTAGCCGTGTTGACCGAGGTCGAACCGCGCAAGGGGCTGCACCTGCAAGACCTGGGCAAATCGCAGATCTGTGCGTTGTTGCCGGCGGGCCATCCCTGGGCGGTTGATGTGCATGCACTGCCGATCAGCGAGCTGGACCGACAAATCATGGTGCTGCGCGAACCCAGCTCGATCACCCGGCGTACCTTCGACCAGGCCTGTGTACAAGCCAAGGTTCAACCTCGGGTATTGCTGGAGCTGGACAGCCGCGAGGCGGTAACTGAAGCGGTAGCCGCCGAGCTTGGCATCGGTATCGTCTCGTCGGTGGAGATCAGCCATGATCCGCGAGTGGTGGCGCGACCCATTGCCGGTCCTGGGCTGGTTAACCAGCACATGATCGGTTGCCTGGAGCGGCGCCGCGAACTGCGTTTGATCCAGGCGTTCCTGAGCCTGGCGCCGACGGTATGACGCAGCACTGGCATTTTCTGCTGCGGCCCCTAAGATGGCCCTCAAACAAGACGGGTAAGGCGAAGTACTGTTGATGGCGGGCAAAGACACCATCTCGATGCAATTGGTGCGCGAGGCGCTGCTGCAAAGCTGTGCGCCGGGGGCGCCGAGCCAGGCTTTGCTCTCCCGTATCGGTATCGACTCGACCTTGCTCGAGCAGGCTGATGCCCGAGTGCCAGCCAGCGCCTATGCCCAGCTCTGGCGCCTATTGGCGCGACGTTGTAACGACGAGTTTTTCGGCATGGACCCGCGCGGTTTACGCAGCGGCAGCCTGGCCTTTCTGTGTCGTGCGGCGATGGCTCAGCCGACCCTGGGTGCGGGTCTGGATACGGCCTTGACCTTTCTGTCATTGATGCTCGAAGACCTGCAACCGGCCATGATTCGTCAGCAGAGCCTGGCTGAGATCGTCATCGGCGAACCACGTGAACAGCCGCGCCGCGCCTTTACCTACTTCACGTTCTGGATGATCGTCCACGGCGTCGCCTGCTGGCTGGCCGGTCGGCGCATTCCGATCCTGGCCATAGAACTGCGCTGTGCAGAGCCGCCATTCTGCGACGACTACCGGGTCATGTTCTCGGAAAACCTGCAGTTCAATCGCCCCCGCTCGCGGATGATCATCGCTGCGGATTGCCTTGATCTACCCCTCAAGCGCAGTGAGGAAGAGTTGCAGCGCTTCCTCGCCGAGGCGCCCGGAAACATCCTGGTCAAATACCGCGATCCGGCCAGCCTGGCACGACGTGTTCGCCAGGATCTGCTTCAGATGGATCCCGGCCAATGGCCTGACGCCGATAGTCTAGCGCGCCACCTCTGCCTGTCTGCCTCGACCCTGCGCCGCCGCCTGGCGGAAGAGGGACAGACCTACCAGGGCCTCAAGGACAGTGTACGACGGGAACTGGCGATCACCTGGCTGGCCGAGGTTGAACTGGGCTTTGCCGACATCGCCGAGCGCCTTGGTTTTGCCGACAGCAGCTCGTTCTACAAGGCGTTTCGCAAGTGGTTCGGTTGCAACCCGGGGCACTATCGAACGGTGATTCTGCAAGGGCAGGCACGGGACTGAAGGCGAGTGCTTTCCTTCTGCATTGACCGACGTGGGCAGTGGAAGCTCGACGGCTCCGATCATCACATGGAAGACCGTCATGACACAAAGCCAACCCAGCGCAGGCCCAGCTGTCGTCGCAGAAAAAATCGCCAATGCCACCGATGATTTCATCAAGGAGAGCCTGCCAGCGTGGTTGACGTGTGCTTCACCTGAGCAGATCAATGCGATTCGCGAGTGCTGGCGGGCGCATAGCTTCAGCCAGGATCAACTGCAACAGGCGAGCGCCAGAATCATTTCTCCGGATACCTATGCCGAAAAAAGGCTTCAGACCTTTCTGCAGGCTCTTGAAGTGAAGAAGGATATTCGTGACCTCTATTGGCGCGAGTTGCGGCGTTCATTTCGAGTTCCGCAGGGAGGGTTGCTGCCAGAAGACACCATTTACTTTGTCCATCAACCTGCGTTGCAGCGCTTGATGCAGAACTTCATGCCCAACTCGAGCTTTTACCTGGGTTCGGGCCTGGCTTCTTCAGACAAGGACCCTGTTCCTGTTAGCGACCCTGCGGACCTGGTGGTCGATCAAACCGACATAATCACCGTGTTCTGTCGCGAGCAGGATATAGGTCAGGACTATCAGACTCATCTAGAAGAGATGTTCGCTGGCGAGATGCAGGGTGCTTTGGCGCAAGATAAGCGCAAAGGGCTGGCGCTGCAGGCAGAGATCGCCGTGGCAAAGGGCGAGATTAATCAGGCCGACCTGCAGATGTTACGTCAAATGGTGGCTGAGGCTTCGCGGTCTTACGCACCGGGTCTTGGTTGGCGGGTCTTGCAGTTCAAACTGCTGGGCTGCCCGGTTGATGGGGCACTGGCATTTGAACATCGCGACGCTGATGGGCAGGTCCAGCGCGTGCTGCTGTATTTGCCCGACGCTCCCGAGCGCTCCCTGTACGGTTTCGATTCCTGGTCGCAGTTGAATGACACGCTGGTGGCGGACTTGCGCAAACCTGACGTTGATATGTACGTGCGCCGCCGGATCAGTCTCAGACAATTGCCTGGGGTGCTAAGCACATTGGCCAAGCGCCTTGCGGACCCGTCACCTGACCTGGAGCCGACAGGCGAGGTCCCCGCTGTTGATGTCTTCGACAGCCTGGCAGCTATGCAGATACTTCGTATCAAGGATGATGCCCGGCAGATCCTGGTGCCGACTGGGGATGCCGACCACGCGGCCTCTGAGCAGCGACTTGAACAGATGAAGAGTGTCGGCCTGCTCATGCTCAACGTGGCAGGTCTGTTTGTACCTGTGGTTGGGGCTCTGCTGCTGGCGCAGACAGCTATGCAACTTCTCTCGGAAACCTTCGAAGGCGTGCGTGACTGGTCTCGCGGTCATCAGCACGAAGCCATGGAGCACCTGCTGGGGGTAGCCGAGACCGTGGCGATCGGGGCCGCACTCGCGGTAGGGGCAGGGGCGGTAGCCCGGGGTTTTGCCCGCAGTGATTTCGTCGACGGCATGGTGCCCATCAATAGTGATGCGGGCGCCAAGCGCCTGTGGTCCGAAGACCTTGCTCCCTATGCCGCGCACGACGTGCCTGAGCACACGCAGGTGCTGGATAATGGCCTGCACAGCGATGGCCATCGCCATTGGTGGCGACACGACAACACCTTCTATGAGGTGCGTCAGCACCAGTATCGTTGGCAGCTCCAGCATCCGCAGCGGCAAGAAGCCTACGCCCCGAGGTTGCAGTTCAATGGTGAGCGCAGTTGGCGCTTGAGTTTCGAACATCCCTTTGAGTGGCAAGGTAGCGCGTTACTGTTGAGTCGCTTATGGCCGGACGCGGCCAGTTTCGATGTGCAGCGGGTCGAGCAGATACTACAGGTTGCAGGTGTCGATGAGGATGAGTTGCGAGGCGTGCTGGTGGAGAACCGATCACTACCGGCGAGCTTGCGTGACACCCTGGAACGCTTCAGTGTCGACGCTAGAATCGACACTTTTTTCACCGAGCTGGAGCGGTTTGAGTCGCTGGAAGGTGATAGGGAGTTCTACTCCTGGTGTCTGGCTCAAATCGAGACAGCCGGCCTGAGTGCAGCCGAGCAGCGTACCGAAGTGCTTGAGCAGTCCGGACGATTACGTGAAGGGCTGTTCGAGCACTTCAGCCGGCAGTACTTGCCCGCTGATGATGCCCTGGCACTGATCCAGCGGGATTTTCCTGGTTTGCCGGATGCTTATGCATTGCACCTGCTGCAGCAGGCCAGCGATGCGGACCGGCTACGCATGAGCCAAGAGCAACGCATACCGCTGGCGCTGGCGGAGCAGGCGCGCTCGCTGCTTCGCCATGCACGGCTGACACGGATGCGCGAGGGGCTGTTTCTGCGTAGCAGTTATCAGGCCGACTCGGTCGACCTGACGTTCAATCTGCTGCGTAATCACGCGCAATGGCCAAGTGGCGTCAACCTTGAATTGCGCGAAGGCTCCGAGAGCGGCCGCCGCCTTGCAGTGCTGTACCCGCAGAGCAAAGATGCGCGAGTAATGGTGAGGCGGGCTGGACGCTTTTCGCTGTACGACCGCCAGGGCTATGAACTGGACCTTGGCATCGAGGAACCAGCAGGCTTGCCTGAAGTGTTGCTGGCCGTTCTGCAGGATGACCAGCGAGAGCGTTTGCGCTGGTCCGGAACCGATGCTGCAGAGCAGGTACGCCGCGATGTGCAAGGCTGGCTGCCGACGAGTCGCGAACAACTGGAGCGCCTGCTGGGCTGGCGCGAAGTCAAACCCTGGTTCAACCCGGGGCAGCGCCTGGCCGATGGTCGGGTTGGCTATCTGCTGAGTGGGCGCGGAAGAGGCCGCAACCAGATCGAAAACATGCTGCGCGCGCGCATCCGCGCCCTCTATGTCGGCTTCAGTGAACGCCAGGTAGAGAGCTATCTCTGTATATTGCTTCAGGGGCCTGGCTCGGCATTCAGTAGTTTGCTGAACCAGGAACACGAGTACCAGCAGTTGGATGCATCCCTGGCCGCCTGGGTGAGTAATGCCTCGCAAGCGCCCACACGCCGCGCCCGCCTGACTGCGGCTGAAGAACTGCGGCGCAGCTGGAGATTGCAGGGCGAGGCAATCAGGGATCAACACGGACAATCGCTGGGCATGCGTCTGAGCCTGTTCGGCACGGCGTTGCAAGCGTTGCCTGAGTTGCCGGTACGGGCTGATTTCAATCATGTCACCGATCTCGTCCTGGTCAACCTGCAGCTGCAGCAGCTTCCAGCGAGTTTCCTGCAAAACTTCAGAGAGGTGCGCTGGCTGAATCTGAGTAACAATCAGCTCGTACTGCTCCCGGCGGGTCTTGATCAGCTCAACGAGCTGTGTATCCTGCGGTTGAACGACAACCGTATTCACTTGACCAGGCCCAGCGCTGATGCACTGGTGAGCCTACCGCAACTGCGTACGCTGAATTTAAGTGGCAATCCGCTCGGCTCAATCAACCTGCAGTTTCGTCAACCGTCACGCTTGAGTGAATTATACCTGCGTGACTGCGGACTGCAGACCGTACCATCGGGCTTGGCATGGTGCCCCTTCCTTGAATACGCCGACCTGCGCAGTAACCAGATCGCCAGCGTACCCAATGAAATCCTGCAAGCGCCGCACTCATTTCGACGCGCTTTGTCGTTGCAATCCAACCCGCTGTCCCGGGCGACCATGCTGCGCTTGAGTGCACCCGATCCTTTAATCGTCCCCCCTGCTGGACCTGACGTGCAGGTGAGCAGGACTGAGTGGACTCAGGCCTCGGACCCACAGGTGCAGCAGCAACGGGGCACATTGTGGGATAGCTTGCAGGCCGAGGCCGATAGCCACGAATTCTTCCGGTTGATCAGTGAACTGTCCGGCACCAGCGATTTTCACCAGGCCCGGGATGACCTGGAGCGGCGCGTATGGGAGATGCTCGAGGCGGCGCAGCAAAGCAGTGAGCTGCGTCAGGAACTGTTCAGCCTCGCTGCTAACCCGCGCACCTGTGTTGACAGTGTCTCCTCCTGTTTCAGCGCCCTGGAAGTCCGGGTTTTCGTTACCCGCGCCTTGCAACGCAGCGAGTCAGGTGAGGTGAGCGCTGCACGCCTGTACGTGGCCAGGCGACTGTTTCGCCTGGATCGGGTCGAGCAGATTGCCCGTGAGGATATCGAATCGCGCAGGGCTGCCGGGCGGGGAGTCGATGAAGTCGAGGTCAGCCTGGCCTATCGCAGCGGTCTGGCGCGTGAGCTGGGATTGCCGGGGCAGCCTGCCACCATGCAATTCCAGGCGGTCGCCAGAGTTAGCGAAGCGCAACTTGCCGATGCGGCACAGGCTGTTCGTGACGCCGAAGACAGTGACGCTCTGGCCGAGTACATCAGTCAGCGGGATTTCTGGTTGGAGTACTTGCGTAGCGAGTTCGCGGAGCGCTTCAGTGCAGTCGAGCAACCTTTCTGGGACCGGCTCGAGGCATTGGATGAAGGGGAAGGTATCAGTGAAGGTGCCTATCTGACGCAGTCCAACCAGCTGGCCAGCGAGCGTGAGCAGGCGTTCAAGGCATTGGCGCTGGACCTGACCCGTCAAGCGCTGGCCGCCGAGCGGGCGGGCGAAACGGGCGGTTGAATCCCATCTGGCCGCGCGGCCAAACCAGTCATCCAGTTTGACAGCTTTGGCCATTGTCCCGGGGCCCATCCGGCGCGACTATCGTCAGATTCATGGTGCTACTCCAACAATAAGAACCAGGAGTCTGACGATGCGTGATTACGCAGAGGCCGCGAGCGGCTTTGACTATTCCCGGGTGGCCGACGCCACCTTGCAGGGCGGCCTTGATGCGCTCAATGCCTGTGTCGAGTGCTGCGACCGTCATATCGGCAACGACAGAGTTGCGCTGAATTGGGAAGGTCGCGGGGGCGAGCATGCCCAGTACAGCTTTGAACAGCTGCAACAACTGGCCGCCCGCTTTGCCAACGTCTTGCGCGCTCAGGGTGTGGGGCCCGGTGATCGGGTCGCCGGTCTTTTGCCGCGAATTCCTGAACTGCTTGTCACAGTGCTGGCTACTTGGCGCCTGGGTGCGGTCTACCAGCCGTTGTTTACTGCGTTTGGCCCCACGGCTATTGAGCACCGATTGCACCAGTCTGCGGCGCGGGTGGTGGTCACCGACAGTGGCAATCGCAGTAAACTCGATGATGTCGTCGATTGCCCGGCAATCATTTGTGTCAGGGCCCTGGCCGATTCCTCTGACGTGGACTTTCATCAAGCGCTGGACGGCGCTGGTCCGCAGTGCGAGCCGGTGTTGCTCAGTGGCGATGCGCCATTTCTGATGATGTTTACCTCCGGCACCACCGGTCCGGCCAAACCTTTGCTGGTGCCGCTGCGCGCCATTGTCGCGTTCCAGGGCTACATGCGCGATGCCATCGACCTGCGCGACGAAGATAATTTCTGGAACCTGGCCGATCCGGGCTGGGCTTATGGCTTGTACTACGCCGTGACCGGCCCCTTGGCGCTGGGCCATTCCACTACGTTCTATGACGGACCGTTCAGCGTCGAGAGTACCTGTCGGGTGATTGACAAGTACGCCATCAGCAACCTGGCCGGTTCACCCACTGCCTACCGGCTATTGATCGCTGCTGGCGACACATTCTCCAAGCCCATCAAAGGCCGCCTGCGGGTGGTCAGCAGTGCCGGTGAACCGCTCAATCCAGAGGTGATCCGCTGGTTTGCCGATGAGCTGGAGGTGACTATTCATGACCACTACGGACAAACCGAGCTGGGCATGGTGCTGTGCAATCACCATGGTTTGCAGCATCCGGTGCACGTGGGGTCGGCGGGCTTCGCCATTCCGGGGCACCGCATTGTAGTGCTCGATGAACACAACCACGAACTGCCCGTCGGGGTGCCGGGGATTCTTGCCGTGGACCGGGAGCAGTCGCCGCTGTGCTGGTTTGGCGGATACCACGGCGTGCCGACCAAATCCATCATCGGCAAGTATTACCTGAGCGGTGACACCGTCGAGCTCAACGCTGACGGCAGCATCAGCTTCGTAGGGCGCAGCGACGATGTGATCACCACCTCCGGCTACCGTGTCGGCCCTTTTGATGTCGAGAGTGCGCTGATCGAGCATCCCGCAGTGATCGAGGCAGCCGTCGTCGGCAAACCGGACCCGGAACGTACCGAACTGATCAAGGCCTTCGTGGTGCTGGCCAACGGTCAACAGCCCAGCGAGGAGCTGGCCGAGGCCTTGAAGCAGCATGTGCGCCAACGCCTCTATGCCCACGCCTATCCACGGGAAATCGAATTTGTCAGCGAGCTGCCGAAAACGCCAAGCGGCAAGCTGCAGCGTTTCATCCTGCGCAATCAGGAAATAGCCAAACAACAAGCCGCGCTGGCCTCGACCGCGAGCGCCTGAGGAACCCGATCATGCAGATTGCCAACAAGAATTTCATCGTCAGCGGTGCGGCCTCGGGCCTCGGCGCAGCCACCGCCGAAATGCTCATCGAAGCCGGCGCTCAGGTCATGCTGGTCGACCTCAATGCCGAAGCGGTGCAGGCCAAAGCACAAGCGCTGGGCAGCAAGGCGCGTTTCGCCGTCGCCGATATCAGTCAGGAAGCAGCGGCCAAGGCCGCAGTCGATGCTGCTGTTGCCGCGTTTGGCAGCCTGCACGGGTTGGTCAATTGCGCCGGCATCGTCGGAGCCGAGAAAGTCCTGGGCAAGAATGGCCCGCACGGTCTGGAGAGCTTCAGCCGGGTAATCAACGTCAACCTGATCGGCAGCTTCAATCTGCTGCGCCTGGCCGCTGCAGCCATGGCCGAAGGTGAAGCAAGCGCCGAGGGTGAGCGTGGGGTAATTATCAATACCGCCTCGATTGCCGCCTATGACGGCCAGATCGGCCAGGCCGCCTATGCCGCCTCAAAGGGCGCGATCGCCAGCCTGACGCTGCCAGCGGCCCGTGAACTGGCACGCTTTGGCATCCGCGTGATGACCATCGCTCCCGGCATTTTTGAAACCCCGATGATGGCCGGCATGACCCAGGAAGTACGCGATTCGCTGGCTGCCGGTGTGCCATTTCCGCCACGTCTGGGGCGTCCCCAGGAATATGCCGCACTGGCACGGCACATCATCGAAAACAGCATGCTCAATGGCGAGGTGATCCGTCTCGACGGTGCCTTGCGCATGGCCGCCAAGTAATTGCAGGAGTATCTATCATGACCCTCGCCAATGATCCGATCGTAATCGTCAGCGCTGTGCGCACCCCCATGGGTGGCTTGCAGGGCGATCTGAAAAGCCTCACTGCGCCGCAACTGGGCGCCGCTGCCATTCGTGCCGCTGTCGAGCGCGCCGGCGTTGCTGCCGATAGCGTCGAGCAGGTGCTGTTCGGTTGTGTTCTGCCCGCCGGTCTGGGCCAGGCGCCTGCACGACAGGCAGCCCTGGGTGCCGGATTGAGCAAGTCGACCACCTGCACCACGCTTAACAAGATGTGCGGTTCGGGCATGCAGGCAGCCATCATGGCTCACGACATGCTTCTGGCTGGCAGCGCTGATGTGGTGGTGGCCGGCGGTATGGAAAGCATGTCCAACGCTCCGTACCTGCTGGACAAGGCACGCAGCGGCTACCGTATGGGCCACGGCAAGATCATCGACCACATGTTCCTCGACGGCCTCGAGGATGCCTACGACAAGGGGCGTCTGATGGGCACATTCGCCGAGGACTGCGCCGAGGCCAATGGCTTCAGCCGTCAGCAACAGGACGACTTTGCCATCGCTTCGCTGACCCGCGCGCAACAGGCGATCAAGGATGGCAGCTTTGCCGGTGAGATCGTCCCGGTGCAGATCACCGAAGGCAAGACCCAGCGTCTGGTCAGCGATGACGAGCAACCACCCAAGGCTCGCCTGGACAAGATTCCCCAGCTCAAGCCGGCCTTCCGTGACGGCGGGACGGTTACTGCAGCCAACTCCAGTTCCATTTCCGACGGCGCGGCGGCGTTGGTGCTGATGCGCCGTTCCCAGGCTGAAAAGCAGGGGCTCAAACCGCTGGCTGTCATCCATGGCCATGCCGCTTTCGCCGATACCCCGGCACTGTTCCCGACGGCACCGATTGGCGCCATCGACAAGCTGATCAAACGCACTGGCTGGAACCTGGCCGAAGTCGATCTGTTCGAGATCAACGAAGCCTTTGCCGTGGTCACCCTGGCGGCGATGAAGCACCTGGACCTGCCACATGACAAGGTCAACATCCACGGCGGCGCGTGCGCCCTGGGCCATCCGATTGGTGCATCGGGGGCACGAATCCTGGTCACGTTGCTGGCGGCCTTGCGCCAGAAAGGCCTGCGCCGCGGCGTTGCCGCCATCTGCATCGGTGGCGGTGAAGCGACCGCCATGGCCGTCGAGTGTCTGTACTGAGGTGCACCATGCTAGTCAATGACGAACAACAGCAAATCAGTGACGCGGTCCGCCAGTTCGCTCAGGAGCGGCTGCGGCCGTTTGCCGAGCAGTGGGACCGCGAACATCGCTTTCCCAAGGAGGCCATCGAGGAGATGGCCGAGATGGGCCTGTTTGGCATGCTGGTGCCAGAGCAGTGGGGCGGTAGCGATACCGGCTACGTCGCCTATGCGATGGCTCTGGAGGAGATTGCCGCAGGTGATGGCGCGTGCTCGACCATAATGAGCGTGCACAACTCGGTGGGTTGTGTGCCGATCCTCAAGTTTGGCACTGACGCCCAGAAGCAGCAATTCCTCACGCCGCTTGCAAGCGGGCAGATGCTTGGCGCCTTTGCCCTCACCGAACCCCAGGCCGGCTCAGATGCCAGCAGCCTGAAGACCCGCGCCCGGCGTGACGGCGAGCACTATGTGCTCAATGGCTGCAAACAGTTCATCACCTCCGGGCAGAATGCCGGCGTGGTCATTGTCTTCGCTGTGACTGATCCTGCTGCCGGTAAGCGCGGTATCAGTGCGTTTATCGTTCCGACCGATTCGCCCGGCTATCAAGTAGCCCGGGTCGAAGACAAACTTGGCCAGCATGCTTCCGATACCTGTCAGATCGTTTTCGACGATGTGCGGGTGCCGGTGGCCAACCGCCTGGGCGAAGAGGGAGAGGGCTACAAGATCGCCCTGGCCAACCTCGAAGGCGGGCGCATCGGTATCGCTTCGCAGTCGGTAGGCATGGCCCGCGCCGCGTTCGAGGTGGCCCGTGACTACGCCCGCGAACGGCAGAGCTTCGGCAAGCCGTTGATCGAGCACCAGGCCGTGGCGTTTCGCCTGGCTGACATGGCCACCCGTGTTGCAGTGGCCCGGCAAATGGTCCTGCATGCCGCTGCACTGCGTGATGCCGGGCGTCCGGCGCTGGTCGAAGCCTCGATGGCCAAACTGTTTGCCTCGGAAATGGCCGAAAAGGTCTGCTCCGAAGCCTTGCAGACCCTCGGCGGTTATGGCTATCTGAGCGACTTCCCGCTGGAGCGGATCTACCGCGATGTGCGGGTTTGCCAGATCTACGAAGGCACCAGCGACATTCAGCGCATGGTCATTGCGCGCAATCTTTGAAGGAGCAGTCTGCATGGCATTTGAAACCATCCTGTTGGACATCCATGGCAAGGTCGGCCTGATCACGTTGAACCGGCCTCAGGCGTTGAACGCGCTGAACGCGCAGATCGTCGGTGAGATCAACCAGGCGCTGGACCAGCTGGAAGCCAATCCGAACATTGGCTGTGTGGTGCTCACCGGTTCGGCCAAGGCGTTTGCTGCGGGTGCCGACATCAAGGAAATGGCCGACCTGCGTTACCCGCAGATCTATGTCGATGACCTGTTCAGCGATGCCGATCGTATCGCCAACCGGCGCAAGCCGATCATCGCCGCAGTGTCGGGTTTCGCCTTGGGCGGCGGTTGCGAGCTGGCGATGATGTGCGACTTCATTCTTGCCGGCGACAATGCCAAGTTCGGCCAGCCGGAAATCAACCTGGGCGTGTTGCCGGGCATGGGCGGTACCCAGCGCCTGACGCGTGCGGTGGGCAAGGCCAAGGCCATGGAGCTGTGCTTGAGCGGTCGCCTGATGGGCGCTGAAGAGGCCGAGCGTGCTGGTCTGGTGGCGCGTGTGGTTCCGCAAGCGGAACTGCTCGAAGAAGCCTTGAAGGTGGCAGCCACCATTGCCAGCAAGTCGATTCCGATGACCATGATGGTCAAGGAAAGCGTCAACCGTGCCTTTGAGGTCAACCTGGCAGAAGGCGTGCGCTTCGAACGCCGGGTGTTTCATGCGGCCTTCGCCACAGAGGATCAGAAGGAAGGTATGGCGGCGTTCATTGCCAAGCGTGAAGCGCAGTTCAAGGACCGCTGAAAGCAAGGGGCGCTACGGCGCCCCTTGTTGTTACAGGTTGAAGAAGTACTTCGCCGCGGCTGCAGAAGTGATTGGTGCCCGGTAGATATCTGTCGTCCTGCCGGTGCTGGCATCGGTCATGCTCGAGCCGGCAGCATGGCGCTGGGCGGCGCTTTTCAGGTGCCCGACAAGGAAGCTTTCGCGCGGCGTGTCCATCGCAGGGTAGTGAAAGTGGGCATACCACAGGCCGGTGTCCTGGTGGTTGATCTCGTACTCGTCGAGAAAGTCCTCCGGTCGGCCTTTGATCTTGCTCAGGCGGTGACGGCGACCCACGGCGCGAACCTGAACCTGGCCATGGTCGATCAGGTACTGCACCTCACCCATTCTCGGTTTCTGCCTCAAAGCTGCCTCGGTCCGCAGCACCTGTGCCTGAGTCTTGAGGGTCTGGGCTAGCTCATCGAGCGACTTCATGGTCAGCGCGGCATCGTCGCCGTGTGTTGCTTCATCAGTCTGGTTGTCGTCGGTCAGGTGCTGTTCGATGGCCTGCCGCTCGGTGCTCAGCAGCGATCGCTGATGCTCCAGCAATTCCTCGATCTCGACTGGCAGATAGCTGGCAGAGGCTGTCGTCTGCAGACTTTCAAGCGTTTTCCGGGCGTTTTCCATTCGCGTGCGGCTATCTTTGAGCAGGCGTCTCAACGACCGTGACGTGGCCTGCGCAGGGCCCGATGCCGGACTTCCTGGCACTTCGACCCAGTCATCCAGCTCGCGTCGGTAGGTGCGTGCGGGCGTCTTGATGTCCGGGCCTGGAATATCGACCAGTGAGTCATCGCCTACCCTGGGCTCTGCCAGCAGCAGGCCGTGCTCTGTGGTCTCGATCAAGCCGGGAGCCAGGTGGCGTAGTTGCTTGACCGTGCTGTGGGGCGGGTAGTCCGGGAACTCGCTCAAGTCTTGGCGCACGCCATCTGCCACCTGTTCTAAGCCACGGCGCAACTCGCTCAGTACCTGCAGCGCGGCAGGCTCGGTCAGTAGCGACTTCATATTGTCCAGCTGGCGTAACGTGGCGCCGAACTGTTCCTCGATGCTGCGCAACAGACGGACGTTCAGTTCGACATCAGGCTGCTCAAGGTCGCTCAGGCGCAGTCGCTGGGCGATGCCCAGATTGAAATTCTGCCAGCAGCGGTATAGCCAGTAGGTTGCCAGGTCGTCCAGCGTGTAGAGCAGGCTCAAGCGGTTGAAGTTGTTCTCCTCCCGCAAGTAGCGCCACATCAGGTGTTCCGAAGCATCTTCCTGGTTGCGCTGGACCCAGTCATTGAGCGCAGCAATCTTGGCGTGGTGCCGACTGGCCAGACGTTTCAACTGATCTCGTCTGAGCGTCAGTGCCTCAGCGCCGACGTTCAACTGTTCGAGCAGGGGTGTCATGATATCCAGACGTTCCCTGATGAGGTGGCGGTCAGTTGCAGTAAAGTCATTATGATCCGGATGTTGACTGGACAGTTCGACCAGCTGCGATCGTTGCGGCTGAAAGAGTCTTTTAAGCGACACGTAGCTGGTCTGCTCGCAGCGGATCAGTTCGTATAGCGCCGTTGCGCGCACTAGTCTGTAGTCCTTGAACGCAGCGATGTTGTTGCTTTCTTCCAGCGTTTGCAGGAGTCCACCAAAGAACGTGGCGTAGCCTTGGGACTTTTGCAGGAACTGGCGCAGGTGGCTTTCCTCGGTGACACTTGCAGCCAGATCCAACGCCAGATCACGCGCAGCTTTGCCGTCTTTCATCTGCTTGAGGCTGATTGCCAGCTCTGCCTTCAATGCGCTGTTCGCTTGCGCCCTCTGCTGTTCTGCACGGGCCAGTTGCTTGCCCAGCGGCATACCTCCGCGCAGCCTCAGCGTCAGGTCCAGCTGCCAGCGACCAACCTCGTCGCGTCTCAACCAGGGGCCGGGGTCGTCTGCGCTGGAGGCACCGATGATGCGAGGCTGTTCGTTCACCGGATCTATTTCGACCCGGTAGATCTGGTTATCCAGGTTTACCCAGAGCTGATCGTTATGCAGGAACAGATCACGCAGCGGACCGTTGGGCACCGGGCTGCCCAGCTGCGACAGTGCTATGTTGCTCTGCAGCTTTACCAAGGCCAGGCGTTGTGTTGCGTCAAGGGCGTGGTCAGGGCGGGCCCAACCGAGCTCCAGTGGGCTCTCGCCGGGTTGGCCAGGCAGCAGTGGGATTAGCGGCTGTTCGGGAGGCGTAGCCGGTAGTGGCTCCACATCCTGTGCGTTCAGACTCAGGCCTTGGTAGGAGTGGGAGAACAACAGCACAGCGACGTTGATCAGCAGGTTGATCAGGCTGATTCTGTGGCCCACCGGATCGCGCTGGGCATCGGAGCTGATGAATTCGGCCAGTGCAACACCCATTTGCACAAGCCAGGCAGCTTTGGCCAGGGTGCCGCCAGCCAGCGGCAGGAGGGTATTGAACAGTAGCCAGCCCAGTGCCTGCCAACGGTGGTGGCGAGTCGCCTCGGTGCTGGACGACTGTGCCTTGAAATGCCTGATTGTTTCCTCGACACAGGCTTGATACAGGGTTGCACCGATGTCAATTACGGGGGCTTCGCATGACAGCCTGACCGCTGCCGGCGTAGCGAATGGCACAGCAAAATCATCCTCGACGGAGAAGTACAGGTGGGGCTCGGTGAAACCACCATGAGCGTAGATACGTCGGGATGTTTCGGGAAGGCGCTGAAGCAGGTCCTCCTGCAGTTCACCCGGGTTGCTGATGGCGACGAACAGTGCCAAGCGGTCAGAGAACTCAAGCAATGGCTGCGCATGCAACGGGCGATAAAGTACGCAAGCGTCCCCCGCCGGCGTTTGAGGCTCGATCAGCCAGGCGTTGTGCAGCAAGTCCGAGGATGCCCCGGCCTGGCTGATCAATCCCATCGGCCGCAACACCCACTTGGTTGGTGTGGGCAACGTTTCGAATACTTGGCAAATACCGTTTACGGCGGCCTCGCTAAAGCTGCTGTCACGCAGATGCAGTTCCAGGGCGAGTGCCGGTATCTGGGTCCGTAACTGGCCATCAAGCAAGTGCTGGCGTCGCTGGCGCTGACTCTCGTCATCAAGCATATTGTGCTTGAGCATCTGTGGATACGACGCGCCAATGTCCAGGGAGGTAACCAGTTGGCGCAGGTAATGTTCGTTCATCCAGGCGGGCAAGGGCTTCCCTGAAACCGACACCAGTTCAACCCGGCCAGGCGCGAGGAGACCGAGGTTGCCGATGGCCAGCTGGGCCAGCGAGAAACGCACGGGATGGACTGCACCATCGATGATCAACGAGTCTTGGCTGGGTATTGCTGCGGCTTCGACTTGATGGTTGATGACCACTACGTCGCGAACCTCCAGCGCGTTGCCAGGGTGGTCGGTTCCGATTTGATGCGTCAGTCGCTGGTAGCTGAAGGTTTCGGCGTCGTCGATCCCATCAAGCCAGAACTGTCCCTCGGCATCCTCGTAGCCTTGAGCCGCGTTGAGGAGCATCGCGCCATAGCGCCGCATGAGTGGTCCTTTGGCGTTGCGTAACCAGTCGGGCAGGTGCTCGGCAAGTTGCCTGCGAAACGCCTGCTCCGTGGCGTTGCACAGGCCGATCATCGAGGTCAGGCGGTCCAGTTCGAGCGCCATCAACGGGGCGCTGTATTCGGACTGATACGCTTTCGCCAATGCACTGATGGTCCGCAACTGTTGGTGTAGTACGCCCCGAGCCTGGGCTTCGAAGTTATGGGGTGTCGTGGGGCTCAGCTGTAGTTTCGGCCTTGAGCTGTTCAAGGTTGGCCAAAGTCGGGCAAGCCCATCGAGCAACGCCTGGCGTGAGGCAATGGGGAGCAGTTGCGTGGAGGTTGTGTAGATCAGCGTGACAGTGCGCCCTGGCGCGCTGTCGAAATGCTCGAGCAGCAGCGCGCTGGCCAGGTCTACATCGAGGTAGGCGCTTGCCGAGGTGTCCAGCTCGAGATGCTGTACTTCAAGTTTGTCAGCGTTGGACCAGGCGGCACGCTCCTGGTGTGTTGGATAAAGGTAAGCCAAGGTAGCCGTGGCTGCGGCAGTATTGCTCAGCGTTCCGGCGTTGAAGCCGATATCGATGGCAGACTTGAAGCGTTGCTTGAAATAGTCGGTATACCATTGCCACGGCGTCAGCCCTGAGCGATCCGCTTCGCTCCAGAAACGGACTAACGCATCCTCGTAGCGCGCCAGCAACAGAGTGCCGCATTCATTGATCACTTGCTCCACGAGATGCAGGTCGATATCGATTGCCCCTTGCGGGTCAGTTTCTGGAGTGGGACTGATAAAGTCTTCGCCAGGAGTGAGGTTGAGCGTGGCACCACGGCAATAGCGCTCTGCAATGGTTTGGTGCAATGGCCGCATGTAGGTTTTGTCCGGCGTACTGTCGATGCTGACCAGATACAGAGACAGGGGTTCGTGAGAACTTATCTGACGTTCGAGCCATTGTTCCACGAGGAGGCGAGCGCACACCTCGAACAACGTCGGACGCAGGTTGAAGTGATTGGCCACCGCACAATCGAGATCGGTATTGAGGGCAAGGCGTTCTTGTAGGTTCATGGGCATAACGGCTCCACAGGTGAAACCGACATGAAACCGCCTGCGCTATTGCAAGGGAGGTATCGGGATAACACCCGAGGGGCACTGTTGCTGTCCCAGGCAAGCTAGGGCGAGATAAACGGAATGTCAGGCCGATTGGCGGATTCCAGGCCGTTTCAGGTTGTTGTGCTGTCATTTTTGTTGCCCAGTGCGCCGTGGCGCCTTAGACTGCCGCCCCTCGTAAATAGAGTGCCGCAGGGTGCTTGAAGAATTCCGCTGTCGGCGAACTGTCGGTGATGGCAATCCAATCGCTTAAATGCACGTTATTTTCATAGAGAAATCGATGACCAAGGAAAAGTTGCTGGCCATGCCGGCCGATGACTACATGAACGCCGAGCAGCACGCGTTCTTCACCAAGTTGTTGCAAGCGATGAAAGTCGAGACTCAAGAGCGCATCGAACAGAATCGCATCGCCATCGAGAGTCTCGACACTCCGGCTGACCCGGCAGATGCCGCTTCAGTCGAAGAAGAGCGCACCTGGTTGGTCAATGCCATTGATCGCGACCAGCGCCTGTTGCCGCAACTTGAGATGGCCCTGGACCGCATCAGCGACGATAGCTTCGGCTGGTGCGACGACAGCGGTGAGCCGATCGGGCTCAAGCGTTTGTTGATCAGCCCAACCACCAAGTACTGCATCGAAGCTCAGGAACGTCACGAGCAGATCGACAAGCACCAGCGTCAGATCTGACCGGTATCAGGGCAAAGGCCCCGCGGAGTGATCCTCGGGGCCTTGATGTTTTTTCGCCTTGTAACAGGACGCAGTGCAGTGCGTGCAGGAGCGTTCTGGGTCTGAGTTTGTTGCTCTTGATGCAACACAGCTATACCGGCAATAGCTTTTTTCGCTGGAGCCGCCGGCGTATGATGGCGAAATCGTTAGGTAGCTAATTAAATTCCGGAGGGAATGATGGATAGCCGAGTCGATGTCGCCGTGATGATTGGCAGTGGTGTCCCTGCGTCTTTGCAAGCGCTCGGTAAGCGTGTGTGCTGGGTAGTGCTGGTCAATGGTGAGCGGCGTGGCACTGCCTTCGCCAGTCGTGACGAGGCCGTAGACTGTCAGATCGCGTGGTTGGAACAGCTACACGTCAAGCAACGGCCTGGAACTGTACGTCAGGCCGTTTGAAGGTGAGTTCAACGTTCCAGCGTTCGAGCCAGCTCGCAGGCGTCGGTATGCCTGCAGCGGAATCCCTTTACCTGCCCGGTAGCGTGATCGGTGATATGAAAGAAGTTGATGCCGGCCGGCACCACAATGTAACGCGTACTGTTCACGTTTGTGCCTGGGCGGCTGGTGAAGCAAGAAATGTTACCTGCCTCTCGACGGATTTCGGTGTTTTCGTGCATATTCCTTCCTTGTGATGTGTAGATGCGATCCGAACCCCGTTCTGCCGAGGGGATAAATGTATCTATCGCATTTTCCTGGCAGTTTTTATGTCAGAAAGTACGTTTCAGTTGACGGAAATTTGCCGAATGCCTGT
Organism: Pseudomonas sp.; assembly: GCA_036643775.1. Taxonomy (GTDB): domain Bacteria; phylum Pseudomonadota; class Gammaproteobacteria; order Pseudomonadales; family Pseudomonadaceae; genus Aquipseudomonas. The sequence continues at coordinate 18,075 of JAVXRI010000030.1, read as the reverse complement.
TGTAAGGCCTTGGCTGGCGTGCGGGGGTGACAATTCCTGCATGTTGCAACGCCCGCCCGCACAGACGCTTCGTGCATGTACCCATTAGTCTTTCAGACTTCAACGTTGAAGTGTCGTTGCCTTCACGGTGCCTTGCTGGCCCTGCGGTGACGTCGTGTAATCGTTTTGAGGAATCCTTCATTGGCAGTCAGTAATCTGGATATGCACGCCTTGTTTGTGCTGGGCGATCTTCGGGCCAAATTGGTCAAACAGTTTCAATCGCGTTTTGTCTATGTCACCGAGCAAAACGCGGAAGGCCTGTATATGGCCGAAATCGACACTGAAACGGCGCTGGTTGTCGACGACAAGCCGCGGTTGGAACTCAAGGTCGGTGATCATTTTCGCGCGGCGGTGTTGCCCAGTCGTGAAGGTGGCAAGTTGGAAGTTCGTTTTCGCGACATCAAACTTACCGTCTATGGCCTGGGCGACTATGCGTTTGTCTCAGTGCCCGAAGGCGAGGGCATAGTGCTGCGTGAAGGCCAGGGTGTGGTGATGATCTTTGCCGCTCACGAACAACTGCAGGAAGGCCTGAGCAAAATCCTCAAGGCCGCCACCCGCAAGGTGGCCAAATGGCAGAAGGGTGAGATGACCATGTTCAAGGCCAGCGAGTGAACACGTCGGCTAACGCGTCACAGGGGCGTGCCGAGTTTCATGCGCGGTATCAGGCCCAGGCCCGTGAGCAAGCTGAGCTGTGGCTTGCGCAGCGTGCCCGTCTGCAGGGGGCGTGGTTCGATTGGGTGGCCACCCGGTTGTATCAACTGAGCCCACCCGAGTATGCGGCCATGGTCCGCCGCGAACTGCAGGCACTGACCGAGTAGGCCTTAGTTGCCTCGATCCCGGCCACTGCTGATTTCTTCCGGTACCTTGTCTCCGGCCATGCGCTTACGGAACAGTGCGGCCCGCGCCAGTAGCAAGGTGGTTACCGGTACGGTGATAGCCATCAGGATCGGGATCAGCCAGGCATGCAGCACCGGTCCCTGCTTGAGTGCTGAAAAATACAGGATCGAAGCCAGTGCCACGCACCAGGTTCCCAGGGTTGAAGCCAGGGCGGGCGGGTGCATGCGCTGAAAGAACTCTTTCAGGCGGATCAGGCCCAAGGCTCCACTGAGGGCGAACAAACTGCTCAACAGCAACAGTACCGCAACCAGCAATTCAACCCAGAAAGGCAGTTGGTTTAGGTTGCTCATTCGATCACCTCGCCACGCAACAGGAACTTGGCCAGGGCAAACGAGCCGACAAAGCCGAACAAGGCAATCAACAACGCGCCCTCAAAGTAGGTGTCGCTGGCATATCGAATACCCAGCACTAGCATCATCAGCATCGCCAGGATGTACAGATAGTCCAGCGCCAGGACCCGGTCCTGGGCTGAAGGGCCGCGAAACAGCCGGATCAGGGTCAGGGCCATGGCCAGGGCAAAGATGAACAGGCTGGCGAGAATGGCGTTGGCAAGCAGGCCGGTCATTCGAAAATCTCCATCAGCGGGCGTTCATAGGTCTGTTTGAAGTGTTCGATGAAGTGCGCCTCATCGTCCAGATCGAACACATGCAGTAATAGAATGCTGCGGTCCAGTGCCAGTTCCGACCAGATGGTGCCGGGTATCACCGTCGTGATCATTGATAATGCCGCCAAGCCATGAGCATCGCGCAAGTCCAGTGGTATGTGCACGAAGCGCGAGCGCGGCGCACGGCGCTTGGCTGTCCAGACGCCGCGGGCCACCTGCAGGTTGGAGATCAGTACATCGATTCCCACTCGCAAAATCAGGCGTAGAACAGTCCAGGGGTGGCGAATGCGTGCTGAGACCGGCCGCAGCGGCGCCATCAGGATGGGGGCAAGCACACCCAGCAAGGCACCTAGCAACAGGTTGCCCGGACTTACCGACAGGTTCAGCACCAACCACAGCAGGAACAGAGACAACGACAGCAGTGGCGCGGGAAACAGGCGTTTCATGGTTGCACCTGCGCGCTGGCGGCCTGGCTGGTGGGGCCGGGAATGGGTCGGGTGCCGAGCACGGCGCTGACATACTGATCAGGGTCCTGAAGACTTGCAGCAGTATCCTGGGCGTAACGCAGCAGAGGTTCGGCGCGCACGCTCAAGGCAATGCACAGTCCGAGCAGGACCACGATCGGAATGCATTCGTAACGACGCAGTGCTGGCGATGGACGCTCCTGGGGGGTCCAGAAGCGCTGGATGCCGACTCGTGTCAGGGCAATCAGCGACGCCAGGCCAGAGAGTATGAGCAGCGCTACCAGAGCCCACCCCTGGATCGAGAGTGGTTGTTCGGGAGCGCTGCCCAGGCCTTGTGGATTGAACAGCGCGGCAATCAGGCTGATCTTGCCGATGAAGCCCGACAATGGCGGCATGCCGATGATCAGCAGCGCGCAAGCGATAAAGCTCAAGCCCAGGAATGCCATGGTCCACGGAATTACCTGGCCGATTACCGCCTTCTGCTCATCATCCAGGTTGATGCCTTTGGGCGGGTGCAGTGATTCGAGCGGAGAGGGGTGGCAGTCGTCATCATCGAGAGGCAGTTCATTTGCCGAGCGTGAGCGTTCGATCAACTCGGCCAGCAGGAACAGGGCGCACAGTGCGAGAGTCGAGCTGACCAGGTAGAACAGCGCCCCGGCCGTCAGTGCCACCTGGCCAAAGCCGATGGCGGCCATCAGGGTGCCGGCCGAAGCCAGGATGCTCAGGCTTGCCATGCGCTCCAGACGTTGGGCGGCGAGAATTGACACGGCCGCGCAGCCCAGCGTTGCCAGGCCGCCATAAACCAGCCAGTCACCGCCAAAAAAGGCCGAGGCGCCTGCCTGCCCGGAAAACAGCAGCGTCCACAGGCGCAACACGGTATAGAAGCCGACCTTGGTCATAATGGCAAATAGCGCGGCTATGGGGGCGCTGGCGGCGGAATAAGCCGGTACCAGCCAGAAGTTCAACGGCCAGATCCCTGCCTTGGCCAGGAACGCCGTGGCCAGAATGGCGGCACCTGCGTGTAGCAAGCCGCGGTCGGCCTCCGGCACCAGCGGGATTTTCAGGGCCAGGTCGGCCATGTTCAGGGTGCCGGTGACACCATAGAGCATTGCTGCGCCGACCAGGAACAGCGAAGACGCAAACAGGTTGATGGCGATGTAATGCAGGCCGGCTTTCACCCGTGCCCGGCCGGAGCCGTGCAGGAGCAGGCCATAGGAGGCCGCCAGCAGCACCTCGAAGAAGACGAACAGGTTGAACAGGTCAGCGGTCAGGAATGCTCCGTAGAGGCCCATCAACTGGATCTGGAACAGCGCATGAAAACTGGCTCCGGCACTGTCCCAGCGAGCCATGGCAAACAACAGGGCGCTGACCCCGATGATGCCGGTCAGTACCAGCATCAACGCGGAAAGCCGATCAACCACCAGCGCGATGCCGAACGGCGCTGGCCAGTTACCCGGCAGGTAGACGCCGATCGAGCTGGCCTGGCCCTGTTCCTGGACCCACAACAACAAGGTAATCGAGATCGCCAGCCCCAGGAGGCTGGAGATCAGGTTCAGACGGGCCTTGAGCGGCCTGCGCTTTTCGCCCAGCAACAACATCAGTGCTGCAGTCAGCAATGGCAGCAGGATTGGCGCGATAATCAGTTGGTTCATGAAGCTCATTCGTTGGGCTCCCGGCCATCCACGTGGTCGGTGCCAGTCAACCCGCGCGATGCCAGCAACACCACCAGAAACAGCGCGGTCATGGCAAAGCTGATGACGATGGCAGTCAGCACCAGCGCCTGGGGCAAGGGGTCGGTGTAGTTGAGCAGGTCCTGGGGTACGCCATCCTTGATGATCGGTTCCTTGCCGATGAACAGGCTGCCCATGCTGAAGATGAACAGGTTGACCCCGTAGGACAGCAGGCACAGGCCCATGACCACCTGGAAGGTTCGTGGCCGCAGGATCAGCCAGACCCCGGAGGCAGCAAGAACACCAATGGCGATTGCAATGACTTCTTCCATCAGGCGGCTCCTGTCTGGGTGGCTTTGGCTTGGTTGGCCGGACGGTGTCCGCGCACCGACTGGTGAGCCAGGGCAGTGAGAATCAACAGGGTCGAACCGACTACCACGGTAAAAATGCCGACATCGAAGAACAGCGCGCTGGCGAAATGAATCTCTCCCAGCAGCGGCAAGTGCAGGTGGGCGGTGTGCGTCGTCAGGAAGGGGTACCCGAGCAGCATGGCACCGCCGCCGGTGAGGGTGGCGCAGAGCAACCCGGTGCCCATCCAGCGCAAGGGTCGCAGGCTCATTTGGGCCTCTACCCACTGGGTGCCGGCAACCATGTATTGGAGGATAAAGGCCACCGACATCACCAGGCCCGCAACAAAGCCGCCACCGGGCTGATTGTGCCCGCGCATGAACAAGTACATCGACACCACCAGAGCGATCGGCAGCAGCAGACGCACCAGTACTGCGGGGACCATCATGAAGCCCAACGCCGTGTCGGCAGCCTGGCGCGGGTTGACCAGGTCGGTAACCACGTCAGGTGCCAGCAGGCGTTGCTGGGCCGGTAGTTGCATGCTTTCGCGGGGTGGGCGGAAGCGTCGCAGCAGGGCAAACACCGCCAGGGCCACCGCGACCAGCACGGTGACTTCACCCAGGGTGTCGAAGCCGCGGAAGTCAACGAGCATGACGTTGACGACGTTGCTACCGCCGCCTTCGGGCAGGGCCCGGCTCAGATAGAACGAAGAAATGTCGTTGGGTGTCGGGCGGGTCAGCATCGCATAGGACAGCAGCGCCATGCCGCCGCCAACCAGTACCGCCAGAAGCAGGTCGCGCAGGCGTCGCAGGCGAGCCTGTTCCTGTCTGCCCGGGAGGGGCGAAACCCCTTCGATGCGTCGTGGCAACCAGCGCAGACCGAGGAGGATCAATACGGTAGTGACCACTTCAACCGCCAATTGGGTCAGCGCTAGATCCGGTGCCGAGAACCAGACAAAAGTGATGCAGGTCATCAGGCCGCAGACACTGACCATGGTCAGGGCAGCCAGCCGGTGGTACTTGGCTTGCCAGGCAGCACCCAAGGCACAGGCAATGGCGATCAACCACAGGGTGACGAAGACGCCAGAGCCCGGAATCTTCGGTCGGTCGCCCCAGCTCAGCCCACTTTGCAGCATCGGTAGCAGGCCAGCCAGCAGCGCTGCCAGCACCAACATGAACAGTTGCTTCTGCAAGCGCCGGGTGGTCATGACGCGTTCGAAGCGGCGAGCCGTGCGCATCAGCAGCACCTGGCCATGTTCGAACAGGCGCTTGCCATTGAAGCGCTCGATCAGCGGTGGATGAGGGAAACGCCCCAGCTTGAGCTGATTGCGTAGCAGCAGGTAGAGAAGGATGCCGCCGGTCATGGCAATCAGGCTCATGATCAGTGGCGCATTCCAGCCATGCCAGATCGCCAGGCTGTACTCGGGCAGGGTACCGCCCACCACTGGCAAGGCGGCGGCGGCCAGTAACGGTCCGACCGACTGGGCCGGGAACATGCCCACCACCAGGCAGGTCAGCACCAGCAATTCGACCGGTGCACGCATCCAGCGTGGCGGCTCGTGTGGGGTGTGGGGCAAATCGGTTGCCGGCGGCCCGAAGAACACATCGACGGTAAAGCGCAAGGCATAGGCCACGCTGAAGGTGCCGGCGAGGGTAGCGATCACTGGCAGGGCGGCTTCGATCCAGGCGCTGGAGTTGATGAACACGGTTTCGGCGAAGAACATTTCCTTGGACAGGAAACCGTTCATCAACGGCACCCCGGCCATGGAGGCACTGGCCACCATGGCCAGGGTGGCGGTGAACGGTATCAGCCGGAACAGGCCACTGAGGCGACGGATGTCGCGGCTGCCGCTTTCATGGTCGATGATGCCAGCCGCCATGAACAACGAGGCCTTGAAGGTGGCATGGTTGAGGATGTGAAACACCGCGGCCACGGCCGCCAATGGGCTGTTCAGCCCCAGCAGCAGGGTAATCAGGCCCAGATGGCTGATGGTCGAATAGGCCAACAGCCCTTTGAGATCGTTCTGGAACATGGCCGCGAAAGCACCCAGCAACAGGGTGCAGGCGCCGGCCCCGCCCACGATCCAGAACCATTCTTCGCTTCCGGAGAGAGCAGGCCAGAGACGCGCAAGGAGAAACACCCCGGCCTTGACCATGGTGGCCGAGTGCAGATAAGCCGAAACTGGCGTGGGCGCTGCCATGGCATGCGGGAGCCAGAAGTGGAAAGGGAACTGTGCGCTTTTGGTCAGGGCACCAAGGAGGATCAGGGGAAGCAGGACGGGGTAGAGGGCATGATTGCGAATCAGCTCGCCGGCAGCGAGGACCTTGTCCAGGTCGTAGCTGCCGACCACATGGCCGAGCAGCAGTACCCCTGCCAGCAGGCACAAACCGCCGGCGCCGGTGACCATCAGGGCCATGTAGGCACCACGGCGGGCATCGGCGCGGTGGTGCCAGTAGCCGATCAGCAGGAACGAGAACACGCTGGTCAGTTCCCAGAAGAACACGATCTGGATCAGATTGCCCGAGATCACCAGGCCGAGCATGGCGCCCATGAACGCCAGGAAAAAGGCAAAAAACCGCGGCACCGGGTCCTGAGGGGACATGTAGTAGCGCGCATACAGCGATACCAGCGTACCGATACCCAGCACCAGCAAGGAGAACAGCCAGGCAAAGCCGTCCATGCGCAGGACCAGGTTCAGGCCCAAGCTCGGCAGCCAGAGAAATTCTTCGCGAATTACACCGCCATCGACGATCTGCGGGTACAGCAGGGCTACCTGGACGGTACCGACCAGGGCGACGAGCCCGGCAAGCAGCGACTCGCTGTTACGTGCGTTGTGCGGCAAGACAGCCGCCAGGCAGCTGCCGATGAACGGCAGAAGCAGTAGCACTATCAAGGACATAGATTTCTAATCTGCAGGAGTTTGTAAGGGATCATACGTGGCGTACCGTCGATCACCAACACAGAAGCTGTGGCAGAATTCTACAAACACGGTGTATCAAACGTTTTTTTTATAACAGTTTTTTTCAAAGGATAGACTGGATTTAGCCGTTAGAGCCCGGCTTCTTGCCTTGGGTCAGTTGCTTCGAGTGCTTCAGGCACTGGATCTTTACGCCTGATTTTCAGCTCGCTGACTACCACCGCAATGACGATCAGCAGCCCGCCGAGCAGGGCGATACCGGGCAGGCGCTCGCCAGCGATACGCCCAACAATACCGGCCCACACGGGCTCGCCCGCATAGATCAGTGTTGCGCGGGTCGGCGAAACCGACTTCTGCGCCCAGTTCATGGCTATCTGAATGACCGCACTCATGGCCCCGAGGCCCAGCGCACTGAGCAGTAGCAGCCAGGAGAAACCCGGCAGTGGCTCCTGGGTAGGTACCACCATCATGAATGACAATACCGAGGCAGTCGCCAGTTGCACCACGGTCACCCGGCGCACATCGACTTTGCCGGCATAGCGGCTGATCAGGATGATTTCTGCGGCGATTGCCACGGCACTGACCAGCGTGGCGATTTCGCCTGCGCTGAACTGCAGCGAGCCGCTTTCCGGACCGGCCAGCAACATCAGGCCGACAAAGGCCAGGCCAATCCCCAGGCTTGGCATCAGGCCAGGGCGGCGTCCCAGTACCAGCCACTGCAGCAAAGGCACAAAGGGTACATACAGCGCAGTGATAAAGGCCGATTGACTGCTGCTGATGGTTTGCAGTCCGTAGGTCTGCAAGCCATAGCCGAGCATGATTGAAGCACCTATCAATACCCCGGCCTTGAGTTCGGTGGCGGTTAGACCCGGCAAGGCGCGGGCCGATACCAGGCCGACGAACAGCGTGGCGGCGGCAAAGCGCAGACCGACAAAGAACATCGGCCCGCTGACGGTCATGACGTTGTGCACCAACAGAAAGGTGGCGCCCCAGAGCATGGTGATAAACACCAGCACCAGTTCGGCTCTGCTCAGCCGGAAGGAAACGGAAGGGCGTTCTGCACTGTTGATTGGGTTCATGGCCTTGCACACAGAAGAGGGGCGACGCACAATTGCGGCGAAGTGGGCAGTATACTGCGCAAACCTTATCTGTGAGCAATATAGTGCACAAAAACTCCAGCCAGCGCGCCTCCGTGCTGCAACATGTCAGCCAGAACATTCGCCGCCTGCGTCATGCCGCTGAACTCAGCCAAAGCGCACTGGCGGAAAAGTCCGGGGTTAGCCGGCGCATGCTGGTAGCCATCGAGGCCGGAGAGAAAAATGTCAGTCTGACCACCTTGGATCGTCTCGCCGAGGCGTTGGGCGCGGCGTTTACCGATTTGATTCAGGCTCCTGACAATCGCGATCCAAGCCGCATCAACGAACTTGCCTGGACGGGTGTTCATCCGGGCAGTAAAGCCGTGTTGCTGGCCAGTTCGGTGGCCAGTCGCGAGGTGGAATTGTGGGAATGGCGCCTGGAGCCGGGCGAGATTTACCAATGTGAGGCGGACGCCGATGGCTGGAGCGAGCAATTGTATGTGGCAGAGGGCTGTCTGACCCTGGTCATCAATGACCGGCAGCATCTGTTGCAGGTCGGTGATTTTTTCAGTTATGCCAGCAATTGCATTCATGCCTATCGCAATGATGGCGAAGTGGCGACGCGGTTTGTGCGCAATGTGGTGATCTAGAGGCAGGCCAGCTCCTGTGGGAGCTGGCGTGTTCGCAATGGCTTCAGCGGGTGGTGCCGGCGAGGTAGTCTTCAGTGGCGACGACCTGGGCATAGGCAAACGCCAGCGACGCCATATAAGCGGCATGTACGTGGGCGGCTGGCACGGTAACGCCATTGAATTCCAGATCGCGGGTTGCACACGCGTCATGGATTACCGTCACGCTGTAGTCTAGATCGGCAGCGGCGCGGGTGAAGGCGTCGATACACATGTGGCTCATGCTTCCGATCACCGTCACGGCGCCGATGCCATGCTCGTCCAGCAGTGCCTTGAGTTCGGTGTTCAGGAACGAATTGACTTTGTGTTTGAGCACTACGGGCTCTTTATCCTGGGGTGCGACTTTGGGGTGGATCCGGGCACCGTCGGATCCCGGCGTGAAGAAGGGCGCATCACTGGACTCGAACTCATGGCGTACGTGGACCACCAGGTCGCCGTTGCTCCGAGTTGCGGCAACAATGCGGGCTGCATTGTCGGCGGCGCGGTCTGCACCCTCCAGGGTCCACTTGCCTCCTGGGAAATAGTCGTTCTGGATATCGATGACGATCAGGGCGTGTTTGCTCATGTCAAAAGCCTCTTGCAGTAGAGTGGTTGTGGTGTGGTGATAGTTATAGGCTTGAGCGGGACGTTTGCAGATTGGCGCGAACGACAAATTGGCGGGATAAACTGACAATGGCAAAAGGGTTCGACACGCTGGAGATCGGTCTGCTGGTCTATCCCGGTGCGCAAACGGCAGCGGTGCATGGGTTGACCGACTTGTTCGCCATCGCCAATCGCTTGCGTCAAGAACTGGGTGCGCTGGAGCGGCCGGTGTTACGTGTCAGTCATTGGCGCGAAGGCGAGGACCGGCAGTTGGCAGTGGTATTCGATAGTCATCCAGGTGAGCATCACCAGCCTCGGGTGATGGTCATTCCGCCGAGTTTGACCCAGGCACCGTCCCCCGAGTTGCTTGAGCGCTATCGCGAGCATCTGCGCCAGTGGCACCGCGAAGGGGCTTTGTTGGTGTCGGTGTGTGTCGGTGTGTTTTTCATTGCCGCCAGCGGACTGTTGGATGGGCGTCCCGCCACTACCCACTGGAATTTCGCCCAATCGCTGGCCGAGCGTTTTCCCGCAGTCAAGGTTGAGGCCAACCTGCCGCTGCTCGATGATGGCGACATCGTTACCTCGGCCGGGCTGATGGCCTGGACTGATCTGGGGCTGAACCTTGTTGCGCGTTTTCTGGGCGAGACCCTGGCGGCCGAGACCGCGCGTTTCCTGGCAGTTGAGCGCGTCAGTGGCGTCGCGCGGCCGGGCAGTGTCTTCAGTCCACGCCTGGACCATGGCGACGAAGCGGTGCTCAAGGTCCAGCACTGGCTGCAAAGCAGCGGTGCCCGGGATGTAAGCCTGAAAATCATGGCGGATTGTGCTGGCCTGGAGTCTCGTACATTTCTGCGACGCTTTCGCAGTGCCACGGGCTTCAAACCCACCGAGTATTGCCAGCAGGTGCGGGTCGGCCGTGCTTGCCGGATGCTCGAGTTTACCAACCGCAGTATCGACCAGATTGCATGGGGTGTGGGTTATCAGGACCCGGGTGCATTTCGCAAGGTGTTCCACAAGGTCACCGGGCTTGCGCCCAGCGACTATCGTCGTCGTGTGGTCGATAGCACTGGCTGATCTTGTTCTGTTGGCCTAATCGGCTGTTTCCTGGCCGGGTTCCAGCAACTGGGGGCCAGGGCCGTGTGCACTCAACTGATCGCCACAATTGCGCAATGGACAACTCTGTAGCGACATGCAGCCGCAACCTATGCAGCCGTCGAGTTGGTCGCGCAGCATCAGCAACTTGTCGATGCGTTGGTTCAGGTCCTGGCGCCACTGCTCGGACAGCCGCTGCCAATCCGCGACACTGGGTGCGCGACCCACGGGTAATGTTTGTAGCGCAGCGTGAATGGTCGCCAGGGGAATGCCAAGGCGCTGGGCCATCTTGATCACTGCCACCCGGCGCAACGTTTCGCGCGGAAAGCGCCGCTGGTTACCGTTACTGCGTGCACTGTGGATCAGGCCTTTGCTTTCATAGAAGTGCAGGGCGGTGACCGCAACTCCGCTACGGGCGGCCAGTTGGCCGACGGTCATGACCTTTTCGGCTGTACAAGGCTGGGTCATGCTAGAAATCTCTTGACCTTGAGTTAACTAGAGGTTTTACCCTGCCTGCCGTCGCATCGCAAGTTCAATGGCAGGGAGACAGTGTCCATGACGGTTCCAGAGCGCAGCTTGTGCTTTACCCAGATGATCGAATTCGAGGTGATACCCGCTCGTCAATATGCCCTGGCTCAGGCGCTGGCTCAGCGCAGCGAAGAATTGGCCCTGCGGCATGCAGGCTTGATTGGCGCGAGCATCCAGGCCAGTGATGATGGCAGTCGGGTGCTGCAATACCTGCAGTGGCAGTCGCGCAGCGCCTGGGAAGCAGCGGCCAGTAGTTTTGAACACGAACCGTTCCTGCAGTTGATTCAGCAGCATCAGGCCAAAGGTGTGAACTTCGCTGCATTTCAGACCTTGAGCAGCCTGGCGCGTAGCGTCACGGACGGGCTGCATTGCCAGCTTCCGTCGACTCAGGAGTACCAAGGGGAGTGGTGAGGGTAGCGATCAAGGCGTGCGCCGATGACCATCTCGCTGATCCAGGCACTGAGGATCGAGCTGTAGGCTTTCTGGCTGCGGTCGCTGGACAGCGCATGATCAGCACCGTCGACGATTCGATGGGTCAGTGAGTGGGCGCTGACGAACGCTGAACGGTAGCTCATCAGGGTGCTGTGCGGGACATAGTCATCCTGTTCCGATTCAACCAGCAGCACATCACCGGCGAACTCGGCGCAAGCTCCCAGTGCGCGATTATCGGCAGGTCCCAACGGGCGCCGGCGATAGTCGGTCAGGCGCTGGCGATCAAGGCCCTGTTTGGGCATCGTCCACTCATCGTCCCAATAAAGCGCCGGCACCCGCAGGGCCAGCCACTTGACTGGGCGCAGGGCGGTCAACAGGGTCGCCAGGTAGCCACCATAGCTGCTGCCGATGAGGGCGATGGCACTGGTGTCGACAGCAGGGTGGCTGACCAGCCGATCATAGGCTGCCAGCAGGTCCGTCAGGTTCTGTTCGCGGGTCACGCTCAGGCGCTGGCTCTCGGTTTTTTCGTGGCCGCGCAGGTCAAAGGTCATGCACACACAACCCAGACCTGTAATCTGCTTGGCCCGTGCCAGGTCACGTTGTTGGCTGCCTCCCCAACCGTGCACGAAGAGGATGCCAGGCACCTTGTCGCTGGGGCTGACAATGGTCGCGGCGATGGTCTCATCATCGACCTGGATCTCGATGGGCTCGCTATGGATGGTCATAGTCGCGCAGCCGTGCAAATTTACAGATACTTCCGAGCTCACTGTCGTCCCCCTGATAGAAAATCGTCGCATCGGCCGGCAGTTCAGGCGCATCGAAGGCTTCATGGGTCGAGGCGCGGATGCGGGACAATTCAGGGTCCGCGGCGAATGCCTGCAAGGCGAGGATTTCAGCACTGCTGGCACCCCCTATTCGCCAGGACTGTTCGAGTACGCCGCTGCGTGGTTTGTCCTGGCTATTCAGGCCTCGGGCGACGTCATAGTTGCGGCGCGAGGCGATAAAGCCGGGGAAGTTCTGCAGGGCCGATTGTTCGTAGATTCTGGCCTGGGTGATGGCCAGGCGCAGAGGGTCTTCAAGCTCCAGCTGCAGCAATGTGTCGTAGTCGCCGCGTACCAGGACCAGGTCCGAGCCGCCGTAGATTTCTTCACCGCCATGGTCGCGGGTCAACTGCTGGGTACCATAGTAACTACACAGGATGCCCGCTACAAAGACCTGACCAACACTGAATGTCTGCACCTCGGTCAGGTTCTCTTCCAGGGTCAGGCCCCAAAGGGCCAGTTCCTTCTCGTTCTGGTCCGCAAGCGCTTGTTCGACCTCCGTCATCGAGGTCGCTACGGTTTGCCCCCTTCCTGCCGTGGCCCTCACCGGTTTTATCCGCAGCGGACCGTTATGCAGTAACAAGGCTGCCGCGCGCCTGGCATCCTCCAGACTGAAAACCGTGTAGCCAGTGAGCAAGGCGTCGCTGGCCTGGCGAGCAAAGTCATCAGTCCAGCCCAACGGGTAGCGGGCATTTGCTGGCAGAGGGTGAGATATGGCCTTGGTCGCCATGTAGGGTCTGCTCACTAACCCGCCGAACAAGTCTTGCGCCGAGACGATGCCCATCTGCTGAAAGCGAGCTGGATCAATGAGGGTCTCAGTGGGCAGGAAATAAAAGTTGCTGTGTTCTGTTGGTGGCTCGGCAGGTGCAACGACTTGCGTGTGGAGCAACTGCGCCAGACGTTCGGCCAGCTTGAGATGTACGCTGTGTTCATGTTCGGGGGTGTGCTGGCGGGTATCGAGCAGCACGACGCCTTGCTTGTGATCGGTCGAGCGGGGCATAGGCATGTCCTCGGCAGCTACGAGTCCCCGTGGGATGAGTTGTCCTCCCGTGCAAGGACTGTACTGTTGAGAAGGTCGGGGCGGCAGGAAGTTCACCTAGAGGAGGAGAAATTGATTTATTGTTATATAAATATATAAATTGATAATTTATTGTTCTATGAAGAGGTGGGGCAGTATGGAAGCACCTCTTGCCTACACCCATAAAGGAAGCGTCTTCTTTAATAGGCATGGACAACCAGAGAGCCTGTGGTAATGAACAATTTTCCGTTGTATTTCGACTACGCGGCCACGACACCTGTCGACGAGCGAGTCATCCAGGTGATGGTGGGGTGTCTTGGCGCCTCGGGTAATTTTGGCAATCCGGCGTCTGGCTCGCACCGCTATGGCCAGCAAGCACGCGCGGCTGTGGAGCAGGCGCGTGCTCAGGTCGCAGCGCTTGCAGGGGCCGAGGCCGAGCAGATTATCTGGACTTCGGGCGCCACCGAATCCAACAACCTTGCGTTGAAGGGGCTGGCCCACGGACGTCGGGGGGGCCACATCATCACCAGTCAGATCGAGCACAAGGCCGTGCTTGATACAGCATTACAGCTTGAGCAGGCAGGCTTTGCCGTGACGCGCCTGGCGCCTGACGCTCAAGGTCTGATCAGTCCGGAGGCTGTGCTCGATGCGCTGCGCGATGACACGGTGCTGGTCTCATTGATGCTGGTAAACAACGAGTTGGGTACCATCAATGATGTCGCCGCCATCGGCCAGCTTGTTCGCCGTCATGGTGCATTGCTGCATGTGGATGCCGCTCAGGGGGCTGGCAAGCTCAGTATCAATTTGAAGCAATGGCCTGTGGACCTGATGTCGTTCTCTGCTCATAAGGTCTATGGACCAAAGGGGATCGGTGCGTTGTATGTCGGTGAGCGCGCCAGGCCATTGCTTCACGCGCAGATCCATGGCGGAGGGCACGAAGGTGGCTTGCGTTCGGGAACGCTGGCTACGCATCAGATTGTCGGCATGGGCGCAGCCTTTGCCCTGGCGGCTGAGCTGCAGGGTGAAGAACTGCAGCGTATCAGCCAGTTGCGCCGGCGCTTGCTGGAGCAACTGGGCGAAATCCCCGGGCTTGTGCTCAACGGCAGCCCTGAGCAGCGCATTGACCATACCTTGAGCTTGACCTTCACAGGCCAAATTCCGAGCTTTTCGACCCTTGCCGATAGCCTGGCGTTTTCTTCGACCTCGGCTTGCAACTCATCCAGCAACCAGCCTTCTCACGTGCTGTTGGCGCTGGGGGTCGCGCCACAGGTTGCGCGTCAGACCATGCGCTTGAGCCTTGGCCGCTACACCCAGGTGCAGGATGTGGACCAGGCTGTGCTTGCAATCAAAGCTTCGTTACAGTCGCAACCGTTCTGGGCGGTTGCCGGAGACTGAAGCCTGTTCCATTATCTGCGTCTATAACAATGGATGCCGTGGTAGCAGGAGTCAGCATGAATACTCAGTCTTCAACGCAGGGGGCGGTGAACGCACGACTGGCAGCTGTTCGCCAGGTCATGAACAGGGAAGGGATCAGCGCTTTACTGGTGCCGTCGGCCGATCCGCACCTGTCCGAGTACCTGCCTGGCTACTGGCAGGGCCGGGAGTGGTTGTCCGGCTTCCAGGGGTCTGTAGGTACCCTGATCGTGACGCCGGACTTCGCAGGTTTGTGGGCCGACAGCCGCTACTGGGAGCAGGCCGAGAAAGAGCTCGCCGGTAGCGGTATCGAGCTGATGAAGTTACTGCCAGGAAAGCCGGGGGCGCTGGACTGGCTGGCAGAGCAGGTGCCTGAAGGCGCAGTGGTGGCAGTGGATGGCGCCGTCATGGCGCTGGCTTCTGCGCGTCAGTTGGAAGAGCGGCTCAAACTCCGTAACGCGCGCTTGCTCACCACCAGGGACCTGCTTGGCCAGGTTTGGCTGGACCGTCCGTCTTTGCCGGATAACTCCGTGTTCGAGCATCTGCCCCCTGAGGCGACGGTCAGTCGCAGTGAAAAGCTTACCCGGTTGCGTCAGGCGCTGCGTGAACGTCGTGCCGACTGGCACTTCATTGCCACCCTTGATGATATCGCCTGGTTGTTCAACTTGCGTGGCAGCGACGTTTCCTACAATCCCGTGTTTGTTGCTTTTGCGCTGGTCAGTCAGGATCAGGCAATCCTCTTTGTGGCCCCCAGCAAACTGGATGCACATCTGCGTCAGGTACTTGGAGGTGATGGCATTGAACTGCGCGGCTATGAGGCTATTCATTCGGCATTGGCCGACATCCCGGCGAGCAGTAGCTTGCTGATTGATCCGGCACGGGTCACCCGGGGGCTGATTGACAGTTTGCCGGCTCAGGTCCAACTGGTTGAGAGCCTCAACCCCACCACCCTGGCCAAATCGCAAAAAAGCGCGCAAGACCTGGTGCACATCCGCAACGCCATGGAGCAGGATGGTGCGGCATTGTGCGAGTTTTTTGCCTGGTTGGAGGGAGCGCTGGGGCGTGAGCCGGTCACTGAACTGACCATCGACGAACAGCTCAGTGCCGCCCGTGCCCGACGTCCTGGTTTCGTTTCATTGAGCTTTTCCACTATTGCTGCTTTCAACGCCAACGGCGCCATGCCGCACTACCGTGCAACCGAAGCGTCCCATGCGCGCATCGAAGGCAATGGTCTGCTGTTGATCGACTCGGGTGGACAGTACCTGGGTGGCACCACGGATATCACCCGCATGGTGCCGGTGGGGGCGCCCAGCCTGGAGCAGAAGCAGGATTGTACCCGGGTACTCAAGGGGGTGATTGCATTGTCACGTGCGCGGTTCCCGCGAGGCATCCTTTCGCCGCTGCTCGATGCCATCGCGCGGGCGCCGATCTGGGCTGATCAGGTCGACTATGGTCATGGTACCGGGCACGGTGTCGGTTACTTCATGAATGTGCATGAAGGCCCGCAAGTGATTGCCTACCAGGCTGCAGCTGCACCGCAGACGGCGATGCAGGCGGGGATGATCACCTCGATCGAGCCAGGTACTTATCGGCCTGGGCAATGGGGGGTGCGTATCGAGAACCTGGTTTTCAACCGTGAGGTGGGGCGCAGCGAGTTCGGCGACTTCCTCGAGTTCGAAACCCTGACCCTATGCCCGATCGATACCCGTTGCCTGCTACCGGAGTTGTTGAGCGAGGGCGAGCTCGGTTGGCTGAATGGCTATCACCAACAGGTGCGGGAGCGCCTTGAGCCATTGCTCGATGGAGTGGCACGGCAGTGGTTGCAGACGCGCACCAAAGCCCTGTGATCCTGAATGCTGTGCAGAAGTACAAAGGGCAGCTGATTGGCTGCCCTTTGTATTGAATGTTCGTTACTTGCAGATCACGATCATGCTGCGACTGGTGTATCCCGCCGGGTTGAGCCCGAAAGGGTAGTCGCCGGGTTCTGCATCGTCGTCGCCAGAGCGGGCGATCACTTTGTAGCCTTTTGCGCCGCAGGCCGTGGTCGCTTTGCTATAGCACTTGTCCCAGGAGGACGTGAGGCCCGAGCAGTTGATATGCAGGCCCCTCTTGCCGTGCTTGACTTCAGTTTTTGCGGTCGCCGCGCATCCGGCGATGGCCAACATGGCCAGGATGAGCAAAATTCGTTTCATTCCCGTCCTTAATACGTGCCGGATCTGTTATCCGGGTCTGGGTCTGTTGCCTCTTCCTGATGCTCCCGTGCGTCCCTGTCTTGTCAATTAGATAGCTTCAAGGTTGACGATCCATGACAGCTTAAAGATCGTAGGTGTGCGGCACAATGACCAGCTCTGATTTAAATGCAAATATTTCTCAAATCAGTCAGCGGCGACCAGGGCAGGGGCTTCCTTGCGCATCGACAGCGTCGCACCGACCGAGGCGGTAATGATTGCACCGATGGCCAACCACTGCGCCACACTCAATACCTCGCCGAGGAACAGCAATCCCGAGAGTGCGCCGAAGGCGGGCTCAATGCTCATCAGTGTGCCAAAGGTCCTGGCCGGCATGCGTGTAAGGGCGACCATTTCCAGGCTGTAGGGCAATGCAGTAGAGAGTATCGCGACGCCAAGGGCGATCGGTAGCAGTGCTGGAGTGAGTAGTGCACTGCCTGCATGGGCGATGCCGATAGGTGCAACAAATAGCGCGGCGACAATCACGCCCAGTGCTGCTGTCTGGATGCCGTTCTCGGCGCCAGCCTTCTGTCCATAAAGTATGTACAAGGCCCAGCACACGCCAGCCCCCAGGGCATAGCCAGCTCCGACCAGGTCAATGCTGGCGCCGGTTTGGCCAATCGGAATCAGCAACAGCAACCCCACCACGGCCAGGCCGATCCAGAGGAAGTCCACTGCGCGGCGGGAGGCATACAGGGCCACTGCCAGGGGGCCGGTGAACTCCAGCGCTACGGCGATCCCCAGTGGGACAGTGCGCAAGGACATATAAAAGAGGAAGTTCATGCCGCCCAGCGCCATGCCATAAATGATGACAGTGCGCAGGGTGCTGGCGGTAAGGCGCGCCCGCCAGGGGCGCAGCAGTAGCAGCATGATGATGCTGGCGAAGATCAGGCGCAGGGTGGTGGTGCCTTGCGCGCCAACGACAGGGAACATGCTTTTGGCCAGCGATGCGCCGGATTGGATCGAGGCCATGGCGATCAGCAGCAGGCCGATCGGAAACAGTGTGGCGGCCAGACTGCGAGGTTGAGCGTTCATTGTGGGAGGGTGTTCCTTATAGATAGGCTGGGCGCACAAGGTCGACGGCTGGAGCTTATGATGCGCAAACCCTGAAAAATGAGCAATATAGTGCTCATTTTTCTTTTATATAGGCTTTTCCAAATTAAAACTTGACGCACGATTCAATCGCTCTATAATTCGCCCCACTTCCGGCGTAGTCGGAACGGAAAACTCCTTGAGATTCAACGAGTTAGATGTTCCAGGTAG
>JAVXRI010000029.1:0-56709 GCA_036643775.1 Pseudomonas sp. | reverse complement strand
GGTCTTTGTTGGTATCGACCAGGGTCAGGCTCTCGAACTCACCGGTCAGCCAGGCCAGTACCCGCTCACGGGCGGTCTGCATGTCTGAATCCAGGTAAATGGCGCCGATCAGCGCCTCGAGGGCGTCAGCCAGGATCGATTCACGGCGAAAACCACCGCTTTTCAGTTCACCGGAGCCCAGGCGCAGGTACTCACCCAGGTCAAAACCACGGGCCAGTACCGCCAGGGTTTCACCCTTGACCAGGCGTGCGCGCAAGCGCGACAACTGACCTTCACGGGCCTGGGGAAAACGCTCGAACAGCGCCTCACCGGCGACAAAGTTAAGGATCGCATCGCCAAGAAATTCCAGGCGCTCGTTATTGCGCCCGGCAAAACTACGGTGCGTCAGGGCCAGCAGCATCAGCTCCTGGTTCTTGAAGGTGTAACCGAGCTGGCGCTCGAGGCGGCTCAAAGAAACGCTCACAGTGTACCCACGCGCAGTTCGTGGTCGATATTCAACGCTTTGTTCAAATCAACATCCTGAAAGACTATTTGGCTCATGCCCACTGGTGCCGGCGGTGCAGGTGAATCCGCAGATCCCTCTGAACACAGCCTATGCCAGAAATGCATTCGGCGCTGTGTTCAACAGCGCCGTGTCTGATTACTGGATCAGGCCAACCCGCGAGAAATTCGGCAGGTGACTGAGTTTGGGTTCCGGCCAGCTCATCCAGACCGCGAAGGCCTTGCCGACGATGTTCTGGTCCGGGACCATGCCATGCAGCGCCTTGGGAATATTAGGGTCATCCCAGTAACGGCTGTCGTTGGAGTTGTCGCGGTTGTCGCCCATCATGAAGTAATGGCCAGCCGGGACTGTCCATTGCTGGTCAGGCGGCATGCGGTAACGGCTCATTTCCTTGCGGATCAGGTGTTCGGCTTCGCCGAGCTTTTCCTTGTACAGCTCGGCGCTGCCCAGGGTGCCCGGCTCGGTGCCCACCAGTCGCTCGGCAACCGGCTGGCCGTTGACGAACAGCTTTTTGTCACTGGTGTAACGGATCTGATCGCCCGGCAAGCCGACTACACGCTTGATGTAGTTGACATTCGGGTCGCTCGGATAGCGGAACACCATCACGTCGCCGCGCTGCGGGTCACCGACTTCGATGACCTTTTTATCGAGCACCGGAAGACGGATGCCGTAAGAGAACTTGTTCACCAGGATGAAGTCGCCCACTTCCAGGGTCGGCTTCATCGATCCCGACGGGATCTGGAAAGGCTCGACCAGGAACGAACGCAGCACCAGGACGATGAACAGTACCGGGAAGAACGACTTGCCGTACTCAACCAGCAACGGCTCCTTGTTCAACTGCTCGACCACGGCCATTTCGGGCTGGCTGACGCTGCCCTGATAGTTGGCGATCGCCGAACGCCGGCGTGGCGCCAGGAACAGCAGATCGACCAGGGCCAACAGACCGCAGACAGCAACGGCGATGACTAGCAAAAGCGGGAAATTTAGCGACATAGGACCTAATTATTCCAACCTGAGCACGGCGAGGAAGGCTTCTTGTGGAATTTCCACGTTGCCGACCTGTTTCATGCGTTTCTTACCGGCCTTCTGCTTCTCCAACAGCTTGCGCTTACGGCTCACGTCACCACCGTAGCATTTGGCCAGTACGTTCTTTCTGAGCGCCTTGACAGTGGTTCGCGCCACAATCTGCCCGCCAATGGCGGCCTGGATTGCCACGTCGAACATCTGCCGAGGAATCAGTTCCTTCATCTTCTCGGTCAATGCGCGGCCCTTGTAGTGCGCATTGTCGCGGTGCACGATCAGCGCCAGGGCGTCGACCTTGTCACCGTTGATCAGTACATCGAGCTTGACCAGGTTAGCCGACTGGTAGCGGTCGAAATGGTAGTCCAGCGAAGCATAGCCGCGGCTGGTGGACTTCAGGCGGTCGAAGAAGTCCAGTACCACTTCGTTCATCGGCAGGTCGTAGCGCACTTGCACCTGCGAACCGAGGAACTGCATGTCGCGCTGCACGCCACGCTTCTCGATGCACAGGGTGATGACGTTGCCCAGATGCTCTTGAGGCACAAGGATGGTCGCAGCGACGATCGGCTCGCGGAAGTCCTCTACCGAAGACACGTCCGGCAGCTTCGACGGGTTGTCGACGTAGATGGTCTCGCCGGTCTTGAGCTTGACCTCGAAGATTACGCTAGGCGCCGTGGTGATCAGGTCCAGGTCGTATTCGCGCTCCAGGCGCTCCTGGATGATTTCCATGTGCAGCATGCCGAGGAAGCCGCAACGGAAGCCGAAGCCCAGTGCGTCGGAGCTTTCCGGCAGGTATTGCAGCGACGAGTCGTTCAGGGTCAGTTTCTGCAAAGCATCACGAAAATCTTCGAAATCTTCGGAACTGACCGGAAACAGCCCGGCATAAACCTGTGGCTGGATACGTTTGAAGCCTGGCAGCACTTCAACTTCAGGGGTGGAGCTGAGGGTCAGGGTGTCACCGACCGGAGCACCATGAATTTCCTTGATGCTGGCGATGATGAAGCCCACTTCACCGGCTTTCAGATCAGCAGTTTGCGTGTGTTTCGGGGTGAACACACCGACGCTGTCGACCAGGTGAATTTTACCGGTGGACTTGACCAGGATCTTGTCACCCTTCTTCACACGGCCATGACGCACGCGCACCAGGGAGACAACGCCCAGGTAGTTGTCGAACCAGGAGTCGATGATCAGCGCCTGCAAAGGCGCCTCGATATCACCGGTAGGCGCTGGAATGGCCTGCACCAGGCGCTCGAGCACCTCGTCCACACCCATGCCGCTCTTGGCGCTACAGGCCACGGCGTCGGTAGCATCGATACCGATGATCTTCTCGATTTCGTCCTTGACCTTGTCCGGGTCGGCCTGAGGCAGGTCCATCTTGTTCAGCACCGGCATGACCTCAAGGCCCTGCTCGATGGCGGTGTAGCAGTTGGCGACCGACTGGGCCTCGACGCCCTGGCCGGCATCGACCACCAGCAACGCACCTTCGCACGCAGCCAGGGAGCGGCTGACTTCATAGGTGAAGTCAACGTGACCCGGGGTATCAATGAAGTTCAGCTGATAGGTTTTGCCGTCTTGCGCCTTGTAATGCAGGGTGACGCTGTGGGCCTTGATGGTGATACCGCGCTCACGCTCCAGGTCCATGGAATCGAGTACCTGGGCTTCCATCTCGCGCGCGGACAGGCCGCCGCACATCTGGATGAAACGGTCCGCCAGGGTCGACTTGCCATGGTCAATGTGGGCGATGATGGAGAAATTGCGGATATGACTCAAATCACTCACGGGTCAACACTCAAAAAGGCTGCGGGCCGGACGCCCACCGAAAAATAGCCGGGAATTGTACCTGAAGCTTGACGTTGGCGTCACGTGAACTGTGGACAAAACGGACGCATGAAGCATTTCCCCTGCAAATTTCTCGGGGCACAAAAAAGGGCAGCCGTAGCTGCCCTTCCCTGCTCAACCCAGCTTATTCAGCCAGTTTGAAGGTGATGAAGCTTGCACGCCCCTGACGCAGCACGCGCATCGACACCGAACGGTTCTTCGGCAGTTCCTTGGCAATTTCAGTGAACTGCTTGGCCGAGAGGATCGCCTGGTTGTTCAGGTGGCTGATCACGTCACCCGGACGCAGACCGATCAGGGCCGCCGGGCCGTCCTGGACTTCCTTGATGACCACGCCGCCCTTGAGTTCCAGGGCCTTCTTCTGCTCATCGCTGAGGTCGGCCACCGAAACGCCGAGACGATTGCTGCTGCGCTCGACCCCGCCGTTGGCGCTGGCGGCGATTTCAGCATCGTCGTCAGGCAGCGCGCCGACGGTAACGTCCAGGTTCTGGCGCTTGCCGTTACGGATGATGTCCAGCTTGGCCTTGGCGCCATCTTTCAGGCTGCCGACCAGGTGTGGCAAGTCGGCGGACATGACAATCGGCTGACCATTCATGCTCAGGATCACGTCACCCACCTGCAGGCCGCCCTTGGCCGCCGGACCGTCTTCCAGAACCTGGGCCACCAGGGCACCGGCCGGCTTGTCCAGGCCGAAGGATTCAGCCAGGTCCTTGTTGACCTCCTGAATCACTACACCCAGCCAGCCACGGCTGACCTTGCCGTCTTTCTTCAACTGGTTGGAGACATCCAGCGCGACATCGATCGGGATCGCGAACGACAGGCCCATGAAGCCGCCGGAACGGGTGAAGATCTGTGAGTTGATACCCACTACTTCACCATTCATGTTGAACAGCGGGCCGCCGGAGTTACCCGGGTTGATTGCCACGTCGGTCTGGATGAATGGCACATAGGTGTCGTTAGGCAGGGTACGCCCCTTGGCACTGACGATACCTTTGGTCACCGAATGATCAAAACCGAACGGCGAACCGATGGCCAGCACCCACTCGCCCACCTTGAGCTTCTCGGAGTCACCCAGCTTGACGGTTGGCAGGTCCTTGCCGTCGACCTTGAGCAGCGCCACGTCGGTACGCGGGTCGGTGCCCACTACCTTGGCTTGCAGCTCGCTGCGGTCGGACAGGCGGACGATGATTTCGTCAGCGTCGGCCACCACATGGTTGTTGGTCAGAATGTAACCGTCATTGGAAATGATGAAGCCCGATCCCAGCGACTGGGCCTCACGCTGGCGATCACCACGCGGTGAGCGCGGTTGCTGCGGCATGTTGCGCTCGAAGAACTCGCGGAACATGGGCGGCAGACCTTCGAGGTCTGGCATCTCACCGGTCGCGTACTTGCGATCCGGCAGTTTCTGCTTGGTACTGATGTTCACCACCGCAGGTGACGCCTGCTCGACCAGGGTGGTGAAGTCCGGCAGGGCTTCGGCCTGGGCAGCAGTGGCCACCTGGCCGAGCATGAGCACGGCGGCGAACAACGATAGGTAGGTTTTCAAGCGTGGTATTGACATACGGCTCCCGTCACTTCGAGCGTGGTTAGCAGTAGGGCCCTGCAGACGCAGGAAAGGCCAGACCCCGAAAGGACTGACCTATAGAAAAAATCTGAGGTTTTTGCAAACTGCAAAGCTTGCCAATCATGTCAGCCAAGCAATCCTCGCTCGGTCAGCACTGTAGCTGCTGTTCATTTTTGCGCCTGGGTGTCCTGAGATCGCATCGATAAGGCAATCCGCTCGGCGGTACCGATCGGGATTTCACCGACCACGGTGACCATCACTTCGCCTTTGGGCGTGGTCAAGCGGCGTGAAACTGCCACAGTAGGCCCCAGCTGAGTACGGACATCCACCGCCGAGCTGCCATTCAGGGGCTCGACGAAAACCGAAAAGCGCGCCAGACCATCGTCAAACATGAAATTGCTGACGGTGCTCTTGCCTTGAGGATCCTTGCGCATCGAGCTATGGACCAGTTCGAAGCCAGGCGGCAACCACTCTGAACGCCATTCCGTGGCCGGTTGCGCCACCTGCGCAGCGACCTGGGCTACCGGCTTGCACTGCTCGCCAGCCTGGAGCTCGTCATCGGTCGGGGCGTCTTTGGTATCCAGACGGGTAAACTGGAAGCGTTCGAGCAACCGCCCCTTGTCATCGAGCATCAACGACTTGAGCGGCAGACCAGTCTCGCGATCCAGGTGCAGTTCGAAGGCATAACGGTGCTGATCACGCGGGTTCAGGGTCACGATCACCGCGGTACGGTCCGCTACCCGCGATCTGCCGGCGACCCCAAGGTCATACCAGCTCATCAGTTTCAGGGGATCAAGCGCTCGCGCTGTGGATTCCGGCGTGTTGGTCACGCCAGGCACCAGGGCTCCGCTTACGCACTGGGTATGCCCGTCGACACGCACGACTTCCTGGGCCGAGCCATCGAGCTGCAGTAGCCGCTCGCTGACCTTGCCATCCTGGACGCGATGCCAGATATCGTGGGTGGAAAAGCTGCCGTTACGCTCGTAAACGAAAGTACCCTGATAACTCTGTTGTTGCTCGGCCTGTGCCAGCTTCTTGAGCCAGTCACCCGCCTCCGGGGAGGAGTTGGCCGCGTGGGCCGGCAGTATCAGCCAGCCGCCCAGCAACAACGGTATGAGAGGTAGCGCGCGCATGATCCTCCTTACTTAACGGTTTTCCAGGCTGGCCGCGCGGGCATAAGGCAGAGCGCTCTCGGTACCTTTGAGGGCTGCTTCCTGAGCATGCTGGCGCAGATAGCCGGGCAGACGCTGGTCGTGCCAGCCGGATTGCCCTTGCAGAACACCATTGGCCATCGGGCCTGGCTGTTCGGCACTTTCACTATAGCCTGCCAGCACGGCGGGGCCTTGAACTTGTGGCACGATCACGCCCTGCTGGGCAGGTTGCTGGGAAGCCAGCTGAGCGCCACTGATATCGTCCTGGTTGTACAGGCGCACACCAGCCAGTACCGCGACAGTCACCGACGCGGCGACGGCCAGGCGGCCAAGGCTGCGCCATGGACCGCGAGCGACCTTGGCAGGCGCGGCTTCATCGGCCAGGGCGGCGGATACGGCCGAAGCGATATCCAGGCGTGGCAATACCAGTTCCTTGTGCATGGCTGCACGGGCAACCTGATAACGCGACCAGGTGGCACGGGTTTCGGCATCATCGACGGCGTTCAACACCCGACGTAATTCCAGTTCGTCCGCTTCGTTATCCATCACCGCGGACAGCGATTCCTGCAAAGCTTCACGACTCATGGCGGTTCCTCTCTTGGCTGTCGCCGCTGTCTCAGGTTTCCTGCAGCAACGGCTGCAGGGCTTTGTCTATGGCCTCCCGAGCGCGGAAGATTCGAGAGCGCACGGTACCCACCGGACACTGCATGACGCTCGCAATGTCCTCGTAACTCAGACCATCAAATTCACGTAAAGTTAACGCCGTACGTAAATCTTCTGGCAGTTGCTGAATGGTCCGATGGACGGTGCCTTCGATCTCATCTCGCAACAACGCACGCTCGGGGGACTCCAGATCCTTGAGGCCATGATCGCCGTCGTAAAATTCCGCATCCTCGGAACTTACATCGCTGTCCGGTGGCCGCCGACCGCGGGACACCAGATAGTTCTTTGCCGTGTTGATGGCAATGCGGTACAGCCAGGTATAAAAAGCACTGTCTCCGCGAAAATTACCAAGCGCCCGGTAAGCTTTGATGAAAGCTTCCTGCGCCACATCCTGGGCTTCATGGGTGTCGTGTACAAAACGCACGATCAACCCGAGAATCTTGTGCTGATACTTCAGCACCAACAGATCAAACGCTCGCCTGTCGCCACGCTGCACGCGCTCGACAAGCTGCTGATCCTCTTCCTGGGTTAGCATGAACACTCCTCAGTGAACTTGAAGGAGCGTTGCGAGAAGCATCGTTCAGGCTTGCAACCATAGACTCGGGCTTTTCGCAAAAGTTCTCCCCTCCAAGCAAGTTTCCTGCGGCCCTTGGTCGGCTCGCACGAAAAACGCAGCGCGGTCACGGCCGGCTGCGTCGATAATCGGGTCTCGAATACGCCGACAGTACCTTAATTATGGGCTACTGCCATGCGTCGCCGCGGCATTGTAGTGTGCGGGCAACCTTCTATGGATATCCACACAGCGTGGAAAGTTCCCACATCAGGCTACCTGGCCCATGCAAGCGCCATTGGAAATCAGGGCCTTGGGGCTGCTATAAAGGCAACCGGTCCAGATTCACGATAGTTTCACAATGCCATAAGCGCCTGACTATTGTGCCGATCCCCCCCTTCAGATACTAGTGTCCTGACATGAGCCAACAACTCCAACATGATGTCCTCGTGATCGGCAGCGGCGCCGCCGGTCTGAGCCTGGCGCTGAACCTCCCTGGGCACCTGCGCATTGCCGTGCTCAGCAAGGGTGATCTCGCCAACGGATCCACCTACTGGGCCCAGGGCGGGGTCGCCGCGGTGCTGGATGACACCGATACGGTCCAGTCCCACGTCGAGGACACCCTCAACGCCGGTGGCGGCCTGTGTCACGAAGACGCCGTGCGCTTCACCGTCGAGCACAGCCGTGAGTCCATCCAGTGGCTGATCGACCAGGGCGTGCCCTTTACCCGCGACGAACACGCCAGTGTCGACGACGGCGGCTTTGAGTTCCACCTGACCCGTGAAGGCGGCCATAGCCATCGGCGCATCATCCATGCCGCCGACGCCACCGGTGCGGCGATTTTCACCACACTGCTGGCGCAGGCACGCCAACGGCCGAACATCGAGCTGCTCGAGCAGCGGGTCGCCGTTGACCTGATCACCGAGCGCCGCCTGGGCCTGGACGGCGATCGCTGCCTGGGCGCCTACGTCCTCAACCGCAATACCGGCGAAGTCGACACCTACGGCGCGCGCTTTACCGTGCTCGCCACTGGCGGGGCCGCCAAGGTCTACCTGTACACCAGCAACCCCGATGGCGCCTGCGGCGATGGCATTGCCATGGCCTGGCGCGCCGGATGCCGGGTGGCCAACCTGGAATTCAACCAGTTCCACCCCACCTGCCTGTATCACCCCCAGGCCAAGAGTTTCCTGGTAACCGAAGCGCTGCGCGGCGAAGGGGCGTTGCTGCGACTGCCGAACGGCGAGCGCTTCATGCCGCGCTTCGACCCACGCGAAGAGCTGGCGCCACGCGACATCGTGGCCCGCGCCATTGACCACGAAATGAAACGCCTGGGCGTCGACTGCGTCTATCTGGACATCAGCCACAAACCTGAAGATTTCATCAAAAGCCACTTCCCCACCGTGTACGAGCGCTGCCTGACGTTCGGCATCGATATCACCCGCCAGCCGATTCCGGTTGTGCCGGCCGCGCACTACACCTGTGGCGGCGTCATGGTCGACGATCATGGCCATACGGATGTCCCCGGCCTCTACGCCATTGGCGAAACCAGCTTCACCGGCCTGCATGGCGCCAACCGCATGGCCAGCAATTCGCTGCTCGAATGCTTTGTCTATGGCCGCGCCGCCGCCAGCGATATTGAAACGCACCTGGACCAGGTGAGCATGCCGCGAGCCCTGCCCTGCTGGGACGCCAGCCAGGTCACCGATTCGGACGAAGACGTGATCATTGCGCACAACTGGGACGAGTTGCGGCGATTCATGTGGGACTACGTAGGGATCGTACGCACCAACAAGCGCCTGCAACGTGCCGAACACCGGGTGCGCCTGCTGCTCGACGAGATCGACGAGTTCTACAGCAACTACAAGGTCAGCCGCGACCTGATCGAACTGCGCAACCTGGCCCAGGTTGCCGAGCTGATGATCCGCTGCGCCATGCAGCGCAAGGAAAGCCGGGGCCTGCACTACACCCTCGACTACCCAGGCATGCTTGCCGAGGCCCGTGACACTATTCTGCAGCCGCCCACCTACGTCGACTGAACTTCAGGCGTACGCGCAGGCGTCGGTGCTGCACCGGCTCCAGCGCGTCATGGGTAATGCACAAACCCTGGCTCCAATACCAGCCTTGCTGGCGATAGCGCAGCACGATCAGGCCCGGCAAGGCCAGGCTGTCAGGGCGTAGTTGCACCCTTTGCCAACCCTGGGCACGGCTGAACAGGTGCCAGCCGTCACGATCACGACGTAGTCCGCTGACAGCCCGGGGATGGCTGAGCAAAATACGCCGGGGAATCATCCAGCCGGCGTGCAACAGGCAAAGGACAATGCCAGATACTTGCAACCACCAGGGCGCCTGCAACAGGCTCAGCGCCAGCAAGGCCAGCAGCAGGCTGACCAGGTAGGCCGCCAGCAGAAGCCTTGAGCCCTGCCAGCGACACTCGAACCGCTCACTTGGGCTGGACACGGTCCAGAATGATGCGAACCATGCGCTGCAGCTCCGGGTCTTCGGACTCGCTGCGTTCCATGAACCAGCCAAACATGTCCTGGTCTTCGCAGCTCAGCAGGCGCTTGTACAACTCGCGATCAGCCTCGCTCAGGGTTGGATAGACCTCCGCGCTGAACGGGACCAGCAATACATCGAGCTCGAGCATGCCGCGACGGCTGTGCCAAAAGAGCCGGTTGAGTTCAGTTTGTTCGACCATGGAGCCCTCCTAAAATAGGCCGCCAGTATACAGAGCCAGCGCCCGAGGGACACGAGACGTTGGTCCGGACATGTGAGCAAATAATGACAGAGGGTCGCGCTCAACTACCTATTTTGCCGAGGGCGCTCTATCATGGCCCTCAGTCTTACTACCCTGCGATGTCCCATGGCCGATTCCGCTTTTTTCTGCACCCTCTCCCACGAAGGCGTCCTCGCCGTCCGCGGCTCGGACGCCGGCAAGTTCCTGCAAGGCCAACTGACCTGCAACATCAACTACCTCAACGACAGCACCAGCAGCCTGGGCGCTCGTTGCATGGTAAAAGGCCGCATGCAGTCGAGCTTTCGCATCCTGCCCGAGGCCGACGGTTTCCTCCTGGCCATGACCCGCGAACTGCTCGAGCCGCAACTTGCCGACTTGAAGAAATACGCGGTGTTCTCCAAGGCCAAGCTCACTGATGACAGCGACGCCTGGGTGCGCTTTGGCTTGCACGAGGGTGATTCGGCGCTGCAGGCACTGGGCCTGGAAGTACCGGCAGAGGTTGACGGCATCACCCGCCACAACGGCCTGATTGCCATTGCCGTGTCGACCGGTCGCATCGAGCTGTGGGCACCCGCCGAGCAGGCAGAACAGGTACAGGCGCAGCTGGCCGAAAAACTGCCGCAGGCAACGCTTGATGACTGGCTGCTCGGACAGATCCGCGCCGGTATCGGCCAAGTCATGGCACAGACCCGCGAACTGTTCATTCCGCAGATGATCAACCTGCAAGCCGTTGGCGGCGTAAGCTTCAAGAAAGGCTGCTACACCGGCCAGGAAATCGTCGCGCGCATGCAGTACCTGGGCAAGCTCAAGCGCCGCCAGTACCGGGTGGCAGTGGCGGGCGACGTCGTGCCCGCGCCTGGCACCGAGATCTTTTCGCCCACCCATAACTCCTCGGTGGGTGAAGTGGTGCTGGCTGCACGCAGTGCAGCAGGTAGCGAATTGCTGGCGGTGTTGACCGCCGACGCGGTGG
Source organism: Pseudomonas sp. (assembly GCA_036643775.1). Lineage (GTDB taxonomy): Bacteria > Pseudomonadota > Gammaproteobacteria > Pseudomonadales > Pseudomonadaceae > Aquipseudomonas. The sequence goes on along the minus strand of JAVXRI010000029.1, from coordinate 45,719 downwards.
AAGACAACAACCTGCACCTGGGCAGCCCCGAAGGCCCGCGCCTTGAACTGCTGACGCTGCCTTACGAACTGGATCGCGATCGCGAAATCCAGCGCTGAACCTGCCCCGCCCGCTTGTCGGGGGCTGGGCACTCTTCAATTGCGGTAGAGAATCACCATGAACAAGATGGCCGAGAAAATCCGGGATCACCTGCTGGCCGCCATCAAAAACGATGACCTGGTGCTGCCGACCTTGCCGGAGGTCGCCTTGAGCATCCGCGAGGCCGCCGAAGACACTGAAATCAGTGTCAGCGCCCTGAGCAAGGTCATCGGCCGCGATGCTGCCCTGTCGGCACGCCTGATCAAGGTGGTGAACAGCCCGCTGCTGCGTGCCTCGGTCGAGGTCACCGACCTGCAGACCGCCGTCACGCGCCTTGGCATCAACTACAGCAGCAACCTGGCCGTCGGCCTGGTGATCGAGCAGATTTTCCACGCCCGCTCCGAGGTCGTGGAAAAGAAAATGCGCGAAATCTGGGCAACCAGCCTGGAAGTGGCAGGAATCAGTTATGAACTCTGCTTGCGCTACACCCAGCTCAAACCTGACCAGGGCGCCCTCGCAGGCCTGGTTCACCAGATTGGCGTCCTGCCGATCCTGATCTATGCCGAAGAGCACAACGAACTGCTCTCCGATCCGGTGTGCCTGAACTATGTGATCGACCAGATTCATCCGGCGCTGGGCGACAAGATTCTCAGTAGCTGGGAGTTTCCCGAACAACTGGTGAAGCTGCCTGGACAGGTTCTGGATCTGGACCGCTGCAGCGATCGGATCGATTACGTCGACGTCGTCCAGATCGCCCGGGCCCTCAGCGCTGGCAGCAACAAGTCGCGACCATTGGCGGCGCTGCCCGCTTACCGTCACCTCGGACTGCCCACCGGCACTGAGCTGGTGGCCAGTGATCTCCTCTACGCCCGCGCGATGTTTCGTTAGTCGACAGGAAAACTGACCCGCACTTTCAAGCCGCCCCGCTCGCCGTCGTGAAGACTGATCTGCGCCAGGTGGGCGCGGCAGATCTCCCCGACGATCGCCAACCCCAGGCCAGTACCCTGAGCGCTACGCCGATAAAAACGCTCGAAAACCCGCTCGCGCTCATTTTCAGGAATACCCGGCCCATCGTCCTCGACTTCCAACACGCCGGGCGCGTAGACCCGCAAGATCACGTTGCCGCCCTTGGGCGTGTGGGCCAACGCGTTGTCTACCAGGTTGCTGAGCAACTCATTGAGCAAGGTCGGCTCGCCACGCACATGCACAGGCGCTTGCGCCTCCAGCGCCAGCGCCACACCACGGGCATGGGCCAGCGGTGCCATGGCCATGCCCAGTTCACGCGTCAGCTGGCTCAGGTCGAGCAACTGCGCGCCCCCTTCAGCAATGGCCCGGGCACCGTTTTCCACCCGTGCCAGGGATAACAGCTGGTTGGCCAGGTGCGTCAGGCGGTCGGTGCCCTGCGCCGCAGATTCCAGGGTGTCGCGCCAGACCTGTGGTTCATTCGAGCGCAACCCCAGCTCGACCCTGGCCTTGAGGGCCGCCAAGGGTGTGCGCAGTTCGTGGGCAGCTTCGGCAATGAACTGCGCCTGACGCTCGAACTGGCCGCGCAGGCGTTCGGTGAAGTGGTTCAGAGCACGCACCAACGGGCTCAGTTCGCGCTGTACCTCGACAACCGGCAAGGCCCGCAGGTCGTCGGGCTGACGTTCTTCCACGGCACTGCGCAAGCGTTCCAGCGGGCGCAACGCAGCGCTGACCGCAAACCACACCAGCATCAGCGCGCCAAGGGCCAGCATGCCAAGACGCAACAGGGTATCGGCCATCAGGCTGCGGGCCATGCGCACCCGCGCCTCTTCGGTTTCGGCCACCCGGATTTCGGCCATACCGTTCATGTTCGGCTCAGAGACTGCCTTGAGCAAGCTGACCACACGCACGTCCTGTCCCAGGTAGCGAGCGTTGTAGAAGCGTGCCAGGGCCGGGTAATCATCCGTGCGCGGTGTACCCGGCGGTGGCGCGGGCAAATTTTCGTAGCCGGAAATCAGACGCTGGTGAATATCGTTGACCTGGTAGTAGATGCGTCCGGCGCTGTCATAGGCAAAAGTATCCAGGGCCACGTAGGGCACATCGGCACTGAGGGTACCGTCGCGCTGGGACAAGCCAGCGGCAATGGTGCGTGCCGAGGCCAGCAAGGTGCGGTCATACGCGGTGTCGGCGGCCTCGCGACCGTTCCAGTAGGCACTCAGGCCGCTGGCCAGCATCAACACCACCAGCAACAACGCCAGGTTCCACAGCAGCCGCCCGCGCAGGCTGCCGCTGTCACGCATCGCGGTGCTCGAGCAGGTAGCCGAGCCCCCTGAAGGTAACGATGGCCACGGCATGGCCGTCGAGCTTCTTGCGCAGGCGGTGGATATAGATCTCGATGGCATCGGCACTGGCTTCTTCATCCAGGCCGAACACCTGGGCGGCAACCTGCTCCTTGCTCATTACCCGCCCCGGACGGGCGATCAGCGCTTCGAGCACGGCCTGCTCGCGGGAGGTCAGGGTCAGCAGCTCATCACCCAGGGTGAAGCGCCGGGTATCCAGGTCGTAGACCAGCGGCCCACAGCGTTGCTGGCGCTCGCCGCCAAGCACGCTGCGGCGCAACAGGGCCTTGACCCGTGCTTCGAGCTCAGTCAGTTCGAACGGCTTGGCCAGGTAGTCGTCGGCGCCCAGGTTCAGGCCGTGGACCCGGTCCTTGACGTCACTGCGGGCAGTCAGCATCAGCACCGGCAGCGTCTTGCCCCGGGCCCGCAGGCGCGCCAGCACCTCGAAACCGTCCATGCGCGGCAGGCCCACATCGAGCACCGCCACCGCATATTCCTCACTGGCCAGGGCCAGGTCGGCAGCCACGCCATCGTGCAGTACATCCACCGTAAGGCCGGTACTCTTGAGGGCCTGAGCCACGCTTTCAGCCAGCTGCAGATGGTCTTCGACGAGCAGCACACGCATCGTTTTCTCCCCGGTCGCGTCGCGGTCAATGGCGCGGAGTGTACAGCCGACAGCCCGCCTGTGAAGCCTTGGTAACAATGAAAAACCATTGAAAGGTTAGCGAAAGGTTAAAGCCCTAGCATCCTCTCACGGCTCACTCTGCTTGCCGTACAACCGAGCCTTCAGGTTCGAACTAATAAGAACAATAACGGAGTTACTCGACGATGCTGTCCATGCAGCCACAGGCGCTCGCGCCTACCCGCCGTTTGCCTTCCCGCCAGTCCGCAGTTGCCAGTGCCCTCGCCCTTGCCGGCGTTGCCCCACTGAGCCAGGCCGCCTTCTTCGAAGACAGCAAGGCGACCTTCGAAACCCGCAACATGTATTTCAACCGCGACTTTCGCGACGGCACCAGCGCCCAACAGTCCAAGCGTGACGAGTGGGCCCAGGGCTTCATGCTCAACTTCGAGTCTGGCTACACCGACGGCACTGTAGGCTTTGGCCTTGATGCGCTGGGGATGCTCGGTATCAAACTCGACTCCAGCCCCGATCGCACCGGTACCGGCCTGCTGCCAACCCACGATGACGGCCGCGCCGCCGACGAGTACTCCAAGTTGGGCCTCACCGGCAAGGTGAAGATTTCTGCCACGGAACTGAAAGTCGGCACCCTGATCCCGGAACTGCCGACCCTGCAGCCCAACGACGGGCGCATCCTGCCGCAGACCTTTGAAGGCGGCCTGCTGACGTCTGGCGAATTCAAGAACCTGACGTTCACCGGTGGGCGCCTGGAAAAGGCCCGCGACCGCGACAGCACCAACAACGAAGACATCGCCCTCAACAACAAGAACAGCCGTTTTCTCGGCACGGTAGCCGGCAACCACTTCGACATGGCCGGCCTCGACTACAAATTCACCGACAAAATCACCGGCAGCTACCATTGGGCGCAGCTCGATGATGTCTATCGCCAGCACTTCGTCGGCATGCTCGCCACCCAGCCATGGGGCCCCGGGACCTTCGGCGCCGACTTGCGCATGGCGTTCAGCGACGACCAGGGCCAGGCCCGCGGCGGCAACATCGACAACACCGCGCTCAACGGCATGCTCAGCTACGGCCTCAAGGGCCACAAGCTCAGCGCCGGTTATCAGCACCTGTCGGGCGACACCGCCTTCCCTTATGTCGATGGCGCTGACCCGTACCTGGTCAACTTCGTTCAGATCAACGACTTCGCCGGTGCTGACGAGCGTTCCTGGCAAGCCCGCTACGACTATGACTTCGCCACACTGGGTATTCCCGGCCTGACCTTCATGACCCGTTACATCAGCGGCGATAATGTCAGCCTGGCCAATGGCGGTGAAGGCAAGGAATGGGAACGCAACACCGAGTTCAAGTATGTGGTGCAAAGTGGCGCCCTGAAAAACGTCGCCGTGCGCCTGCGCAACGCTACCTTCCGTTCGAACTTTGCCCGCGATGCGGACGAAGTGCGGCTGCTGGTGAGCTACAGCCTTGCCCTGTGGTAATCCCCGATAACAATAATACTCACGGAGATAGACGATGACCTTTTCACTGCGCCGCATTGCCCTCGCCACTGCCTGCCTGATGTTTGCCGGGCAGGCTCTGGCTGCCGAACCCAAACGCCCTGAATGCATTGCCCCCGCCTCCCCTGGTGGCGGTTTCGACCTGACCTGCAAGCTGGTGCAAAGCGCCCTGCTTGAGCAGAAGATCCTCAGTAAACCGATGCGCGTGACGTACATGCCCGGTGGCGTCGGCGCGGTTGCCTATAACGCCGTGGTCGCCCAGCGTCCGGCCGATGCCGGGACGCTGGTGGCCTGGTCCAGTGGCTCGCTGCTCAACCTGGCCCAGGGCAAGTTCGGCCGCTTCGACGAGAACGCCGTGCGCTGGCTGGCGGCAGTTGGCACCAGCTACGGCGCCATCGCAGTGAAAAACGACTCCCCCTACAAGACCCTCGATGACCTGGTCGCGGCACTGAAAAAAGACCCGAGCAAGGTGGTCATCGGCTCCGGCGGCACCGTTGGCAGCCAGGACTGGATGCAGACTGCACTGATCGCCAAGGCCGCCGGCATCAACCCGCGCGACCTGCGTTATGTCGCCCTTGAAGGCGGCGGCGAAATTGCCACGGCGTTGTTGGGTGGGCACATCCAGGTGGGTAGTACCGACATCTCCGACTCCATGCCGCACATCCAGAGTGGTGACATGCGCCTGCTGGCAGTGTTCGCCGAAAACCGCCTGGACGAGCCGTCGATGAAGGGCATTCCGACCGCCAAGGAACAGGGCTACGACATCGTCTGGCCGGTGGTGCGCGGCTTCTATGTGGGGCCGAAGGTCACCGATGAACAGTACAACTGGTGGAAAGAGTCGTTCGACAAGCTGTTGGCCTCGGAAGACTTCGCCAAGCTGCGCGATCAGCGCGAGCTGTTCCCCTTCGCCATGACCGGTGCAGAGCTGGATGCCTACGTGAAGAAACAGGTGGCGGACTACAAGGCCCTGGCCAAGGAATTCGGGCTGATTCAGTAACCCCTCCATTTCCCCAGCGATCCCGTAGGAGCGGATTCACCGGTACGCCGGACCGCCGCGATGGGCTGCGCCAGCAGCCCTGACGGGGAAGGCTTTGCCTTCCTTCGCGGCGGTCCGGCGTGCCGGTAAATCCGCTCCTACCGGGTCGGCGGATGTTTGTGAACCTCATAGAGGACACGCGCGATGATCCTGCAACGCGTCTTTGCCCTATTCCTGTTAGCGCTCTGCGCCGCTCTGGCGGTGATGGCCTGGCCTTACCAGGCTGCGATCTCCTACGAACCGGTTGGCCCCCGCGCCTACCCCTTGCTGATGCTCGTGCTGATGGCCCTCGGCCTCATGTACCTGGCGTTCCGTCCAACCCCCATCGTGCGCAAGGACGATGAACCTGAACTCGACAGCGAAACCCTGAACAAGATTGGTTTGTGTGTGGGGCTGCTGCTGGTCTTCGCCGCCACCTTCGAACCCCTGGGCTTCATCGTCAGCGGCATCCTGGTCGGTGTGCCCATGGCCCGGCTCTACGGTGGGCGCTGGTTACACAGTGTGGTGATCATCAGCCTGATGACGATTGCCCTGTACTGGTTGTTCGACCGCGTCATGGATGTCCCTCTGCCCCTCGGCCTGCTCGACGTTCTGGAGAATTGACATGGATACTCTCAGCTATCTGGGCCAAGGCTTCGACGTCGCCCTGACGCCGTACAATCTGGCCACGGCCCTGGCCGGCACCCTGATCGGTACCGTGGTCGGCCTGCTGCCGGGCCTGGGCCCGATCAACGGCGTGGCCTTGCTTATTCCCATCGCCTTCGCCCTCGGTCTGCCGCCGGAATCGGCACTGATCCTGCTGGCTGCGGTATACCTGGGCTGTGAATACGGCGGACGGATCAGCTCGATCCTGCTCAACATTCCCGGTGAAGCCTCCACTGTCATGACCACCCTCGACGGCTATCCCATGGCACGCCAGGGCCTGGCCGGTGTGGCGCTGTCGCTGTCGGCCTGGAGTTCGTTCATCGGTGCCTTCATCGCGACTTGCGGCATGGTGCTGTTCGCGCCCCTGCTGGCGAAATGGGCGATAGCCTTCGGCCCCGCGGAATACTTCGTGTTGATGGTGTTTGCCATCGTCTGCCTGGGCGGCATGGCAGGTGATCGACCACTCAAGACCTTCATCGCGGCGTTGATCGGTCTGTTCCTGTCCAGCGTCGGTATCGACGCTAACAGCGGCGTCTACCGTTTCACCGGTGACAGCGTGCACCTGGCCGACGGCATCCAGTTCGTCGTACTGGTACTGGGCCTGTTCTCGATCAGCGAGATCCTGCTGTTGCTGGAGAAAACCCACCACGGTCACGAAGCAGTGAAAGCTACCGGGCGCATGCTGTTCAACTTCAAGGAAGCTGCCTCGGTGTTTGTGGTGAACATCCGTTGTGGCGTGCTCGGCTTCATCATGGGTGTGCTGCCCGGCGCCGGTGCAACCCTGGCCAGCGCCGTGGCCTACATGACCGAAAAACGCATCGCCGGGCCCAACGGCAAATTCGGCCAGGGCGACAAACGCGGCCTCGCCGCCCCGGAAACTGCCATCGGCGCCGAAGCCTGCGGTGCACTGGTGCCGATGCTGACCCTCGGTGTGCCGGGATCGGGAACCACTGCGGTGATGATCGGCGCCCTGTCGCTGTACAACATCACCCCGGGCCCGATGCTGTTCGAGCAGCAGCCGGACATTGTCTGGGGCCTGATCGCCTCGTTGTTCATCGCCAACACCATGCTGGTGATCCTCAACATTCCGATGATCCGCATCTTTACCCGCATTCTCGCAGTGCCGAACTGGGCGCTGGTGCCGGTGATCGCGATCATCACCGCGATCGGCGTCTATGCCGTGCATGCCACCACCTTCGACCTGTTCCTGATGATCGGCATCGGCATCTTCGGCTACATCCTGCGCAAGCTGGATTTCCCCCTGTCGCCAATCCTGCTCGGCTTCATTCTCGGCGGGTTGATGGAGCAGAACCTGCGCCGTGCGCTGTCGATCTCCAACGGTGCCCTGGATATCCTCTGGTCCAGCCCGATCACCATGAGCGTCTGGGGCCTGACCATTACCATGTTGCTACTGCCGTTACTGCGTATCTGGCGCAAACGCAGCCTCCAGCGCCGTGCCCTGGCCGATGTCTGATGGCCCAGTGAGGCTGTACTGGGCCACTGGCCTGGTCGGCCTCGCCGGCGGTTTTCTCGCCAGCCAGGTCGGCTGGCCTTTGCCATGGATGGTCGGCTCGCTACTGGCGATCATCCTCGTGCGCTGCCGGACACCCTGGCAACTGAGCGAGATTCCCGGCGGGCGTAAATGCGGTCAGTGGATCATCGGCATTGGTATTGGCCTGCATTTCACCCCGGCCGTGGTCGAGCAGGTGGCGAGCAATTTCGGCCTAATTTTCTGCGGCGCGCTGATCACCAGTGTCTCCAGTGTCGTCGGCATCTGGCTGTTGCGCCGTACCGGTGAAGACCGCGCTACAGCGTTCTTTTCCAGCATGCCGGGTGGCTCGGGAGAGATGGTCAACCTGGGTGCGCGCAACGGCGCGGTGCTCAGCCAGGTGGCTGCCGCGCAGAGCCTGCGGGTGCTGGCGGTAGTGCTGTGCGTGCCGGCGCTGTTCAAGTACCTGCTGGGCGACGGCGTGGCCATTACCCATGCCGGTAGTGTCAGCTGGGGATGGCTGGCACTGATCTGTCCGTTGGGAATTGTCATGGCCTGCCTCTGGCAGCGCCTGAAGCAGCCCAACCCCTGGCTGTTCGGGCCGCTGTTGGTCGCAGCCGTGACCAGCGTCGGCGCCGATTTGCAAATTGCCTTGCCGGACGGCGCCAGCCAGATCGGCCAATGGTTGATCGGCAGTGGTCTGGGCTGTCACTTCAATCGGGCGTTCTTTCGCCGGGCGCCCTCCTTCCTCGGCCGCACCTTGATTGCCACGGCCTTGAGCATGCTGATAGCAGGTGCGGCGGCCTGGATACTGAGTCACCTGACGCAGTTGGACCTGCGCTCATTGACCTTGGGCATGATGCCCGGTGGCATCGCTGAAATGAGCCTGACCGCCGAGACCTTGCAGCTATCAGTTCCCCTGGTAACGGCACTGCAGGTGATGCGTTTGCTGTTCGTGCTGTTCCTGGCCGAGCCGCTGTTCCGCCATTGGATAGGCGAACATGCCACTGCCGGGCCAGACAGTAAAAAAGGAAGCTGAGGCTTCCTTTTTTACTTTTACAGCGGTGGTAGTGCCCACTCGACCGGGGCAAGGCCGTGCTGTTCGAGGAACTTGTTGGTGCGGCTGAAATGCCCGCACCCGAGGAAGCCACGATAGGCCGACAAGGGCGAGGGATGAACGGACTTGAGCACCAGGTGCTTGGTGCCATCGATCAGCTTCTGCTTGCTCTGTGCGTGCGCGCCCCAGAGCAGGAACACCGTGTTCGGTTGATGCTCGCTGACCAGCTCGATGATCCGGTCAGTAAAGAACTCCCACCCCTTCTTGGCGTGGGAGGCGGCATTGGCCCGCTCCACAGTCATGGTGGTATTGAGCAGCAACACGCCCTGATCCGCCCAGTGCTGCAGGCAGCCATGCTTGGGAATCTCGATGTTCAGGTCGCGGTGCAATTCCTTGTAGATGTTGACCAGCGAGGGGGGTGTGGCAATCCCCGGTTGCACCGAAAAACACAGGCCATGGGCCTGGCCAGGGCCGTGATAGGGATCCTGGCCGAGGATCACCACTTTCACCTGATCCAGTGGCGTGGAGTTGAGTGCATTGAAAATCAGCGGGCCCGGCGGGTAAATCTCTTTGCCCGCCGCATATTCCTCGCGCAGGAATTCACGCAATTGCTGCATGTAAGGCTGGTCGAACTCGGCGCGTAGCGCTTCTTTCCAGCTCGGTTCAAGTTTGATGCGGTCGTCGTCAGTCATGGGGCCATCCGTAAACAATGGCGCGACACTAGGAAAGCTGTCCGTGCTTGTCAATCGATCCGACCGGCGACCGGCAGTTTCACCGTTACCGACCATACTTGTCCGGATCAGACGAATGAGGTCGCTCATGGCCGTACAGTGCGAAGAACTCACCGGCGTCGACGGTGCCCGTATCGGCATCGCCACTCTGGACGCCGCCAAGACCCTCAATGCCTTGTCGTTACCAATGATTGAGGTGCTCGACCAGCAATTGAGCCAGTGGGCCGACAACCCGGATATTGTTTGCGTGCTGCTGCGCGGCAACGGCGCCAAAGCGTTTTGCGCTGGCGGCGAGGTGCGTAGCCTGGCTGAGGCTTGTCGTAATCACCGGGGGGAGGTGCCACCATTGGCAGCGCACTTCTTCGCTGCAGAATATCGCCTGGATTACCGCCTGCATACCTACCCGAAACCCTTGCTGTGCTGGGGCCACGGACATGTACTCGGTGGCGGCATGGGTTTGCTGCAGGGCGCCAGCGTGCGCATCGTCACCCCCAGCAGCCGCCTGGCCATGCCGGAAATCAGTATTGGCCTGTACCCCGATGTCGGCGCCAGTTGGTTCCTCGCGCGGTTGCCGGGCAAGCTCGGCTTGTTTCTCGGCCTCACGGGCGCGCCGATCAACGCCAGTGATGCCCTGGACCTGGGCCTTGCCGACCGTTCGCTCGGAGAAAGCCAGCAAGAAGAACTGCTCGACGACCTGCTGCAACTGAACTGGCAGGAACAGACCGCCCTGCAGCTCAACAGCCTGCTCAAAGCCCAGCAGCACGGAGTTCAGAGTCAATTACCCGAAGCTCAGTGGCTGCCACGACGCAAACAGATTGACGCGCTGCTCGATGTTGCCGATCCGGTGTGCGCCTGGCGCGCCGTCGCGCAGCTGCGCAATCACTCCGACCCGCTGCTGGCCAAGGCCGCGCAAACCATGCTTGAGGGCTGTCCATTGACCGCCCACCTTGTCTGGGAGCAGATTCAACGGGCACGGCACCTGTCATTGGCCCAGGTATTCCAGATGGAGTACGCCATGAGCCTCAATTGCTGTCGACACCCGGAGTTCAGCGAAGGTGTTCGCGCACGCTTGATCGACAAGGACCAGAAACCGCGTTGGCACTGGGCGGATATTGCCCAGGTGCCAACAGCGGTAGTCCAGGCGCATTTCAGCAAGGCCTGGGAAGGCCGCCATCCATTGGCGGACCTGAACTGAGCAACTTAGCGATGCCAGTTGCCGTCGCGCCGGCCATCACCGTTGCGGTCATGTCGGGAGGGTCCCTGGCGGTAACGGTCATGTCCACGCCCAGGGTAGGGTTTGTAGTAGTGATCCGGCGCCGAACGGTAATACTGCGGTTTCGCACGGTTGTAATGGGGCGTCGAGCGATAATAGTGAGGCGTTGAACGGTAATACTGCGGTGGCGCCGAGTAATAACGCGGTTGTGGCACCACATAGTAACCACGGTTGTATTGATAACCAGGCTGGTAATAGCCCGGATAGCCATAGCGATCAGCGCTATAGACTTCGGTGCGATGGTAGTAACCGTTACCTCCGTAAGGAACACACGCGGTGGTCAGCAAACTCAGCACTGCAATCAGCAAAAGTCGGCGATACATGGCGGCCTCCCGGACCGCGGAACTGCCCATCCCAGCGGCGCTGGTCGGCGTCGATCGGCAAGCGTTCATCGACACTGATTAAGACCATGCAAAGCCGATCCGGTGCCCTCGCCGCAATAAATTGATACAAGGCCGATACCCTTGATAATTGTCCAGTTATTTTCCGGCCGTGCCACTAGAATGAACGGCATTGGCCTACATCAAGGGATTGTCAATTGCCTCGCTCCGCCCTGTTTTCGCAGCGCTCGCTAATCCTGACCTTGCTGTTGTTGCTTGGCTGCGGCTTTCTGGCCACGTCGCTGCTGAGCTATTTCGCTTCGCGCAGTTCGATCCGCGACAGCATCGTCCACACTGAACTGCCACTGACCTCCGACACGGTCTACTCAGAGATCCAGAAGGACCTGGTTCGCCCGATCCTGATCTCTTCGATGATGGCTCACGATACCTTCCTGCGTGACTGGGCACTGGCGGGAGAACGCGACCCGGCGCAAATCTCCCGTTACCTCAACGAAGTCATGGATCAGTACCATGCCTACACCGCCTTTTTCGTTTCCAGCGCCTCCGGCAACTATTACCAGGCGCAAGTGGGTGTGCTGAAAAAAATCGACCCGCAGGAACCACGCGATACCTGGTACTACCGGGTACGGGACATTGACGCCCCCTACGAAATCAATGTCGACCTGGACATGGCTAACCAGGACAAGCTCACGGTATTCATCAACTACCGGGTGTTCGACTACAACGACAAGTTCATCGGTGTCGCCGGCATCGGCCTCACCGTCGAAGCCGTGGTGCGCCTGATCGATGATTACCAGCAGCGCTACCAGCGCCAGGTGTACTTCGTCGACCCGCAAGGCAATGTGGTGTTGACCGGGTCCAAAGGCGGCGCCCACGGCGCGCGCACGGGGCAATCCCTGCGCGAACTGGACGGTTTGCGCGAACTGCTCAAGCAGATGCCAAAACCTGTCAGTGGCAGCCATGAGTACCTGAGCAGCGATGGTCACAGTCACTTTCTTAACGTGCGCCTGGTTCCGGAGCTGAACTGGTTTCTGTTCGTCGATAAACGTGAAGACGGCGCGCTGGACAACATTCGACAATCGCTTTATCTGAACCTGGTGATCTGTACGATCATCGGCCTGGTTGTGCTGTCGTTACTCAATGCCATGGTCAAACGTCATCAGGACAACATCGAAACCCTGGCCACCCGCGACAGCCTCACCGGCCTGCCCAACCGCCGTGGCTTCGACCTGCTGGCCGCGCAGGCGCTGAATGAAGCGCAGCGCGAGCCCAAGCCACTGGTGGCGTTGTTGATCGACCTTGATCACTTCAAGATACTCAACGATACCCATGGCCACCTGGCCGGCGACGAAGTGCTGCGCCAGTTCGCCCACGTGCTGGAAAACTGCCTGCGCCAGGCGGATATCATCTGCCGCTGGGGCGGCGAAGAATTCATCGTGCTGCTCAAGGATACCGACGCGGTACACGCTCAGGAGGTGGCGGAAAAGATCCGCTTGCATACCGAGCAACGCGATTTCAGCTTTGCCGATAAAGTCATCAGACTGACCACCAGCATCGGCTTGAGCAGCCTGCAGCCGGAGGATACCCTGGACCTTCTGATCGCCCGCGCCGATCATGCGCTGTACCGTGCCAAACAAAGTGGACGCAACCGCGTCTGCGTGGAAATGCCCAGGTCCGACTATGAATGACACCCAACACTGCCCCGCCTGTGGCGCCAGCAACCGCTGCAGTCTCGCCGACCCGCGTACGGCGGCCAAGGCGTGCTGGTGTTACAGCGTCAGCATCGCCCCCGAAGTGCTTGAGGCGTTACCCGCCGAACAGCGCAACAAGGCCTGCCTGTGCCCCGCCTGCGCCCAGGTACTGGAACAACTGGAAGCAGCAAAGGCATCTGCCGCCGGTTAAACTGCAACGCCCTGCACCTGGCCTCGTATGCGTCTTGATCGATTCCTCAGCAACCTGCCCTGCTTCAACCGCCAGCAAGTACGTTTGCTACTGGCGGAGCGGCGCGTGCGTGTGGACGGCTACTGCGTGAGTGACCCACGCCTGGAAGTACGGGAGTTCAGCCGTATCGAGGTTGATGAGCAACTGCTGCAAGCCGGACGTGCAGCGCGCTACCTGATGCTGCACAAGCCCCAGGGTTGCGTCAGCGCCACCCAGGACCCCGAGCACCGCACCGTGCTGGACCTGATTGATGAGGCAGACAAACAGGAGCTGCACATCGCCGGACGCCTGGACTTCAACACCACCGGCCTGATGCTGCTGACCAATGACGGCCAGTGGTCACGGCGCCTGACCCAGCCGCAAACCAAACTGCCGAAGATCTATTACGTCGAGACCGAGCAAGTCATCGAGCCGCACTACATCGAGAAATTTCGCCAGGGCTTCTACTTCGCCTTCGAAGACCTCACCACCCAGCCCGCCGAGCTGACCCTGCTCGGCCCGCGCAGTGCGCGCCTGAGCATCGTCGAAGGCCGCTATCACCAGGTCAAGCGCATGTTCGGCCACTACGACAACAAAGTCCTGCGCCTGCACCGCGAAGCCATGGGCCCGCTGCACCTGGACCCGGGCTTGCGTCCAGGCGAGTACCGAGCCCTCTATCCCGAGGAAATCCTGGCGATTTGAGACGACTACCGCCTGGCGGAAAGATTTCGTCAATTTCCCCAAAGGCACTTGCGGGTTAGTCCGTCGCCTGCTTGAATCCAATCGTCGGTCTGCATGTGACTCATCAGTCACGCTCGTAGTCCAAGACACCTTTTTGCTGGCTACCCGTGCCTCGAAGCACCGGAGTTCGGCAGATTGCCCACCTAGAACAATACCCGTCGACCAGCGTTACAGGATCGACAAGGGCCCTCGGTTTCTCTTCAAGGCACATGCCTACCTGTCATAAAGAACGCGCATCCTTGCATGTGCGAACACCCTTTTTGCGCCAGGAGTCGACGACATGAGGCCAGAAATTGCTGTGCTTGATATACAAGGTCAGTATCGGGTTTACACGGAGTTCTATCGCGCAGACGCCGCTGAGAAGACGATCATCCTGATCAATGGCTCGCTGGCCACGACGGCCTCGTTTGCCCAGACAGTGCGTAGCCTGCATCCGCAATTCAACGTGGTGCTCTACGATCAGCCCTATGCGGGCAAGTCCAAGGTGCACAACCGCCACGAGCGGCTGCTGACCAAGGAAACCGAAGGGCAGATCCTCCTGGAGCTGATCGAGCACTTCGCCGCTGACCACGTGATGTCGTTCTCCTGGGGCGGCGCCTGCACCCTGCTGGCCCTGGCACACAAGCCGCGGCGCATCGAAAAGGCGGTGGTCAGTTCATTCTCGCCGGTGATCAACGAACCGATGCGCGACTACCTCGAACGTGGCTGCCAGTACCTCAGTGCCTGTGACCGCTACCAGGTGGGCAACCTGGTCAACGACACCATCGGCAAACACCTGCCGTCGCTGTTCAAGCGCTTCAACTACCGGCATGTCAGCAGCCTGGACAACCACGAATACGCGCAGATGCACTTTCACATCAACCAGGTGCTCGACCACGACCTGGACAACGCCCTGCGTTCGGCTCGAGTAATCGACATTCCGGTACTGTTCATGAATGGCGAGTGGGACGAATACACCACAATGGATGACGCCAGGCAGTTCAGCCACCACGTGCGCAACAGCCACTTCAGCGAGATCCGCGCCACCGGACACTTCCTCGACATGGAACACAAGGCGGCCTGCAATGAAACGCGTGACGCCTTGTTGGGTTTCCTCAAACCCGCTGCCCGCGAATCCCGCGTACGTTACCAACCTGTTCAGGCGCACCATGCACTGGCGATCTGAGCACCCTGGATGGCGGTAGCGCAGCCTCCTGCATCAGCGGCCCGAGCGGGCAGCAAGAAGATGCACGACCTCGCGCTACCGGCCACCGACCAAGGTTTTTTTGCACGCCAAGGCTTCAATTCACACTGCACTTCTGGTACAAAGTCAGCCCTGAAAGCGGGTGTCGTATAATGGCATTACTCCAGCTTCCCAAGCTGATAACGAGGGTTCGATTCCCTTCACCCGCTCCAGCTTTTTCAACGTGTTCAAAGCGCTCCCAGTAACAACCCCGTTAACGGGCGACAGTTACACAGTGCCAATCTGCGTCATCCCCCCCTTTCTGCTTGTGTCATTCCAGACTCAACCCTGGAAGGCGTTGTTGTAACTCCGTGCCAGGGTAATTCGGTGTAATTCAGTCGCGCCACCTTCTATGGCACGTTCTTGTTGAGCTGCAACAGCTCACAGTTATCTGGTTTTTTGGCGTTTAGCCTCTCCCCCGCAGGATAGCCCGCTTGTGTTAGCGCAGGCTCTGGAATTGTTGGTGTTCAAGGATTGTTTGGTGAGTAAGATCAAGTTCGATGTAGATGCTGTGTACTGTATTTCACTTAAGGAACGCACCGACAGGCGCGAGTTGTTCAGGCAGACAATAGGCAGCCTGCTCGACAACCCTGTGATATTCCACGTCGTTGAAAGAAACCAGGACCCGGTAAGAGGCTGCTACGAGTCTCATCAGGCGTTGGCGAAAATCGCGCTGGCTGACGGCCTGGAGCGGATATTGATTTTTGAAGATGACGTCCAGCCCTACGAGTTGAAGGCCACGCCGATTCGCTGGATCAATCGTTTTATTCGTACCCGACATTTTCAAGCCTTGCACCTGGGCTACAGCATGGGCAAGACCTGGCTGACCTGGTTCCCCTTCATTGCCCGAGGTCGGGTTGTCGCACTCCACGCGTACATCCTATCGCGTGAGGGATGCCAGATACTTGCTGAGACACCTTACAGCGGCACACCTGTCGATGTGGTGTTCAAAAAGCAGATCAAACAACACTGTGTGTTCCCGATGTTGTTCCGCCAACATGCCGGATCAGCCGTAGGCAGCGATATCGAAGCCGAAGTCAGGAATGAAGACGAGTGGTGGCAGCGCAACTGGGATAGGCACCGGCGGTCTCCCCTCAAGAATTTCTGGCGAACCATGTTGCGGCTGAACTTCTGATTTCGGTTCAAACATCCCCGGCTTCACGTTGATCCCCCTGACGCTGCCGAAGACGGCAGCGTCAGGGGGTAGCGATCACACTTTCTATCTCACTTGCCGCTAAGCACCCGCGTCCACAACCGGGTACTCAAACGCATGCCGGCCGGTGACAAGGTCTTGATCGGGAACAGTGTGTCGAGCACCGACGCCGGTGGATAGATCGCCGGGTTGTCGCGCAACTCAGGGGTGATGAATTCCAGTGCCGCGGCATTGCCATTGGGGTATTTCACCGCGTTGCTGATGTTGGCGATCACCTTGGGTTCAAGCAGGTAATCGAGATAGGCATAGGCGTTTTCCAGGTGCGGCGCGCCCTTGGGAATGACCACCATGTCGACCGCCACCGTGGAGCCTTCGCGCGGGATGCTGTAGCCGATATTCACACCGTTGCCTGCCTGGTGTGCGCTGGTCATGGCCTGCAGCACGTCGCCGCTGAAGCCGATGGCCACGCAGATATTGCCGTTGGCCAGGTCACTGACGTACTTCGACTGATGGAAGTAGCTGATGTAGGGACGAATCGCCATCAACGCGGCTTCGGCCTTCTTCAGGTCTTCAGGATCCTGGCTATGCGGATCCAGGCCCAGGGTCTTGAGGGTGATGGAGATGATCTGGGTCGGGTTGTCGAGAAACGCCACGCCGCACTGGCTGAGCTTCTCGATGTTCTGCGGTTTGAACAGCAGGTCCCAGGACTGGGTCACGTCGGTGTTGCCGAAGATTGCCTTGACCTTCTCAACGTTGTAGCCGATGCCCGTGGTTACCCACATGTAGGGAATTGCATAGCGGTTGCCCGGATCGCTGGCTTCGAGGATTTTCATCAGCTTGGGATCGAGGTTGTTCCAGTTGGGCAACTTGCTGCGATCCAGCTCCTGTATCGCACCGGCCTTGATCAAGCGCGGCAAAAAGTGGTTGGACGGGCTGGCCAGGTCATAGCCACTGCTGCCGGTCATCAGCTTGGCTTCAGTGGTTTCGTTGCTGTCGATCAGGTCGTAAGTGGTCTGGATGCCGGTGCCCCGCGTGAACTCGCTCAGGGTATCGTCGGCGATGTAGCCGCTCCAGTTGGCGATGTTGACGGTTTGAGCAGCCTGAGCCGTTGCGGTCAGCAACGCCATCGACAACAGGGTCATGCAAGTGCGCTTGATCATGGGTGCCTCTCTTGTTTTTGTTGCGGCGTGTGCGCCGAAGGTTTCAACGTTCGTTGCGGGCCCGCCAGACTTCCCAGGCCATACGGGCTTTGGCGCCCACATCAAAAAACGGCTTGGGCGGCAGGTATCCCGGCTTGGCCTGGCCAAGCACATCACTGAGCAAGGACGAATCGGCGCCGGTCGCCATCTCGACCAGCAAACGCCCCCACAGGGTGCCACGGGCGACACCGGAACCGTTGCAGCCAGCGACCGTGTGCAGCCCGTCGTCGACCCTGGCGAAGTACGGCTCGCCGGAGCGGGTGCCACTCAGGTGACCGGTCCAGGTGTATTCGAGGTCCTGCACTGTGATACCCGGGAAGCGCTTTTGCAGCCCCAGCAGGTGCTCGCGTTGGCGCACTGCCAGTCCTCGAGCATCAATGTCGTGCTGACGGTATTCGACCGTGTTGCGAATCAACAGGCGCCGCCCCGGCAGCAAGCGCAGGGTGCAACCGCCAGGCAAGGTCGAGAGCACACCCCAGCCCTGTTCATCGAACAGGTGCTGCCAGCGGTCTTCCGTCAACGGCCGGGTGATGCTCGCACTCAGTTCCAGCGGGAAGGTGCCGCTATGCTGCACCCCTACCCTGGGCAGGAAGGCGCCGACACAGATCAGTACCTGTTTCGCCTGTACCTCGCCGCCAGCGGTGCGTGCTGTCCAGCCCTTGCCCGGCGCGCGCTGCAGGTCGGTCACGGCGCTGTTTTCATAGACCTCCACCTGCGCAGGCAGGCTGTCGGCCAGTCCTTTTACATAGCGCGCAGGCTGCAGCAGCCCGTTACCGCCAGCGCAGTGAATGGCGCGGCTGTAGAACGCTGTACCCAGGCGCGGTTTGAGGTCGCCAGCGTCAAGGAAGCGCGCCTGTGCGCCTACGGCCTTCAGCGTTTCCAGGGTCTGTTCGACAGCCTCAAGGTGAGCCGGCTCGTGCACGGCAAAGTGGTAGCCGTCATCACTGAGTTCACAGGCGATATCCAGCTCGGCGATACGCTGGCGGACCTCAAGGCCAGCCGCAACGCCAATCCGCGAAGCGACCTGATAGCCTGAAAATCCCGGAGTACCGAGCAGTTCAGCGGCGCCAGGCAACTCATGGCTGACCACGAAGCCGGAATTGCGCGCCGAGGCGCCTTGGGCAACACGCTGGCGGTCGAGCAAGGCAATGCGCTGCGAGGGAAAACGGCTGGCCAGGGTATGCGCTGCCGAAAGGCCGGTGATGCCACCGCCGATGATCAGCCAGTCGACTTTTTGGCTGCCTTCGAGCCGCGGCTTCAGCGCCGATTCGCCCGCCAGGGCGATCCAGCCACAGTGGTTGTTCATTGTCTGTCACTCCTTCACAATCAATGCGCAGGAGTTATTGGCAATAACCCGCAGATGCGCCGTATGCACCTTTAATTTACGGGCATATTGGCGTTGACTCTAACGCTAAAAAATCATCCATCCATTCGGAAAAAGCATGGATAAAATACTCCGTGTGCCCTCCTTGCAGGCCCTGCAAACCCTGGTGCGGGTGGCCGACACCAGTAACTTCACCGAAGCCGCGCGGCAGCTGCACCTGACCCAAAGCGCAATCAGTCGCCAGGTGCAGCAGCTCGAAGAGCACTACCAGACCGTGCTGTTCGAACGCACCAGCCGCAAGGTGGCGCTCACTGCGCATGGACGCGAGGTGTACGCCGTCGCCCAGGAGATGTTGAAGTCATTGCAAGCGCTGGAACAGCGCCTGGCCCCGGCGCCGCTCGATCGTCCCTTTCGCATTCGGGTTTTCGTCTCGCTGGCGGTACGCTGGCTGCTGCCCAGGCTGAGCTCGTTCTACGCCATCAATCCAGGCCTGTGCCTGTCCATCGAAACCGTCAGCGGCGAGGTGGTGGATACCAGCGGCGACTGTGACGCCTATGTGCTGTATCTGGTGAACGGGCTGGACGAGCGTCCGCTGACACTATTGTTCGAGGAATACCTGCTTCCCGTCTGCGCCCCCTCCCTCAGCGATGGCCGCACGCCCCCACACGGGCTCGACGAGCTTGAACAGCACGCGCTGATCCACGGCTCGACCAGCCGGCATGAATGGACCGTATGGCTGCAGGCCCAGCAGGACAAGGCTGAACGCAGTTTCAAACACCTGATGTTCAACCTCGACGATCTGGCGCTGGACGCTGCGGGGCGCGGCCTTGGTGTGGCCATGACGGACAGGATGCTGGCCCACGATGCGCTGCAGCGCGGCGACCTGCTGGTGCCTTTCGGTGAAGCGCTGCGGACCGGGGCGGTCTATGCATTGTGGTTACGCGACAGCGGCGTGGCCCACCCCGCCTGCCGCGCCGTACTGAACTGGTTCGAAGAGCAGATTGAACAAACGACTACCGGTTGATCTGAGACCTGAATCCAAAATGTGCAATGCGCTTTAATTAAGGCAATTGCGTATTCTTCAGCCTCGTCGCGCGCCCTCGAAAGGATCCGTTCATGCTGCTCTCTCGCTGGCTTCCGGGCCTGGCCAATCTCTTGCGTTATCGGCGTGAATGGTTCCATGCCGACCTACAGGCCGGGTTGTCGGTGGCCGCCATCCAGATTCCGATTGCCATTGCCTATGCGCAAATTGTTGGCCTGCCGCCGCAATACGGGCTGTATGCCTGCATCTTGCCGATGATGGTCTATGCCCTGGTCGGCAGTTCGCGGCAGTTGATGGTCGGCCCCGACGCGGCCACCTGCGCCATGGTGGCCGGCGCCATTGCGCCGCTGGCGCTGGGGGATCCCGCACGTTTGGCGCAGCTGTCAGTCATTGTCACCATACTGGTCGGCCTGATGCTGATTGGTGCGGGGCTGGCTCGTGCAGGTTTTATCGCCAGCTTCTTTTCACGTCCGATCCTGATCGGCTACCTCAACGGTATCGGCCTGAGCCTGCTTGCAGGCCAACTGGGCAAAGTGCTGGGCTTTCAGATCGAAGGCAACGGTTTCATCCTCAGCCTGATCAACCTGTTGCAACGCCTGGGGGAAATCCACTGGGTGACGCTGAGCATCGGCATGGTCGGACTGGCGTTGCTGATCTGGCTACCGCGCCGCTTCCCGCGCTTGCCCGCGGCCCTGGTGACGGTCGTGGTCGCGACCCTGGTGGTCGGTGTGTTTGGCCTGGACCGCTTCGGTGTGGCAATTCTTGGCCCGGTACCAGCCGGCATGCCGGAACTGGCCTGGCCACAAACCAACCTCGAAGAAATGAAAAGCCTGCTGCGTGACGCCCTGGGTATCGCCACGGTGAGCTTCTGCAGCGCCATGCTCACCGCGCGCAGCTTTGCCGCCCGGCATGGTTATGCAATCAACGCCAACCACGAATTCCTCGCCCTGGGCGTGACCAACATTGCTGCCGGGGTTTCTCAGGGCTTCGCCGTCAGCGGCGCCGACTCGCGTACCGCCGTCAATGACATGGTCGGTGGCAAGAGCCAGCTGGTGGGCATTATTGCCGCGCTGGTGATCGCCCTGATCCTGTTGTTCTTCACCGCACCCATGGCCTGGATCCCGCAGGCGGCCCTCGGCGCTGTGCTGTTGATGGCCGGTTGGGGGCTGATCGACGTGAAGTCTCTGGGCAAGATCTACAAGCTCAGCCGCTTCGAATTCTGGCTGTGTGTACTGACCACCGTGGGGGTGCTGGGCGTCGGCGTCTTGCCGGGCATCATCATTGCCGTGACCCTGGCGATCCTGCGTTTGCTTTACAGCATCTACCAGCCCACCGATGCGGTGCTCGGCTGGGTGCCAGGCATCGAAGGCCAGGTCGATATCGAAGGGCACAAGGATGCCCGTACAGTCAAAGGCCTGGTGGTCTATCGCTTCGACGATGCGATCCTGTTCTTCAATGCCGACTACTTCAAGATGCGCCTGCTTGAAGCGGTGCAGCGCGAGGTCGAGCCGCGGGCCGTGCTGTTCGACGCCGAGGCGGTCAGTTCCATCGATGTCAGCGGTATTGCGGCGCTACGGGAGGTGCGGGAAACCCTTGAGGCACGCGGCATCCACTTCGGTATTGCCCGCGCCCGTGGACGTTTCCTCCGTATGCTAGTGCGCTCGGGCATTGCCCGGGAAATGGAGAACGGGATGTTGTTTGGCTCGGTGCGTTCGGGGATCCGGGCGTATCGCTTGTGGCGTAACCGCATGCGCAGGGAAGCGGCGCCTCCCTCAAGGTAGGCCTGAATACTTACCCACGAAAAACACCTCAAAAGTTGGATGGGTGTCCAACTTTTGGGGTGCAGTTCAAACTGTAGGAGCAACTGTCTGTCACCTGGTAAATCCGCTCCTACACAGGTATCAGTTGCAATTCGACTAGCCTGGCTGACATACCTGCGGGGTATTCCCGGTCTTGCCGATCAAGGCAATCAAGCCGCACGGCAAGCTCCCGCGCCATTGCAGATAATCATGTCCGGCCGGGTATTCGACCTGAGTCAGCGGATACCCCTTGGCCAGCAGCACATCACGCAAATGCCGGTTGGTATCGAGAATCTTTGGCCCCTCGAACAGGCCTGATTGCAGGTAGAACCGCAGGGCCTGTCTGGGTGCCTTGACGTACTCGCGGGTCAACCAGCCGGGTTCTTCGCCCTCCCTGCCCCACCAGTACGAACCCGACATGCTCAGTACATTACCGAACCACTCCGGATGCTTGAGCCCCATGTAAGCCGATGCCAGGCCGCCATAACTGGAACCCGCCACCACCGTACGCGATGCCTCGGCGCGCAGGCCACGCGCCTTGGCCCAGGGCATCAGTTCTTCGGCCATGAAACGCGCGAACTGTGGGTTGGGCGGCAGTTCCTGCTGGCGGCTGAGGTCACTCGGGTTGGCGATGATCAAGGCCGCCGTTGCTGGAATCAGGCCATCGGCAATCAGGTTGTCGAGCAGCGTCGGGGTCGGCACCTGGCGGGTGTAGGCATGGGCATCGAACAGCACCAACAGCCCCTGACCCGGTGCTCCGGCTTTCCAGCTGGCTGGTCGATAGAGATACACATCGCGCTCATTTCCCAGCAATGCGCTGCTCAGTACCTGACGTTCCACGCTGCCACGGGCAACCCCCTGGCGCTGCGCCACCCAGGGTTGCGCCGGGGCAGCAGGCAGTTCCAGGCGTGAACGCGAAAGCCACGGGTCGCCACTGCTGTCGGCAAAAGCGTTGGGGTTGAGCGGGTCGCGACGGGTGGTGGCAAGTATCACCCGACGGTCGCTGGAGGCCGGTACATCCGCCGCCATCTGGTAGCTCAAACGTGCGCTGGACGGCACTTCGTAGCTGCGAAACCACACGTCGCTGTCGCCCAGGCGCTGCAGTTCATCATGATTGCCCGACGGTGCACCAAACACCCGGACGTTGTGCCTGGCTCCGCGCCAGAGGAAAGTCACCAGGCTATACCCGCGCTTGTCAGCCAAGTCTTCGACCAGTGGCGTGCCCTGAGCCTTGCGCGCGTCCCAGAACGCTTGCGTGTCGGCGCCGCGCATCAGCTGTTGCTGCAGCGCCTGCATCACTGGGCTTTGCAAGGCGGGTTTACTCACCTTCTGCGCAGCCGCGCCCACCACCTGGTTCAGGCTCAGCGCGTAGTCCGCCTGTGGCCGGGTCGCCAGCGCCTGCGCCTGCAGGTGGTAATCGCCATCTGCAGGCGCGATGAACATAAAGTCCCGCGGCTGATCCTGACCATCGATCAGCAAACGCAGCGACTGTCCGCGGGCATCGAGCAGGCGCAGGCTGATATCGCCATCCACCCGCCCACGCACAAAGTCGCCCTGCTTGAGTTCAAGCGTCCAGTCGGGCTGCCGGGCCTGAGCGAAGCTGGCCTTGACGGTCTGCCCTGGCTGCAACGGCACAGCCGCTGCCAGTGCACAGTTCAGGGACAGGGCCAGCAACAGCCCGCCGCCCCATTGACTGATTCCATTCATAGTCACCTCAGAAGTCGATGCTGGCTGAAAGTTTCAAGGTGCGCGGTTCGCTCACCGTGGCGTAGCCGTCGTTGAACACCCCGGCCCAGTAGGCACGGTTCTCGACGTTCTCCAGACTGGCACGAAGCACCACGTCCTTGCTCAGGATGCGTGTGCTGTAGCGACCGCCCAGGTCGTAGCGGGTCCACTGCGGGATCTTCAGGTCGTTGGCACTGTCGAGGTATTGCGAGCTGCTGTGGATACCCAGGGCAGTCAGGGTCAGGCCCTCGATCCACGGCGTATCCCATTCGGCCCCGAGGTTGGCCGACCAGGCCGGCACACCACGGGCAGTGTTGCCATCGAAGGTGCCGTTGGCGGTGCGGGTCAGTTCGGCGCGGGTGTAGGTGACGCCGCCGAGAAGGCGCACAGTCGGGGTCAGCGAGCCGAACAGGTTCCACTCCACGCCACGGTTACGCTGCTCGCCATCGTCGGTGTAACGGTTGCTGGCCTTGTCGAGCATCATGCTCGGCTTTTCAATCTGGAACAGGCTCAAGGTATGAGTGAAGTCGCCCAGATCCCACTTGACTCCGGCTTCCAGCTGTTTGGCCTTGTAGGGGGCAAACTGTTCGCCGTAGTTGGCGGCGCTGAGGTCGGTAACCATGCCGCCTTGGGTCAGGCCTTCGATGTAGTTGGCATACAGCGAAACCGGAGCATCCCAGGGCTTGAGCACCAGGCCCAGGGCCGGGGTCAGGGCGCGTTCGTCGTAGGCCGGTTTGCTCAGCTTCTGGCGCACCCGCTGCGAGCGCACGCCCAGGGTCAACAGGACTTTATCGTCGGCAAAGCCCAGGGTGTCGGCCAGCGAAAAGCTGGAGAGGGTGTTGTCGCCGGTCTTGTCGCTTGAGCCGAGGTCGCCGGCAATGATCGGCTTGCCCGGGTGATAGATATTGGTCACGTACTTGGGGCTGGTAACGGTGGCGGCACGGCCGATGTCCTGGTGCAGCAGCGTGGTACTCAGGACCACCTGGTGATTCACCGTGCCGGTGACAAAGTTGCCACGCACCCCGGCCTCGGTGGACAGGCTGTGGGTGTAGCCGGCCTGATTGTAGGTTTCGCCGCTGGCGTCGCCGTTGCTGTTGGTGACGATCACCCGGGTGCCGTTGAGGAAACCTTTGTAGCGAGTACGGGCGCTGCCGACGCTGGCAAATGCGCTCCAGTCGTCATTGAGGTCGTATTCGCCGCGCAGGATCACCGCCTTGCTCACCTGTTTGGCCGAGATGCCTTGCAGAATATTGGTGTCCGGCTTGGGCGCCTTGGTCACGAACCCCAGACGAGTGAAGCCGGCCATCATCGGGCTGCCGTTGTCGATTTTTTCATGGCTTTCGTAGGCATCCAGTTCGAGCTTCCAGCCGTCGCCGCGATAATCCATGCCCAGGGACGCCAGGGTGCGGTCCTTGGATTGCTCATCAACTCCGGTATCACCACTGCCGTAGACACCATTGAAACGGATACCAAAACGCTGCTCATCGCCCAGGCGTCGACCCAGATCGATATGTTCGGCCACATAGCCATCGGACACGTAGCTGGTGGTCAGCCGCGTCAACGGTGCTTCACCGGCGCGCTTGGGCACCAGGTTGATTACCCCGCCCACCCCGCCGTTGGGAGCCATGCCGGTGAGCAGGGCGCCGGGCCCCTTGAGTACTTCGACGCGCTCGAGAAACTCGGTAGGCGTATGACCATCCGGTGCCAGGCCATAGAGGCCATTGACCGCAAGCTCGGTGGAATCGAGCGAGTAGCCACGGATCATGAAGTTCTCGTAGGTGTGGCCTTCGCCGGTGCTGAAACGAATCGACGGATCGTTGCGCAGCACTGCGCCCACCGTGCCGCTTTGCTGGTTCTCGATGTTCTGCGCGGTATAGGCAGTGACGTTGAAGGGGGTGTCCATGATGTCGCGGTTACCCAGGATCCCCAGGCGTGCACCACGGGCCACCTGGCCACCGCTGTAGGCTTCGGGCACGCCGTCGGAGTTGCTGGCGGCGTTGATGTTCAGCTCGCCCAGGGTCAACGCCCCGTCGCTGTCCAGGCTGCGCAGGATGATCACGCCGTTCTCTTCACTGGCCACCAGCCCGGTGTTGGCAAGCAGCCGCTGCAGCGCCTGCTGCAAGGTGAACTGGCCGTGCAGGGCCGGTGCCTTGCGCCCGGCCAGCAGCTGGCTGTCGGCGGCGATGGCTACACCCGCTTCCCGGGCCAGGGCATGCACGGCGGTATCCAGGGACTGCCCCGGCAGATTCAGACTCAGCGACGGGCCGTCGGAGGCCAATGCCGCAGCCAGCGTGGTCACCGGCAGCAGGCCGGCACTGCCCAGGGCACAGGCCAGCACCAGGCGGCGAAGGCTGCCGGGGAAGACCGCAGAGGCTGCCGGACGACTGGCCCGGGCGAGGTAAAACGACATGATCTGTCCTTGCTGAGGTGGGTTCCTGAATGAAGACGGGCCACCTTGACGCTACCCCTCAAAACTTTTTTGCCCCGCTCAGCGCAACTGCAGATGACGCTGCTCGCCCTGTTGCACCAAGGCCACCGGGAGGATTTTTGGCAGGGTGTGCAGGAGCATTTCCGGCCGGTCGCTGGGGAAGCTACCGGTCAAGCGCAAACCGGCGACCTCGGCACTGAGCGTTACCGGCTGCAAGGCGTAGGCATTGAACTCGGCAATCACCTCAGCCAATGGCGCCTCGGTGAACGACCACCAACCGTTGCGCCAGTGACGCACATCCGGTGCAGCCAGGGCGTGGGCGTCGAACGCCAGCAACTCACCACGCTCACCCAGGCGGATACGCTGCCCTGCCTCCAGTACTTGCTCGCCAGCGTGCAGGCCGCGAACCTCGACGCGTCCGCGAGCAACCGCGACCTGAATCTCGCCGCCGCGGTCACTGACACTGAAAGCCGTGCCCAGCACCTGCACTTCACCCAGCCGGGTGGTGATCAAGAACGGTCGCAGGCGTTCGCGCGCCACATCGAAATAGACATTGCCATGCAGCAGGCGGACCTGGCGCAGCCCGTTGCTGTATTCCACCCGCAGGCTGCTTTCGGCGGCCAGCAGCAACTGGCTGCCATCGGGCAGGTGTTCGGTGCGCGGTGGCTCCGCGTGCACGGTCTGCAACAGGCGGTCGAACTGTGGCGCCCGTTGCCACAACCAGCCCAGCCAGCTGGCCGCGCCAATCAGCATGAGCAAACCGCTGCCCTGGCGCAGCAGGCGACGACGACTGAGATTGACCGGCTCTGGTGCCACTGCCGTACGCAGTTGTGGCGTCAGCCGATGCACCAGTTGCCAGCGCTGCTCGGCCTCCTGCCAGGCCCTTTCGTGTTCAAGACTTTTGCTGCGCCAGCGTTCCAGCTGGCTGCGCACCTGACTGACCCGTTCGGGATCGTCACTGTGCAATGCCGCAAGATAGGCCAGTGCCTGTTGCACCTTACGCGGGGAAGCCGGCACGGCGTCAGACATCACGAACCGCCAGGCTCAACTCGGAGAGATCGAAAACCGCCCGACCGATATGCAGCTCCACCGCCTTGGCCGACAGTTCAAGCTCGGCACACACCTGGCGATGACTCTGGCCATGCAGGCGCACCCGCACGAATACCTCACGACGCAGGCGCGGCATGCGTTCGATGCGCTCGATCAGTTGCTGCAGCTGTTCGCGGGCGATGAGGATGTCTTCCACGCTCGGCGTCATGACCTCAGCCCGGGTCAACCAGTCTTCCAGTGCCAGTAGCTCGTTGCTGCGGCGTCGGTACTGGTCGATGCACAGGTTGCGCGCCGCCTGGAACAACAAGGCCCGGGCATTGATGACCGGTGCGTTGAGGGCGTGGGCATAGACCTGAGCGAAGCTCGACTGGGCGATATCGGCGGCGTCATCCGGGTTACGCAGTCGGCCGCTAAGATAGCGACGCAGGTCGCTGTAATGCGCCAGCAAATCGTGGACGACCTCCGGCAAGGCTGCAGCGGAGGCTGTCCAGGGCGTGGAAAGCGAAGTCATTGAAGGCCGGTGTGAAAGAGTGAAATGAAGTCATGAATAGGAATTCATATCATTCTCACATTATTACCCAACCTTGTGCCAGCCCTCAGGAACGCGGCATCAACCCCGGCAACGCATGCATCAGGGCATTGACGGCAAAGCCGATGAACATCACCCCGCAGGCACGGGTGATCCACAGTTCATAGCGGGTGTAGAGGGTGCGCACATGACGGGCGCCGACAATCGCGATGAGGATCACATAAGCCAGCAGGCCACCGACAAAGCTCAGGGCAATGAGCGCCGGCAGCATCGACCACTCCAGGGTTTCGGCACGGCTGGAGATCAGTGCGGTAAAGGTCGCCACCGCCACCGGGTAGGCCTTGGGGTTGGTCAGGCCGAAGACGATGCCGTGCCAGAACGGTTGGCGTACCGGCCCCTGCTCGCCCTGGCCATTGCCCGGACGGCTGCGCAGCGCGCGAAATCCCAGCCAGAACAGGTACAGGCCGCTGAGCAGACCGAGGATGTCGAACACCGAGCTGCCGATCTGGCGGGCCCCGACAATCGCCACCAGCGCGGTGCTGCACCAGAGCACATCGCCCAGCAAATGACCGCAGAGGAATCCGGCACCGGCCTTGCGTCCGCGCGAGGCGCCAATGCCCAGTACCGCGAGCACACCCGGCCCCGGGGTGATGCCATAGATAAATCCGGAAGCCAGCACGGCAAACAGCAACGATAAGGTCATTGGCGATTGGATCCTGAGCGAGTGCGCAAAGGGCGAAGTCTACGGTAGGCGCTGGCGCCAGGCCAGATGCTCAATAGCCATGCGCCTTGAGAATCTGCAGCTCGTCCAGCACTGGCGGCCTGGCGAAGTAGCGCAGCAGCTGGCCGCTGCGGTTGGTGAAAATGCCATCGACCCCGGCCGCCATGACCTTGGCGAAGTCCACGTCTTCATCGACGGTGTACACGTGCACCAGCAAGTCTTTGTCGTGCGTCAGTTGATTCATCCACGGCTGCACCAGGTCGGCATAGCTCTGTGCCCCGCCTGCAGTCAGTGCTGCCGAGGGCCCCGTGCCGATGGCCCCAGCAGCCTTAGCGTGATCGATCCAGCGCGCAAACTCGGCCTTGTCCCTGGGCTGCTGACGGGCGTAGAACGCCGCCTTGTCGGTCTCGCCGGACTCGGCAAAGCTCTGCGCTGATGCCGGCTCGATATTGCCCTTGCCGACCCACAGCAGCAGGACCTTGGGTACGTTGGGCATGTCCTTGTGCAGCAACGCCAGGCTGTTACGGTCAAAGCTCTGCAGCACCACCCGCCCAGGTTTATCGAGCCAGCCGCGCGCCTGCAGACGCGCCTTCAGGTCGGCTTCGATGCCAGGGAACAGCGTCGGCACCTTGGTCTCTATGTACAAGCCAGGTCGTTTGTGCGGATTGCCCTCGGCAATATCCATGACCTCGTCCAGGGTGAGGATCTGCAAACCTTTGAAGCGCTCACGTGCCCGCTCGGGAATGGCCCGGTTGAACCAGCTGCCGGCATCCAGCGCCTTGAGTTCAGCCAGGGTGAAGGCACTGACCGGGCTGTCCTTGCGCTCAGGAAAACGTTGAGCCACATCGCTGGTGCGTTGCAGGTTATCGTCGTGCACCGCGACCAGCACGCCATCTTTGCTGCGCTGCAGGTCCAGTTCCAGGTAATCGGCACCCAGGTCCCGGGCCAGCAGGTAGGCCGGGGCGGTGGACTCCGGGGCATCGAAAGATGCGCCACGATGAGCGATCACTGCCGGGTACGGGATGCCTTGGGCGGCCGCCAGCTCCCGGCCCTGACCGGCCTCGACCAGGCCCGCCAGGAGTAACGGGAGCAGGCCTGCAAGCCAGTGAATTCCATGCATGGTCATGACGCTTCCTCTTCATTGATCGCGAAACCAGCATAGTCACCAACACTGATGACAACGCAGTGGCATGCTAAAGTCGCGCCGATCAAGCGACCCACCCGGAACAGTGAACTCATGCCCGACACCGACCTCGACGCCAGCCTGCATCTCTGGCCAGAACTGATCGCCAGCCACCCGTGCAGCGGCCTGCTGCTGGGCAATGGCGCCAGTCGAGCGCTGTGGCGTCCGTTCACCTATTTTTCCCTGTTCGAAGAAGCCCAGCGGGTACGCCACAAACCCCTGAGCCTGACCGACCAGGCGTTGTTCAAATCCATGGGCAGCGAGCTGTTCGAACCGGTGCTCAGCGCCCTGAACACCACCGTACGGGTCAATGCAGCCCTGGCAATCAGTTCGTCCGCGCCGCTGAACCGCTATTACGCGATCAAGGAAGCGCTGATTCACGCCGTGCGCAACGTGCACATCCCCTGGCGCCTGTTGCCGTTGTCGACCTTGCAACTGATCAACAACGAACTGCGCAATTATCACAGCGTCTATTCAAGCAACTATGACCTGCTCTGCCACTGGGCCGCCAGCCAGAACACGGGCGGCTTCCAGTCGTTGTTCGATGAAGAAGGCGGCTTCGATATCCGTCACACCCGCAACCCGGGCACCCGCCTGCTCTACCTGCATGGTGGCCTGCACCTGCTCAAGCAACAGGACGGCAGCACCCGTCAGCGCAGTGCCAGCGACAGTCAGTTGCTCGATGGTTTTGCCGTCAACACCCCCGGAGATGTGCCGCTGTTCGTCAACGAAGGCAGCAGCGACGACAAGCTCAAGGCTATCCGCAGCTCCGACTATCTGAACTGGTGCCTGGGCGAGCTGGCCAGTCATCAAGGCGGGCTGTGCATGTTCGGCCAACACCTGGACAACAGCGACCGGCATCTGCTGCAGGCCATCAAGCAGGCCCGCCCGGCGCACGTGGCCATTGCCATCCGGCCGTTGAGTGAAGCGTCAATCATCAGCCAGAAGCAGCATTACGCCCAACGCTTTGCCGATACCCCGGACCTGGCCGTGTATTTCTTCGACGCCAGCAGCCACCCGCTGGGAGCTCCCGGTCTTGAGGTACAGGTGCCGGTGCCAACGCGCAAGCGGCGGTGACAGCGCGACGATTTCGTCATGGCAAATAACAATAATTATCGATACCATTCGCAGCTTTCTTCTCCGGTCCTCCCTGGAAAGCTTGCATGCAACGCCCCAAACCCGACCCGCTTGCCCATGACACCTGCCGCGGGTTTTATGCCGACATCCTGCATTTCCTGCGCAAGCGCATGGACAATGCCAGTGATGCTGCCGACATGACCCAGGACGTGTTCACCCAATGGCTGGGTTATCGGGACCGGTCGCAGGTGGAGCAACCGCGGGCGTTTCTGTTCCAGGTCGCGCGCAATCTGCTCAGCGATCACTGGCGCCGCCAGCGTGTTCGCCACGCCGCGCTCGAAGAGCAAACCCGAGGCGACGAAGACGCGAGCGTCGATACCAGCACCGACCCACTGAACCATGCCCAGCAGCAACAACGCCTGGAACAGTTGAAACATGTCCTCGCCGAACTCTCGCCGCGCCGCCGCGAAGCCCTTATGCTGCACCGCTTCGAAGGTTTGACGCAGGCACAGATCGGTGAGCGCATGGGTATCTCCGTGAGCATGGTGGAGAAACACATTGCCGCCGCACTGCTGCATTGCAAGCAACGCTTGGACAGTGACAACGGCATGGAGCAACCAGAATGACCACCTCCCCAGAAATCGATAAGCGTACAGTCGATGCCCAGGCGGCCAGCTGGTTCACCCATAACCGCAACAATCCTTCGCGCGCCTCGCGCAAGGATTTTGCACTGTGGATGCAGACGCCCGAGCACGCTCGCGCCTACACCCAGTTCGTCCAGCTCTGGGATGATCTGGCCGCTCTCAAAAGCCTCAACCAGCCAGTGCCCTTGCCCACCCGCAAGGCACGCAACTGGCGTCCGGCGCTGGCACTGGCCGCCGCCCTGGTGTGTGCGCTGCTGGCGGGCAACCTGGGGCTGCCCGCCACTCATTACGTGCAGACCGTGGCAGTCAACAGCGAGCAGCCGCAAACCCTGGAACTGCCCGATGGCAGCCGGCTGAACGTCAATGCCCACACCCGCCTGCGGATAGACTTCGACGCCGAACGCCGGTTGATTCATCTGGACAAAGGCCAGTTCTACATCGATGTTGCCGCTAACAAGGAGCGCCCGCTGTTTGTCGATGCCGGTAACGCTCGGGTGCGTGTGGTCGGTACCGGTTTTGACCTGCGCCGCAGTCGTCACGAACTGGTGTTGAGCGTTGCCCACGGCCAGGTCGCACTGGAAACGCCGGGAGAAGATCAGGCACCGGCGTTGCTCGGCGCACGCCAGCGCGCCACCTACAATGTGGCCCGCGGCAGCCTCAGCTGGCAGGCCTTGAGCGACCAGGAAGTGGCCGACTGGCGTGGCGGTCATGTGACCTTTCGCGACCGCGAGCTGAGCAGCCTGATCGACGAGCTATCACTGTATCGCCCAGCCGAGATCCTCCTCGCCGATCCGGCGCTGGGCCGCTACAGGGTCTCGGGCAACCTCGATGTCAACGACCCCGATGCCCTGCTCAATGCCTTGCCCGCCCTGTTGCCGGTGAAGGCCGTGACCCTGACCGATGGCCGCCTGCGGATCGAGCACAGATAAAAATCTGAGAATATTTTTCATTCGCATATGAGGGTTTTCAGCAGCGCCGCGTCTTCCTCCCGTCTGCGTAGTCATTGCAGGCCTTTTTGGCCTTTGTTGCCGTACTGGGGGATTTCATGTTGCGTGCGTTTCGTCCATTCACACCTTTGTCTGCCCGTCCATCGCTGCTGGCAGCTTGCCTGGCCCTGAGCCTGCAAGCCCAGGCCGCGCCGGTGGAGCTGAACCTGCCCGCGCAATCGCTGGCGGTGTCGCTGAGCCAGTTGGCCCAGCAAGCCAAGGTGCAACTGCTGTTCGACGAAACCTTGCTGCGCAGCGTGCAAGCCCCGGCCCTGAAGGGTCCGTACGAAGCCCAGGAGGCCATTGACCAGCTGCTGCGCAATAGCCGCTTCGCCGTGGTCAAGGTCGGCAGCACCTACGTGGTGCGCCTGCGTGAAGACGACGCGACCGCCGACAACGGCATCCAGCTGAGTGCGGTGAGCATCGTGGGTGATGGCCAGCAGGTCGACCCGAGCACTGTCGGCCGCTCGACCCTGACCCAGGAAGAGATTGACCGCTACCAGCCGAGCAACATTCCCAGCGTGCTCTCGACCCTGCCCGGGGTGAACATGGGCGGTTCGGCCAAACCCGGCGGGCAGACCATCAACATCTGGGGCCTGGGCGACGCCGAAGACGTGCCGATGACCGTCGACGGCGCGACCAAGAGTGGCTTCGAGCGCTATCAGCAAGGCACCATTTTCATTGAGCCGGAGCTGATCAAGAGCATCGAGGTCGAGAAAGGTCCGCACTCGATCTACACCGGCAACGGCGGCTTCGGCGGCAGCGTCAACATGATCACCAAGGATGCCCCGGACCTGCTGCAGGAAGGCCGCAATAGCGGTGCCATGCTCAAATACGGCTATGCCAGCAACGACCATCAGCAGGTCTACAGCTCGGCACTGTTCGGCCGTACCGATGATGGCCGCATGGATGCCCTGGTCTATCTGACCAAGCGAGACGGCGACGACATGAAACTGGCCGGTACCCTGCCCGACCCGGACAACGACTACCCGATCAACCCCCAGCGCCTGCCCAACAGCGCGCTGGACCTGGACGGTACGCTGCTCAAGTTCAACATGCACCTGACCGACGAGCACAGCCTGGGCTTTTCCTGGTCGCGTTCGCAGAGCGAGCGCTGGGCGCCGTTCTCCTCCACCGCCTACCCGACACCACCGACGCAGTCCGATATCGACAAGTGGGGCTACGACAACGCCGTCAGGCGCTACCTGGCCAATCGCACCACCACCGACACCACCTGGTCGACCACCTACAAGTACCAGCCGATCAACAACCCGCTGGTAGACCTGACGGTGAAGTACTCGGTGTCCGACACCAAGCAGACCGACGAACGTGATGCGACCGCGTACTTTCAGCCGTCCACGGGCGGGCGCAAGATGGACACCGAATACACCGACCAGATGCTCGATGTGCGCAACACCAGCCTGTTTGCCAGCGGGCCGCTGGAGCATGCCTTCACCAGCGGTTTCCAGGTCCGCCGCCACGAGCGCGACACGCAGATGTGGATGCCTGGCAGCAAATATGACACGCCCCTGTACAACAACGGCTACTACCAGCCGAACTTCATGCCCAGCGGTAGCGTCGACAGCCAGGGTTACTTCATCCAGGACGCCATCACTCTCGGTGAGGTGACCGTGACCCCTTCCCTGCGTTACGACCACGTCGCCAACAAGGGCAAGGAAAACGATGCACCGTTCTACAACGATCCGGCGTTGGGTCACGACTACAGCGAGAAGACCTACAGCGGCTGGACGCCACGCCTGTCGATTTTCTGGAAGACCAACGAACAGACTGCGTTCTTCGCCGACTACAGCAAGACCTGGCGTGCCCCGGTGCTCGACGAACAGTACGAAATCCAGGGCCTCGGCAGCCGCACCGCTTCCAGCCGCAACCTCGACCCGGAGCGCATGACCGCCTTGCGCGCCGGTAACATCACCACCCTCTCGGATGTGTTCACCGACCGCGACAATGTCCTGATCCGCACCACCCTGTTCCGCAACGAGATCGACGACGAAATTTTCAAAGCCACCGGCATCGGCTGCCCCGAACAACTGGTCAGCGGCCAGAGCATCTCCAAGGCTTGCGGCAACGGCCTGATGTCCAACTACCGCAACATCAAAAGCGTCACCATCAAGGGCTTTGAGGTCGAAAGCTTCTACGACTCCACCTACCTGTTCGGTTCGGTGTCGTACTCGTGGATCAGCGGCCGCCATGAGGGCGCCTACACCAACCCCTGGGGGCCGGACGTCTGGGCCAAGGACATTCCAGCGCCGAAATGGATCACCACCCTGGGTGTGAAAATCCCCAGCTGGGACGCCAAGGTGGGCTGGCAGGCGCAGTTCGTGCGCAAGACCGACCGCCTGCCCAGCGACAACTACCGCGAAGGGCCTGCCAGTTCGCTGGGTGACCGCTACTACGATCACTACGCCAACGAGGATTATCAGATCCACGGCCTGTTCGCCAACTGGAAGCCACAGCAGCCGTACCTCAAAGGCACCGAGGTCAACCTGACCGTCGACAACCTGTTCAACAACGACTACCGCTCCGAACTCAGTGGCGCCTATGCCTACAGTCAGGGCCGCAATGCCAAGGTGAGCATTACCCGCTTCTTCTGAGCCTTCGGCAAACTGTACGGATGAACTTGTGAGCAACTGTAACAAGATCATCCGTGGCGGCTGTGGCTCAATGAGTGGACTCATCTGTCACAGGCTTCTGTTATGTCCAGCCGCGAAAACACCGGGATGGCCCTGGGCCTGCTCGGTGTCATTATTTTCAGCCTGACCCTGCCCATGACCCGTATCGTCGTGCAGGAACTGCATCCATTGCTCAATGGCCTCGGCCGCGCCCTGCTCGCGGCCATCCCGGCAGCGGCGTTGCTGCTCTGGCGGCGGGAGAAATGGCCGACCTGGCAGCAGATCAAAGGCCTTAGCCTGGTGGCGCTGGGGGTGATCCTCGGCTTTCCGGTGTTCTCCGCCTGGGCCATGCAGACGGTGCCGGCGTCCCACGGTGCCCTGGTCAACGGCCTGCAACCCTTGTGTGTGGCCTTCTATGCCGCCTGGCTGTCCCATGAACGCCCCTCGAAAGCCTTCTGGGCCTGTGCCGCGTTAGGCAGCGCGCTGGTGCTGGCGTACGCGATGATCATGGGTGCCGGGCAGATTCAGGCTGGTGACTTGTTGATGCTGGCGGCGATTGCCGTCGGCGGGCTGGGCTATGCCGAAGGTGGCCGACTGGCGCGTGAGATGGGGGGGTGGCAGGTGATCTGCTGGGCACTGGTGCTGTCCAGCCCGCTGCTCATCGGCCCAGTGGTTTACCTGGCTCTGCAACATCAAGGCCCCGTCAGCACACAAGCCTGGTGGGCCTTCGGCTATGTGTCGCTGTTTTCGCAGTTCATTGGTTTCTTTGCCTGGTATGCCGGGTTGGCCCTGGGTGGCATCGCCCGGGTCAGTCAGATCCAATTGCTGCAGATATTCTTCACCATCGCTTTTTCCGCACTGTTCTTTGGTGAGCAGGTCGAACCGATTACCTGGGTGTTTGCCGCGGGGGTGATCGGTACCGTGGTGTTGGGGCGCAAGACCCGTGTACACCCGGCACCGGTGCGGGCCGTGTAGGAGCGGATTCACCGGGACGCCGGACCGCCGCGATGGGACGCGTAGCGGCCCCAAAAAATGGGCCTGCTACGCAGTCCATCGCGGATGAATCCGCTCCTACAAAATCAGCGATGCGTTCAGACGGCGATCAAGCCATCCGCGCGCAACAGGGTCTCCAGGCAATGCTCCTTGACCCCGTAAAACTCCTTCAACTGCTGAATCTTCTCCAGCAGCGCCGTTGAATCCCCCGGTGCCTGACGCTTAACCGCGAGGATCATCTTGTTCTTGTTGGTGTGCTCCAGCGAGATGAACTCGAACACCTTGGTCTCGTAACCACAGGCCTCCAGGTACAAGGCACGCAAGCTGTCGGTGAGCATCTCGGCCTGCTGCCCCAGATGCAACCCATACTGCAGCATCGGCTTGAGCAGGCCCGGACTGTGCAACTGCGGACGAATCTGTTTGTGGCAGCAAGGCGAGCACATGATGATCGCCGCACCACAGCGAATACCGGTGTGGATCGCATAGTCGGTGGCGATGTCACAGGCATGCAGGGCAATCATCACTTCGATGGCACTGGGCACCACACTGCGTACATCGCCACATTCGAACACCAGCCCCGGATGCTCCAGGCGCGCGGCAGCGGCATTGCACAGCTCGACCATGTCCTGGCGCAACTCGACGCCAGTCACCTGGGCCTCACGCTGCAGGGTGTTGCGCAGGTAATCGTGGATGGCAAAAGTCAGGTAGCCCTTGCCCGAACCGAAGTCGGCCACCCGCAACGGTTGACCGGCGGCCAGCGGCGCCGAACTCAGTGCGTGAGAAAACACTTCGATGAACTTGTTGATCTGCTTCCACTTGCGCGACATCGCCGGGATCAACGCGTGCTGCTTGTCGGTGACGCCCAGGTCATGCAGGAACGGACGGCTCAGTTCCAGATAGCGCTTTTTCTCCCGGTCATGCTCGCCTGCCGGCAGTTGACGCTCTTGCTGCACGGCACTGCGATGCAGCATCGGCTTGCCCTTCTTGCTGAACTCCAGCTGCGCTTCGTCGCTCAGGCTCAGCAGGTGGGCATTGCGAAACGAGCCCGGCAGTAGCTCGGCGACCAGCGCCAGGGCTTCGTCATTGGCCAGGTTGCGGGTGATGTCGCGGGTCTGGTAGCGGTAGACAAACGACAGGCAGGCCTGGCCCTTGACGGTCAGCGGCTTGGCGATGATGCGCTGCAAGGCTTCTTCAGTGCCGACATGGCGCGCCAGCACCAGCTTGATCAGGGCGTTCTGTTCCAGGCTGGTGGCGAGCAGGCTCAGAAACTGCGCACGCGCATCCGGCGCGGCCTGGGCGGTGGGGGAATCGGACATCGGGAGTGGGTGCCTCGGGTTGCGGAGGGAGCGGCTAGGCGCAGTGCCGGGTATTTTACGTGGATGACCGGCCTGCGCACAGCTTTTGTCGATCAGCGTTCCCGGCTCAAGCCAACACCACCAGACGGTTGGGCAGCTCGTTGCGCTCATGGGTCATGGGCACATGCTCGGCCAGCAGCTCACCACAGGCCTCGACACAGGTAACGAAGCCCTGCAGGGTCTGGCCCTCACGCACCTGCTCGGTAAAGCGTTTGACGATAGCGTCCCACACCTGGTTATCCAGATGCCGGGAGATCCCTTCATCCACCAGGATTTCGACGTAGCGCTCGGCTTCGCTGACAAAAATCAGCACCCCGGTACTGCCGGCCGTATGGTGCAGGTTTTGCTCCAGAAACTGCCGGCGGGCCAGGTTCGAGGCGCGCCAGTGGCGCACCGAACGCGGAATCAGCCGGGTGGTCAGAGCGGGCAGGCGAAACAGCAGGCACAGGACAATGAAGGTCAGCCACTGGGCGATCAGCAAGCCGTTGACGCTCAACCAGCCGCCCAGGTAGTAGACCGCCCCCGGCACCAGCAAGGCCAGCAGGCTGGCCCACAGCAAGGGGATGTAGGCGTAATCGTCGGCA
Source organism: Pseudomonas sp. (assembly GCA_036643775.1). GTDB lineage: Bacteria > Pseudomonadota > Gammaproteobacteria > Pseudomonadales > Pseudomonadaceae > Aquipseudomonas. The sequence continues at coordinate 8,325 of JAVXRI010000029.1, read as the reverse complement.
CGGCGCGCAAGCACCGTGACCAGCTCGGCGTCTGTTCGCCGCTCGACCCGGGCAATGGCCTCGGCAACCTGGCGTTGTTCAAATTCACTGAGCAATGTCATGCACTGGGAATCTCGTTGAGTATTGTTCTACCAGCCACCGGAGGAACCGCCACCGCCGAAGCCGCCACCACCGCCGCTGAAACCGCCACCGCCGCCACCACCAAATCCACCATAGCCACCGCCGAAACCGCCGCCCATGCCGCCCATACCGCCACGGCCACCCCGACCACTGCCGCCAATCCCCATGGACTGCGCGGCGAAAACCGCAATGATCAGCAGCACAAACAGGCCGACAGCCCAGGCCGGAGCGCCCTCTTCGCCGCCACCGCCCTGCGCCCGCGACGGCTCGGCCAATGGGTTGCCGCCCAGTACCTGCAGGATCGCCGCCGTACCCTGAACGATGCCCAGGCTGAACTCGCCACGACGAAATGCCGGGGTGATGATGCCGTTGATGATCACCGACGCCTGGGCATCGGTCAGACGCTCTTCAAGGCCATAGCCGACTTCGATACGCAGCTTGCGCGCCTGCGGCGCGACGATCAACAGCGCGCCGTTGTCCTTGCCCTTCTGGCCAATGCCCCAGTGCCGGCCGAGCTGATAACCGAAGTCCTCGATGGGCAGCTCCTGCAGATCATTGACAGTGACCACCACGACCTGCTCGCCAGTGGCCTGTTCATGAGCCGTGAGCATACGTTCCAGCTGCTCGCGGCTGCCAGCGTCGAGCAGCCCGGCATTATCCACCACCCGCCCGGTCAGGGCCGGGAAGCTCGGCTCGGCGCGCAGCGGCGTGACGATCAGCAGCGCCAGCAACAGCGTCCATTGCAGCAGACGCATCAGAACTTCACTTCAGGGGCTTTGTCGGCATCGGTGGCAGTCGCCTCGAAGTTCTCCCGCAGCGGCAGGCTGCTGTACATCACCATGTGCCAGAGTCGTCCGGGGAAGGTGCGGATCTCGGTGTTGTAACGCTGAACCGCAGCGATGAAATCTTTGCGGGCTACAGCTATACGGTTTTCCGTGCCTTCAAGCTGAGATTGCAAGGCCAGGAAGTTCTGGTTCGACTTCAAGTCCGGATAGCGTTCGGACACCACCATCAGACGACTGAGCGCGCCGGTCAGTTGCGCTTGCGCCTGCTGGAACTGCTGCAGCTTCTGCGGATCGTCCAGGGTGCTGGCATCCACCTGGATCGACGTGGCCTTGGCCCGCGCTTCGATGACCGCGGTCAACGTTTCCTGTTCCTGCTTGGCATAGCCTTTGACCGTTTCCACCAGATTGGGGATCAGGTCGGCGCGGCGCTGGTACTGGTTCTGCACCTGGGCCCAGGCGGCCTTGACCTGCTCATCGTAGTTGGGAATGTTGTTGATCCCGCAACCGGTGAGCAGGCTGCCGAGCATCAGCAACAGCCACAGCCTTACGCCCTTGAACTGGATTACCTGCATAGTTGCCCTACTCCTTGATCAGCGTGAATCAGTGTACTTGAGGCATAATCCGCAACCGCCGCTGGATCGAGCCAATCGGCTAAAAGATGCCCCAGCAAACTACAACAATAGCCGCTTCCCCAACTTCGGCTGGGCAGTATCACCGTGAATACTGCCGCGAGCCTTGAGAACAGAACTTCATGAACAAGCTGTGTTTGCTGGGCCTCCTCGTCAGCCTGGCCAGTCAGTCGGCCTTTGCCGACACACCTGCCGATCCGTTGCAGAAGAAACAGGCGTTCATCGCCGACCTGATGGGCCAGATGACCCTGGACGAGAAGATCGGCCAGTTGCGCCTGATCAGTATCGGTCCGGAAATGCCTCGCGAAATGATCCGCAAGGAAATCGCTGCAGGCCGCATCGGCGGCACCTTCAACTCGATCACCCGCGCCGAAAACCGTCCGATGCAGGATGCGGCAGGCCGCAGCCGTCTGAAGATCCCGATGTTCTTCGCCTATGACGTGATCCACGGCCACCGCACGATCTTCCCGATCAGCCTGGCTCTGGCCTCGAGCTGGGACATGGACGCCATCGCCAAGGTCGGTCGCGTATCCGCCCTGGAGGCCTCCTCCGACGGCATCGACATGACCTTCGCGCCGATGGTCGATATCGCCCGTGATCCGCGTTGGGGCCGTACCAGTGAAGGTTTTGGTGAAGACACTTACCTGGTCTCGCGCATCTCCAAAGTCATGGTCGAATCCTTCCAGGGCAAGAGCCCGGCAGAGGCAACCAGCCTCATGGCCAGCGTCAAGCACTTCGCCCTGTACGGCGCGGTGGAAGGCGGACGCGACTACAACACCGTCGACATGAGCCCGGCGAAGATGTTCAACGATTACCTGCCGCCTTACCGCGCCGCCATCGATGCGGGCGCCGGCGGCGTGATGGTCGCGCTGAACTCGATCAATGGCGTGCCGGCCACCTCCAACACCTGGCTGATGCATGACCTGCTGCGCAAGGACTGGGGCTTCAAGGGCGTGACCGTCAGCGACCACGGGGCAATTACCGAACTGGTTCGCCATGGCGTCGCCCGTGAGGGCCGCGCGGCGGCCAAGCTGGCGATCAAGGCCGGTATCGACCTGAGCATGAACGACTCGCTGTACGATTCAGAACTGGCCAGCCTGCTCAAGGCCGGTGAAATCAATCAGGCCGACATCGATAACGCCGTGCGTGAAGTGCTCGGGGCCAAGTACGACATGGGCCTGTTCGCCGACCCGTACCGGCGCATCGGCAACGCCAGCGACGACCCGGCCGATACCTACGCCGACAACCGCCTGCACCGCGCCGAAGCGCGTGACGTTGCGCGCCGCAGCCTGGTTCTGCTGGAAAACCGCGAACAGACCCTGCCGCTGAAAAAAGCCGGCACCATTGCCCTGGTCGGGCCGCTGGCCGATGCGCCGATCGACATGATGGGCAGCTGGGCCGCCGCCGGACGTCCACACCAGTCGGTGACCGTGCGCGAAGGCATGCGCCAGGTGCTGGGCGACAAGGCCAAGGTGATCTACGCCAAAGGCTCCAACGTTACCCACGACAAGGCCATCCTCGACTACCTGAACTTCCTCAACTTCGATGCCCCGGAAATCGTCGATGACCCGCGTCCTGCTGCCGTGCTGATCGACGAAGCGGTCAAGGCTGCCAAACAGTCGGATGTGATCGTGGCCGTAGTCGGCGAATCCCGTGGCATGTCCCACGAATCGTCGAGCCGCACCACTCTAGAAATCCCGGCCGCCCAACGCGAGCTGATCAAGGCCCTGAAAGCCACCGGCAAACCGCTGGTACTGGTGCTGATGAACGGCCGCCCACTGTCGCTGGCCTGGGAACGCGAGCAGGCCGATGCCATCCTGGAAACCTGGTTCAGCGGTACCGAAGGCGGCAACGCCATTGCCGATGTGCTGTTCGGCGACTATAACCCGTCGGGCAAGCTGGCCATCACCTTCCCGCGCTCGGTCGGGCAGATCCCGATGTACTACAACCACCTGAGCATCGGCCGGCCGTTCACCCCGGGCAAGCCTGGCAACTACACCTCGCAGTACTTCGAGGAGCCTAACGGCCCGCTGTACCCCTTCGGCTACGGCCTGAGCTACAGCGATTTCAGCCTGTCGCCGCTGACCCTGTCGAGCAAGACCCTGAAAAAGGGCCAGACCCTCGAAGCCAGCGTGCGGGTGAAAAACACCGGCAAACGTGACGGCGAAACCGTGGTACAGCTGTACCTGCAGGACATTGCCGCGTCCATGAGCCGCCCGGTGAAGGAATTGAAAAACTTCCAGAAGGTCATGCTCAAGGCGGGTGAAGAGCGCACAGTAAACTTCCAGATCAGTGAAGAAGACTTGAAGTTCTACAACACCCAACTGCAATGGGCAGCCGAGCCCGGTGAGTTCAATGTCCAGGTCGGGCTGGACTCCCAGGCGGTGCAGCAACAGCGTTTCGAACTGTTGTAAGCCGCTGCCAAGCGCCAAGGGAGGGCCAGGAGGCCTTCCCCCTCTGCCGGGACCCGCACCATGCCTTATTCTTTTCGTGCCCTGCGCCTGGGGCTGATCATTTTCTTCATCCTTGCCGGCACGCTGTTCAGCGCAGGCTGGGCCATGCACCATGCCAAGCGCCAGTCGATGGTCGAGGATGCCGGTCGTGCCAGCCAGCAGCTGGGCCTGTACGCCACCTCGTTGCACACCTTGATTGAACGCTACCGCGCCCTGCCCGCGGTGCTGGCCCTGGACCCGGAGCTGATCGGCGCTCTCAGCGGCCCGCTCAACGAACAGGTCCAGGATGCCCTGAACCGCAAGCTTGAACGCATCAACGGCGCAGCCAACTCATCGACCCTGGAACTGCTCGACCGTACCGGTCTTGCCGTCGCCGCCAGCAACTGGCGCCTGCCCAGCACCTATGTCGGCTCCAACTACGGCTTTCGGCCCTACTTCAAACAGACCCGCAGCCAGGGCAGCGGACGCTTCTATGCGGTCGGCGTGACCAGCGGCGTACCGGGCTACTTCCTCTCCAGTGCGGTGCAGGACGAACATGGCCGATTCCTCGGTGCCATGGTGGTCAAGCTGGAGTTCCCCGAGCTTGAACGTGAATGGCGCCAAGGCAATGACATTCTGCTGGTCAGCGATGCCCGCGGGATCATCTTCATCGCCAACCAGGACGGTTGGCGTTACCGCCAGCTCAAGCCTCTGAGCAGCGCCGACCATGCCGAGCTGACCGCCACCCGCCAGTACGACAAGCAACAACTGGTACCTTTGCAGCACCAGGTTCTCAGCCGTTTCGATGACAACAGCAACCTGATGCGCGTTCAGCGGCCTGAAGGCAGCACCGAGTACCTGTGGGAAAGTCTGCCCCTGGAAGCCGAGGGCTGGACCCTGCACCTGCTGCGCAAGCCGCAGGTCAGCGACGATGGCCGCAATGCCGCCCTCGCTGCGGCGGCGGTGTGGCTGAGCCTGGTCTTCGCCCTGTTGTTCATCAGTCAGCGCATGCGCCTGGCACGCATGCGCCAGCGCAGCCGGGAGGAACTCAAGCGCCTGGTCGAGGAACGTACCCGCGACCTGCGTACAGCCCAGGAAGGCCTGGTGCAGTCGGCCAAGCTGGCCGCGCTGGGACAAATGTCGGCGGCCCTGGCCCATGAGATCAATCAGCCGCTGACCACCCAGCGCATGCAACTGGCGACCTTGCGCCTGCTGCTCGACAACCAGCGCTTCGACGAGGCGCGTCAGGCCCTTGAGCCACTGGAACAGATGCTGACCCGCATGGCGGCGCTCACCGGCCACCTGAAGACCTTCGCCCGCAACAGCCCCAGCGGCCTGCGCGAACGCCTGGACCTGGCCACCGTGGTCGATCAGGCGCTGCAGTTGCTCGATGCGCGAATTCGCGCCGAACAGGTAGAGGTTTCCCAGTACCTGGCCCGTCCGGCCTGGGTGCGCGGCGATGCCATCCGCCTAGAGCAGGTACTGATCAACCTGTTGCGCAATGCCCTCGACGCCATGGCCGGGAAAAGCTACAAGCGCCTGGAAATCCGCATCGAAATCGACGCCGAGCAGTGGCGCCTGAGTGTGCTCGACAGCGGCGGCGGTATACCTGCCGAGCACCTGGCCAACGTCTTCGACCCGTTCTTCACCACCAAGCCGGTGGGTGAAGGCTTGGGGCTGGGACTGGCGATATCCTATGGCATCATTCATGAAGCCGGCGGGCGCCTTACGGTCGATAATCAACCGGGCGGCGCCTGTTTCAGCCTTACCCTGCCCTGCGATCTGGAGCCTTGATGTTCAATTCGGTAATGGTCGTCGACGATGAAGCGAGCATTCGCACTGCCGTGGAGCAGTGGCTGAGCCTGTCCGGTTTCAACGTGCAGCTGTTCAGCCGCGCCGAAGACTGCCTGAGCCAGTTGCCCGAGCACTTCCCCGGGGTGATCCTCAGCGATGTGCGCATGCCCGGCATGGACGGCCTGGCCTTGCTTGAACAGTTGCAAGCACGCGATGCCGACCTGCCGGTGATCCTCCTGACCGGTCATGGCGATGTGCCCATGGCCGTCGACGCCATGCGCAACGGCGCCTATGACTTTCTGGAAAAGCCCTTCAGCCCGGAGAGCCTGCTGGGCAGCCTGCGCCGTGCCCTGGAGAAACGCCAGCTGGTCCTGGAAAACCGCCGCCTGCATGAACAGGCCGACCTCAAGGCACGCCTGGAACTGAACCTGCTGGGCATGTCCCAGGGCATGCAGCAGCTGCGCAGGCAAGTACTGGACCTGGCCAGCCTGCCGGTCAACGTGCTGATTCGCGGTGAAACAGGCAGCGGCAAAGAGCAGGTCGCGCGCTGCCTCCACGATTTCGGACCGCGCGCCGGCAAACCGTTCGTGGCGCTCAACTGCGCCGCCATTCCCGAGACGCTGTTCGAGGCCGAGCTGTTCGGTCATGAAAGTGGCGCGTTCACCGGAGCGCAGGGCAAGCGCATCGGCAAGCTGGAATACGCCAATGGCGGCACGGTGTTTCTCGATGAGATCGAAAGCATGCCCCTGGCCCAGCAAGCCAAGCTGCTGCGTGTGCTGCAGGAGCAGAAACTGGAGCGGCTCGGCGCCAACCAGAGCATCAGCGTCGACTTGCGCATCATCGCCGCGACTAAACCTGACCTGCTCGAAGAAGCCCGCGCCGGACGCTTTCGCGAAGACCTGGCGTACCGTCTGAACGTTGCCGAATTGCGCCTGGCGCCGTTGCGCGAGCGACGTGAAGACATCCCTTTGCTGTTCGAACACTTTGCCCGCCTGGCCGCCGAACGTGCCGGGCGCAGCGCTCCGCTGCTGGGCGGCGCGCAGCTGGGACGCCTGCTCAGCCACGACTGGCCCGGCAACGTCCGTGAACTGGCCAACGCCGCCGAACGTCACGCGCTCGGCCTCGGTGAGCCGAGCATTGCCCAGACCGAGTCCGGGCAGTCACTTGCCGCCCAGCAGGAGGCCTTCGAAGCGCAGTGCCTGCGCGCAGCCCTGAGCCGCCACAAAGGCGAGATCAAGGCGGTCATGGAAGAACTGCAACTGCCCCGCCGCACCCTCAACGAGAAGATGCAGCGCCATGGGTTGCTGCGTGAAGATTTTCTCGACGCCGACCGCCCGCAATAAGCGGAATCTTGCCGACCAACCCTCCAAAGATGAGCGGAATTCCGCTCATCAATAGCTGCAAACCCTTCTAGTCCGGGCCTTCAGCATCTGGCACAGCTCCTGCTATAGCCCTGTCAGGTTGCGTTTCGACGCGCTCCACAAAAACAACTATGAAGGTCCCTTCGATGGATAACTCCAGCACCCTGCCCGCCGGGGCGGCCATTGCGCCCGCCGCGGAAAAAACCACCCGAAGCCGACTCAAGTCGATTTTCAGCGGTTCGATCGGCAACATGGTCGAATGGTACGACTGGTACGTTTACGCCGCATTCTCCCTGTACTTCGCCAAAGCCTTCTTCCCGGCCGGCGACACCACCGCACAACTCTTGAACACTGCCGCCATCTTCGCCGTGGGCTTCCTGATGCGCCCGATCGGTGGCTGGCTGATGGGTATCTACGCCGACCGCAAGGGCCGCAAGGCTGCGCTGATGGCCTCGGTACTGCTGATGTGCGCAGGCTCGCTGGTCATCGCCCTGACTCCGGGCTATGAAACCATCGGCGTTGCCGCTCCCGTCCTGCTGGTGATCGCCCGCCTGATGCAAGGCCTGTCGGTGGGCGGCGAATACGGCACCTCGGCGACCTACCTGAGTGAGATGGCGACCAAAGAACGTCGTGGCTTCTTCTCCAGCTTCCAGTACGTCACCCTGATCTCCGGCCAGCTCATCGCCCTGGCGGTGCTGATCATCCTCCAGCAGACCCTGACCACCGAGCAGCTGTACTCGTGGGGCTGGCGCGTACCGTTCGTGATCGGTGCCCTGTGCGCGGTCGTGGCGCTTTACCTGCGTCGCGGCATGGAAGAAACCGCTTCCTTCACCAAGAAGGAAAAGTCCAAGGAAAGCCTGATGCGCACCCTGATGCGCCATCCCAAGGAACTGGCAACCGTGGTCGGCCTGACCATGGGCGGCACCCTGGCCTTCTACACCTACACCACCTACATGCAGAAGTACCTGGTCAACACCGTGGGCATGAGCATCAGCGACTCGACCACCATCTCGGCCGCCACGCTGTTCCTGTTCATGTGCCTGCAGCCGGTGATCGGCGGCCTGTCCGACAAGATCGGCCGGCGCCCGATCCTGATCGCCTTCGGTGTACTCGGCACGCTGTGCACAGTGCCGATCCTGACCACCCTGCACACCATCCAGACCTGGTGGGGCGCGTTCTTCCTGATCATGGCGGCGCTGATCAT
>JAVXRI010000028.1:0-57719 GCA_036643775.1 Pseudomonas sp. | reverse complement strand
CGTGAGTATCGATCAGGCAGTTGCCGTAATCGCTATGGCCGGCCAGGTGCAGTTGGCGCACCCGGTCGAGCGGCAGGGCGCTGATGAAATCCCAGGGCTCGAAGCCATGGTTGAAGGCACTGACGTAGACATTGTTGACGTCCAGCAGCAGTTCGCAGCCGGTGGCTTCGGTCAGGGCAGTGAGAAATTCCCATTCGGTAAAGGTCGAGTCTGCCGTGCGCACGTAGCTGGAGACGTTCTCCAGCACCAGCGGGCGCTGCAGCACGTCCTGCACCTGACGCACGCGACTGGCGACATGCGCCAGGCTTTCCTCGGTGTAGGGCAGCGGCAGCAGGTCGTACAGCTGGCCATCGTCCGAGCAATAGCTCAGGTGCTCGCTGAAGAACGCCACCTTGTGCTGATCGAGAAAGGCCCGGGTGCGCCGCAGCAGTTCATGATCCAGCGGTGCCGGACCGCCAAGCGACAGCGACAGGCCATGGCACGCCAGTGGAAAGCGCTCGGCGAGGCGCGCCAGGTCATTGCCATGGCGGCCACCGACATTGATCCAGTTGTCCGGCGTACATTCGAAGAAGTCCACGGCAGTGGTCTCCATCGCCAGCAGTTCGGGCAGCAACGCACGACGCAGGCCGAGGCCTGCACCCTGGGGGAAATAAGGGATGGTCATGGGTATTCTCCAGAGGAGTCACCCTCCCCGCCGACGAGCGCAAGGAGGGTGCGACACAGGGTGCGAATCAGTTCTTGGCCTGGCTCAGCTTGGTGAACAGCTCGGTAGGCACTGGCTTGCCGTTGGCGAGGAACTGGTTGCTGCGGAACTTGTAGACTTCGCCTTCAGACAGATAACCGTCTTTGTTCGTGTCCATCGCCGCGAATTCCGCGCCGCCCTGCGGGGCCACCGTCAGCAGCTCCTTGAGCGAAACCCGGCCGTCGTCGTCGCTGTCAGTGCGGGCAAAGGAAGCATCGCCGCACTTGCCTTCACCGCACTTGCCTTCGGCGGCTTTGGTGTTGCTGGCTTGTTCGGCACCACACTTGCCTTCGCCACATTTGCCTTCAGCGGCCTTGTCGGCAGCGGCCAACTGATAGCCCTGAGGCAGCGCCTCCACGGCGAAAGCGGCGGACGAGACCAGGTTCAGGCCGCCCACCAGGGCGACAGCGATCAGGCCAATACGGGTTTTGCTAGAGATCTGGCTACGGGACATGGTGTTTCTCCGGATACTGAGTGCGGCCTGGCCGCGAAGGTCGTGCCACAAGGGCGTTGTAACCCTGGTTCGAGGCGCCGGGGCTGTCCTCGTTTGGGTGTGGCCATTTCGCCACGGCCATGTATCCGTGACGTATCCGGGGGGCGCTGTATTTGTAAGCGAACCACCAGAGGGCGGCGTCCAGATACAAAGGGATACATCGAAGCCTATGCTTACTGCGAAAGTGTATTCAGCCAGTCCCTCTGACGAACAATCAGCGCGCTCTGCCCTTGCCCAGGCAATATGAATTGACGAAAGTTGCCGTGTGTTGCAAAGCCTGACGGATATCCGGCTTGGCTAGTCCATGCCTGTTGGCAAACTGCTCGACGGCCGCGGTATCAAAACGAGTGGTCTGGATAAAGTCCAGGGCCTCGGGATTGCTATTGAGCCACCGCGCGATGGCAGGAATGCTCAGTAGCACCTTCAGCAGTCGAAGCGGAATGTGATGCTTCGGCGCTTTCAGGCCAAGGGGCTGTGCCACTTGGGCCAGGAGCTCTCGCAAGTTCGGCGTCTGGCCATCGAGCGCCAGCAGTTCCTGGCCGGCCATGGCCGGATCGAACGCACAAAGCGCCACCAGCTCAACCAGGTAATCCACGCTGACCAGCGGCAGCCAGTGCTCGGGGCTACCGGGCACTGCCGCCAGCCTTCCCTGCACAAGGTTGCGTATCAGCTCCATCAACGGCTGACCGCCGAGGATGTGCCCCGTACGGCTGTGGCCACACACCGTTGCTGGGTGGACGACGGTCATCTGCCCGCCTCGCGCCGACATCAGCTCCAGAGTGGCAAAATGCGCCTCCAGCTTGCTGCCCTCGTAGCCACCGACCCGCCGGTACACCGCAGGCCAGTCGGTCAACTGCGGGCAAGCCGGATCAATACCGATGCGCAGCAGATGTTCGTGATTCTTCAACATGTAGCCGCCGATCATCACCAACCGGCGGTTTTGCTCGCACGCCAGCAGCGCCACCCGTTTTGCCCCTTCGACGTTTACCGCGCGTGCCTGCTGCAACGAAAGTCCCCAGGCGAACTGAGCGCCCAGATGGAACACCACACGAGCTTGCTTGAGCACGTCCCGATCAGCACGACTCAAACCAAGATTGTCGCGTTCCAGATCGCCTGCTACGGCAAACACCTGCGCGGCGTTCCCTCCCAGCTCGTGAATCTGCTTGCGCAACGCAGCCAGCCGTTCCGGGCGACGCATCAACAGCCGAAGGGTGTATCCCTGCGCACTCAGGTGCGCCACCAGATGCTGCCCGATGAAGCCGGTACCCCCGGTGACAAAGCACTCCACGCTCATTTCCCTGCTCCTTGGTAAGGTGAGAAAGCAAGCGTAAACTATCGACCCAACTCTACAGTCAAGCGAAGTTTTCATGAGAATCGGCGAACTCGAGGCCCGTAGCGGCGCCAGCCGGCATACCCTTCGTTACTACGAACAGATCGGCCTGATTTCACCCCAGCGGCGGACTAACAACTACCGCGTCTACGACACGCAAACCCTGCAGGATCTGGACTTTATCCAGCGCGCACAGAGCATGGGCTTTTCCCTGGGGGAGATTGGCGAAATTCTTGCTGCGCAGCGCAACCAGCAGATCGATTGTGCTTCCGGGGCAAAGCTCATTGAAAAGAAGATGGCAGAGGTCAAACAGAAGATCGCCAACCTCCAGGGCATCTACCGGTATCTGGATGAGGAGCGCATAAACCTTGAAGCCAGTGCTGCCAGGCAGCGGGAGCTGCATAAGAGCGGTTGAAAAAAGTCCGGCGCAGGCGCCCCCAAGGCGGCTCCATGGCTACCTGCTTCACAACGAACGCTGCCCCAGCCACTCATCCAGCGCCGGCCACATGCGCTTCTTCGCGGCCGGCCCGGCCACCAGGCTGACGTGGCCACCGGGCAGGATGATCTCCTGCTTGTCCAGTGATCCGACGGACGCCACCAGCGGCTGGGCGCAGGCTGGCGGCACCAGGGTGTCGTGCTCGGCGATGATATGCAGCAAGGGCACCTTGATCTGCGCCAGGTCGACCGCGTGGCCGGCAATACGCAAGCTGCCCTTATGCAGGCCGTTGTTCCACATCAGTTCCTTGATGATCTGCCGGTAGTACTCGCCGGCCAGCGGCAAGGTATCGCGGCCCCAGCGCATCATTATCCGGTGGTTGCGCACGTAGGCGTCGTTCCACAGGTTGTCCCACAGCCGCAGTTGCCCGGCGATGCGGCCGGCCGGACGCTGCAAATCTATCGCGTTCATGATCATCCCGCCCGGGATGATGCCCAGGCTATCGACCAGCCGATCAACCTCGAAGAAGCGTTGATTGGCGATACCTCGGGACCAGCTCATCTGCGACCAGTCGACCGGGGTGGTAAAGCACACCAGGTTCTTCAATGGGCCGTCGACGTGCAGTGCGGCATAGAGCGTCGAGAGCACGCCGCCCATGCAATAGCCAGCCAGCGTGACCTCATCAACGCCGGCATCGGCCTGTACCCGGGCAATGCAGTCGGGAATGAAGTCGAGTACGTAGTCCTCGATCCGCAACTGCCGCTCTGCCTGGGTCGGCGCATTCCAGTCCATGACGTAGATGTCGTAGCCACGCCCGAGGAGAAACTCGATCAGGCTCTGGCGTTCGGCAAGATCAAAGATGTACGCCTGGTTGGTGGTCGCCATCACCAACAGCACAGGCACCCGATACACATCCTTGCAGGTCGCGTGATAGCGGTACAGGCTGAGCGTGCCACGCCGGTGCAGCAAGGTCCTGGGCGTCGTTCCCACAGCCGGCCCCGGCGAACCGAGGTACTCCAGCCCCTTGAGGCGGCGTTTGATCATCCGCTCGACTTCAGTACAAAGGCGGTTTGCGAGGGCGTGGGCATGACGCTGGCCTGGGTCAGTTGATGCCATCATTCACTCCTCTTGAGACGCAGGCTGGGTTGCACGTTTAAGCACTCTTTTCACCGGCTTCGACGCAACCGGCGCGCTGCCAATCGGTGGAGACGGACGGCGGGTACGCGTCGGTCGAGGTGCCAGGGCAGGCGTTGCAGGTGTCGGGAGCAATTGATCAAGCTTGTCTTCGATGCGCTGCACGGCGCCGGCAAGGGCGTCGACTTCAGAACGACTGGGCAGTTCCAGGCGCCGCAGGACACTTGCCAACGAACGCTCGACCACATGCTGCATCCCGAGCGAAACCTTGGAAAACTGGTTGGCCGCCTGAGCAAACTCGGCTGCCTCCATCTTTCGTGATGCCAGCGAGTTGATTTCGCCTTCGATCAGGGTGATGGTTTCTCGCCACATCTGGAACGGATCAAGTATCCCCACGGCAATACTCCTTGGTCAGCGTCAGGTTTTTCGGTAAGTCTGGTGAGCGACCCGCTGGTCAAGCCGCGCGACAAGGCGGCGGCGCATCAGGGTCACGGGTAAACACAGCGGTTGCAGCAACACGCGAGTGGTGCCGACGGCGATCGGAGACACCTGGCGCAATAGCGTGCCGCTCCAGCGCTCAGTGGCTATCCAGGTCATCAGCCCTGCGGTTGACAGCTCTGCCGTGGCCGCGCACAGGCTTGATGGCCGTGTGGACACTGCGTCGCTGATCTCCACCGTGCGGTCCTGTACGGATTCGCCACGAAATGCTGCGGCCAGGGTTTCACCCATTCGCTGCAAGGCATCGCGACCGGCGCCGATGATGGCGTCGAAATTCAGGAAGCCGTGAAACTGGCCTGCATAATGCAAAAGCTCCACCGACACCCCGGCCGCACGCAGGCGGGCGGCATAGTCCAGGCCGTCGTCACGGATCGGGTCGAAACCGGCACTGATGAGCATTGCCGGTGGCAGGCCTCGCAGGTCCGGACTGCGGCGCGGTGACAACCAGGGGTCTACGGGATTCAGCGCCTCGAACGAGTCGGACACCGTGTGTTTGATCTGCGCCAGCAGCTTGTCGGTGATCATGAAGCCTTCGGCATTCTCGACCAAGGATGCAAACTCCTGCACCAGGTCGGTCGCCGGATAGGCCAGCACCTGCAGGCACAGCGCCGGTCCACCCTGGCGCAGCGTTGCCTGGGCCACCGCCGCGCAGATATTGCCACCCGCCGAATCGCCGCCGATTGCCAAGCGCGTGGTATCAACCCCTAACGTCGCCCCCTGCTCGGCGACCCATCGCAGCGCGGCCAGGCAATCCTCGCGCCCGGCCGCCAGATCATGCTCCGGCGCCAGTCGGTAGCGCACCGCAATGCTGATGCAGTCGGCGTGACAGGTGGTACTGCGGCAAATCGATTCAGCGGTATCCAGGCCGCCGACCACAAATCCGCCACCATGGAACCAGAGGAATGCTGGCAGGTGTTGGCCGGTAGGTTCCGGGGTAAAAATACGCAATTCGATCGGCCCGCCCGGGCCGTCGATAACCACTTCGGTCACCGTCGCCACCGGCGGTTGATGACTCAGGGCCAGCGCGGTCAGGCGCCATACCTCGCGCAACTCGCGCAACGAATAGTTTTCGACCGGGCGCAGGCGTGTCGCCTTATTGAGTATGCGGAGAAACGCGCGGGCATCACGATCAGGTCGCACCGCACGGCGCACCAGCGGCATGCCGGTCTCGCGAATCCTGCCTTGCTGGGTGCCTTTGCGACTTTTCGCTGCGGGCGAGCCAATTGGCGCTGTCATTCACTGTCCCTCGAATGTGTGCTGCCAACAGCCTACCGATAACCACCTGCTCACTCCCCCACTCACGTAGATGGGGTGGCGCCCACCCCCCCCCTTCGGGCCAAGGCCGTGCACCCGGCCAGGAGCTGGTCTAGCATTATCGAACGCAGGCGCCCCCGGTCATGGCGGATGCGTTGTCGAGCAGCAGTTATCATCACGCGTGCCACGCAAGGACATCCGCCATGAACTGCCCCGGTCGCGGGTTTTCCCTGCAGCTGCTCATCGCCCTGGCGATCATGCTCAGCACCCTCATACTCGGTGGGGTGCTGGCCTACCAGGGCTATCGCGGTACCGAGCAATCACTGGTAGCCGCCACGGCGGACTCCGCGCACCAGCTCAGCCGCACCATCAACGAACGCGCCCAGCGCCTGATCGATCCGGTGCTCAGCTCGATCCGCCTGCTGGCCTATGACCCCATTTCCCAGGCCGACACGCTGACAAAGCGACTGGAGCGCTTGCCCTTGCTGGTCGCCACCCTGAACGCCAACCCCATGCTCAGTGCGGTGTATGTCGGTTATCCGAATGGCGAATTCCTGCTGGTGCGGGTCCTGCGCAATGACACGCTAAAGCAGCAACTGCAAGCGCCGCCGGGCTCAACGTACCTGGTGCAGAGCATCAGCCTCGATGGGAGCGGTCAAGCACTCGGCGAGTGGCGCTTCTATGACCCGCAATTGTCGCTGCTCAAAAGCATGGAAAAAGCCGATTACCGTTTCGATCCGCGCACCCGGCCATGGTTCGCCGCCGGAATGGGCTCTGCGAAAACGGAACTGAGCACCCCCTATGTGTTCTTCACTACGCGCGAGATCGGCCTGACCGCGTCGCAGCGCAGCATCGATAGTGCCGCCGTGCTGGGCATGGATGCGTCGGTCAATGACCTCGGTGGTGAAGTTGAAGACTTGCGCATGACGCCTGGCACCGAGATGGCCGTGGTCGACAGTTCAGGCAGCGTGATCATCTACCAGGACCTGCAGCGGGTAGTCGTCAAAGAGGGTGAAGCACTGCGATTGTCGCGCCTTGATGAACTGGGCGTCGACAGCCTCAACTGGCTGTCCGCCAGTAACCACCAGGGCCAGGAGCCCGTGCGCTATCAGGCGGACGGCCAGGACTGGTATGGCATGCGCGTACCCTTGTCGTCATTTACCGAGCATGATCTGCGCGTACTGATCGCTGTTCCTGCCAGCGAATTGCTGATGGGCGCGCGGCAACTGCTGATTGAACAGGCCGTGTGGGCCAGCGCGTTGATCGCCCTGTTCTTGCTGCTGGGCTGGGCGCTGGCCCGGCGCATCGGTCAGCCCTTGCAGGCGTTGACCGATCAGGTACGCGCGCTGGCCAATTTCGACTTCACCCAGACCGTCGGGGTCGAGTCGCGGATCACCGAGGTGCGCGAACTCAGCAAGGGGTTGGGCGGCATGTCGCGTACCATCAACAATTTCCAGGCCATCACCCTCACCCTCAACCGTGAAACGCACCTGGAGAATCTGCTCGATGGCGTGCTCAGACAGATGGTGGAAGCCACCGCTGTCAGCAGCGCAGCGGTGTATCTGCAGGCGGACGACTCCGCTACCTTGCACCTGGCGGCCCATTGCCGTGACGACCAGTATCCCGACGAATTGAACCTGACGACCCATAGCGATGCCGATCTGGATGCTGCCGTGGCGCAGGCGCTGCAAAGCCCTGCGCAGTACCTGGCGGTCGCCTTGAATGATCGTGGCGAGCAACGCCTGGGCATTCTGGTATTGCACCTGGCGCCCGCCCAGCAGCGGGCCGGCGGCGTCCAGCAACCGTTCCGCCGATTTGTCCAGGAATTGTCGGGCGCCGCTGCCGTGGCCATCGAGACACGCCAGCTGATCGAATCCCAGCAACGCCTGCTGGACGCCATTATCAAGCTTCTGGCCGACGCCACGGATGCCAAGAGCCCGTACACCGGCGGGCATTGTCAGCGGGTGCCGCAGCTGGCCGAAATGCTCATCGACAAGGTCATCGCCGCGCAAAGCGGCCCTTATGCCAATTACAGCATGAGTGAGATGGAACGCTATGAGTTCAGGATCGCGGCATGGCTGCATGATTGTGGCAAGGTCACCAGCCCCGAACACGTGGTCGACAAGGCCACCAAGCTGGAAACCCTGTACAACCGCATCCATGAGGTCCGCACCCGCTTCGAGGTGCTCTGGCGCGACGCCGAACTGGACTACTGGAAAGGGCTGGCCGCAGGCGACGACCCGCAGGCGCTGCAACTCATCCTCAAACACCGCCTGACGGAGTATGAGCATGAGTTCGCCTTTGTCGCTAACGCCAACATCGGTGGCGAGTTCATGCGCGAGGAGGATATCGAACGCCTCAAGCAGATCGGTGATCGCCGTTGGCTACGGCATTTCGATAATCGCCAGGGCTTGTCCCGCGACGAGGTCGAGCGCCTGGCACAGGTGCCGGTGGCGATCTTGCCGGCAGAGGAGCGGTTGCTGGCCGACCGTATCGATCACCTGGTCCCCTGGGGGGAGCGCAAGCCGCCGGTAGACAAGCACGATCCGCGTAACCTCTGGGGCTTCGATATGCGCTTGCCGGCCCAGGCCTACAACTTCGGCGAGCTGTACAACCTTGGCATACGCCGGGGCACCCTGACCGAGGAAGAGCGCTTCAAGATCAACGAGCACATTGTGCAGACCATCATCATGCTCAACACCTTGCCGCTGCCCCGCAACCTCAAACGGGTGCCGAGCATTGCCGGCAACCACCACGAAAAAATGGACGGCAGCGGTTACCCGCGCCGGCTGAGTAAAGACGACATGAGTATTGCTGACCGGGTGATCGCGATCGCCGACATCTTTGAGGCCCTGAGCGCAGCGGACCGTCCTTACAAGCCGGCGAAAACGCTGTCCGAGTCGCTGCAGATCCTCAGTTTCATGGCCCGTGACCAGCATATCGATGCGGAGCTGTTTCGCTTGTTTCTAATGAGTGGGGTGTATCGCGAGTACGGAGAAAGGTTCCTCCAGCGCGAACAACTCGATGAGGTGGATATCCAGTCCTATCTGGCGGTACTGGAAAAAGATTAACGCGCTGAACCCCCAGTTACCTTTGTCCAGAAACTGGTCACCGACTTCCCTTGCCCTGTCCAGAAACTGAACAGCGCCTCCCTGAACACCTCGAAAAGCCCCGCAAATACTGCTGTCCCCGGCTCGCCAGAAGCTGGCACGCCCCCTGCAATGTGCCTTGCATCGCAGCCGATGACGGCTGGCCCCGATTCAGAAGATCAAAAAACGAGGGATATACCCGATGAGTAGCACATCCTTGCCTGTCGATTTTTTACCTGCACAACTCTGGACCAACCATCTGTTCACCGGCACCTGGGAGGCTGGCGCCATCTCCGCCACCGCGGTACTGGAACCGGCCACCGGCAACCTGCTGGGCCACATCGCCAATGCCGATGCTGCACAAGTTGCGACTTCTGCCAAAGCTGCCAGCGCTGCACAGGCCGCCTGGTACCAGCAGCCTTACGACGCGCGCGCGGCGTTGTTGCGTAACGCTGCGCACGTTGCCGAACAACACTTCGACGCCATCGTCGACTGGCTGGTGCGCGAGAGCGGTTCGACCCGTGCCAAAGCCGCCTTCGAAACCACCCTGAGTATCAAGGTCCTGCACGAAAGCACCGGCCTGCCCTCGCGCAGCCAGGGCGAAGTGTTGCCTTCGACGCCGGGCCGCCTGAGTCTTGCACGTCGTCGTCCACTGGGTGTGGTGGGCGTGATCTCGCCCTTCAACTTCCCGCTGTACCTGGCCATCCGCGCGGTTGCGCCGGCGCTGGCAACCGGGAACGCCGTGGTGCTCAAGCCCGACCCACGCACCGCGGTGTGCGGTGGTTTCGTGATTGCCCGCCTGTTCGAACTGGCGGGCCTCCCAGCCGGTTTGTTGCATGTCTTGCCGGGGGGTGTCGAAGCCGGTGCGGCGCTGACCAGCGATCCCCATGTGGCGATGATCCAGTTCACCGGCTCTACCGGCGCCGGACGCAAGGTCGGCGAAGCGGCTGGCCGTCATCTGAAAAAGGTTTCGTTGGAGCTGGGCGGCAAAAACTCGCTGATTGTCCTAGATGACGCTGACCTCGACCTGGCGCTGGCCAATGCCACCTGGGGGGTGTACCTGCACCAGGGCCAGATCTGCATGTCGACCGGCCGCCTGCTGGTACAACGCGGCATCTATGAGCGCTTTCTCGAGCGGCTGGTGAGCAAGGCCAGGAGCCTGACCGTCGGCGACCCGGCTTCTGTCCCTGTAGACCTGGGCCCGCTGATCAACGCCCAGCAGCGTGATCATGCCCACCGCGTGGTGCAGGCCGCGCAGCAAGCCGGTGCGACGCTGGACACCGGCGGCAGCTATGAAGGGCTGTTTTTCCAGCCGACGGTGCTCAGTGGCGTTACCCGCGACAACCCGGCCTTCAATGAGGAGATCTTTGGCCCGGTGGCCGTGGTCGTACCGTTCGATACCGACGAAGAGGCCATCGCACTGGCCAACGACACCGAATACGGCTTGTCTGCCGCCGTGCTTTCGCGGGATGTCGGCCGCGCGCTCAAACTCGGCGAGCGCCTGCGTGTCGGCCTGCTGCACATCAATGACCAGACCGTTAACGACGAGGTCATCAACCCGTTCGGTGGCGTCGGCGCCTCCGGCAACGGCGCCAGCATCGGTGGCCCCGCCAACTGGGAAGAGTTCACGCAATGGCAATGGCTCACCGTTAAAAGCGATGCGCCGGCCTATCCGCTGTAAACCCTGGAGAAAATAATAATGAGTACAACTGTCTTCCGTCCGATTACAGCTGCCGTCACCCGCGGCAAAGGTGCCCCCTTCGTCCTGGAGCGCGCACAGATCCGTAGCCCCCGCGGTGATGAAGTGTTGGTGCGGATCGTTGCCACCGGTATGTGCCACACCGACATGATCGTGCGCGATCAGTTTTACCCTGTGCCGCTGCCTGCAGTACTGGGGCATGAGGGCGCGGGCGTGGTCGAAGCCGTCGGCCCGCTGGTCAAAGGCCTTGCCGTCGGTGATCACGTGGTGATGAGCTACGGTCATTGCGGTCACTGCCTGTCGTGTGGAAGTGGCCACACGGCGTACTGCCAGGACTTTTTCGGACGCAATTTCAGCGGCGCGGACCCACAGGGTGAAAGCGCCCTGCAGGACCAGGACGGCGGGCGCTTGCACGATCACTTCTTTGCCCAGTCTTCCTTTGCAACACTGGCCATAAGCCGCGAGAACAACGCCGTGAAGGTCAGCCGGGAAGCCCCGCTGGAGTTGCTGGGGCCGCTGGGCTGCGGTATCCAGACCGGTGCCGGTGCGGTGATCAACTCGCTCAAGGTAACCCCGGGCAGCAGCTTTGCCGCCTTCGGTGGCGGCGCGGTGGGCCTGAGTGCCGTGCTGGCCGCTCGCGTGGCGGGTGCTACGACCATCATCGCCGTCGATGTGGTTCCTTCGCGCCTGGCGCTGGCGCTGGAGCTGGGCGCCACTCATGTAGTCAACAGCATGGAAGCCGATCCTGTGGCGTTCATCCGCGACATCACTGGCGGTGGCGTCAACTTCGCCCTGGAGTCCACCGGCCGGCCAGCGGTACTGCGCCAGGCCGTCGACGCCCTCGGCAGCCGCGGCAGTCTGGGGGTGGTCGGGGCGCCGGCGCTGGGTACCACCGCCGAGTTCGACGTCAACGACCTGCTCCTGGGTGGCAAGACCATCCGCGGTATCGTTGAAGGTGACAGTGTGCCGCAGAAGTTCATTCCCGAACTGGTGTCCCTCTACCTGCAAGGGCGCTTCCCCTTCGACAAGCTGGTGAAGTTCTACAACTTCGAGGACATCAACCAGGCCGCCGAAGACAGCGAAAAAGGCATCACCCTCAAACCGGTCATCCGCATCGGCAACTGAGTGACAGACCCGGAGCGCAACGCGCTCCGGCGTTCCTCCCAATAACAACAAAAAGCAGGAATCTCTTCGTGCGTACTATTTCCCGAAATGTCCTGGGCGTGCTGGCGTGCGCGCTCGGTTCGAGCAATGCGCTGGCGGTGGACGTCAATGCTGGCGACTACACCGCCCTGCCCGCCGGTACCAATGTCGCCGCCTGGTACCAGCAATACAGCCACGCCGATCGCTTCAACGCTGACGGTGCGGCCGATAGCCGCCGCGATACCCGCCTCAAATCGAACATCAGCATCTTGCGCCTGATCCACTTCATGGACATCGGCGGGATAACCGTCGACCCGCAGATACTCTTGCCGTTCGGTCATGTCTACGACGCCCGCATCGCAGGCCAGTCGCTAGGCAGCGCCAGTGGCCTGGCCGACCCGATCATCGGCGCGACGTTCTGGCTGGTCAACCAGCCGGCCGCCGGGGCCAGTGGTCGTTACTTCGGCATCACGCCGCTGCTCTACCTGCCGTGGGGCAACTATGACAAAGACGATGCGCTGAATCTTGGCGAGAACCGCTTCAAGGGCGATTTGCAGCTGGGCTGGGTCGAACCGCTGTGGGGCAAATTCTCCATGGAGCTGTACGCCGATGTCGTGGTGTATGGACACAATAATGACGCTGGCAACGGCACGCAGACGCTCAAACAAAACCCCACCTATCAGTTGCAAAGCAACCTGCGCTACGACTTCAATCCTTCCCAGCGCCTGGCGCTGGGCTACAGTGCCAGCACCGGTGGCAAACAGTACCTGGACGGCGACTACACCGGGCAAAAAACCCAGGTGCAGCAAGTGCGCGCCGAGTTCCAGCAGATGTTAGGCCAGAAAGTGCAGGTCAGCGCGCAGCTCACCCAGGATGTCGCCGTAACAGGCGGCTTTCAGGAGGACATCGGCGTCAACCTGAGGGCACTGCTGTTGTTCTGACCTTGACCTGGGTCTGACGAAGGTATAAATCAAAACGTGCCGTGGTCAGCCTGTAACTGCCGACGGCGCGACTCCGACCCATGCAAAGGTGTCTCGATGGATGCCCACACGCTGCATAACCAGCAACACCTGAGCATTGCTCGCCAGCAATTTGCCGAAGGTCTTGCCCTGCCCTCCAACCTTTTGCCGAGCAGTATCGCCCACTCCTGGGCGCGTTCGCGTGAAGCGGGCCTGTTGCCGTGGCAACCCTGGCGGGCAGAAGCGGATGACGGCCTGCTGGCGCTGGATGAAGCCGACCAGCAGCTGGCGCACTGTGTGCAGCCCGAAGTCGACCGGCTCTGGCAGCAGATCGGTGGCGCGTCATGGGCGGTTTTCTGCATCAACCCACGGGGCGTGATCGTCCATGCCCGGCAGGCGCGCACGCTGGCCGGCCCGCTGCTGCCGTTGCAAGTTGGACGGCGTATCCAGGAAGCCGACCTCGGTACCACCGCGCCCAGTTGCACCCTGGCCGAAGGTGTTCCGATGGTGTTGATCGGCAATCAGCATTACCTCAGTGATTTCGAGCATTTCTTTTGTGTGAGCGTGCCCATCCGCGGCCTGCAAGGTGAAGTGATTGGCGCGCTGGACATCACCGGCATCGGCGACCGCCAGGCCGGGGCGGTACTGGAACAATTAAGCCACGCAGCGATGGCCGTGGAAAATCGCCTGTTCACCACGCTCGGCGATTGCCAGATCCTCTCGCTGCAGCACGACCCACGGCTGTTGGGCACGCCATTGCAAGGTCTGTTGGCCGTTGACCCGGGTGGACGTATTCAAAACGCCAACCGTGCAGCCCAGCGACTATTGGGACTTGAACAATTCCGCCCTGTCGGCAAGCGCCTGGACCATCTGTTCGAGGAAAGCAGCGCTATTGATTTGCACCGCGCGCCGCAGCAGTTGACCCTCAGCGACGGCTCGCGCTTGTACGCACAAGTGATCGATCAACGTCCGCAACCGACGGCGCAGCCTCTCTGCTCACCGCGTCTGCGGGTGTCGGAAGTGGGCGCTGACCCTCAACTCAATCGTCAGCTGGACAGCGCCCACAAGGCGTTCGCTGCGGGCATCCCGATTTTGCTTCAGGGCGAAACGGGAACCGGCAAAGAGGTGTTCGCCCGTGCGTTGCATGATCACTGGAACGCCCAGGCCCCCTTCGTTGCGATCAACTGTTCAGCCATTCCGGAAAGCCTGATCGAAGCCGAGCTGTTCGGCTATGTCGAAGGCACCTTCACCGGTGCGCGCAAAGGTGGCGCCAGTGGCCAACTGGAAGCGGCACATGGCGGCACCCTGTTGCTCGATGAAATCGGTGATATGCCAGCGGCCCTGCAAACCCGGTTGTTGCGGGTGCTGCAGGAACGTGAAATCACTCGCCTGGGCAGTACCACACGGCGCAAGCTGGATGTTCGGGTGATCAGTGCGACCCATTGCGACCTGCAGCAACGCATGCTTGAAAAGGTCTTTCGTGAAGACCTCTATTACCGCCTCAATGGTCTGCAAGTCCGCTTGCCCGCGCTGCGTGAGCGTCAGGACCTCACGACCTTGATCAAATGCCTGCGCCAGCGCTACGACGCGCCGCCACTGGAACACCAGGCATTGCGGGCACTGCACCAACAAGCCTGGCCGGGCAATATCCGCCAACTGGAGCAGACCCTGCGCCTGGCCGCAGCGCTGGCCAGTGGCGAGCCGATGATTCTCCTTGAACATCTGCCCGCGGATATCCAGGCTGAGGCCGAGCCGCAAAGTGCCGGCGGTTTACACGACAGTGTGCTGCGAACTGTAGAACTGACGCTGCAGGCCAACGCTGGCAACATCTCCGCAACCGCCAGCCAGCTGGGCATTTCGAGGACCACGCTGTACAAAAAACTGCGGCAGATTGGCAAGCCTGTGTAGGTGCTAAACCCGTCTGTTACGTGCCAGCAACCACAACAGGTAAAGCCCACCGAGCAGACCTGTGGTCAGCCCGATCGGCAGGTTCAGGTTCAAGGGTAAACGCTGGCTGACAAGGTCCGCTGCCAGCAACAGCACCGCGCCCATTACCGCCCCCGCCAGCAACGGAATGTCCGGCGAGCCGGTCAGTCGCCGGGCCAGCTGTGGCGCAGCCAGCGCAATAAAGCTGATCGGCCCGGCAGCTGCGGTGGCAATGGCCGTCAGCCCGACTGCCGCCATGACCATGAGCAACCGCGTACGCTCCACAGCGATGCCCAACTGACTGGCCATGTCGTCACCCATCTCGAGGATGTTCACCCGCCGGGCGTAACAGATCGCAATCGGCATGATCGCCACCAATCCCAAGGCCGCCGGTATCAGATGCGACCAGGTGCGGGTGTTGAGCGAACCGGCCAGCCACAGTTGCGCGGTCATCGCCTGGTCGAGATTGCCGCTGACCAACAGGATGGTATTGAGCCCCGAGAGTATCGCGCCAACACCAATGCCAATCAGCACCAGACGGTAGCCTCCCGTGCTACCGCCCTTCATCGCCAGGACGAACACCACCAGCGCCGTGCACACGCCAGACACCACCGCCGCCAGCGACGCGCTCAGCGGCCCGGCATCGAACAGGATGATTTGCACAATCGCGCCACTGGCCGCACCGGTGGTGAAGCCAATGACATCCGGCGAGCCCAGGGCATTACGGGAGATCGACTGGAAAATCGCGCCGGCCATGCCCAGCGAGGCGCCAACGCACAGCGCCGTCAGCACGCGCGGCAAGCGCACCCGCAGAATGATCCGTTCGGCAGTGGCATTGTCCCCGGCACCGAAGAGGCTCGCGAACACCTGCCCAGGGCTGAGCTGCAGCGTGCCGACCCCCAGCAGCCACACGCCCAGCAACACCGCCAGGCCCATCAGCAGCGCACCGACAAGTACCACCCGTGGCCGCCAGAGCACTGAATACTCGCCAAAGCGAGCGACCGACACCGGTGCGTTTTTCATAAGGTACTCAAGCGGAAATTACGCACCACGGCGATAAAGAACGGGCCGCCAAGCAAGCAGGCAATGATCCCCGCTGCGACTTCTGCCCCACCTGTCAGCACACGCCCGAGCACATCGGCGCCGAGCAACAAGACTGCGGCAAACAGCGCCGAGTACGGCAGGATCCAGCGGTAGTCTGGCCCCACCAGCATTCTCGCAAGGTGCGGCGCCACCAGCCCGACAAAGCCGATAGGTCCGGCCGCTGCGGTGGCACCTCCGGCCAGCAGCATCACCGCGACGCAGGCCAGCATCCAGGTCGTGCGAGCGTTGGCGCCCAGAGCCTGGCCCAGGTCCTTGCCCAGCGCCAAAACGTTGAGATCCGCGACAATGGCGAACACCGCAGCACTGCCCAGCAGCACCGTGACCAGCAGTACGGCAACGGCGCTAAAGGTGCTTCTTTCCAGTGAGCCCGACACCCAGTGGCGGAACTGGTCGTAGACATCGAGGGGCGCATTGAGCAGGAAAATACCCGTGATCGAGGCCAGCATCACCGTCAGCCCGGCGCCTGCCAACACCAGTCGTACCGGGTTGGTCCCGGTTTCGTGGGCCTGCCCGAGAATGAACACGACAACCCCGGCCAGGCCGGCACCGACGAAGGCAAACCAGACATAGGCCACCATCGACACCAGGTTGAACACTGCCGCACCGATGATCACCGCCAGCGCCGCACCGGCATTGATGCCGAGCAAGCCCGGCTCGGCAAGCGGGTTGCGGGTGACCGCTTGCATGATCGCCCCGGCCAGCCCAAGGGCCAGCCCGGCCAGCAGCGCCACCAGGGTGCGCGGGATGCGCAGTTCGCGCACGATCAGGTGCACATCGTTATGCGCGTCATACCCCCACAAGGCGCCGACCACATCGGCCAGGGCGATAGGCCGCGAGCCGATCGTGAAGCTGAGCACAATCACCAGCCCGAGCAACGCCAAGCCGCCGGCCAAACCCAGCAGACGTTTACGGCGCCGTTGCCACAAGGGTATCGACGGGCGCGCCTGGGCAACGCTTGATGGCATTGGCATGACTTAAAGGAAGTGACGCGCGACAGCGTCGATCATCTGCATGCCGGAGTAGTAGTCGATACGAAACGAACTCGGGCCCAGCGCGTAGACCCGCTTGTTGATCACCGCAGGCAGGTTGGCGAGTACCGGGTCAGCGAGAAACGCCTGCACATCGGCATCGGTGCCGCCCATCAGGAATACGCTGTCGCCGCTGATTGCCGCTGACAGGTTCTCTCTTGAAATAAAGGCAAAGTCGGTGCTGCGGTTGATCTGCCCTTCCTGTGCTGCCGGCACATCGACGACATTGAAGCCCAGCGCCTGCAGTACCCGTGCTTGCGGGCTGCTGGCGCGGCCAACCGAGTAACTGCCGCCAATGTTGTAACCGACCACCGTGGCGGTCCCCTCACCTGGCTTGATACGAGCGGCGGTAGCGGCGGCATAGTCGTCAAAACGCTTGATTGCCTCGCTGGCCTGCAGCTCCAGGCCGGTTGCCTTGCCCAGCGCGGTGGCCATCTCCTGCCAGCTCTGGTTGGAGTAATTGACCACGGTGGTTTCAATACCCTGCGCCTGCAGCTCCGCCTGATGCTGGGCGACACTGTCGGCACCGGTGGCGGAGATCACCAGCAGGTCCGGGTTAGCCCCGACCACCGCCTCGATATCGAACACCAGATTCTTGTACAGCACCTGCACGCCACGCTGGTCGGCAACGTCGGCCCACTGGGTGAAGAAGCCCTTGGCATCGGACAAGCGGCTCGGCGTGGTTGCCGCGCTGGCCACCAGCGGCGCGTTCATCGCCAGCAGAATGCCGGTGACGCTGGGCGTCGTCGAAACGATCCGCAAAGGCTTGGACTGCGCTGCTTGCGCGACCGGTTCAGGGGCGGAAATACGCTGCACGACAAACGCCAGCAGTACCAGCACGACAACAACGGCAGACAAGGACAGCAGGCGCTTTTTCATCGTTAATCTTAATGCAGACCAGAATCATTCCATATTGCGGAATAAATTCTGCACATGCAATACTGCCGTTCGAACCACCCGCCAGGAACCCTTGCCTATGCCGCATCGCCTGCAGGCCGATGCCGTGACGCTCCGTTACGAGCAACGCACCATTTCCCAGGACCTTTCCCTGCGTATCCCGGACGGCTCCTTCAGCGTGATCGTCGGGCCGAACGCCTGTGGCAAATCCACCCTGCTGCGCGCCCTCTCGCGCTTGCTCACCCCGGCGGTGGGCCAGGTGCTGCTCAATCAACAGCCGATTGGCGAGATTACGGCCAAAGACGTTGCCCGGCGCCTGGGCTTGCTTCCACAAAGCGCGGTCGCCCCGGAAGGCATCACCGTGGCCGACCTGGTCGCCCGCGGCCGCTACCCGCATCAGTCGTTTCTGCGCCAATGGTCACAAGCGGATGAACAGGCAGTGTTCGAGGCGATGCAGGCCACCCAGGTAGCGGCATTGTCAGATCGCCTGCTGCACGAGTTGTCCGGTGGTCAGCGCCAACGGGTGTGGATTGCGATGGTACTGGCACAGCAGACACCCATCCTGCTGCTCGATGAGCCAACGACCTTCCTCGACATTGCCCATCAGATCGAACTGCTTGAGCTGCTGGCCGACCTCAACCGCCAAGGCCGAACCATCGTTGCCGTCCTCCACGACCTCAATCAGGCGTGCCGCTATGCCTCGCATTTGATCGCCATGAAAGACGGCGCCATCGTCGCCACGGGCAAACCGGCCGAGATTTTCACCGAGCAGTTGGTGGAGCAGGTGTTCGGCCTGGCTTCGGTGATCATTGCCGACCCGGTGACCGGCACGCCCCTGGTGGTGCCCAAGGGGCGGACAGCGGTTCAGCACACCTGCCCGGTGTGATCAGGCGCCCTGCCAGGGCAAGCCACCGGTCGACTGGTTGACCAGACTGGCTTCGCGAAACAACGCATCGCGGTCTTCAGGTGCCTTCAGCCGGCCCAGGTCGGTGACCGTGGTCATGACGCAGACGATTTCTCCCTGTGCATCGAACACCGGGGCCGCCTGCCCCGTCACGTTCGACAGCAGATGGCTGGTCATTTCCGCCCAGCGACTGCTGCGCACCTCATCCAGTACTGCCTTGGCCGGCGCCGTCCCGCGAAAATGCGCAGGCTGCAGCTTGCGCGCGGCATCGATCGTGGCCTTGGGCAGGAAGGCCTGGAACACCAGGCCGCAGGCAGTATTGTCGATCGGCAGGATATCGCCCAGGGCCAGCGGGTTGATCGAGAAAAACGCGCTGCGGTACCAGCGCACCAGCGTCGGGCCACGCTCGGTCCAGATCGCCACGCCACCACTGGCAGCATGCTGATGGGCCAGCGCTTTCATGCGCTGGGCGGCAATTTCCACCGAGTCGACACGCTTGAGTGCGGCTATCCCGATACTCAGCGCCGCCGGCCCGAGGTCATACAGGCCGCTGGCCGGGTCCTGCTTTGCCAGCCCTTCCTTGACCAGGCTTTGCAGGTAACGGTGCGCTGTCGAGCCCCCGGTTTGCGTACGCCGTGCCACTTCACCGAGCGCCAGCTCTGTTTCCGCGCTGGCCAGCACGTTGAGAAAACGCGTAGCGATGGCGACCGATTGAATGGTGCCCGAGCGTTTCTCGTTCGTCGTATCCGCCGCATCGTCCGATACGGTCTTCGGTGTCTTCACAGTGACCTCTCCTCGCCGCTGTCTCGCGGCTACTCCTCAACAGGCATCAATCGGGCCGCGCTGACGCTACGGCGGTACGCATGATACCGACTTTGCGCTGCGCAGCATCTGCCTGATTGCAGCCGCAACAACAGCGCCGCACAAAACCACATTGCGGAATTAATTCTTTATTGAGGAACGTTATGGCCACATGCTAGGCTAACCGCTAAAGATCATCATTCTCATTTGGAGCGTACTTTGAAGGGTCATTCACACCTCACACGTCGCTGTGGTTTCAGCGCGCTAACCCTCTCCACCCTGCTCGGCACGGTGCCGGTGCTGGCGCAGGAAGCGGCTGTCGATGAGAACAAGGAAGCCTTGGTGTTCGAGCCGATCATGATCACCGGGGAGAAGTTCGAGCGTGAGTTGAAGAACACCGCCTCCTCCGTATCGGTCAAGACCGGCCAGGAGATCGACACCCTGGACACCGGCAATGCCTCGGTCCACGAAGTGCTCAATGACGTGCCGAACGTGATCTACACCGACTCCGTGGGTGCGCCGATCATCCGCGGCCAGGACACCCAGGGGCCGAACAACGGCCAGAACCAGTTCTGGGGCGGCACCGTACCGCGCGCAACGATCAACCTCGATGGTCACTACCTGAACTACAACGAGATGTTCTTCGGCGCGACCTCGGTCTGGGATGTGGACAGCATCGAAGTGTTCCGCGGCCCGCAAACCACTTCGCAAGGCGCCAACGCCATTGCCGGCGCGATCATCGTCAACACCAAGGACCCGACCTTCACCCCGGAGGCGGCCTACCAGACCGAGATCGGCAACTACAACGCCAAGCGCAGCTCGATTGCGGTTTCCGGCCCGCTGATGGGCAACGAACTGGCCGGGCGCCTGGCGGTCGACTATTCCAGCCGCGACACCTTCATCAACTACAACAACCCCAAGTTCGCCCACAGCGGCACCGACCAGGATTTCCGTGCCGTCACCGCCCGCACCAAACTGCTCTGGCTGCCGAGCGCACTACCAGGTCTGGAAGCCAAGTTCACCTTCTCGCACAACGACAGCAACCGCCCGAGCCAGGAAGCGGCTTCAGAGCCGTACCACAAGCTGCGTCACCGCACCACGACCATGCCCAGCTGGGAACAGGACACCAACACCAGCGTGCTCGACCTGAGCTACGACTTCGACAACGGCATCAAGCTGTTCAACCAGGCGCAGTATTCGCTGTCCGACGTGCAGCGCCGCACCGGCCTGGTCAATCAGGGTGACGCGGACATCAGGCAGAAGAACCTTTCCAACGAAACCCGCCTGACCTTCGGCGACCAGGACAGCTTGCTCAGCGGTACCGGTGGCGTCTATGTCGCCCGCACCACCACCGACGAAAGCCTGGAGCTGATGGGCCTGTCGGCCTTTGACGACAAAAAGGAAAACCTCGGTGTGTTCGGCGAAATGAGCTATCGCCTGGATGATCGCTGGACCTTGAGCAGCGGCCTGCGCTACCAGCGTGACCGTATCAAACGTGACGGCACTTCGGTGCTGGCGCCGACACGCCTGGACTACCAGACCACGTTCGACGCCTTCCTGCCCAAAGTGTCGCTGGCCTTTGCCGCCACACCGCAATGGACCGTTGGCGCCCTGGTCAGCCGTGGCTACAACCCGGGGGGTGTGTCGCTCAATCTGTCGACCCGGCAATGGCAGTTCTTCAAGGAGGAGTCGACCTGGAACTACGAGCTGTTTACCCGCGCCAACCTCCTGGATAACCGCCTGATCCTCAGCGGCAACCTGTTCTATATGGACATGAAGGACGCGCAGTACAACATCCCTGTGGTGATCGCGACCGGTATCACCCAGTCCTACACGATCAACGCCGAGAAAGCCCATGCCTACGGTCTGGAACTGAGCGCCGACTACCAGTTGTTCGACAACCTCAAGCTCAAGGCCAGCGCCGGTACCCTGCGCACCCGCATCGACAAGATTTCCAGCAACGATGCCTACCAGACCAACGAGTTCGCCAAGTCGCCGGGCTATACCCTGAGTTTCGGCCCGAGCTGGGACATTACCGACAAGTGGAACGCGTCGATGCAGGTCCGGCACATTGACGGCTACTACTCCGACACGGCCAACACCAAGCAATACGCTGTCGACAGCTACACCCTCACCGATGCACGGATGAGTTACCAGTTCAGCAAGGCGGTGGAGCTGTATGGCTATGTCAAAAACGTGTTCGACGACCGCTCGCCCACCTATCTGCAGGCGAACCGTGGCATCGGCGGCACCGAGGCAAGCATGACCATGCCGCGGATGTTTGGCCTGGGCGTCAAAGGCTCGTTCTGACCCCGGCAGCAGTACAGTGGCCCGACCACGGGCCACTCACTATCATCAGCAAGGAATTTTCAGGATGACCACGCACAAACGCCTGCACATCGGCCTGTCCCTGGCGCCCACCTGGTTGAGCGGCGACGCCTGGCGGCGTGCAGACAGCAATATCGAAGGGATCTTCACCAGCGACTACGCCATCGATCTCGCCCAACGCGCCGAGGCGGCGCACCTGGATTTCGTGTTTCGCCCGGACGTGAGCTTTCTGGCTGCGGAAATGGTTGAAAGCGGCTCCGGTTTTGCCAGTCTCGATCCGAGTATTCTGCTCGCGGCCGTGGCCCAGGCGACCACTCGCATCGGCCTGGTCTCGACCGTTTCGACCACCTTCTACCCGCCCTACGTCGTTGCCCGGCAATTGCAGTCGTTGAACTGGATCAGCAAAGGCCGCGTGGGCTGGAACATCGTCACTGCGTTGCAGGGCAATGAAAATTTCGGCCTGTCGCAGATGCCTTCTGCCGAAGAGCGCTACGCGCGGGCTGCCGAGTTCACCCAAGTGGTGCATCAGCTGTGGGACAGCTTCCCGGCCGACGCATTGAAAATCGACCGGGCCAATGGCCGTTACGCCGATGCATCGAAGGTCAAGGCTATCGATCATGAGGGGCACTACCTCAAGGTCAAAGGACCGCTGAATGTGCCGGCGTTCGCCGATGCGCGGATCCCGCTGATCCAGGCCGGTGCTTCCGAGTCCGGGCGTGACTTTGCCGCCTCGGTGGCCGACCTGGTGTTTGCGCCGACACCGGATATCGAAGCGGCACTGGAGCTGCGTCGCGATCTGTCCGCGCGCGCGAAGCACCATGGCCGGGCGCCGCAGGATATCAAGCTGTTACCGGGCTTGAGCCTGTACCTGGCGCCGACCCGCGAGCAGGCTCGCGCGGTGTTCATGGAAACCCACGCCCGCCTCGACCGTCCACGCAAGTTCGCCTCGATCAAGGAAATGACCGGGCTCGATCTGCAGAACTGGCCGCTGGATCGAGCGGTGACCCGCGACGACTTGCCGCCGCCCTTGGCGCACACCAGCAGCCGTACCCATACCAACCTGCTGCGGCGTTTGCTTGAGCGCGAGTCGTTGACCGTGGATGAATTGCTGCTGCGCCCGGAGGTTATCTCCGCAGCGCACTGGCAGGTGGTGGGCACAGTCGACGATGCAGTCGAATCGATTTGCCAGTGGGCAGCGGCCGGTGCGATTGACGGTTTCATCGCTGCGCCGGGCGGATCGCTGCAGTCGGTGCAGCTGTTCCTCGACCAGGTGATGCCGCGCCTGGTGGCGCGCGGGTTGTTCCGTGAGGGTTATAGCGGGTCCACGTTCGCCCAGCATCTGGCTGAGGGATAGGTTCAGGGTTCGCAGTGGCAAGCGTGCTCAATGAGCGTTCATTGAGCACGCTTTGCCAACCGCGTTGCAGGTCAGTCCCGCGCTTCAGTACCACCCACGCGCACTGCACTCACCTGTTTGTCGGCATGGTAAGACGAACGCACCAGCGGCCCGGCAGCGACATTCTTGAAGCCCATCTGCAACGCTTGCTCGGCAAGCCAGGCAAAACTGTCCGGGTGCACGAAGCGCTGCACCGGCAGATGGCTACGCGAAGGTTGCAGGTACTGCCCCAGGGTCAACATGTCGACATGGTGCGCGCGCAATTGCTGCATCACCTCGATCACTTCCGCATCGGTCTCGCCCAGTCCGAGCATCAACCCGGACTTGGTCGGTACTCCCGGCACGCGCTTTTTGAAGTTTTCCAACAGGTCCAGCGACCACTCGAAATCCGATCCCGGACGCGCGGCCTTGTACAAGCGCGGCACGGTTTCCAGGTTGTGATTGAACACATCCGGCGGCTCCTGTGCGGTGATGGCCAGGGCGACATCCATGCGCCCCCGGTAGTCCGGCACCAGGGTCTCGAGTTGAACACCCGGCGACAGCTTGCGGATCTCGCGCAGGCAATCGACAAAATGCTGGGCACCGCCATCGCGCAGGTCGTCGCGATCGACCGAGGTGATGACCACGTACTTCAACCGCAGGTCGGCAATCGCAATGGCCAGGTTCTTCGGCTCATCGACATCCAGCGGTCTGGGGCGGCCGTGACCGACATCGCAGAACGGGCAGCGCCGGGTGCAGATGTCGCCCATGATCATGAAGGTCGCCGTACCACCGGAGAAGCACTCGCCCAGGTTCGGACAGGACGCTTCCTCACAGACGCTGTGCAGCTTGTGCTTGCGCAGCAGTGCCTTGACCCGCGCCACCTCGGGCGATGTCGGGATCTCCACGCGGATCCAGTCCGGCTTGCGTGGCACGTCTTCGGTGGGCAGGATCTTCACCGGGATACGCGCCACCTTCTCGGCGCCGCGCAGCTTTACTCCGGTTTGCAACGGTGCGTGCAGGGGCGTTTTCTGCAGTTGTTCGGTGAGCATGGATGACTCCTGAGATTCGATGATGCTGGCGCTCAGCCCGCCGCTGGCGTTGAACGGGTTCAGCGCCAGGGTCTAAGCGAATCCAGGGATCAGGCCGGATACACCGGGAACAGCGCACACAGCTCCGCTACCTGTCTGGCCACCTGGGCCTCGACATCGGCATCCCCGAGGTGGTCGAGGATGTCGCAGATCCAGGTTGCCAGCGCACGGCACTCCGGCACCTGGAAACCACGGGTGGTGACCGCAGGCGTACCGATGCGCAAACCGGAGGTCACGAATGGCGATTGCGGATCGTTGGGCACGGCGTTCTTGTTCACCGTGATATGTGCGCGCCCCAACGCCGCGTCGGCATCCTTGCCGGTAATGCCCTGGCGAATCAGGCTGACCAGGAACAGGTGGTTGTCGGTGCCACCGGAGACCACGTCGTAACCGCGCTGTTTGAAAATCTCCGCCATCGCCTGGGCGTTCTTGATGACCTGGAACTGGTACTCCTTGAAACCAGGCGCCAGGGCTTCCTTGAAGCACACCGCCTTGGCCGCAATCACGTGCATCAACGGGCCGCCCTGCCCGCCCGGAAACACCGCCGAATTGAGTTTTTTCTCCAGTTCCGGATCGGCCTTGGCCAGAATCAGACCACCGCGTGGGCCGCGCAGGGTCTTGTGGGTGGTGGTGGTGACCACATCAGCGTACGGCAGCGGATCGGGATACAAGCCCGCAGCAACCAGACCGGCGACATGGGCCATGTCGACAAACAGGTACGCCCCGACCTTGTCGGCAATGGCACGAAAACGCGGGAAGTCCAGGGTTTTCGAGTAGGCAGAGAAGCCTGCAACGATCATTTTCGGTTTGTGCTCGACGGCCAGGCGTTCGACTTCGTCGTAGTCGATCAGGCCATTGGCGTCGATGCCGTACTGCACGGCGTTGTACAACTTGCCGGATGAGCTGACCTTGGCCCCGTGGGTCAAGTGCCCACCGTGGGCCAGGCTCATGCCCAGGATAGTGTCACCGGCCTGCAGCAGGGCCAGGTAAACCGCAGCATTGGCCTGGGAGCCAGAATGCGGCTGAACGTTGGCGTAACCTGCGCCAAACAGTTGCTTGGCGCGGTCGATGGCCAGTTGTTCGACCACATCCACGTACTCACACCCGCCGTAGTAGCGCTTGCCTGGGTATCCTTCAGCGTACTTGTTGGTCAGTTCGCTGCCCTGGGCCTGCATCACTTGCGGGCTGGTGTAGTTTTCCGAGGCGATCAGCTCGATATGATCTTCCTGGCGTTGCGCCTCGTTACGGATGGCGGCGGACAGCGCAGGGTCGAAATCGGAGAGGGTCAGGCTTTTATGGAACATGGTGGTTTTCCTTGTTGTTAGCATTCAACAGCAATCAGGCGTCTTGATAGCTAGACAGCGGTGGGCAGGCACAGGCCAGGTTGCGGTCGCCATAGACGTTGTCGACACGACCCACCGGCGGCCAGTATTTGTTCTCGCGCAACGCGTCCAGCGGGTACACGGCCAGCTCGCGGGTATAGCGATGAGGCCATTCGCCTGCCAGCTCGCGAGCGGTATGCGGGGCGTTCTTCAGCGGGTTGTCGAGCTTGTCCAGGCTGCCGTTCTCCACCGCCCGGATTTCCTCGCGGATGCAGATCATCGCGTCGCAGAAGCGGTCCAGCTCCTCCTTCGACTCGCTCTCGGTTGGCTCGACCATCAAGGTGCCGGCCACCGGGAAGGACATGGTCGGCGCATGGAAGCCGAAGTCGATCAGGCGCTTGGCCACGTCTTCGACGCTGATGCCGCTGCTGTCCTTGAGCGGGCGCAGGTCGAGAATGCATTCGTGGGCGACCAGGCCGTTCTCGCCGCTATAGAGCACCGGGTAATGGTCCTCCAGGCGCCGGGCGACGTAGTTGGCACTCAGAATCGCCAGCTGCGATGCTCGCTTGAGCCCTTCGCCACCCATCATGCGCATGTACATCCAGGTGATCGGCAGGATACTGGCGCTGCCATAAGGCGCAGCGCAGACCGCGCCTTGCTTGCGCGCCAGGTGGCCGTGGCCTGGCAGGAACGGCGCCAGGTGTGCCTTGACGCCGATTGGCCCGACACCCGGGCCGCCCCCGCCGTGAGGGATGCAGAAGGTCTTGTGCAGGTTCAGGTGTGATACGTCGCCACCGAACTTGCCCGGGGCGCAGAGGCCGACCATGGCATTCATGTTGGCGCCGTCCAGGTACACCTGGCCGCCATGGGCATGGATGATGTCGCAAATACGCGTAATGCCGTCCTCGAACACGCCATGGGTCGAGGGATAGGTGATCATCAGCGCAGCCAGGTTGTCTCGGTGTTGCTCGGCCTTGCTGTTCAGGTCCGCGACATCGACGTTGCCACGCTCGTCACAATTGACCACCACCACACGCATGCCGGCCATCTGCGCCGTGGCCGGATTGGTACCATGGGCCGACGACGGAATCAGGCACACATCACGCCCAGCTTCGCCGCGGCTGGCATGGTAAGCACGAATCGCCAGCAGGCCGGCATACTCTCCCTGGGAGCCGGCATTGGGCTGCAGCGACATGGCGTCGTAGCCGGTGGCCGCACACAGCATGGCTTCCAGTTCGTCAGTCAGCTGGCGATAGCCCAGCGACTGCTCGGCCGGGGCGAAGGGATGCAAGGCAGCAAATTCAGGCCAGGTGATCGGCATCATTTCACTGGCGGCGTTGAGCTTCATGGTGCACGAGCCCAGCGCGATCATGGTGCGGTCCAGGGCCAGGTCCTTGTCGGCCAACCGGCGCAGGTAGCGCATCAACTCGGTTTCACAGTGGTAGTGGTTGAACACTTCATGCTGCAGGAACGCTGTGCTGCGCAACAGCGGCGACGGCAGGCAATCGCCAGTGGCGGCGGCCAGAGCAGCGAAGTCCGGGATTGCCTGGCCAGGCGCGGCGAAGACCTGCCACAGGGCCTCGACACTCGCCTGTTCACAGGTTTCGTCCAGCGACACCCCAACCCGCACGTCGTCGATCGGGCGCAGGTTGAGGCCTGCCGCGTTGGCCACGGCCAGCACATCGGCCACAGGCCGTGCAGTAACCACACTGACGGTGTCGAAAAAATGCGCCTGCTCGATCCGGTGCCCAAGCCGTTGCAAACCCTGCACCAGGATCGCACTCAGGCGATGCACGCGACGGGCGATCTGTTCAAGCCCGAGGGGCCCGTGATAGACCGCATACATGCTGGCGATATTGGCCAGCAACACCTGCGCTGTGCAGATGTTGCTGGTGGCCTTTTCACGCCGGATATGTTGCTCGCGGGTCTGCATGGCCAGGCGCAGTGCCGGTTTGCCAAAGCGGTCGATGGACACCCCGACCAGGCGGCCGGGCATGTCGCGCTTGAACGCATCGCGGGTAGCAAAAAACGCCGCATGCGGCCCGCCAAAACCCAGTGGCACGCCAAAGCGCTGGGCGCTCCCCAGCACCACATCGGCGCCAAACTCACCCGGCGGCACCAGCAGGGTCAAGGCCAGGAGGTCGGTCGCAACGGCCACCAGGCCGCCGGCAGCATGGACACGCTGCACCAGCGAGCGGTGATCGGCAATACCGCCGGTGCTCGCCGGGTACTGCAGCAGCAGGCCGAAATAGCCGTCGAGGCGTTCCTCTGCCAGCTGCGCCTCGTCACCGATGACCACCTCGATCCCCAAGGGTTCAGCACGGGTACGCACGACATCGAGGGTTTGCGGGTGACAATGACGGGAGACAAAAAACGCCGGTGCCTTGTTCTTCGCCAGGCGCTTGCAGAAAGTCATGGCCTCGGCGGCAGCGGTGGCTTCATCGAGCAACGAGGCGTTGGCGATCTCCATGCCGGTCAGGTCGCGGATCAGGGTCTGGAAATTCAACAGTGCTTCCAGGCGCCCCTGGGAGATCTCCGGCTGGTACGGCGTATACGCCGTGTACCAGGCCGGGTTCTCCAGCAAGTTGCGCAGAATCGGCGCCGGTGTGTGGCACGGGTAATAGCCTTGGCCGATATGGTTGCGAAACAGCTGGTTCTTCGCGGCAATGGCCTTGATCGCGGCCAGGGCTTCGGTCTCGCCCTGCCCCCTGGACAGTTCGAGCACGCTGGTGCCCTTGATGGTGTCAGGGATGACGCTGTCGATCAGGGCGTCAAGAGAGTCATGGCCGGTCAGCGCCAGCATGAGCGCTACATCGTCCGCACGCGGGCCGATGTGGCGGGCGATGAACTCATTGTCGGTGCCCAGCGGAATCAGTGCTCTGGTCATGTCGGCACCTTCGCTCAGGCGTTGTCGGCCAGGAAACGGTCATAACCGTCCTGGTCCATCAGGGTGTCGAGGTCCGCGGTGTTGCTCACCTGGATACGGAAGAACCAGCCGTCCTGCATGGGTGAGGCATTGACCAGCTCAGGGTCGTCGGCCAGGGCCTGGTTGACCGCCACCACCTCACCAGCCAGCGGCATGCTGATGTTGCTGGCGGCCTTCACCGATTCCAGCACCGCGACTTCATTGCCCTCCCCGTAATGGCCCAGCTCGGGCAATTGCACGAACACCACGTCACCCAGGGCTTGCTGGGCAAAGTCGGTGATGCCGACGGTCAGTTCACCGGTTGCTTCCAGACGCAGCCATTCATGCTCGGGAGTAAAACGCACAATGCTCATGGATCTTCCTCTTGTTATTAGGGGGTCCCGGTGCAGGACTGATGAGTACCAGAGCAAGGGCAATGCCAAGTATTTAATATCGTTATATTTCATTTACTTATGCTGTGTTTCGAATGTACTTCAGCAAATTGCAATGGAGCGAAATCGCTCCGCACTGCGGGCCGGGCAACAACCGTTCAGGAGGGCGACCAATGAAACCTGGCCTTGCGCCCGACTGGAGCAGAATCGCTCCAGTGGAGCGCAATCGAACCGCGACGACTACGAACTTCGATTGGCGATGCCGTATTTGCGCAGGCGCTGGCCGATGGCGGTGTGAGAGGTTTGCAGGCGCACCGCCAGTTGCCGGGTGGAGGGATAGGTTGCGTAGAATTTCTCCAGCAGGGATTTTTCGAACCCCTGCACTGCCGCCTCCAGGCTGATGACTTCTGCTGTCTCGGTCTGCTGACTGCCCAGTGCCGTGCCGGCCAGCTCCAGGTCATCGCAATCGATCACCTCCCCCTCGCTGATCGCCGCAGCGCGGAAGATCACGTTCTGCAACTGGCGCACGTTGCCTGCCCAACGATTGCTCAGCAGCAATGGCTGGGTAGCCAGCGCCAGCCGGCACGGCGAACGCTGTATCTGCGCACAGGCCTGGCGCAGGAAATGCTCGGCGAGCAGGAGAATGTCCTTCCCGCGTTCGCGCAGCGGCGGCACCACAAGGTTGAGCACGTTGAGACGGTAATAGAGGTCTTCGCGAAAGCTGCCCTCGACCACCATGCTTTCCAGGTTGCGATGCGTGGCACACACCACCCGCACATTCACCCGCACCTCGGCGCCACCGCCGACACGGCGAAAACTGCCATCACTGAGAAAGCGCAGGAGCTTGGCCTGCAGGTAAGGCGACATCTCGCCCACTTCGTCAAGGAACACGGTACCGCCATCAGCCAGTTCCAGCAGACCCGGTTTGCCACCGCGCTGGGCGCCGGTGAAGGCACCGGCGGCGTACCCGAACAGTTCGCTCTCGGCCAGGCTCTCTGGCAGCGCGGCGCAGTTCAGCGCCAGAAAAGACGCATCGCGCCGTACGCTCAGGGCATGGCAGGCACGGGCCACCAACTCTTTGCCGGTGCCGGTTTCGCCCTGGATCAGAATCGGCGCATCGAGGCTGGCAACCTTGTGCAGGCGCACCTTGAGGTCCTTGAGCGGCGCCGACTCGCCAAGCAGCGTCTGCAGGCCCTCGGCATGGTCATGCAACAGAGACGCCAGGCGCTCGCCGATACGGCTCGGCGGATAGAGGGTGAGCAAGCCCCCGACCAGGGCATCGGCCCCGCCGCTGATGGGGGTGGCTTCCAGCAACAGCGCCTGGCCCTGGAAGCTCACCTCGCACATGGGCAGGCGAAAGCCTTTGTCGATCAGAGTCTGTGCCAGGTCCGGCTCGGCGAACAGCCTGGACAACGGCTCACCTGCCGGCTCGCGACCGACCAGACTGACCAGCGTGGGGTTGGCCAGTAGCACATGACCGCCGGGGTCCACCGCCAGCACCGGATCACTCATTGCCGCCAGCAATGCTTCCAGTTGCAGGTGCCGGCGCTGGCCGGGCAGGAAGTCGACAAGCTCCACCGCCTGCACACCAATCACCCGCAACAGCGCGTCGTGGAGCTCGTCGAGCACCGCTTGTGACAGCGCCGGCGCATCGATATAGACGTTGGGCGGGATCATTTCCACCGCGTCGAGGTTGAGGTTGCGCGCGCCCAACAGTGCCAGGATCTCCTGGGTGATGCCGACACGGTCGATAAAGGTGACGTGGATTCGCATCGCGGTTTCCTCCCTGGCAAAAACACCAAAGGGGGACGGCACACCCGGTGCTGTCCCCCTGAATCAAGCGTGAATGTGGCGATCAGTCCGCTTCGTATTGCAACTGCACGTTCTGCGCCCTCTTCTGGCGAATCGAACGATAGGACAGGCCAAGCACGACAAACCAGGCCGGCACCAGGAACAGGGCCTTTCGGGTGTCCTCTTCCAGGGCCAGCAGGGCAAGGATGAACACGAAGAAGGTCAGGCAGGCCCAGGCCATGGTGATGCCGCCTGGCATCTTGTATTTCGAGGCGCGATGCAGATTGCCGCGGTGTTTGCGATAGGCCAGGTACGACAACAGGATCATCGACCAGACAAACATGAACAGGAGTGCCGAAACCGTCGTGATCAGGGTGAAGGCGTCGAGCATGTTCGGCACCAGGTAGATGACCAGGGCACCGGCCAACAGGCAAATACAGGAAAAGATCAAGCCGTTGGAGGGCACGGCACGCTTTGACAGTGCGCCGAACTTGCCGGGGGCATCGCCATCCAGCGCCAGGCCGTAGAGCATGCGGCTGGTGGAGAACACGCCGCTATTGGCCGAAGACGCCGCAGAGGTGAGGACCACGAAGTTGATGATCCCTGCCGCTGCCGGCAGGCCGGCCAGGACGAAAAGCTCGACAAACGGACTCTTGTTGGCAACCACCTCACGCCACGGTGTCACCGCCATGATGGCGATCAGCGCGAACACGTAGAAGATGATAATGCGCAGAGGAATCGAGTTGATTGCCCGCGGCAGGTTGCGTTCCGGGTTCTTGGTTTCGGCGGCGGTGGTGCCCACCAGCTCGATCCCGACAAAGGCGAAAACAGCAATCTGGAAGCCCGCAAAGAAGCCCATGGCGCCATGCGGGAACATCCCGCCATCGTTCCACAGGTTAGCCAGCGACGCGGTGTTGCCGGTCGGCGACTGATACGCTGCGACCACCATATACAGCCCGGTGCAGACCAACGCACAAATGGCCACGATCTTGATCATGGCAAACCAGAATTCCAGTTCGCCGAACATCTTCACGGTCACCAGATTGAGCGAAAGCAGGAGGCCGACGCAACTGAGTGCCGGCAACCA
Source organism: Pseudomonas sp. (assembly GCA_036643775.1). Taxonomy (GTDB): domain Bacteria; phylum Pseudomonadota; class Gammaproteobacteria; order Pseudomonadales; family Pseudomonadaceae; genus Aquipseudomonas. The sequence goes on along the minus strand of JAVXRI010000028.1, from coordinate 25,994 downwards.
CAGCGGTATATCCGGAAACCAGAACTGTAAATAGGCGGAGATCGCAATAACATCGGCAATACCGGTGACAATCCAGCAGAACCAGTAGGTCCAGCCGGTGAAGTACCCGGCCCAGGGTCCGAGCAGGTCGGCCGAAAAGTCGATGAAGGATTTGTACTTCAGGTTGGACAGGAGTAACTCGCCCATTGCCCGCATGACAAAGAACAGCATGAAGCCAATGATCATATAGACAAATATGATCGAAGGTCCGGCGAGGCTGATGGTCTTGCCAGAGCCCATGAACAGGCCGGTGCCGATTGCACCGCCGATGGCAATCAACTGGATATGGCGGTTGGAGAGATTACGTTGCAGTTCGTGCGCTTCGCTGTCAGGCGGACCCAGCGTCGAATTTTTCATTAGGCTTTACCTTGCTAGTTTAATTGTTTTTATAACGTCACAAGTTCAAACGCCTCAGCCAGTGCTGGCGGAGTTCCAATGAAAGAGCAAGGTCTATGCCAAGGGAAAAATCGTTGTTTTATGCAGGGTTGTATTTATTGGGTGTAATGAAGTCACTCCATAAAAAGCTGTTAATCAAGCTGCTCATCGGCGCTGAAGCGTCGTAAACACTGCGCTCGCGCCCACTGTAACGTTTTCGCTCCAATGGAACGCATTCAGTCCGCTGTAGGAGCGGATTCACCGGGACGCCGGACCGCCGCGATGGCCTGCGTAGCAGGCCCATTTTGGGGCCGCTACGCGCCCCATCGCGGATAAATCCGCTCCTACAGTTAACCAGGTGACAGACAGTTGCTCCTACAGCTCAGGCCCGCAGCGGTGCGCGGCTGCGCTGTGCTTCTTGCCAACCATCGACCAGACCGACCTGGACATCCGCCGGTGCCAGCGGCTCGCGCCCGCGCACCAGGTCCGCCGCACGTTCGGCGAGCATGATGGTCGGCGCGTTGAGGTTGCCATTGGGCTCGCTGGGGAATACCGAAGAGTCGATCACCCGCAGCCCCTGCAGGCCACGCACGCGCAGTGCCGAGTCGACCACGGCCATGTCGTCCTCGCCCATGCGGCAGGAACCACAGGGGTGCATGGTGCTTTCCATGTTGGCCCGGACAAAGGCGTCGATCTCCTCGTCGGTCTGCACCTGCGGCCCTGGTGCCAGTTCCTCGCCGCGATAACGGTCCATGGCCGGCTGGGCGATGATCTCCCGCGTCAGGCGTACACAGCGCCGGAAGCCCTCGCGATCCTCTTCACTTTCCAGGTAGTTGAAGCGGATTTGCGGATGCTGGTAGGGATCCGCCGACAGCGCCCGTACATGGCCACGGCTCTTGGGCTTGTTCGGCCCGGTAAGCACCATGAAGCCATGGCCCTTGAACGGCTTGTCACCGTCGTAGCGCATGGCTGCCGGCAAAAAGTGAAACTGGATGTCCGGCCAGCGCAGGCCCTTGGCCGAACGGATGAAGCCGCCGGCCTCGAAATGGTTGCTGGCGCCCAGGCCATCCTTGAACAGCAGCCAGCGCAGACCAATCAGCGCCTTGCCCAGCAGGTTCATCTTGCCGTTCAGCGTCACCGGCTCCTTGCAGGCGTACTGGATGTAGATTTCCGAATGGTCCTGGAGGTTTTCACCAACCCCCGGCAGGTGGTGACGGACCTCAATGCCGGCCGCTTTCAACACCGGCTCGGGACCGATACCCGAGCGCTGGAGCAAGTGCGGAGAGCCGATCGGGCCGGAGGACACCAGTACCTCGCGGTTGCAGTAGACCTTGTGGGTCTTGCCGCCCTGATCGTACTCGACGCCTACCGCCCGCTTGCCATCGAGCAAGATACGGCGGGTCATGGCATGGGTGACGACGGTAAGGTTCGGCCGGGTCATCGCCGGGCGCAGGTAGGCATTGGCGGTGGACCAACGCACGCCGTCCTTCACCGTCATATGCATGGCGCCGAAGCCTTCCTGCATATAGCCATTGCAGTCATCGGTCTTGATGTAGCCGGCCTCGGCACCCGCTTCCACCCAGGCGCCGTACAGCGGGTTCTGCATGTTGTTGCCGTTGTTGGTGGCCAGCGGTCCGCTGCTGCCACGGTAATCATCACCGCCGAATTTGAAGGTTTCGGCGCGTTTGAAGTACGGCAGGCAGTGACGATAGTCCCAGTTCTTCGCGCCCAGGCTTTGCCATTCGTCAAAGTCGCAGGCATGGCCACGGATATAGACCAGGCCATTGATCGAGGATGAACCACCGAGCACCTTGCCGCGCGGGCAGTGCAGGCGCCGGCCGTCAAGATGAGGCTCGGCGACGGTTTCGTAGCGCCAGTTGTACTTCTTGGTGTTCATCGGCAAGGAGAACGCGCTGGGCATCTGGATCAACACGCTGCGGTCACTGCCGCCAAACTCCAGGACCAGTACCGAAGTACCGGCGTCTTCACTCAGGCGGTTAGCCAGCACGCAGCCAGCAGAGCCTGCACCGATGATGATGTAGTCGTATCGCTTGTTCATGGTTCTAGTCCTTTGCGCCGAGGCCCGCAGCCTCGATGGTGCGTTCATTGCCCTTTGGGTAGCTGCCCCAGCCCAGGCGCGTGGCCAGCAAGCGGGTCAGCACGTAGTGGACCAGCCCGGCCAGCAGGCAGGACGGCAGAGAGGCGGTGGCGAAGGTAAAGAAGGTGGTATTGGCCAGCGTCTGCGGGTTGAACACCACCACGTAGATGGCGAATCCCGCCGCCAGTGCCAGCAGTGCAATGGGGTTGAAACCGTTGCAGAAGCGCAAGGGCGAATCGGCTTGCGCGGCATACAGATGGCGCAGGTTCAGCTGCTGCTTGCGCAGGAAGAAGTAATCGGCAATGCCGATACCTGCCAGGGCGCTGTTGAGCGCGGAGGTCCACACCAGGAAGATGAAGAAGCCATCGTAGATACCCGGGAAGCACAGCACGATGCCGATCGGAATCACGCAGAACAGCCCGATCAGCACACCCCAGCGCACGCTGCGCAAGCGCTCCCCGGCCATCTGCCGCAGGCCGATCACCGCGGTGTAGAGGATGTTGACCATCCCGGTCAGGTTGGCCAGCGCCAGGAAGCTCAACGCCACCACGCCGAATCCCACGCCACCGGCCAGGCGCATCCAGGCGGTGGGGTCACTGCTGGCCAGGGTCGAAGCGGCGAACAGGCTGACGATCTCGCCCAGCGAGGCGGCGCCGAACACGCCCACCAGATTGGGCCAGAACGCCGTGCGCTGATTGCTGCACAAGCGCGACAGGTTGCCGATGTAGGGCCACCAGGAGAAACCTGCAGCGATGTTGATTTCCACGGCAATCATGTAGTTGATGCGCTGATCGGCGAACGGCGGCTGCAGCGCCGGCATGGCCAGCAACTCGCTCATGCTGAAGCGTTGGCCGATGAAGTACATCAGCGCCAGCATGATCAGGATCAGGCTGGGTGCGATCACCGCGCTCAACCGGCGGATCATGTCCGGCCCGCGCATCGCCACCAGCGCCGCGAGAACGATGGCCAGCAATCCCCCGGCCGGCACCAGCCAGTCGTCGGCTGCAGGCTGTTGCTGCTGCACCAGGGTTTCCAGGTTGTCCAGCGCCCGCCCGCACATCAGCCCCAGCACTGCCAGCCAGCCCATGGTCAGCACCACCACGGAGAGGATGTAGACCAGGCGGCTGCCATTGATGCCGAACATGCTGCGCAGAAACGTGAATTGCTCGACGCCGTACTTGCCGCACGGCACGCACGTGGATGACGCCGCCAGAATCACGCCGATGATGTTGCCGATGATGATCGCGCTGATGCCTTGCAACGGCCCGACGAACAACGCGGTTGCGCCACCGATCAGAAACACCCAGGTGGCCACTGCCAGCGCCGAGTTGGCATAGGCAAAGCCCCAGAAGCCCCAGACCCGCTCGCTGGGCAGCAAGGGGGTATCACCACGTTCCGCGCTCAGGCGAAACTCCTCTTCTCTGGACGCGCTCATGGCTGGCCTCCCAGCAAATAAGCACCGGCGACCATCACCAGCGTCAGCAGCGATAACGCAACGACATCGCGCGCGCTCAATGCGCCCGGCCAGTGCGCCCTCCTCTCGAGTTCTTCGTAGGCGCGTATGCGCCGTTCCAGATCCTGTGCACGCGCTTCATCCACTTGGCTGTTCATGGGCATCACCTCGATAGGTTCTTGTTATTGAAATTCGATGCATCCGCTAAACCTGCGCCGCTCGCCAACCGTCAGCGGCGCAGGTTGCCCTGTACCTCAGGGCAAGGTGATCCAGACCGCTTTGGTTTCCAGCAAGAACTCCAGTTGTTCGGCGCCCATGTCTTTGCCATAGCCCGATTGCTTGTAGCCACCGAACGGCATGGACGGGTCCAGCGTGCTGTGGGCATTGACGTAGACGGTCCCGGCACGCAGACGCGGAATCAGGCCATGCACCCGCCCCAGGTCATTGGAGTAAATCGCCGCAGCCAGACCGAACGCCGAATCGTTGGCCAGGCTCACGACCTCCTCCTGAGTGTCAAAAGGCATGGTCACCAGCACCGGACCGAAAATCTCCTCGCGGACGATGCGCATGCTGTTATCGCAGTCGGCGAAGATCGTCGGCTGCACGAAAAAGCCTGGGCCCTCGACTGGCTCACCACCGTAATACAGCTGCGCCCCTTCGGCTTTGCCGAGTGCGATGTAGTCGAGTACCCGTTGCTGTTGCTGACGCGAGACCATCGGGCTGATGAAGCAGTCTGGATCCAGTCCCGGGGCGATTTTCAATGTTGCGGTGTACTTGGCCAACGCCTGCAGAAATTCGGGATAGATACTGCGCTCAATGTAGGCGCGGGTACCCGCATCGCACACCTGCCCCGAGTTGAAGAACACCCCATTGGCGACCGCGATGGCCGCAGCCTCGATATCGGCATCGGCGAACACCATCACCGGCGACTTGCCGCCGAGTTCGAGGGTCAGGCGCTTCATCTGGTCCATCGCCGACTTGCCCACCGAACAGCCCACCGGCGTCGAGCCGGTGAAGCTCAGCTTGTCGATACCCGGATGGCTGGACATCGCCGTGCCGACCACGCTGCCGCGCCCGGTGACGATGTTCAACACGCCGTCGGGAACACCCGCCTCCTGAACCAGCTCGGCGAAGCGCAGGGCTGACAGCGAAGTCAGTTCTGCCGGTTTGACCACCACAGTGCAGCCGGTCGCCAGTGCGGCACCCAGCTTCCAGGCCATGGTCTGCAGCGGAAAGTTCCACGGCACGATGGCCCCCACCACACCTACCGGCTCCTTGCGGGTGTACGCCAGGTAGTTGCCAGGCAGCGAAGGTTCGACGGTACGCCCGTGAATCTTGCTGGCCCAGCCGGCAAAGTAGCGCAAGGTATCAACGGTGCCCTGGATATCCACGGCACGGGCCTGGGCCACCGACTTGCCCATGTCGATCGACTCGATCTGCGCCAGTTCATCGCCATTGGTCTCGATCAGGTCCGCCAGACGATGCAGCAGGCGTTCGCGCTCCAGGGGTTTGAGCTGGCTCCAGGGGCCACCGTCGAACTGTGCGCGGGCAGCTTGCACCGCGCGGTCCAGATCAGCGGCGGTGCCCATCGGAATGCGGCTCAGCACGCCCTCGGTGTACGGCTCGATCACCTCGGCACTGGCGCCATCGCTGGCTTGCAGCCAGGCACCACCAATAAACATGCGCTGCGGCTTGGAGAGAAAACGCTGGGTCGCCTCGGAAACACCGAAGGCCTGCAGGTAGGCTTTTACCTTGTTGTCCACGGTCAATTCTCCGGATCAGCGAGCACGGGCGCGTGCATGGAAGATGAAACCGATGCTGTTCATCAGCAGTTGCGCGGCAAGGATCGAGGTGACGCCTGCGTGGTCGTAGGCCGGGGCCACTTCCACCAGGTCCATGCCGACGATCCGGCCCTGGCTGCGCTTGGCCAGCGCCTGGATGATCTCCAGTACCTCGTAGTAGACAAAGCCGCCATGGCTCGGCGTGCCGGTGCCTGGCGCGATGGAGGGATCAAAGCCGTCGATGTCGATAGTGATGTAGTAGTCGCGGCCCTCGGGAATTTTCGCCAGCACGCCTTCGCAGCCCAGGCGGCGCACGTCGCGTACGGAAAGGATCTGCGAGCCGGCATCGCGCGCGGCATCGTAGTCGTCGCGATTGGAGGATGACACATTGCGGATACCCATCTGGGTCATGCCGACGATGTGCTCCAGCTCCGAAGCACGACGCAAGGGGCTGCCATGGCCGTAACGCACGCCATGGCGTTCGTCGACGAAGTCCAGGTGGGCGTCGAAATGCACGATGTGAATCGGCCCGCGACCTTCGAACGCCTTGATCACCGGCGCGTGGATCGAATGGTCGCCGCCCAGTACCACCGGCATGGCGCCCGAGGCGAGGATCTGACGCACGGCCATCTCGATGTTGGCGTTGCTGGTGGCCATGTCGGTGTGGACGATGTCGGCATCACCGACATCGACCATGCGTACCTGGTCTTCGGTCAGGTAGGTGGCGTCATCCTCGAAGTCGTAGGCACCGGCGTGGCCAAAGGAAAACAGCGTCGATGCCTCGCGGATGCCGCGCGGTCCGAAACGCGCGCCTGAGCGCCATTGAGTGCCCATGTCGTTGGGCGCGCCGAGGATCGCGACATCGGCGTCAATGGCATTCCAGTCGGTGCAGATGGGCGACTTGGCGAAGGTGCAATGCCCCACGAAGGGCAGGTTCAGACGGCCGGATTCATAACCATGCTTTGCCATGTTCGGGTTTCTCCAATTCTTGTTATGTTCAGGAGACGGGGCGACTGCGCGACCACCGTTGCAGCCACTATGGAGGCAGGCCAGCGCTGGAAAAATGCGCAAGTGCAGATGCATACATCGCCGGATCCGAAGTATCTGCGCCACAGCCAGTTGGCTATGAAAAGCCGCCAGCGCCGCTGAAGGTAATTCGCAACGCCAGGGATTGCGGACATGACACGCGCAGGGTTAGCTTAAGAAAAAAAACATAGCCCGGACGTTCATATCAGCATCCGCGATGTGACGCCCGGACGGGAGGCGACGGTGATCCAGCTCCACGATGTCGATCTGAAGCTCCTCAGGGTGTTCACCACCATCGTCAGGTGCGGCGGCTTTTCCGCAGCGCAAGCCGCCCTCAACGCCGGCCAATCGACTATCAGCGAGCAGATGACACACCTGGAAACCCGCCTGGGGGTCAAGCTTTGCCAGCGCGGGCGCAGCGGCTTTCGCCTCACCGAGCAAGGCGTGGCCATCCATGAAGCGACGCTGCGACTGCTGGGCGCGGTGGAAAGTTTCTGCATGGACGCCGATGTGCTCAAGCAGCACATCAGCGGCAAGCTCAACCTCGGTATCATCGACTCGACGCTGACCGACCCTGATTCGCCGCTGCCGCGCACCACCCAGCGCTTTGTCTCGCGTGGCCACGACGCCCATCTGCACATCTACATCGGCGCCCCTGCGGAACTGGAAGAGCGTGTGCTCGACGGCCGGCTGCATCTGGCTATCGGTCACTTTCCCCTGCGCGTGTCGGGGCTGTCCTACCTGCCTCTCTACAATGAGGCCCTGGGACTCTATTGCGGTCGCCGTCATCCGCTGTATGCCAGCAAGGCCTCGAATGGTCGTCTGCTTGAGGAAGTGCGCAGCTGTCGTATCGTCGTGCGCGGCTACATGCATGAGTACGACCTGGAGCAATTGGGCATGACCAAGGCTGCTGCCACGGTGGAGAACATCGAGGCGGCGGCGATCCTGATCATTTCCGGAGCCTACATCGGATTTCTGCCCGTGCATTTTGCCGAGCAGTGGGTAAAGACCGGCGACATGCGGCGCTTGGGCGCCACCGCGCTGGACCTGACGTCACCGTTCGACCTCATCACCCGCCGCGGCGTATCGCCACCCCCGATCCTGCACGCCTTTCTCGAGGACCTGGCCGCCTGCATGCACCAGCCCGTGCTGTAGAAGGTCTGATCTTGCACAGGACTATTGTAGGAGCCGGCCTTGCCGGCGATGGGATGAGCGCGGTGTCAGCTCATTCGCGGCGCCCGCATCGCTGGCAAGGCCAGCTCCCACAAAAGTAGATTCAACCCGTTGTTCCCATCAGGACTCAGGAAATGCTCCGCCGCTGGTCCTTCCAGTATTTTTCACGTACCTGCCGACGCAGTACCTTGCCGACCGGACTGACCGGCAGCTCGCTCACCAACAGCAGCGTTTTGGGCACCTTGAAGCGCCCCAGGCGCCCTTTGACGTATTCAATCAAGGCTTCCACAGACGGCTGCGTGCCCTCCTTCGCCACCACCTCGGCATGCACCGCCTCCCCCCATTGCGCATGTGGAACACCCACCACCGCCGAGATCGCGACATCCGGATGGGCATTGAGCGCGGCCTCCACCTCGACCGCATAGACGTTGAAGCCGCCGGTGATGATCATGTCTTTCTTGCGGTCGACAATGAACAAGTACCCATGCTCATCGACATACCCCAGGTCGCCCGATTTCCAGAAGCCGTTGCTGAACTCGCTGGCACTCGCCTCGGGGTCGCCATGGTAGCCGCCGATAGTCGCCCGGCTGCGCAACCACACCTCGCCCGTGGCGCCAGCTGCGAGCTCCTCGCCAGCCGCGTCGACAATCATCAGCTCAACACCCGGCGCCACCCGCCCTGCCGAGGCAAGGCGGCCATCCTCACCCGCCAGCAGGTGATCAGCCTTGCTCAGCGTGGCGACGGCCTGCAGGCACTCGGTGGCACCGTAGATCTGCAGGAAAATGTTGCCGAAACGCCGCTGGAGCTGCCAGAGCTTGCTCGGGCTCATCGGCGCGGCGCCGTAGTAGACCGTCTGCAGGCTGGACAGGTCGTGATCGCTGGCTGCATCGAGGTCGAGCAGACGGTACAGCAGTGTCGGCACCAGCGAACCGACGGTGACCCGTTCGGCGGCAATGTTGCGGCACCATTGGCTGAGGTCCGGCAGGTTCTGGGTGAGTGTGCAACCGCCACGAAACAGCGTGGCCAGCACACTCAGCCCCGAGCCATGGCTGATCGGTGCCATATGCAGCAGGCGGGTTTGCGCATCGAACGCCTGCTCGCTTTCGGCATAGAAGGCGTCGCGACAGGCCAGCCAGTTGTCCATGGTGTATTGCGCACACTTGCTCTTGCCAGTCGTACCACCGGTGAAGCGATAGATCAGGATGTCCGCGCGCGAATCGCTCTCGACACCCGGGTCGTGGTCGCCGACGCCCTCCAGCAGCTGATCAAATCCATGCAGCCCTTCGCGCGTGATGGTCGGCGGGTCCATGCAGACCACGATGACACCGCGCGCCAAAAGCATGTCGAGGTAGCGATCAAGCAGCGCGTTTTCGAGGAACACCACTTTCGGTCGCAACAGGTCCACTTGGGCAATGTGCTCATCCCGCGAGTCGCGAAAATTGGCGTAGGCCGCAGCAGCCTCGCCCTTGAGTGCAGTCCAGGTGTGCAGCAGTGACAGATTGTCGTTTTCAAGGATGCACAGGTAGGCGTCGCCGCGCCCGAGTTGCAGCGTCCCGCGCATCATGTTGACGATCTGGTTGGTGAGCCGGTGCAGCGCCGCAAAGCTGTAGCGACGCTGGCGCTCGATGTTGACCAATGCCTCCTGGTCGCCATAGCGCACGGCAAGTTGGGCAAAGGTCCGGGCGAAATTCATCTTCATCGCAACACTCGTCGTTGTTGTTGGTCTTCGAGTTATGCGCTTGACGGCCCGGTATTACCCCCCTGCGATGGAGGGGGCCGGGTATTGCACCCAGCCCGGCAGGACTCAACGAATATCTTTGATACTGCCCTTGTTACCGGTCACTTTTACATCAACGGATTTAAAGATGAAGTAGTCCTGAACGGAAACTTCATAGCGCGGCGCGACGATAAGGTCGGCATCGCTGCTCTTCACGGCTTTGAACGCTGCGGCAGCCTTGGCCGAGGAAACCGGGTCGAAGGCTGCCAGGCCCAACCCGGAGCCGCCCTCACCACCATAGGCCACACCGTCTGCGAACTGGCTGTCACCACCGAGCTTGAGGAAACCAAACAGGATGTTGACTTTAGATTGGCCGCTGATCTTTTCGCCCACAGCCACGTCAGCCTTAAGGTCGGTCGTTACCGCGCCGGCTACCGGAGCGACAGGCTGGCTGATGTTGTAGCTGGTGCAACCACCGAGCAGGGAGGCAGCAGAGACCAATACGGCAGCGCTCAGAAACTTCTTCATGACAACTCCATTAATGTGTTTTTTGCGCCTCTAAAGGGCGGCCGAACTATAGGGTTCGGCAAAACGGGAGAACCATCAGACGTTTCCTAAAGGACTACAGACGTTTCTTACAACCGCTGCAGACAGCCCGTGCGCAGGCACCGAACGCAATGAGGGTTTTACCTACAGTTGATGTGGCGTAGCATCCGTGTTTTCTCGTTACGGGTAACCCGAATGACCTCCAGAGCCAAAGCGGATCACCCTCGGTTCAGCAACTACAAGACCATGGCCGACTGCATGGCGACCCTGCTGTTTCCGCATGCCGAGGTGGTGGTCCATGACCTGCGTTCGCAGACGGTCGTTCACATCGCCAACAACATTTCAAAACGGATGATTGGCGATGACTCCGCCCTGGAGGATCTGCCCGGGGACCTCGGCAGTTCGCTCAGCCTTGGGCCCTACGAGAAGCTTAACTGGACTGGCCAGAAGATCCGCTCGATCAGCAGCGTGATGCTCGACGACAGCGGTACGCCCGAGGCGCTGATCTGCATCAACCTGAACTTCTCCATTCTGGAACAGGCCAAAGAAGCCCTCGACCTGTTCTTCCAGGCCAGCCGCTTGCTGCCGCAGCCCGAAGCGCTGTTTCGTGACGATTGGCAGGAACGCATCAATACCTTCCTGCATGCCTGGCTGCGCGAACACAACCTGAGCCTGAACAGCCTCGAACGCGAGCACAAGCGCCAGCTTGTCGAAGCCTTGTACGGCGAAGGCGCCTTCCTTGGTAAAAGCGCGTACGACTATGTGGCGAATGTGCTGAACATGGGCCGGGCGACGGTTTACAAGTACGTAAAATTGGCCCGGGACGCCGCTGACGTATAAGGATTTCTGCAGTTTCCCCGCCTCTTTAATCCCGCTATGCAGCGGGATTTCCCCCGGTGTTTTCATCAAATCGCAGAGCCCGCCGCGCGCCCTGATACCCCTTGCCGTATCGCCTTGCTCAGCAACAGATTGTGGCTGTTTGCAGAGAAAAAGTGATTGCCATGCGTGGAATATAGATCTACGGTGTAATTATATTCCACGCAAAGAGCGCAATCATGACCCTTGATGACAACTATCTCAGCGAGCTGTTTCAAGCTATAAGCCAAGCCCATACAGCCCTGCGCCCGCAGGTGGCGGTGACGCCATTGACCCATAGCGTCACGCTGTCGGCTCAGTCCGGTTGCGAGGTCTACCTCAAATGCGAACACCTGCAGCACACCGGCTCGTTCAAGTTCCGTGGTGCGAGTAACAAGCTGCGCTTGCTGAGTGCAGCACAACGCGAGCGGGGGGTGATTACCGCATCCTCCGGCAACCATGGCCAGGGGGTTGCCCTCGCCGGCCGCATGCTGGGAGTGCCGGTTACGGTGTATACCGCGAGCAGCGCTTCCGCGTACAAGCTCGAAGCGATGCGCGCCCTCGGTGCCAAGGTAGTGACACTGGACACCGACCCTCTCAGCGTAGAACTGGAAGCTGCACGTCAGGCGCATCTGCAAGACCTGCCTTTCATCTCACCGTACAACGACACCGAAATCATCGCAGGCCAAGGCACGATCGGCATGGAGCTGTTTGAACAGCTCCCCGACCTCGATGCAGTATTCGTCGCCGTCGGCGGCGGTGGCATGATCTCCGGCATCGGCACCGCGCTGCGCCACCTCAAGCCATCCATCGAAATCATCGGCTGCTGGCCGGCCAACGCCCCCACCCTGCAGCGTTCGCTGGAAGTGGGCGAGATCATCGAAATGCAAGAGCAGGACACGCTCTCTGACGGCACCGCTGGCGGCGTAGAGCCCGGTAGCATCACCTTTCCACTGTGCCAGCGTCTGCTGGACCGCACCGTACTGGTCAGCGAAGCCGAGATCCGCCAGGCCATGCGTGATACCGCCAGCGCTGAACGCTGGATCATTGAAGGCGCTGCGGGTGTTGCCCTGGCGGGCATGCAGAAACTCGCCGCAGACTTCCGAGGCAAGCGTGTAGCCGTCGTCCTCTGCGGTCGCAACATTGTGCTGGAGAAGTTTCTTGGAGCGGTGCAATGAAGATCTTCGACAAACAGCAAATCATCGCTCTGCTCGACCTGAATCTGGCGACGCTACGCATCGAAGAAGGCTTCATCGCCTTCTCCAACGGCAAGGTGCAGGTGCCGCCCGTGCAAGCCCTGGCCTTTACCGCAGCGAACGGCGACTGCTGCATCAAGACCGCTTTCGTCGAGGGCAGCGAGACCTTCACCGTCAAGGTGTCCACCGGCTTTTACGACAATCCGGCCAAGGGCCTGGACAGCAACGACGGCTTGATGCTGGTGTGCTCGGCGCACACCGGTCAACCCTTGGCCCTGCTCCAGGACCAGGGCTGGCTGACCTGCATGCGCACCGCGCTGGCCGGACGCATCGCCGCGCGCCTGCTGGCCCCGCGCAAGGTTAACGCCATCGGCATCCTCGGTACCGGCGTGCAGGCACGCATGCAGCTGGAGCAACTGATGCCCGTGACTGACTGTCGCCAAGTGATCGTTTGGGGGCGCAGTGACGAAGAACTGCAGTCCTACCAACGCTTCGCCAGTGAGCTGGGCTTCGAAGTGCACACCTGCACACAGGCAAAGGACGTTGCGCGCGAGGCCAACCTGATCGTCTGCGCTACACCTTCGCGCGCGCCGCTGCTCAAGGCCGAGTGGCTGCAGCCCGGCACCCATATCACTGCGGTGGGTGCGGATACGCCCGGCAAGCAGGAGCTGGATCCGGCACTGGTGGCCAGGGCAGAGCGGATCATTGTCGACTCTCTCTCCCAATGCAGCCAGTACGGTGAGGTCTCCCACGCCCTCAAGGCGGGCTTGATAGACCGGGAACAGCTCGGTGAGCTCGGCGCCCTGTTGGCAGGCCGAATCCCCGGCCGTACCGATGAAGACCAGGTGACGCTTGTCGACCTGACCGGCGTTGCCGTGCAGGACGCGCAGATCTCCCGCTGTGTGCTGGAAAAGGCTGGTTAATCCTCGACGGGTTGCCACTCACTGGCACGACGGGCTGCGTCGCCATCAGGGTGATAGGCATGACAGGTGCCGATCACCCAATGCTGTGGCAATTGATAGTCGGGATCTTGCGCGGCACGCTGACGCTGCTTCAGGCGCATCAGCGGGGCCATGGTCTGGATCGCAGTGGTGGCCATCGGGCCAAGCAACTCGGTGAGGTGCGTACAGCCCTTCACACCCCCTACCCGTTCGGCGACGCGCTTTTTGAAACCGGGGCCGATGCTGATGCCCACCAATGCCGCATAGGCTCGATTGATCTGGCCGCACACCGGCGTCGGCGCGTGTTCAGAGACCGTCTGGATCTGCTGGATCACCAGATTGCGGTCGAGCGTCATGATCACCCGCATGTAATGCAGCACGCCATTGGCCGGGATGGTGCCATAGGGAAAGTCGGTGTCCACACCCTTGGTATCGAGCAGACGACCCTCGATATCGAACAGACCGTCATCGCGCTCGAAACCGGTGCAGACCACCTGGCGGGTATGCAGCAACCGGCGTTTGGGCTGGCCGGGAATTGGCTGAGTCATCGCTATGCACTCCAGTGTGGCGGAGCGCCAACGCGCTCCGCCGCAGTCCTCAGACGTTACCCAGACCGCCACCGCAGACCAGCACCTGGCCACTGACGTAGTCCGACTCAGGGATGCAGAACAGGTACACGGCGCCCGCGGCCTCCTCGGTAGTACCCGGACGGCCGAGCGGAATCATGCTCTTGGACTGCTCGACAATGGCCGGGCTGATACCCACCTTGATCTCGCGGCCTTCGATGTTGATGAAGTTCGGATCGCCTTCCACCGGTTGGGTCTGGCGGGTTTCGATATGACCGAAGGCAACGGCATTGACGTTGACCTTCATCCGTCCCCACTCCTTGGCCAGGCATTTGGTCATGCCCAGCACACCGGCCTTTGCGGTCGAATAGTTGACCTGGCCCGGGTTGCCGCTGGCGGATACCGACGACACGTTGACCACTTTACGGTTGACCACCCGCCCCTCTGCGGCCTCTTTCTTGGCCATGGCGCTGATGATCGGCTGCGCCGCGCGCAAGATCCGGAACGGCGCGGTGATGTGGCAATCGAGGATGGCGTACCACTGCTCGTCGCTCATCTTCTGGATCACGTTGTCCCAGGTGTAGCCAGCGTTGTTGACGATGATGTCGATGCCACCGTAGGTGTCGACCGCGGTCTTGACGAAGCGGTCAGCGAAATCGACCGCAGTGACGCTGCCGACGCAAGCAACGGCGTCGCCGCCCGCGGCGCGGATTTCGGCAACCACCTCCTCGGCGGGACCTGCATCCAGATCGTTGACCACGACACGCGCGCCATCGGCGGCGAGTTTCAGTGCTACGCTGCGGCCGATGCCACGGCCGGAACCGGTAACCAGGGCAACTTTGCCTGTGAGTTTACTCATGGGGAATATTCCTTGTTTTTATAGGGTTCAGGTCAGCGCCACGACGGCTTCGCCAACCAGTTTGTCGTCGCCGTATTGATTGGCGCAGCGGATTGCCAGGCGTACCCGGCGTTCGCCGTCGACCTCGAAGCTGTCGATGACCCGGGCGCTGCAGGTAGGGATGTGGCCCAGCTGGGTGATGCCGGTAAAGCGCACCGACAGGCTGCGGATCTGCGCTTGCGCCACCCACCCGGTGAGCAGACGGCCGAGGTAGGCCACCGACAGCATGCCGTGGGCGAACACGTCGGGTTGCCGCGCTTTACGGGCGAAATCCAGGTCGATGTGCACCTGGTTATGGTCGCCCGAAGCACCGGCGTACAACGCCAGCGTGGTGCGGTTGACCGCGGGCAAGGTCAGCGGCGGCAGTTCGAAGCCGACCTGTACGTCGCGCCATTGGCTAGGGTTCATGGCGGGCTCCTTAGCGCTGCACCAGGGATGAACGAATGTCGGCGATGTGCAGGCCGTCCTGATTGCTGACGCGGGTCTGCTGCACCACGAATGTCAGCGCCCCACCCTTCTTCTGATAAACATCCAGCACCTCGGTGGCGAAGGTCAGCACGTCGCCGGCATAGGCCATGGCGTGATAGTCGAAACCCTGCTCGGCGTGGAGGATGCGCCCCAGGTCGAAACCGAAAATATCCTCGACGATATGGTCGGTGTCGCGACCCTCCGCTTCCAGGCACATCAGAAAACTCGGCGGTACCGGCAGCGACCGGTAACCTGCGGCCCGGGCAGCGGTTTCGTCGGTGTACACCGGGTCGGTCTCGCCAATCGCCTTGGCGAAAAAGCGCAGGCGGCCCTTTTCAACTTCACAGGTGGTGACACCCAGTGAACGGCCGATCAGACTCGTGTCTGCCATGTCGGATAATCCTGTCAGTCAGTGCAAACGCGCGCCCTGATGGGCGCGCACTCTCTTCAGGCGCGACCGAAGAGGGTCACGATGCCGGCGCCGCCCAGGCCCAGGTTGTGCTGCAGGGCGTGCTGGAGGTCCGCCACCTGGCGCTTGTCGGCGGTGCCGCGCAGCTGGTGGGTCAGCTCGTAGCACTGGGCGAGGCCGGTAGCGCCGAGCGGATGGCCTTTGGAAAGCAGACCACCCGACGGGTTGATCACCACCTTGCCGCCGTAGGTGTTGTCACCGTCCATGACGAATTTCTCGGCGCCACCTTCCGGGCAGAAACCCAGGCCTTCGTAGGTCAGCAGTTCGTTATGAGCGAAGCAGTCGTGCAGTTCGCAAACACGGATTTCGTCCGGGCCTACACCGGCCTTTTCGTACACTTCGGCAGCGGCCTGGCGAGTCATGCCGACGCCGACGATGCTGATCAGCGACGGTGGCTCGAAGGCTTCCGGCTGATCGGTCACCAGCGCCTGGGCCAGGATGCACACGTCGGTACGCAGGCCATGCTGCTTGGCGAAGCGCTCGGAGACGACGATGGCCGCAGCGCCGCCGCAAGTTGGCGGGCAGGCCATCAAACGGGTCATCACACCCGGGAAAATCACCTGGTCGGCCATCACTTCTTCGGTGGTAATCACCTTCTTGAACACCGACAGCGGGTTGTTGGCGCCATGGCGGCTGGCCTTGGCCCGGATGGCCGCGAAGGTTTCCATCCTGGTGCCGTACTTTTCCATGTGCTCGCGACCGGCGCCGCCGAAGAACTTCAGCGCGTCAGGCATCTCGCGGCCTTCAGGGAAAATCGCATCGGCTACTTCATGGCCCTTGCCGTAGGTGATCGGGCGATCGAGCCAATGGGATTTCAGCGCGCCGGGCTGCATCTGCTCGAAGCCGAAGGCCAGGGCACAGTCCACTGCGCCGCTTTCCACTGCCTGGCGCGCCAGGAACAGCGCGGTAGAGCCGCTGCCGCAGTTGTTGTTGACGTTGATCACCGGAATACCGCTAAGGCCCACTTCATAGAGCGCCGACTGGCCACTGGTGGAGTCGCCGTACACATAGCCGGCGTAAGCCTGCTGCACCTTGCGGTAGTCCAGCCCGGCGTCCTGCAGCGCCTGACGAATGGCTTGCGCACCCATTTCGATGTAGGTCCCGCTCTGCCCAGGCTTGGCAAACGGAATCATGCCAACACCGGCAACAAATACTTTCTGCGACATCACTTTCTCCCAGGTCAGTTAAAAGGCCCACGGCATTCACCACCCTCGGGCGGCAACCGCAGCAAACCGTTCATCGATGGTCACGTACTCGATCAGCGCCACGCCCCCCCCGGTGGAGGGGGCGCTGCGGCCGGGTAAGCGCACCCGGGGCAGCGACATGAGGGGTCCCCCCCCACTGGAGGGGGAAGCAGTTTTGGCAGTGGCGTTAGCGTTTCCTGGCAGTTCACCCAAACAACAACAAGATCCAGGGGTAACCAACACGTGACTTTCGCAAGACACATGAGCCCAAAACGCCTGCCGCACTCACCCGCGCTGCAGATCGAATTCCGCCCTCACCTGCTGGCCCTGGCCGTCGGTCTTGGCAGCTGTGCCAGCGCCAACGCCATCGACTTCCAGATCGGCGAAATCGAAGGCCAGTTCGACTCGTCACTGTCCATCGGTTCCAGCTGGGCTGTGCGCGGGCCGGATCCGAAGTTCATCAACGCCGCCAATACCATGGGCCTGCGCGGTGAATCGGCGACCCGTACCGCGGACGATAACCGCCAGAACTTCAAGAAGGGCGAAACCTTTTCGAAGATCTTCAAGGGCGTGCATGACCTTGAACTCAAGTACGGCGACAGCGGTGTCTTCGTGCGTGGCAAATACTGGTACGACTTCGAACTCAAGGACGAACACCGCCCGTTCTACGACATCGACGACCGTGGTCGCGATGACCTGGCCAAGGCTTCCGGTGCAGAGTTCCTCGACGCCTTCGTCTACCACAACTACAACCTGGGTGAGCTGCCCGGCAACGTGCGCCTTGGCAAACAGGTGGTGAGCTGGGGCGAAAGCACGTTCATCGGCAACTCGATCAACAGCATCAACCCGATTGACGTCGCGGCCCTGCGCCGTCCGGGTGCCGAGGTCAAGGAAGGCCTGGTGCCGGTGAACATGTTCTACATCTCCCAGGGCCTGAGCGAGAACCTCAACGCCGAAGCTTTCTACCAGCTGGAATGGGACAACTCGGTCGTCGACAACTGCGGTACCTTCTTCGGCTCCGACCCGCTGCCCCAGGGCTGCAACGACCGCCTGGTGTTCGCCGGCCCCGACCTCGCGCCCGGCGTGGCCAACAACACCGCCACCGCTGCGCAGATCCTGCGCGGTACGGTAGTAGACAACGTCTACATGCCGCGCCTTGAAGACAACGACCCGCGCGATAGCGGTCAGTTCGGGGTGGCCTTGCGCTGGTTCGTACCGGAACTGCATGACACCGAGTTCGGCTTCTACGCCATGAACTACCACAGCCGCTCGCCGTTCCTGAGCTTCAAACAGACCACCACCGCGCCGATCACCGCAGCCCAGCTGGCCGCCCTGCCCGCCGCGGCCCGGCAACTTGCCGCCGTGCAGAACCAGTTCGACCGGGTGCGCTCGGCGCGTTACCTGGTCGACTATCCAGAGGACATCCGCCTGTACGGGGTGAGCTTCCAGACGACTTTGGGGGCTACTTCTGTCGGGGGTGAAATCAGCTTCCGGCCGAACATGCCGCTGCAGATCAACACCGCCGACCTCAACCTGGCAGCTCTGCAGTCTACCGACTCGGACTTCAGCACCCAGACCTCGCCGGTGTTCACCAGCGGTGAAACCGCACAGGCCCTGGGCGGCGACCTGCCTGGCTACAAACGCATGCCGGTGATGCAGGCCCAGGTCACGGCCACGCACTTCGTCGACCAGGTCTGGGGGGCCAGCCGCCTGACCCTGATCGGTGAGGTCGGCTACAACCGCATCAACGGGTTGGGCAGCGCCGATGGCACCGACGTGCGTTTCGGTCGCAGTCCGGTGTTTGGCCCTGGCGAATTCCCCGGCAGCCAGAATGCGTCAGTCTGCGCCACTGCCACCAACCCGCAGCAGGAGTGCAACAGCCACGGCTTCTACACCACCGACTCGTGGGGCTATCGGATGCGCGCCAAGCTCGACTACCCCAACGTCATTGCCGGCATCAACCTGGCGCCGAACCTTGCCTGGTCCCATGACGTGGATGGCTGGGGCCCGAACTTCGAGGAAGGCAACAAGGCAATCAGCGTCGGCCTGGATGCCGACTACATGAACAACTACACCGCAAGCCTGAGTTACACGGACTTCTTTGGCGGCCACTTCAACACCAACACTGACCGTGACTACGTCTCGCTCAGCTTCGGCGTCAACTTCTGAGCCGCAATCGACAGAGGGTACATCCATGAAAGCAAGCATGATCAACACCTTCGGCGCTCTGGCGCTCTCGCTGCTGGCCAGCAATGTCATGGCCGCCGTCAGCGAACAGGAAGCGGCGCAGCTGGGCACCACCCTGACCCCGCTCGGCGCGCAAAAGGAAGGCAACGCCGACGGCAGCATTCCGGCCTGGAACGGCGGTCTCAAGGCCGGCGCCGCAGCCGTGGACAGCCGAGGTTTTCTCACCGACCCGTTCGCCAGTGAGAAGCCGCTGTTCACCATCACCGCTGCCAACGCCGAGCAGTACAAAGACAAACTCACCCCTGGTCAGTTGGCGATGTTCAAGCGCTACCCGGCCAGCTACAAGATCCCGGTCTACCCGACCCACCGCACCGCCCAGGCTGCCCCGCATATCTACGACGCGGCGAAAAAAAGTGCCATCAGTGTGCAGCTGGTCAACGACGGCACCGGCCTGAGCAACTTCGCCGGCTCGCGTTACTACGCCTTCCCGATCCCCAAGAGCGGTGTCGAGGTGTATTGGAACTATGTGACCCGTTACCGTGGCGATAACGTCGAGCGCTGGTCGGTTCAGGCCTCGCCGCAGGTCGATGGTGCTTACTCGATCGTTGAAACCCATGACCAGAACAGCTTCCCGCAGTACATGGATGGCGTGAATCCGGACGAAGCGAAGAACATCCTTTACTACTACATTTTCGCCGTAAACGCCCCGGCGCGCCTGGCCGGTACCGTGTCGATGGCGCATGAAACCATCGACCAGGTCACCGAGCCGCGCAAAGCCTGGACCTACAACGCCGGTCAACGCCGGGTTCGCCGTGCGCCACAGCTGGCCTATGACGCCCCGGGCCTGGTCTCGGACGGCCTGCGTACCTCCGATAACGCCGACATGATGAACGGCTCGCCGGACCGCTATGACTGGAAGCTGGTGGGCAAGAAGGAGATGTACATCCCTTACAACAACTACAAGCTGCAGTCGCCGAGCCTGAAGTACGCCGACATCATCAAACCCGGGCACATCAACCAGGACCTGACCCGCTACGAGCTGCACCGGGTGTGGCACGTACAGGCGACACTGAAGTCCGGGCAGCGGCATATCTATGCCAAGCGCGACATGTACTTTGATGAGGACACCTGGGTACTGACCGAGGTCGATCACTATGACGGTCGCGGGCAACTCTGGCGTGTCGGTGAGAACTACACCTACAACAACTACGACAAGGGCCTGAACGCACCGGCGGCACAGGGGTTCTATGACATTCTGGCTGGCCGGTACGTTGTCGCTACGATGAGCAACGAGTCGAAGCTGGCGCCGCAGTATGGGGGCCGGACCAAGCTTGCGGACTTTACGCCGGCGGCGTTGCGTAACGCCGGGATTCGCTGAGTCTCAAGGCTGCTTTATAAAAGACGCCCTGCCATTGCAGGGCGTTTTTTATGGTGACGGCTCAAGCCTGCGATAGCGGGAAAGGGAAACCCCCGTTTGCCGCTTGAAATAGCGGCACAGGTAGGAGGCATCGGCGAAGTGAAGCGCGTCCGCTATTTGGCCGATAGCCAGGTTGCTGTATGAAAGAAGCGCCTTGATCTCCAGGGTCACCTGCCGATCGATCAAGCCTTTGGGGGTTTCATTGAAAAACTCCCTGGTTAGCTGTGACAGGTAAAACGGTGTGATGTTGAGCGCATCGGCATAGAACTTCACCTCTCGATACCGGGTGCAGTTTTTGCCTATCAACTCCCAGAAACGCCAACTGAGCATTTCCTTTCGGCTGAACTCCCGACCTCCTTTCTGCTCGGCTGGAAGTTGCTCGGCGATCTTTAGAAAGAGGTTCTGCAGCTGGTTACGGAGCATGATGTGCTGATAGCTTGGACAGCTCCGGGCAATATCCCGCATCTGCATCAGCCACCCCTCTATCAGCGGCCTGTCGTCCTTGGCTGGAACACAATGAGGATGGTCGTGCAGAAAGACGAACAAAGGGTTGGGGAGTGGGTAGGCAACCTCCGCAGCAAAGCCTTTGGGCATCAGGCAAAAAAACACCCTGAAGCGGCGTGAGCGACGTTTGAGCAAGGCAATGGTGTCCTCAGCCACCACCATTACATCCCCGCGCCTGACGGCATGCTCTTTGAAGTTAAGCGTGAAACGGGCGCTCCCGGATACACAGACCAGCAGCGTCAAGTAGGCATGGCCGAACGAGAGCGGCACCCCCAGCCCTTCGGTCAGCGAGGAGTCCCCCATCCGTATCGAATCGTCAGGTGCATAAAGTTTCGGAATGTGCTGCATCGCGTCTCAAGGCTTCGAGCTACAAGTGCGGCAAGCCTACCACCGCCCGACCCGATAGTTTCGAAAAGTACCGAAAATGCCGAGTTACTGGCGTGTACCGAGGATGCATCTGCCACTACGCTGTCCTGGTCGAAATAACCAAGAACGGAAACTGGACATGAGACTGGAAACAAAACGGCTACGGCTTCGCCCCTGGCATGACACAGACGCCGAAGATATCTACGAATATGCCAAGGACGAGCGAGTCGGCCCCATCGCGGGTTGGCCTGCGCACACCAGTGTAGAGAACAGTGCTGAGATCATTCGCACCGTCTTCAATCACCCCGAGGTCTATGCGGTCGAGTTAAAGGAGAATTGCCGTGCGGTGGGTTGTGTCGGCATTCTCATCGGTGGCAACAGCAACTTCGACATCAGTGAGCAGGAAGGAGAAATCGCCTATTGGATAGGTGTACCGTACTGGGGCAAAGGCCTGATTCCGGAAGCCGTACGAGAAGTGATGCGGCACGCCTTTGAAACGCTGAAGCTCAAGACGCTATGGTGTGGCTACTTCGCTGACAACACCCAGTCCTATGCAGCCCAATCCAAGTGTGGCTTTCGCCATCACCACACTGAAGAGAACAAATACAACCCGTTCCTCCAGGACTATCGGACAGAACACATCAGCTGCATCACTTACCAGGCGTGGCTGGAGCACACGCAAGACCGGGCGCTATATGCTGAAGCCGGCCTGTTGAACACACGTAACAGAGGCAATGTTGACCGCAACTGAACATTTGAAGCGAGGCTCAACGCCTGTGGGAGCTGGCCTTGCCAGCGATACAGTCACCGCGCACTACCTGGCACCGCAGCGATTCCATCGCCGGCAAGGCCGGCTCCCACATACAGTCCCGCTCACAACGCATTCATTTCAGCAATATCACGTACCACCTGATCTGCAGAGTGGTCGAACATCGCCTGCTCCTGCGCATCCAGCGGCAACTCGATCACCCGCGCAACCCCCAGCTCTCCCAGCACACAAGGGACGCCCATGGCGATACCTGTTCGCCCGTACTCGCCCTCGAGAATCGCCACCGTCGGCAGAATGCGGTTTCGCCCATTGGCGATAGCATCGACCATCTCTGCAATGGCCACGCCCGGCGCATCGCAGGCGCTGCCCACCTTCTTCAACCCCAGAATCTCGCCGCCACCCTGACGTGTGCGCTGCACAATCCGCTCTATCTGCTGATCGGACAGGAAGTGCGACAGCGGCACCGAACCGACCGCACTGTAGCGCATCAGCGGCACCATGCTGTCGCCATGCCCGCCCAGCACCAGCGCGGTGATATCCCGGGCAGAAAATCCTGTCTCCTCGGCAATGAAACACTTCATGCGCGCGGTATCCAGCACCCCCGCCTGGCCGAACACCCTGTTGCGTCCCAGCCCACTGAGGCTGCAAGCCCGGTAGGTGAGCACGTCGACCGGGTTCGACACCACCAACACCGTTGCCGCCGGGGCATGACGATTAATATCGCGCATGATGCCGTCGAGAATTGGCAGATTGATACTCAATACATCCTGACGCGACTGACCGGGCTTGCGCGGCACCCCCGCGGTAATCACCACCAGGTCAGAATCCTGCAGCAATTCGGCATTGGCGCCGCCGTAAACCCTGGTATCAGAACCCGACTCAACGGCCGCCTGCCAGATGTCCAGCGCCTTGCCCTGTGCCAACTCACCCTGCACATCAATCAACATCAACTCACGACAGAACTCTTCCCGGGCGATGATCTGCGCCGCCGCCTCACCCACTATTCCGGCACCTACAATTGATAGCTTGTTCACCTCACACCTCCCTGCGGCCCGCGCAACCAGCAACACGCCCGCCTGTACTAGAGAAGTATTACCCGCAAATGCTAAAAGACCACCCGAAGGTGGCCTGTCGTTGTTTTACCTGCTTTTCGCCATGGCTTGCGACAACGCCTGGATGACTTGCTCAGCCATCTTTTCAGCACTGTTTGCCCCGTCAATTTGCAAGACCGGAGACGTTTGCCCTGATAGCCAGCGCTCGTGCCACGCCCGATTGCGTCCGGAAAAGTCCGGATTGTCATACTCCGAAGCCCATTCCCTGAAGGCCAGGTGAATGGCATGCATGTCACCCCCTGGGGCGATACGATCACCAAAGCGCGCTTTTTCACGCGCGGCAAGCCGTTCGAGGCGAACGGCTGTCGGCGTCACCACGAACACGATCAGATCGACCTGAGCCAGTAGCGCCTCTCCCCAGACCATACAAGAACCGGTCAACACCCAATCATCGTCACCGAGGGCTTGCTGGATCAATGGCACGCGCTCACTGACTGGCCGCTTGGTGGTAAAGGGAGGGTTGGTAGGCATCCAGAAATAGTCATCAACGTCGGCATGCCGCACACCGAGCTGGGTGGCAAGGTTCTGGCCCAACGTGGTCACACCTGCACACGACGCGCCTGTAATGTAGATCCGCACTTCTTCCTCCTTGAATGCCAGTCGATTTCGGGGGCGGGAAGATACCCCATTATTCCGGGTTATGCGCCCTACATTACTAACGATGGTTACGATAGCGTTCGGTCAAAGACTGCACGCGGGTGACGTAGGTTTGCGTCTCGGCGTAGGGAGGCACACCGTTGTACTCGACCACCGACGCTTCACCGGCGTTGTAACCCGCCAACGCCAGCCTCTGGTTGCCATTGAAGCGCTTGAGCAGCCAGGCCAGGTAGCGCACGCCGCCATGAATGTTCTGCCGGGCGTCGAACGGATCGCTCACGGCGAAGCGCGCGGCGGTGGCGGGCATCAACTGCATCAGCCCCTGGGCGCCGGCTACGGAAATAACGTTGGGGCGAAACGCCGACTCGGCATGTATCACCGCGCGGACCAGCGCCCTGTCGACACCATACTTACCCGCAGCGGCTTCGATCTCGCGCCGGTAGGATTGGGTATCCAGGCGCAGTGAGGCGACTTTGAAATCCTTCGGCGCCATGCACAGGTAGCAGCCCTTGATGTAATAGAGTTCAAGGACATCGACCCGGGCGGAGATCCCGACGGGGCGTCGGCTGACATATTGACGAACACCCCGATGGACGAAGGTGAACACCCGAACCCGCACCGCGCCAGGGTCGTCGCCCCGCACAATCCGTGGCTGGACCATCGCCTTGGCGCCGTCCCTGGCTTGGCACGTGGACATGGCGCTGGCGCACAGTGGAGTGGCCAGCAAGGCCAGCTGGATGCAGCCAAGAAGACTCTTGCGAGCCCATCGCCATGCTCTGCAACTCATCACATCGCTCCACGCCGCAAGCGCCGATCAGGCCTGGGCGCCTGTTCTGGTAGTTATACCCCTTGTAATACCCCGTGTAACCGGCCCAGGAACGTGCGTTGACGTACGGGCTGCCAATGCCTGACCACAGGGCAAATCCCTCAAAGCAGCCGTTCAGTGGCAGAATCTCCACAATTTGACGGTTTTGGAGACCACCATGCTTGGAGCATTCGAGCGCAGGCTCGACCCCTTTCCTCCTGACGAGGTCCCGCCGCCGCCCGTGGGCCTGGCTCGGTTCCTGTGGGCCTGCACACGCGGCGCCCGCGGCTACATTCTGGCGTTTGCGCTGCTCAGTGCCAGTGTGTCGATCTATGAAGCCTGGCTGTTTTCTTTCCTCGGCCAGGTCGTGGATCTGCTCGCCACCTGGCAGGCCGGAGGCGAAGCGGCGGCCCAGGAAACTCGCGTGTTGTGGGGCATGGGCATCGTCATGGTGTGCAGCGTCGGGCTGGTAGCCTTGCGGACCATGGTGCAGCACCAGATATTGGCGATTAACCTGCCATTGCGGCTGCGTTGGGACTTTCACCGCTTGATGCTGCGGCAAAGCCTGTCGTTCTTTTCCGATGAGTTTTCCGGGCGGGTCACCACCAAGGTGATGCAGACGGCACTGGCCGTGCGCGACCTGCTGTTCACCCTGATCGAGATCGCCCCGGGGATAGGCGTGTATTTCATTGCGATCATCGCCCTGGCCGGCGGTTTCGCACTGAAACTGATGCTGCCTTTCGTTGCCTGGGTGCTGTTGTTCGGCCTGGCCATGCTGTACTTCGTGCCGCGTCTGGGCAAGGTCGGGCAGGAACAGGCCAATGCGCGGTCGATGATGACCGGGCGTATCTCCGACGCCTACACCAACATCACCACGGTGAAGCTGTTCTCCCACTCCAATCGCGAAGCGCACTTCGCACGTGCCGCGATGGAAGACTTCAAGCAAACCGGCTTTCGCCAGATGCGCCTGGTCAGCCAGTTCGAGATCGTCAACCAGGCATTGGTGGTGGCGTTGATCATGGCCGCCGGTGGTTATGCCCTGTGGCTATGGCACCAGGGTGAGGTCGGCGCCGGCGCCGTGGCGGCAATCACCGCGATGGCGCTGCGTATCAATGGCATGTCGCACTGGATCATGTGGCAGATGACCTCGCTGTTCGAGAGCATCGGCACCGTGCAGGATGGCATGGCCACCCTCACCCGCGGCCCCAAGGTCAAGGATGCGCCGGATGCCGGTGTGCTGGTGACCACCGGCGGGGCAGTAACCTTCGACAATGTCAGCTTCAACTACAGTGGCGAGCGCCAGGTGCTCGATGGCCTGAACCTGAACATTCGCCCGGGTGAAAAGATCGGCCTGGTAGGCCGCTCCGGCGCGGGCAAATCCACGCTCATCAACTTGCTGCTGCGCTTCTATGACGTCGACAGCGGGCAGATTCGCATCGACGGGCAAGACAT